>NZ_BAAAYX010000014.1:0-268379 GCF_039536605.1 Microlunatus aurantiacus
CCGCGCCGGCCGCCCCCGCGCCGGCCGCCGGCCGGGTCTCGACGTGCTCCACTGGAGGTGTGCCGACCGCAGACGTGCCGAGTGACCGGGTGACCGACGTCCTGGTGGTGGACGGGGCGAACGTGGTCGGGTCCCGGCCCGACGGCTGGTGGCGCGACCGGCCCGGTGCGGCGGCGCGGTTGCACCGCCGGCTCGGCGCGACCGTGGGCCTGGCGGACCGCATCGTCCTGGTCCTCGAGGGTCGGGCTCGGCCCGGTGTGCCGGCGGGCCGGGGAGGGCCGGAGGACCCGAGGACCGTCGTCGAGGTCGTGCACGCCACCGGTGCGGGCGACGACCGGATCGTGGTCGAGGCGACCGCTGCGGTGGCCGACGGGGCGGCGGTGACCGTGGTGACCGCGGACCGCGACCTGGCTCGACGCGTGGTGGAGGTGGGTGCCGCGGTGCTCGGTCCGGGTCGGCTCCTGGACCGTCTCGTGAGCGACCGGGACGCAGCGCGCGATCGGCTAGACTAGGCCGGCAGCCCTGCCACAGGGCTGACTTCGCATGTCCACAGCCCGATCCCCGGATCGGGACCTCGCCGCACGGTCTCGCTCCGTCGAGTCGCGACGAGGTGTGGTCATCAGGCGGTCCCGAACCGTTCGGGACCGACGAACCGTCACGCCGGCACCAACGCCGGTAAGGAAAGGAATGCGGCCATGGCCGTCGTCACCACCCGCCAGCTGCTCGAGAGCGGCGTCCACTTCGGGCACCAGACCCGTCGCTGGAACCCGAAGATGAAGAGATTCATCTTCACCGAGCGCAACGGCATCTACATCATCGACCTGCAGCAGTCGTTGACGTACATCGACCGCGCTTACGCGTTCGTCAAGGAGACCGTCTCCCGTGGCGGCCAGGTGCTGTTCATCGGCACCAAGAAGCAGGCCCAGGAGACCATCGCCGAGCAGGCCACCCGCGTCGGCATGCCCTTCGTGAACCAGCGCTGGCTGGGCGGCATGCTGACCAACTTCGGCACCATCTCCAAGCGGATCCAGCGGCTCAAGGAGCTGGAGGGCATGGACTTCGACGACGTCGCGGCTTCCGGCCTGACCAAGAAGGAGCTCCTCGGTCTCCGCCGCGAGAAGGAGAAGCTGGAGAAGACCCTCGGCGGCATCCGGGACATGCCCCGCACCCCGCAGGCCGTGTGGATCGTGGACACCAAGAAGGAGCACCTGGCCGTCGACGAGGCCCGCAAGCTGCGGATCCCCGTGATCGGCATCCTGGACACCAACTGCGATCCTGACGAGGTCGACTTCGCGGTGCCGGGCAACGACGACGCGATCCGGTCGGTCTCCCTGCTGACCCGCGTGATCGCCGACGCCGTCGCCGATGGTCTGGTCTCCCGCTCCGGCGGCCAGAGCAGCGCCGAGGCCGGCACCGGCGCCGAGCCGATGCCCGACTGGGAGCGCGAGCTCCTGGGCGCCCAGGACGAGGCGGCGGCTCCGGCCGACGCCGCTCCGGCCGCTGCCGACGAGGCCCCGGCCGAGTCGACCGAGGACGAGACCCCCGCCGTGCAGACGCTCGACGAGGAGGCTGAAGCCGTGGCCGCGGCCCCCGACGCCGCTCCGGTGCCCGCCGACGAGATCCCGGCCGTGGTCGCGGCCGAGGCCGACGCCGACGCGCAGCCGACCGAGCAGGGCGAGCACCGCACCGAGGCCTGAGCCTCGCCGGAGCACCAGCCGACCGGTGCGCGCCGCGAGGCGGCGCGCACCGGTCACCACCCACCCACTCACCGGGCGCGAACCCCGCGCCCGGGTGAGAGCACCGACAAGCTGATGAGGAACGAACTGATGGCGGGATTCTCCGCGCAGGATGTCAAGAAGCTCCGGGACGCCACCGGCGCCGGGATGATGGACGCCAAGAAGGCCCTGACCGAGGCCGACGGCGACTTCGAGAAGGCCACCGAGCTGCTCCGGATCTCCGGGCAGGCCAAGGCCGCCAAGCGGGGCGCCGAGCGCTCCGCCAGCAACGGCCTGGTCGTGTTCGCCGAGGGTGCGCTGGTCCAACTGGGCGCCGAGACCGACTTCGTGGCCAAGAACGCCGAGTTCCAGGCCCTCGCCGACGACGTGGTCAAGGCCGTCGCCGCCGCCAAGGCCGACTCGGTCGAGGCGGCCAACGCGGCCACCCTGGCCTCCGGCAAGACCGTGGCCGAGGCCGTCAGCGAGCTGTCCGCCACCATCGGCGAGAAGCTCGAGATCGCCAACGCCGCCTACTTCGACGGGCAGACCGCGGTCTACCTGCACAAGCGCGCGTCCGACCTGCCGCCGCAGGTCGGCGTGGTGGTGCAGTACGAGGGTGACGACGCCTCCGCGGCCCGCACCGCCGCCATGCAGGTCGCGGCCATGAAGCCGCAGTACCTGACGCCGGACGAGGTCCCCGCCGACCTGCTCGAGAACGAGCGCCGGATCGCCGAGGCCACGGCCAAGGAGGAGGGCAAGCCCGAGCGGGCGGTCCCGATGATCGTCGAGGGTCGCGTGAACGCCTTCCTCAAGGACGTCTGCCTGCTGAAGCAGCCGTCGGTGACCGACAACAAGACGCCGGTCGCTACCCTCCTGGACAGCGCCGGTGTGAAGGTCACCCGGTTCGTCCGCTTCGAAGCCGCTGCCTGAGTGATCTCGAGGCCGGACCCCGCCACACGTCTCCAGGAGAGCTCATGACCAGTCCGTACAAGCGCGTCCTGCTCAAGCTCTCCGGAGAGGTGTTCGGCGGCGGCCGCGTCGGGGTCGACCCCGACGTGGTCGGTGGGCTGGCCCAGCAGATCGCCGCTGTGGTCGCGGGGGGCACCCAGGTCGCCATCGTCGTGGGTGGCGGCAACTTCTTCCGCGGCGCCGAGCTCCAGCAGCGCGGCATGGACCGTGACCGGGCCGACTACATGGGCATGCTGGGCACGGTGATGAACTGCCTGGCCCTCCAGGACTTCCTGGAGAAGACCGGGGTGCAGACCCGGGTCCAGACCGCCATCGCCATGGGTCAGGTCGCCGAGCCCTACATCCCGCGCCGCGCCGAGCGGCACCTGGAGAAGGGCCGCGTGGTCATCTTCGGCGCCGGTTCGGGGATGCCGTACTTCTCCACCGACACCGTGGCCGCCCAGCGGGCGCTGGAGATCAGCGCCGACGTGCTGCTGATGGGCAAGCAGGGGGTCGACGGGGTCTACGACGCCGACCCGAAGACCCATCCCGAAGCGATCAAGTTCGACCACCTGAGCTACGACGAGTACCTCGCGCGGGACCTCAAGGTCGCCGACGCCACCGCCATCAGCATGGCGCGCGACTACGCCCTGCCGATGATCTTCTTCAGCCTGGACGACGACGGCTCCATCGTGGCCGTCGTCGCGGGTGAGAGGATCGGGACGACCGTCCACGCCTGACCACCGGCCCCGGGGGTGACCCCACTCGGGTCGGCCGCACTACCCTGCTAGAACCGATCCCCGCCCCAATCCCGATCCCCGTGCTGAGGAGCCGATCCCGTGATCCCCGACATCCTGACCGAGGCCGAGCTCAAGATGGACTCCGCGGTCGAGCACGCCAAGGAGGACTTCGCGGCCATCCGCACAGGTCGGGCCCACCCGGCGATGTTCGCCAAGCTGACCGCGGACTACTACGGCGCCCAGACCCCGCTCCAGCAGCTGGCCAGCTTCCAGGTGCCGGACGCCCGGATGGTCCTCATCTCCCCGTACGACAAGTCGTCGATGACCGCTATCGAGAAGTCGATCCGTGACTCCGACCTGGGCGTGAACCCGTCCAACGACGGGAACGTCATCCGCGTCTCGCTGCCGCAGCTGACCGAGGAGCGGCGCAAGGAGTACATCAAGGTCGCCCGGACCAAGGCCGAGGACGCCCGGATCTCAGTGCGCAACCACCGCCGCTGGGCCAAGGACTCCCTGGACAAGATGGTCAAGGACAAGGAGGTCGGCGAGGACGAGGTGGCCCGCGCCGAGAAGCAGCTCGACCAGGTGACCAAGACCTACGTCGACCAGATCGACGACATCCTGAAGAACAAGGAAGCCGAGCTCCTCGAGGTCTAGACCGTCAGGTCACGACCCGACGAGGCCCGAGAGCTCAGCGAGGACCCATGGCGAGCAGCGAGACCCCTGGTCCGGCCACCGGCGACGCGTCGCCGGCGGCCCCGGCGGGGCGCGACCACGGCCGGGCCGGTCGCAACCTGCCCGCGGCCATCGGTCTCGGCGTCGTGCTGGGTGCCTACGTCGTGGTCAGTCTGATCTTCTTCAAGCCGGCCTTCGTGCTGCTGGTCGCGGTGGCTCTGTGCATGGGTTCGCTGGAGCTCTACCACGCCCTGCAGCGGCACGGCATGAAGGCGGCCATCCAGCCGATCATCATCGGCACCATGGCCATCTCGATCGGCTCCTACCTGGCCGGCATCCAGCGACCGGTCGTGTTCTCCACCACCAGCGTGCTGCTGGCGGCCCTGGCCCTGACCGTCCTGGCCGCGCTGATCTGGCGGGTCCCCGGGGGGGCCAACGGCTACGTCGGCGACACGGCGGCCAGTCTGATGATCATCGGCTACGTGCCGATGCTCGGCTCCTTCGCGGCCCTGATGCTGGCGGGGGAGAACGGCGTGTCTCGGCTGGTGACGTACATGCTCGTGGTGGTGATGAGCGACACCGGCGGCTACGTCGTCGGGGTGTTGCTCGGCAAGCACCCGATGGCCCCGAGGATCAGCCCCAAAAAGTCGTGGGAGGGCTTCGCCGGCTCGATGCTCTTCGGTCTGGTGTCGGCCGTCGCGATGACCGTGCTGGCGCTGAAGCAGCCGTTCTGGGTCGGCATCATCCTGGGCGTCTGCCTGGTCGGCATCGGCGTGATGGGCGATCTGATCGAGTCGCTGATCAAGCGCGACCTGGGCATCAAGGACATGAGCTCGGTGTTGCCCGGTCACGGCGGGGTGATGGACCGGCTCGACTCGCTGCTGGTCGCGGCACCGGTAGCCTGGCTCATCATGTACCTACTGGTTCCCGGCGGATGAACGAACCGCTGCCGCTGATCCTCGAGTCGCCGCGGCGAGGTCAGCCGCCGAAGCACTGGGCCGACCTGACTCCCACGCAGCGTCGTGAGCAGGTGGAGGCGGCCGGCCATCGCGCGTTCCGGGCCCGACAGCTGTCCAGTCACTACTTCGAGGGTCTGCGCACCGACCCGAGCGAGTGGACCGATCTGCCCGAGACGGTCCGCGCCTCGCTGGCGGCCGCCTTCATGCCCGAGCTGCTGCGCGAGGTCCGGACGCAGACCGCCGACGGCGGCGACACGGTCAAGACCTTGTGGCGGCTGTTCGACAACGCCCTGGTGGAGAGCGTCTTGATGCGCTACCCCGACCGGGTGACGATGTGCGTGTCCAGCCAGGCCGGCTGCGGGATGGCCTGCCCGTTCTGCGCCACCGGTCAGGGCGGCCTGCAGCGCAACCTGAGCCAGGGCGAGATCGTCGAGCAGGTCGTGGACGGGGCCCGCCGGCTCCGTCGCGGGGACGTCGACGGCGACCGGGTCAGCAACGTCGTGTTCATGGGCATGGGTGAGCCGATGGCCAACTACAAGGCCGTCATCGGAGCCGTCCGCCAGCTCGTGGCGCCCTCCCCGGACGGACTCGGCATGAGTGCGCGCGGTATCACCGTGTCCACCGTGGGTCTGGTGCCCCGGATGCAGCAGCTGGCCACCGAGGGCATCCCGGTGACCCTGGCGCTCTCGCTGCACGCCCCCGACGACGAGCTGCGCGACGAGCTGGTGCCGATCAACACGCGGTGGAACATCGACGAGGTGGTCAACGCCGCCTGGGAGTACGCCCGGCAGACCAAGCGCCGCGTCTCCATCGAGTACATCCTGATCCGCGACGTCAACGACCAGGCGTTCCGGGCCGACCTGCTGGCCAAGGTGCTCAAGCGGCGGGGCAACTGGGGCTGGGTGCACGTGAACCTGATCCCGCTCAACCCGACCCCGGGCTCGCGCTGGACGGCTTCGCGGCGTCGCGACGAGGACGAGTTCGTCCGCCGGCTGCGCGACAAGGGGGTGCCGGTCACGGTCCGCGACACCCGCGGTCGCGAGATCGACGGCGCCTGCGGTCAGCTGGCGGCGACGGACACGGACGCGTGAGCCCCCTCGTCCCGTGAGCGACGGTCAGGGGCACTTCGCGTCCGCCCGCGACGACCTGTACGAGGTCCGCTCGCAGGCGGACGGCCCGAGCGGCGCCCTGCCGCTGACCGACGAGCTGCTGCGCCACGCCCCCAGCGGCACCGTGTTCGGGATGACCCAGAACGTCGGGATGGGGGCGGACCCCGAGCGGTCCGGAGACCCCGGGGTGCTGCTCCTGTCCACCCAGGGCGGGTTGCGACGACCGGACGGCTCACCCGCTGCGCTGGGGTACCACACGGGCCACTACGAGCTGGGCACCATCGCGGCCACCGTGGCCGAGGAGCTGACCGGGCGGGGTTTCCTGCCCTTCGCCGGTTTCGTCTCGGACCCGTGCGACGGTCGGTCGCAGGGCACCACGGCGATGTTCGACTCGTTGCCCTACCGCAACGACGCCGCCATCGTGATGCGCCGGTTGATCCGGTCGCTGCCGCACCGGGTCGGGGTGGTCGGCATCGCCACCTGCGACAAGGGGCTGCCGGCGATGATGATGGCGCTGGCCGGGGCACCCGACATCCCGTCGGTGCTGGTGCCGGGTGGGGTGACCCTGCCCCCGGCCCACGGCGAGGACGCCGGCACGATCCAGACGCTGGGTGCCCGCTACGCGCACGGACTCATCTCGCTGGAGGACGCAGCGTCGCTCGGTTGCGCCGCCTGCGCCTCCTCGGGCGGCGGCTGCCAGTTCCTCGGCACCGCGGCCACCGCCCAGGTGGTGGGCGAGGCCCTCGGCCTGGCCGTCGGGCACACCGCCCTGGCCCCGTCCGGCGAGCCGGTCTGGCTGGAGGGCGGTCTGCGGTCTGTGCGGGCGCTGGCTGCGGCGATCGAGCGTGGTCAGACCACCGCCGACGTGCTCGACGACGACGCCGTCCACAACGCGATGGTGGTGCACGCCGCCTTCGGTGGCTCCACCAACCTGCTGCTGCACGTCCCGGCGATCGCGCACGCGGCCGGACTGCGCCGGCCCACCGCCGCCGACTGGCTGGAGGTGGCCAGGTCGACCCCCCGGATCGTCTCGGTGCTGCCCAACGGCCCGGTGATGCACCCGACCGTACGGGTCTACCTGGCCGGCGGGGTGCCGGAGGTGATGCTGCACCTCCGCGACCTGGGCCTGTTGCGTACCGACGCCCGGGTGGTGGAGGGGACGACACTGGGGGAGCGCCTGGACGCGTGGCGCGACAGCGGACGGCGGACGCGGTTCCGGCAGATCCTGGCCGACCGGGGCTTCGATCCCGACGAGGTGATCTTCCCGCCCGACCGGGCCCGTGAGGTCGGGATGGCCGGCACGGTCGCCTTCCCGGTCGGGAACCTGGCGCCGGAGGGATCGGTGGTCAAGGCGACCGCGATCGACCCCCGATCCCTGGACGACGACGGCGTCTACCGCTTCACCGGCCCGGCCCGGGTCTTCACCGACGAGCACACCGCGATCGAGGCGATCAAGACCGGCGTGGTCCGGGCGGGTGAGGTGATCGCCCTGATCGGCTGCGGGCCCGCCGGCACCGGCATGGAGGAGACCTACCAGCTGACCTCGGCGCTGAAGCACGTGCCGTTCGGACGTGAGGTCGCTCTGCTCACCGATGCGCGCTTCTCGGGGGTGTCGACCGGCGCCTGCCTCGGTCACGTCGGCCCGGAGGCGCTGGCCGGGGGACCGGTGGGGCGGCTGCGCACCGGCGACATGGTCCGGATCGAGATCGACACCCGCCGCCTGACGGGCACCCTGGACTTCGTCGGTCGACCCGGCGCGGAGCTGAGCCCGGCCGAGGGCGCCATCGAGCTGGCCGTTCGGCCCCGCGCCGAGGGCCTGGCACCGCACCCCGACCTGCCCGCGGACACCCGCCTGTGGGCCGCGTTGCAGCAGGTCAGCGGCGGCACCTGGGGCGGTTGCGTGTACGACGTGGACGCCATCACCGCGCGACTGGCCGACGGCGCCTGACCCGGCCGCAAACATCGAGTCCGCGGTCGAGCAGGAGGTCGGGGCACGGTCCTGCGCCGGTCCGCGTGCCCGAACCTCCTTCTCGGGGACCGGCAGGTGGGTGGCGGTGACCGGGGTGACGACGTCCTGGAGGGTGCTCACCGGCCCAGGCCAGGCGGCTCTGGGCTCCGCGAGAACGCGCTCAGACCTTGACAGCCGACCCCTCGGCCGTTGTGCTCAGGTGTCGTCACGCGCTCTCGAAGGGACTCTCATGGCACCCACGGTGCTCCGGTCAGCCGTCCTCGTCGGACTGCTGGGTCTGCTCGTCGCCCTGCTCCCGGCTGTCGTGGTGGCCCCCGCCGCATCGCCATCAGCTCCCTCGGCGGAGGCGGCCACACCGCGACCGCGCGGGGTGGGTGGGTCGTGGCGGATGGTCTTCTGGGACGGCTTCTCGGGCTCACGGCTCAAGACCGGCAACTGGCAGCCGAACTGGCTCGGGCCATCGGACACGACAGTGACGAAGCCGATCAACACCGAGGAGCGCTCCTGCTACGACCCGCGGAACGTGCGGGTCGCCGGGGGGACCCTGCGCCTCACGGCCGAGAAGCGGAGCTGTCGGGCCAGCAACGGACGCACCTACCCGTACGCCTCCGGTCTGGTGCAGTCCAGTGACGACTTCCGGTTCTCCTACGGCTACGCCGAGGCCCGGATCTACCTACCCCCGTCCAACGGGAAGGGCGCCCCGCGCGGGTCGTGCGGCCCGAACTGGCCGGCCTTCTGGCTCAACGGCGACGACTGGCGGACCGACGGTGAGTACGACGTGATGGAGTGCCTGTCGGGCAACGACGTGGCCTGGCACGTCCACTGGGGAACGGGCACGAAGCACTCGGTGGGGGCCTACCCGAAGTCCTGGCGCGACGACATGCCGGGCTCCGGCGGCTGGCATACGTTCGGGGTCGACTGGGCACCGGGCAAGGCCACGTTCTACTACGACGGCAAGAAGGTGGGCACCCAGAGGTCAGGCGTGACCCCGAAGCCGCACTACCTGATCCTGAACCTCGGTGTCTCGGGCTCCGCGGTCACGGTGCCGCAGACGATGCAGGTCGACTACGTGCGGGTCTGGAAGCGCCGCTGACCCCTCGTTGTTGTCGCGCGGCACCGCCCGACGGCTACGGCGTGCTGGGCAGACCCGGGGTGACCGAGGCGTAGTCCCTGGTCGGCACCAGCCGGACCCGGGACACCGACGCGGCCGCCAGCAGCTTGGCCGCGGCCGCCTCGTCGGGGTCGCCGTCGGCGTACAGCAGGCTGCGCAGGGCGAACAGCAGGTTCTCCGGCGGATCCAGGTGGGTCCGGGCCGGGTTGATGAGATCCGGCCGGACGTAGAGGGCGAGCAGCAGCAGCCCGTACACCGGTTGCTGACCGGCCGACAGCGCGGGCTGGTAGTAGGGCACGTCGAGGATGAGCGCGTCGAAGCGGTCGTAGAAGCGGAGCCGGGAGAGCGGGTCGCCGTGCCGCGGATGCGCCTCGTGGTGATCGGGGTGCTGGACCTCGGCCAGCACCAGACTCGGCTGCTCGGTCTCCTCGAGGGTGGCGATGAAGCCGTGGTAGAGCTCCGTCCCCAGACCGGTGCCGCGGAGATCCTCCCGGGTCGCCATCTGCCGGAGCACGACGGCGCTGGCGGCGCGGACGTTGACGAACACCGCGGCCGCGACCACCTCTCCGGAGGCGTCGTCGACCCCGACCAGCAACGTGGTGACGCCGTCCTCGAGCTTGGTCTCGAACTCCTCGTACGGCTCGAGCTCGTCGAGCACGAAGCTCGGCGCGAGCACGGTGTCGAAGGCGGCCCGCCGGTCCTCGGGCGTGGCCACCCGCACGGTCAGGCTCATCTCGATCTCCCTGCTGCAGCGTGGATTCTGAGCCGGAGGCTACGGGATCGGAGTCTCGTTCCGGTATCGGACCGGCGGCTGGACGTCCTCGCCCGGGGTTGGCCCGGTCGGGTACGGTCCCGGGTTCCCGACCGTGACCGCGTGTCGGCCCGGACCAAGGAGTGCACCGCATGCCCAGACTGACCACGATCACCGGCGCCCTGTTGGTGCTGACCGGTGTGGTGGCCTTCATCGTCACCTCGGCCAGCAGCGTCACCGCGCTGATCCCCGCGTTCGTCGGCGGGCTGCTGCTGATCTGCGCGGCCCTGGCCGGCCGGGAGGCGCTCCGCCGGCACGCGATCCACGCCGCGCTCGTGGTGGCCCTGCTCGGCGCCCTCGGCTCGCTGATGAACGTGGCCAAGATCGGCCAGCTGTTCGCCGGCACCGCCGAGCGGCCGGCCGCCATCATCGTCAGCGTGATCCTGTTCGTGGTGTGCGTCGTCTACGTCGCGATCGGGGTCCGGTCGTTCATCGCCGCTCGCAGGACTCGCGCCGCGGCCTGACCGTCTCCAGGCTCCGTCCGTGCGGGGTGCGGCAGGATGGCGCCCGTGAGTGCACTGGATGAGTCGCTGGTCGAGCTGGCGCAGGCGTACGGGATCGCCACGGAGTACTGGGACTGGCAGGGTCACCACGTCGCCGTGGCCGCCGAGACCGTGATCGCGGTGCTGGCCGGCCTGGACGTCGACGCCTCGACCACGGAACGGGCCTGGGCGGCGCTCGCGGCCCACCACCGCGAGCCGTGGACCCGGATGCTGCCGCGCTGCGTGGCGACCCGGGAGGGCCACCCGTACGTGATCGCCGTGCACGTCACCGACGGGGACCCGGTCGACATCTGGGTCGAGCTGGAGACCGGGGCGGGGCGGGGGCTGAGCCAGCTGGAGAACTGGACCCCGGCGCGCGAGATCGACGGCCGCTGGGTCGGCGAGGCCAGCTTCGAGATCCCCGGCGACCTGCCGCTCGGCTACCACACGGTCCGGGCCCGCAGCGGCGGCCAGGAGGCGGCGATGCCGCTGATCGTCACCCCGGCGTGGGTGGGTGTCCCGGCCCGGCAGGGGGACCGGCGGGCCTGGGGCCTGGCCACCCAGCTGTACAGCGTCCGCTCCCACGACTCCTGGGGCGTGGGCGACCTCGCCGATCTCGCCGATCTGGCCGTCTGGTCCGCCGGGCGGCACGGCGCCGACTACATCCTGATCAACCCGCTGCACGCCGCCGAGCCGGTGGCGCCGCTGGAGCCGTCGCCCTACCTGCCGAGCACCCGGCGCTTCTTCAACCCGCTCTACATCCGGCCGGAGCGGATCCCCGAGGCGCTCGGCCTGGACCAGGGTCAGCGCGCCGTCGTGGCCGGTCTCAAGGCCGGTCTGGACACCACCGAAGCCTGGCAGACCATCCAGCGTGATGCGGCCTGGACCGCCAAGCGGGAGGCGCTGCGGCTCATCTACGCGGTGCCGCGATCGCCCGGTCGCCAGCTCGCGTTCTCGACCTTCCGGCGGCGGGCCGGTGAGGGGCTGGAGCGGTTCGCGCAGTGGGCGGTGCTGAGCGAGCAGCACGGACCCCACTTCACCGACTGGCCCGCCGAGCTGCAGCACCCGACGTCGGCCCGGGTCGCCGAGTTCAGTGCCCTGCACGGCGACGAGATCGACTTCGTCTGCTGGCTGCAGTGGGTGATGGACGAGCAGCTGGCCGCCACCCAGGTGGCCGGCGAGCAGGCCGGCATGGGGCTGGGCATCATGCACGACCTCGCCGTCGGGGTGCACCCGTACGGCGCCGACGCCTGGGCGTTGAAGGACACGTACGCGCAGGGGATCTCGGTGGGGGCGCCGCCGGACCCGTACAACCAGAACGGGCAGAACTGGAGCCAGCCACCGTGGCGTCCGGACCGGCTCGCCGACCAGGCGTACGCGCCGTACCGGGAGATGGTGCGCACCATCCTGCGGCACGCGGGCGGCATCCGGGTCGACCACGTGATCGGTCTGTTTCGGTTGTGGTGGATCCCGGAGGGAGCGGGCCCGACGAAGGGGACCTACGTCCGCAACGACCACGAGGCGATGGTCGGCATCCTGGCGCTGGAGGCCCACCGGGCCGGTGCCGTGGTGGTGGGGGAGGACCTGGGCACGGTCGAGCCGTGGGTGCGGGACTACCTGCGGGAGCGGGGCATCCTCGGCACCTCGATCCTGTGGTTCGAGTTCGACTTCCACGGCGACCAGTCACCGCTGGCTCCGGACAAGTGGCGGGAGTACTGCCTGGCCTCGGTGACCACCCACGACCTGCCGCCCACGGCGGGCTACCTGGCCGGCGACCACGTACGGCTGCGGGACCGGCTGGGCGTGCTCACCCGCCCACTGGCCGAGGAGCTGGCGGTCGACGAGGCCGAGCGCACCGCCTGGCTGGACAACCTGCGCAGCCGCAACGGGCTGCCCGACGGGGCGGACGAGGAGGCGACCGTTGCCGCCCTGTACCGCTATCTCACCTGGACCGAGTCGCGGCTGCTGTGCGTGGCGCTGGGAGACGCGATCGGCGACCGGCGGGTGCAGAACCAGCCCGGCACCATCGACGAGTACCCGAACTGGCGGGTGCCGCTGAGCGGGCCGGACGGCCAGCCCGTCTGGTTGGAGGACGTGCTGACCGACCGCCGCGCCCGCGACCTGCTCCGCGTCGTCGGCGGTCACTGAACCCCCGAGGGCGTCGGGGTTCGGCCGGGTCAGCGGCCGCCGATCACGCCCTTCTCGACGGCCTTGGTGACGGCGTCGGCCTCGGCCTGGGTCAACGTGCCGGCCTTGACCGCGGCGTCGAGCCGGGTCTTCAACTCGGCAGCCCGGTCGGCCTGACGGGCGACCCGGATCTCGTCGAGGGCCTTGGTCACCAACGCCCTGTCGAGGCCGAGCTTCTCGGCCAGCGCCTTCGCCAGAGCCGCGTCACGGGCTGCGGGATCGGGGCGGGTGGGCTTGGCGCTCGGGTCGGCGCTCGGCGCGGTGGACGGCTTGGCCGGGCGGTTCGCCTCGCGGATCTCCTGCAGCGCCGTGGTGACCTTGGCCTCGGTGACGCCCAGCTTCTCGGCGAGCTGCTGGGCCAGGTCACCCTCGAAGGCACCGCGGCCGGGTCCGCCACGGTGCCCCCCGGGGCCGGGGCCGCCCCGACCGGGATCGGCGGGGGCGGACGCCGAGGGGTTCGGCGAGGGCGTGGTGGTCGGGTCGGCCGAGGCGAGACCGGCGACGCCGACGCCGATGCCGAGAGCCAGTGCGCCGGCGGCGGCCGAGGCGACGACGATCGTGGTGGAACGAGGCACGCGAGAGCTCCTGTCTTCGATGATGCAGTGCAGACGAGGATCCGCAGGCCGACTGGGCCCGCCCTGGGACGCACCTGTCAGGAGACTGTCACTGGCTGTGCGGCCCGTCGACGGCCGAGGGCGCCTGCGAGGATCAGACCACAGACAGCCTGCCCGGCTGTCGGCTTCCCGAGGCGGTGGCGATGGACGACACGGACCCGCGCGCGACGACCCCGACCAGCGGGGGCGGCGGTGGGGACAGCGTGATCACCGTCATCGTCGCCTTCGTCGCCAACCTGTTGATCGCGGTGGCCAAGACGGTGGCCGCCTCCCTCACCTCGTCGGCCTCGATGCTGGCCGAGGCCGCCCACTCCTGGGCGGACACCGGCAACGAGGTGTTCCTGCTCGTCGCGGAGCGCCGCTCCGGGCGGCAGCGCGATGTGCGCCACCCGATGGGCTACGGCAAGGAGGCGTACGTCTGGTCGATGTTCGCCGCCTTCGGGCTGTTCACCGCCGGCGCTGTGGTCTCCATCAGCCACGGGGTCAGCGAGCTGCGGAACCCCGAGCCGGCTAGCGACTACCTGATCGCGTACGTGGTGCTGGCGGTCGCCTTCGTGCTGGAGGGGATCTCCTTCACCCAGGCGTTCCGGCAGACCCGCCGGAACGCGGACCGGCTGAAGCGGCGGCACCTGGCGTACGTGCTGAACACCTCCAACCCGACGCTGCGGGCGGTGTTCTTCGAGGACGCGGCCGCTCTGGTGGGGCTGCTGATCGCCTTCGGGGGCATCGCGCTGCACCAGCTGACCGGGTCACCGGTGCCGGACGCGATCGGCTCGATCCTGGTCGGTGTGCTCCTGGGGGTGATCGCGGTGGTGCTGATCAACCGCAACCGGCGGTTCCTGATCGGCGAGGCGGTGCCCACCGACTACCGCAACCGGGTGCTGACCGACCTGCTCGCCTCCGCCGAGATCGACCGTGTCACCTACCTGCACCTGGAGTTCGTCGGTCCGGAGCGGGTCTTCCTGGTCGCGGCGGTCGATCTCGCGGGCGACGAGCTCGAGCACGACGTCGCGGTGCGGCTGCGCCGGGTCGAGCGGTCGATCGAGTCCCACGACGCCGTCGAGGAGGCCGTGCTCACGCTGTCCACCGCCGACGAGGCGTCCCTCGAACCCCGCTGAGCGGGGCGCGCCCGCCCGGGGCGGACCGGGCTCAGTCCGGCTTGCGCAGGTCCTGCAGGGTGCCGGCCCGCAGCGGGACGGTGCCCCAGGTCGCGGTGAAGGTCGCGTACTCGGAGTCGCAGCGGACCGTCAACCGGTGCGGGGTCTCGAGGAACAGCACCTCGACCGCGAGCCGGCCGCCGTCCCAGCCGCCGCTGACCGCGACCGGCACCCCGTCGCGACCCTCGGCGTCGGGCCCGTCGGCGACCTGCCAGCCGTCGCCCCCCAGCACGCCGGACAACCGCCGGTCGTCCTCGACCAGGGTGATCCGCCACCCGTCGCCAGCTCGGCTCGTCTCCACAGCGGTGAGGGTGGGCTGGTGCTCGCACCGTCCGCCCCGGGGGGTGAACACGGCGTCCTCCCACCGCTCGGGGGTCTCCTCGGGGTCCGGCTTGCCGGTGGCCGCGGGCAGGGCCAGAGCGGTCATCCTCCGGGCCAGCCGCACGTCGGCGGCCGTCCGGTCCGGGCTGGAGCGGTGGTCGTCGCCCAGGGCAGGTAGCACGTGGGTCCACAGCCCGTCGAGCACCGTCTGCATGTCCAGCGAGGCGCCGGTGATGGCCACCACGGTCTGCTGCTCGGGCAGCACGATGCAGTACTGCCCGTACGCCCCGTCACCGCGATACCCGTGGCGGGCCATCCAGAACTGGAAGCCGTAGCCCTGGCTCCAGTCCGGGTTCTCCTCGAGGGGGTTCTCGACCTGCACGCTGGTCGCCTCCTCGACCCACTCCTCGGGCAGCAGCCGGCGGTCCCCCCACCACCCGCGCTGCAGGTAGAGCTGACCCAGCTTGGCGATCGCGTCGGTGGTGGCGTGCAGACCCGTGAAGCCCAGGGCGCGGCCCGGCGGCTGCTGCTGCCAGCCGACCCGCCCGATGCCCAGGGGCTCGAACAGTCGCGGGGTCAGGTAGTCGACCAGACCCTGACCCGACTCCCGCTGCACGATGGCGGCCAGCGTGTAGGTGCACGGCTGGTTGTAGGCGAACCAGGTGCCCGGCTCGTGCTCCGGCGGGATCTGCAGGAAGCCGCGGACCGGCTCGGCCGGGTCGAGCGCGATCGCCTGCTCGATGGTCTCGGCGTGGTGCCCGCTGGCCATCGCCGCCACGTGCCGGACCAGCATCGACCGGCTGCGCTCGTCGGTGACGTCGGCGTCCAGCTCGGGGAAGTAGGAGAGCACGGTGCGGTCCAGGTCCAGCAGACCCTCGGCCACGGCCAGCCCGGCGGCGGTGGAGGCGAAGCTCTTGCTCAGCGAGTAGAGCAGGTGCACCCGGTCCGGGGCGTACGGCGCCCACCAGCCCTCGGTGACCACGTGCCCGTTGCGCAGCAGCATCAGGCTGTGCAGCTCCACGTCATCGGTGACGGCCATCTGGTCCAGGAACGCCTCGACGCCGGCGGCGTCGACGCCCTGGGCGCTGGGGGTGCTGCGGGGGAACGCGGTGAACGGCATGACCCGAGCCTAGGACGTGCCTCCGACGGTGCGACGTCACGCACTCAGCCCCCGGTGCCGGGATGCTGCCAGACTGACCCGGTGCGCGACGTGGTCATCCTGGGCAGCACCGGCTCCATCGGTACGCAGGCGCTGGAGGTGATCGCTGCGGCACCGGACCGCTTCCGGGTGGTCGGGCTGGGCGCCGGCGGCGGTCAGATCGAGCTGCTGGCGCGGCAGGCCCTGGAGGCCGGGGTCGCTGTCGTCGCGGTCACCCGGTCGACGATGGTGCAGGACCTCCAGCTCGCCTTCTACGCCGAGGCCTCGCGGCGCGGCTGGGCCACCGGCGAGGCGAGGCTGCCCCGCATCATCGCCGGACCCGACGCCGCCACCGAGCTCGCGAAGGTCCCCTGCGACGTGGTGCTGAACGGCATCACCGGCTCGGCCGGGCTGCGTCCCACGTTGGCCGCCCTGGAGGCCGGCCGGATCCTGGCCCTGGCCAACAAGGAGTCGCTGGTCGTCGGCGGCGCCCTGGTCACGGGCGCCGCGCAGCCGGGTCAGATCGTCGCCGTCGACTCCGAGCACTCCGCCCTGGCCCAGGCGCTGCGCGGCGGAACCGCCGCCGAGGTCGACCGTCTGGTCCTGACCGCCAGCGGGGGTCCGTTCCGCGGGCTCACCCGGGAGCAGATGCGCGACGTCACCCCCGAGCAGGCGCTGGCGCACCCGACCTGGGCGATGGGGCGGGTGATCACGACGAACAGCGCCACGCTGATCAACAAGGGGCTGGAGCTGCTGGAGGCGCACCTGCTCTACGGGGTCGACCTGGACCGGATCGACGTGGTCGTGCACCCGCAGTCGGTGGTGCACTCGATGGTGCAGTTCGTGGACGGCTCCACGCTGGCCCAGTGCTCCCCACCGGACATGAAGCTGCCGATCGCGCTGGGTCTGGGCTGGCCCGAGCGCATCCCCGGGGCGGCTCGGTCCTGCGACTGGTCGACCGCCGCGACCTGGACGTTCGAGCCGCTGGACGACGAGGCGTTCCCGGCGGTCGAGCTGGCGCGCCGGGCCGGGCGGCTTAGCGGCACCGCTCCGGCGGTCTACAACGCCGCCAACGAGGAGGCGGTCGAGGCCTTCCACGCCGGCGACCTCGGCTTCCTCGGCATCGTCGACGTGGTGGTCGCGGTCCTCGACGAGCACGTGACGCCGAGCTCCGGTGAGCAGGTGACGGCGACCCCCGACGACGTACGCTCGGTGTGGTCGCCGGACGACGAGCTCACCCTCGAGCGCGTGCTGGCGGCCGACACCTGGGCGCGCCAGCGGGCCCGTCAGGTGGTGTCCGCCATCGCGGAGAGGGAGCACGGACGCTAGATGGACTACCTGGTCTACGGTCTCGGCGCCGTGCTGTTCTTCGTCCTGGTGATGGCCTCGATCGCCCTGCACGAGATCGGCCACCTGGTGCCCGGCAAGATCTTCGACGTCCGCACGACGCAGTACTTCGTCGGCTTCGGCCGCACCGTGTGGTCCCGGTTCCGCGGCGAGACCGAGTACGGCTTCAAGGCCGTCCCGCTGGGGGGCTACGTCCGCTTCGTCGGCATGTACCCGCCGGCCAAGGACAACCCGGGGCAGGTCCGCTCGGCCCGCACCGGCATCTTCCAGTCGCTGGCCGACAATGCCCGGGAGGCCGAGTGGGAGACCATCCGGCCCGAGGACGACGGCCGGCTGTTCTACCAGAAGAAGGTCTGGCAGAAGCTCATCATCATGGCCGGCGGCCCGATGATGAACATCCTGCTGGCCTTCGTCATCATCCTGGGCGTCACGGCGACGTACGGGGTCAACCGGACCCAGCTCACCGTGAACCGGGTCCAGGAGTGCATCGTCGCCGTGGGCGAGCCGACGGACGACTGCGCGGGCAAGCCGAAGACGCCGGCGTACGCGTCCGGGATCCAGCCCGGTGACACCGTCGTCGCGTTCAACGGCCGGCCGGTGAGCGACTGGGACGAGATGTCGTTGCTGATCCGGGCCAACCTGGACCAGCCCGCGCAGATCACCGTGCGACGCGACGGCCGCGACGTGCAGCTCACGCCGGTGACCACGGTGATCACCGGCGTGCCGGACCGCTGGGACCCGGGCAAGCGGGTCGCGGCCGGGTTCTTCGGAGTCGAGCCGGTCGTGCAGCGCGAGCGGGGCGGGCCCGTCGTGGTCCTCGGCGACATGGTCACCATGGCCGAGCAGACGGGCCACGCCCTGCTGGCCTTTCCTGCGAAGGTCTACTTCACCGCCGCGAACCTGGTGACCGGCAAGCCGCGCGACATCTACGGGCCGATGAGCATCGTGGGGGCCAGTCGCGCCGCGGGCGAGGTGGCCTCGACCGACAAGATCGGCGCGGCCGACAAGGTCGCCACCATGTTCATGCTGCTCGGCTCGGTGAACCTGTTCGTCGCCCTGTTCAACTTCATCCCGCTGCTCCCGCTGGACGGTGGCCACATCCTGGGGGCCCTCTACGAGGGTCTGAAGAAGCTGCTGGCCCGGCTCCGCGGGCGACCGGATCCCGGCTACGTCGACACGGCGCGGATGCTGCCGGTCGCGTACGCGGTCGGCGGGATCATCCTGGTCTCCGGCATCGTGTTGATCCTGGCCGACCTGATCGACCCGATCCGCCTGTTCTGAGGGCCGGGCGGTCGACGGTCACCCGTCGTCCTCGGCGAGCAGCGGTGCGATCAGCTCCAGCAGCGCCGTCTCGATCTCGGCCGGCTCCAGACCGGCGTCCCGCCGCAGGATCCGCCAGGTCGTGGCGTCGCAGAGGGCCACCAGCTGGGCCCGCCGCCGGCGGAGCAGCGAGGCGTCCGTGAGGTGCTCGAGCGCAGGCGCGAACGCCTCCTCGCACCACTGCACGTGGTACGCGCGGCCGCTCCGGGCGATCTCGCCCAGCCCCTCGACCTGGGCCGCCTCGGCGTAGACCTTGAGGATGAGGTCGCCGTACCGCTCGTAGTGGGCGACCAGGTCGGCCACCACCCGGGTGGCGGGTTCGCCGCGGTGCTGCTCCCGGGTCCCGGCGATGCGGGTGAGCTCCCGTCCGGCCATCGCGGTGACCAGACCCGCCTTGCTCCCGAACCGTCGGATCACCGTCTGCAGGCTCACCCCGGCGTCGGCCGCGACGTCCTCCAGCCGGATCCGGTCGTAGGGCAGGGCGCCGAACCGGGCGAGCAGCGCGTCGACGATCCGATCCCCGGTGTCGGTGACGGAGTCGGCGCGCCTCGACATCTGGTACCTTCTCGTATTCACGTTAGTTAGGCTAACATCAAAGTCGAGGAGCGCCGATGTCCACACCACCCGCCCGCACCCAGGAGACCCACCGGGTGCCCACCCGACTGGGGCGCCTCCACGTCCGCGTGCTCGGCACGGGCCCGGCCACGGTGCTGTGGCCGTCGATGTTCGTCGACGGCCGCACCTTCGACCCGTTGCTGCCCTTGCTGCCCGGTCGCCGCCTCGTGGTCGTCGACGGTCCCGGTCTGGGGGCCAGCGAGCCACTCGGCCGCCGGAGCACGATCGCCGAGGCCGCCGACGCCGCCCAGGACCTGCTGACCGGAGCGCACGCGGCCGACCTGGGTCTGGACGGTCCGGTGGACTGGGTGGGCAACGCGTTCGGCGGTCACGTCGGGTACGAGCTCGCCCGGCGGCCCGGGCTGCTCCGCAGCCTGGCTGCCGTCAGCGCCCCGACCGAGCCGGTCCCGCCGGCCCTGCGGCGGCAGATCCGCCTCCTCGCACCGATGCTGCGGTGGCTCGGTCCGGTCGGGCCCGTCCGCGCCGCGATCCTGACGGCCCTGCTGACCGAGGCGTCGGCCGCCGACCCGGGGATCCGTACCGCGGTCCTCGGCAGCGTGGGCACCCCCACCCGGCGCAGCCTGGCGCTGGCCCTGCGGTCCTTCATCGTCGACCGTGCCGACGTCACGTCCGGGCTGGCCGACATCGCCGTTCCCTGCCTGTACGTCGCCGGCGACGACCGGGGCGACTGGACGCCCGGGGCCGCGGCCGCTGCCGCGGCCCTGACCCCGTCCGCGACCGCGGTGACGATCCCGGGGTCGCGCACCCTGGTGCCCCTGGAGCAGCCCGCTGCCCTGGCCCGGGAGCTGCGTGCGTTCTGGTCCCGGGGGTGAGTACGGGTCGGGGGTCAGGCGCCGGCCGAGGCGGCGATCTCCTCCAGACCCGAGCGGTAGGCGGCCCACTGCCCGGCGTCCCAGCCCGGCAGGTTCGGGTCCGCGTCCGGAGCCGTGCCGAGCAGCATCTCGCGGACGATGTCGGCGTGACCGGCGTGGTGAGCGGTCTCGGCGATCATGTGCACCAGGATCCGGCCGAGGGTCACGTCGCCGTGCTCGCCCCACCAGGGCACCCGCCCCGGTGAGTCCAGGTCCAGGGCCGCGATCGTCGCGTCCGCCTCGCGCGCGGAGGCCTCGTACAGGCTGACGATCTGCTCCCGGGTCTCCCCGGCGGTCGCCCACAGGTCGTCGTTCTCCCGGGCGTCGTCGTCGAACCACGGCAGCGCCTGACCGTGGTCGCGACCGAACGTCTCGCCGAAGTAGCCGAGGCTGACGCTGGCCGTGTGCTTGACGAGACCCAGCAGGTTGGTGCCGGTGGGCGTGAACGGCCAACGGATCTGCCGCTCCTCCAGGCCGTCGAGCGTGGCCAGCAGCGCGGACCGCTCCTTGCGCAGGTAGCGCTGCAGGGTGTCCTTGAGGGTGGGGGTGATGTCGGTCACCCGGTCGACGCTAGCCCCGGCCACCGACGGCGTTGTCCTCACTCGCTGTTCGCTGCGCGCTGAGGGATCTGTCGTCCTCCCTCGCTCGCGGACGAAAGGCGTGTCCGCTCCCTCAGTCGTGCTGACAGATCCGGCGCTCCGCTCGCGATCGCTCGCGAGGAGGACCCCGGGGCTACGCTGGAGCAGACATGAGTATCGATCTCGGGCTCCCGCCCATGCCTCCGCCCGTGCTGGCCCCGCGCCGCCCGACCCGCCAGATCAAGGTCGGCAAGGTCATGGTCGGCGGTGACGCCCCGGTCAGCGTGCAGTCCATGACCACGACGTTGACCTCCGACATCAACGCCACGTTGCAGCAGATCGCCGAGCTGACCGCCACCGGCTGCGACATCGTCCGGGTGGCCGTGCCCAGCCAGGACGACGCCGACGCGCTCCCGGCCATCGCGCACAAGTCGCAGATCCCCGTGATCGCCGACATCCACTTCCAACCCAAGTACGTCTTCGCCGCCATCGAGGCGGGCTGCGCCGCGGTGCGGGTCAACCCGGGCAACATCCGCGCCTTCGACGACCAGGTCAAGGAGATCGCCGCCGCGGCGCGGGATCACGGCACGTCGATCCGGATCGGTGTCAACGCCGGCTCGCTGGACAAGCGGCTGCTGGCCAAGCACGGCAAGGCGACGCCCGAGGCCCTGGTCGAGTCGGCGCTGTGGGAGGCGAGCCTGTTCGAGGAGCACGGGTTCCGGGACTTCAAGATCAGCGTCAAGCACAACGACCCGGTGATCATGGTGCGGGCGTACGAGATGCTGAGTGAGGCCTGCGACTACCCGCTGCACCTCGGCGTCACCGAGGCCGGTCCGGCGTTCCAGGGAACGATCAAGTCGTCGGTGGCCTTCGGCTCGCTGCTCAGCCGCGGGATCGGCGACACCATCCGCGTCTCGCTGTCGGCCCCGCCGGTCGAGGAGGTCAAGGTCGGTCTGCAGATCCTGCAGTCGCTCAACCTGCGGCCCCGCAAGCTGGAGATCGTCTCCTGCCCGTCCTGCGGCCGGGCCCAGGTCGACGTCTACAAGCTGGCCGACGCCGTCACCGCGGGTCTGGAGGGCCTCGAGGTGCCGCTGCGGGTCGCCGTCATGGGGTGTGTCGTGAACGGGCCGGGGGAGGCCCGCGAGGCCGACCTGGGGGTCGCCTCCGGCAACGGCAAGGGTCAGATCTTCGTCCGCGGTGAGGTGATCAAGACGGTCAAGGAGTCCGACATCGTCGAGACCCTGATCGAGGAGGCGCTGCGGCTGGCCGAGGAGATGCCGGCCGGTGAGGGATCTCCGTCGGTCAGCGTCGGCTGACCGGCGAGCCTCCGCTCGTGACCACCGTCGGCCGGCCAACCGGTAGCGTGCTCTGACGTGACCGCCCTGCGCCCCCCGTTGTCGACCACCGGCGGTGGTGTCGGGCGGGTGCGGGTCCTGGACCGTACGGATCTGCCCGAGGTCCTGCGGCTGCTCGCCCTGCGCCCCATCGAGAACGTGTTCGTGGGCTCCCGGATCCGGGCCGCCGGGGTGGAGGCGTCGAGCCTGGGCTGCCCCGTCTGGGGGTACGAACGGGACGGCGAGCTGAGGGCCCTCTGCCACGCGGGGGCCAACCTGGTGCCGGTGAACGCCGACACGGAGGCGGTCGCCGCCTGGGCCGAGTTCGCCGGGCCCGAACGCACCTGCTTCTCGATCATCGGGCCGTCCGGTGTGGCCCTCGACCTGTGGCGGCGGCTGGCGGAGCGCTGGGGCACCCCGTGGAGCAAGGTCCGGGACGTCCGGCCCAGCCAGCCGGTGATGTCGATCTCCGGCGCCCCGCAGATCGACCCCGACCCGGGTGTCCGGCGGATGAGCCT
This sequence comes from Microlunatus aurantiacus, assembly GCF_039536605.1. Classification (NCBI taxonomy): domain Bacteria; kingdom Bacillati; phylum Actinomycetota; class Actinomycetes; order Propionibacteriales; family Propionibacteriaceae; genus Microlunatus; species Microlunatus aurantiacus. The sequence goes on from NZ_BAAAYX010000014.1 coordinate 22,521, forward strand.
CGAGCACTGGGACAGCTACTACGAGGCCGCCGTGAAGATGTACACCGAGGAGGTCGGCGTCTCCCCGGTCCAGGGCAACCCGGCCGGCTACCGGTTCTACGTCCGGCAGCTGATCACCACCGGCCGCGCCTTCGGGCTGATCCAGGACGGCCGGGTGGTCTTCAAGGCCGACGTCGGCTCCGTCGCCGGCGCGGTCTGCCAGGTCCAGGGGGTCTGGTTGGACCCGGCGCTGCGCGGTCGGGGGCTGGCCGCCCCGGCGATGGCCGCGGTCGTGCGGCTCGCGCAGTCGATCGCCCCGACCGTGAGTCTCTACGTCAACGACTTCAACCGGCCCGCCCGCGCGACCTACCTGCGGGTGGGGTTCGCGGAGGTCGGCGAGTTCGCCACGATCCACTACTGAACGCCGGGGCCGGGTCACTCCCGAGCGCCGCACAAGCTGCTCAGGAGAGCCGACGGCGCCGGAGCCAGCCGTCGAGGAGCCCGAGCCCGGTCGCCAGCGAGGACCGCTGTCCGGTGGGTGCGGCCCGGGGCTGCCGCCGGCGCTGCTCCCGGACAGCCGCCAGCACGGCGGACCGTTCCGCCGCCTGTCGGCTGACGTCGAGGGAGTCGAGCGGCAGGTCGTGACGATCGGGCGGGAACACGGCGACGTCCTTTCTGGTGGTGAGGCAGGTGGTGGGCTGTCCGGTGGTCCGGTGGTCCGGTCGAGGGGTGTGGAGCGGGTGAGCCGGGTCCCCACCCACGGACGGGTCCGTGGGTGGGGGCGGCAGTCGTGACGGTGACGTCAGACCCGACGCGCGGTGACCAGGAGGTACTCCCAGTCCATGACCCCGTCCTGCAGGAACCGGTCCCCCAGGTCCGCCAGATCCGCGTCCAGCGCGGCCACCCGTGCCGGGTCGTCGGCGAGGAAGCGGTAGACGGCGAGGGTCGGGCCGTAGTTCGTCTTCATGAACTCGCGGAACTCGACGCCGTCGCTGAACCTGTCGACCCGGAGGGTCTGCTGGTGCGCGACCAGGTGCGTCACCCGGTCACCGAGCAGGCTGTGCACGTGGTCGGCCCGACCCCACAGCGGCGCGGGTGAGGCACCGGGCGGGGGCGGCGGGGCGTACGGCTTCATCACGGCGAACACCTGCCCGATGAACCCTTCCGGCGTCCAGCTCAGCACGCCGATCCGCCCGCCGGGTGCGCACACCCGGACCAGCTCGTCAGCGGCCTGCTGATGGTGCGGCGCGAACATCACCCCGATGGCCGACAGGACGACGTCGAACGTCCCGTCCGCGAACGGCAGCGCCTCCGCGTCAGCGGTCTGCCAGTGGAGTTCCAGCCCCTCCGCGGCGGCGGCAGCCCGTCCCACGTCGAGGAGCTCCGGGGTGAGGTCGGTGGCCGTGACGTCGGCTCCCCGCCGGGTGGCGGGCAGGGCGGACGACCCGGTCCCGGCGGCGACGTCGAGCACGCGCTCGCCCGGGTGGATGTCGAGGGCGTCGACGAGGAGCCCGCCGAGGCCGCCGACGACGTCGTCGACGACGGTGCGGTAGCTGCCGCTCGCCCACATCGCCGCGTGCTTGGCCTTGAGGGCCCGGTCCTCGTCGGAGTCGGTGATCGAGGTGGTGGTGGTCGTGGTGGTCACGATGTCCTCCATTCGGTTGGTTGGTGCGATAACCGTAGGAAGAAGCGGCGGGGGCGGGCATCGGCGCCGACGCGCAATCCCGCCCGCCGGGGCGGACCGGTCGGTGGCGGCCGACGCGTAGTCGGGCGGAGGGTCAGGCCCGCGACAGCAGCTTGCCGACCGCCGCGGCGCGGGCGGTGCGGCCCTGCAGTCCGAGCTTGGCGTAGCTGTTCTGCAGATGGCGCTCGACGGTCCGGACCGAGAGCACGAGCTCGGCGGCGATCGCGTCGTTGTCGAGACCGCGGGCGGCCAGGGTGAGGATGTCGAGCTCCCGCGGAGAGAGGCTCGACACCGTCGAGGTGTCGGCGCTGATCCGTGGCGCCGGTTCCGGGACCCGGTCCGGGGCGAGGAAGGCGGTGATCTCACGCAGGAACACCTGCCAGGCCGGTTCGTCGGCCAGGAGGATGTGGTTGTCGCTCTCCAGGGCCACCAGCCGGGCACCGCCGATGCCGGTGGCCAGCGCCCGGCCCTCCTCGAAGCGGATCATCTGGTCGCCCCGGCTGTGCAGCACCAGGGTCGGCAGGTCGAGGTCGGCCATCCGGTCGCTGACGTCGATGAGCTGGCGCTGCCGGCGAGCCAGGACGGCCGTCTCGGCGTCGACCGACATCTTCTGCAGGTCGTCCAGCCAGCGCATCTGCTCCTCGGTCCCGCCGGGGATCATCATGCTGCTGAAGACCCGACGGAACTCCGACGTCGGCCGCGCCCACCCGACCTTGATCATGGCCTCGAAGGCCGCGTAGAGCTCCACGGCCTCGGGAGTGGTGAGGTCCTCGGCGCCCGGATAGCTGCAGTAGAAGGCGAGTCGGGTCAACCGATCGGGGTGGCGGGCGGCGTACTCGATCGCCACCGGACCGCCCTGCGCCATGGCGAGCAGGGCGAAGCGCTCGAGGCCCATGTCGTCGACGACCGCCTCCAGATCGGCGAGCCGGGCGTCCAGGCTGTGATCGGTGACACCTCGGTCCGACAGCCCGTGCCCCCGCTCGTCGTAGCGGATCACGGTGGCGACCTCGCCCAGCTCGACCAGGAAGTGCCGCCACACCGGGCTCTGCCAGTCGAACTGGAGGTGGCTCAGCCAGCAGGCGTCGACGAGCAGCGGCGGCCCGGACCCGTGGACGGCGTACGCGATCCCCACCCCGTCGAGCGACCGCGCGAAGCGGATGTCCTGCATCGCCCCCCGCCCGCCGGTCGCCACGCGACCGATGGTAGACCGCCCGGCCGCCGGCGGAACAGGGTCTTTCCGGACGTCCGCCCTGGTCCGGCTGGGTGCCGACCGCCACCGCCAGCCGGGGCGTGGGCGACCGGTTGGGTGTCGGCGCCGATCCGCTCCGGCTCGTCCGGCGGTTCGATGGTCGAGGCCGCGCAGGGGGCGCGGCCGTCGATCAGAAGGGAGACACCCGTGCACCAGCTCGCGTTGCTCGCCGGATCCGTGGCCGCCGCGATCTTCGTGGTCAGCCAGCTGCCGATGGTGATCAAGGCCTACCGCACCCGGAACCTCTCCTCGTACAGCTTCGCCAACATCGGTCTGGCCAACCTGGGCAACGGCCTCTACACCGTCTACGTCGTCCACGTGCCGATCGGTCCGGCCTGGGCCGTGCACGGCTTCAACCTGACCACCGCCGGGGTGATGCTGGTGCTGTACCTGCGGCACGGGAGTCGCTCCGGCGCGTCACCGGGGCGGCCGGGCGTCGCCGCCGCTCGAGGAAGTCGTTCGGTGCCCGGGCCGGGCCTGGATAGGGTGGGACGGCTCGCCGGGCGGACCGGTGGGAGGAAGGCAGCACAGTGATCACCCGCTTGTCGGAGCTCTTCGTCCGGACCCTGCGCGACGACCCGGCCGACGCCGAGGTGCCCAGCCACCGGTGGCTGGTGCGGGCCGGTTACATCCGCCGGGCCGCTCCGGGGATCTACAGCTGGCTGCCGCTGGGCTACAAGGTGCTGCGCAACGTGGAGCGGATCGTCCGCGAGGAGATGGACGCCATCGGCGCGCAGGAGGTCCACCTGCCGGCGCTGCTGCCCCGGGAGCCGTACGACGCCACCGGCCGCTGGACCGACTACGGGCCGAACATCTTCCGGCTCAAGGACCGCAAGGGCGGCGACTACCTGCTCGGGCCGACGCACGAGGAGATGTTCACGCTGCTGGTCAAGGACCTGTACAGCTCCTACAAGGACCTGCCGCTGTCGCTCTACCAGATCCAGACCAAGTACCGCGACGAGGCGCGGCCCCGGGCCGGGCTGCTCCGTGGCCGCGAGTTCGTGATGAAGGACTCCTACTCGTTCGACATCGACGACATCGGGCTGGAGAAGTCCTACCAGGCGCACCGCGACGCGTACGTGAAGATCTTCAACCGGCTCGGCTTCGAGTACGTCATCGTGCACGCCACCTCCGGGGCCATGGGCGGCTCGGCCAGCGAGGAGTTCCTGGCCGTGGCCGAGAACGGGGAGGACACCTTCGTCGCGTCCGCCGGTGGTTACGCGGCGAACGTGGAGGCCGTGCACGTGGCCGCGCCCGACCCGCTGCCGTACGAGGACGCACCCGCCGCCCACGTCCACGACACCCCCGACACCCCGACCATCCAGACCCTGGTCGACCATGCCAATGCGCACGTCGCCCGCGACGACCGGCCGTGGACCGCAGCGGACACGCTCAAGAACGTGCTGGTGATGGTGCGCAAGGTGGACGGCAGCCGCGAGCCGCTGGCCATCGCCGTGCCCGGTGACCGCGAGGTCGACCTCAAGCGGCTGGCCGCCCAGCTCGAGCCGGACGAGGCCGAGGCCTTCACCGAGGAGGACTTCGTCGACCACCCGAGCCTGGCCAAGGGCTACATCGGCCCCGGGGTGCTCGGCGCCGACAACGCCTCCGGCATCCGCTACCTGGCCGATCCCCGGGTGGTCACCGGCACCCGCTGGGTGACCGGCGCGGACACGCCCGGCCGGCACGTCTTCGACCTGGTCTGCGGCCGCGACTTCACCCCGGACGGGGTGCTGGACGTGGCCGAGATCAAGGAGGGCGACCCGGCCCCCGACGGTTCCGGGCCGCTGCGGCTGGCCCGGGGGATCGAGATGGGCCACATCTTCCAGCTCGGCCGCAAGTACGCCGAGGCGCTGGGCTGCAAGGTCCTCGACAGCAACGGGAAGCTGGTCACCGTCACCATGGGCTCGTACGGGGTCGGGGTCTCCCGCGCCGTCGCCGCCGTGGCCGAGGGCACCAGCGACGAGAAGGGTCTGTGCTGGCCGCGCGAGCTCGCGCCGTACGACGTGCAGATCCTGGCCACCGGGAAGGGTGAGGCGGTGCTGAACGCGGCCACCGACCTGGCCCGCGAGCTCGACGACGCCGGTGTCAGCGTGCTCCTGGACGACCGCAAGGCCAGCCCCGGGGTGAAGTTCGCCGACGCCGAGATCCTGGGCATGCCCACCTCCGTCGTGGTCGGCCGCGGTCTGGCCGACGGCGTGGTGGAGCTGCGGGACCGCGCCACGGGCGCCAGCGAGAACATCCCGCTGGAGGACGCCGTCGGGCGGATCGTCGCCGTCGTGCACGGCCGCCCCGTCCTCGACTGACCGCACCGCCAACGACCCAGCTCCCGCCGACCCCGCCGTGGACGCCCTGCAGATCAGCACCGCGACCGTCGTCATCCTCGTGGTGGTCGCCTTCGCCGCGGGCTGGGTGGACGCGGTGGTGGGTGGGGGCGGTCTGCTGCAGCTCCCCGCGCTCCTGATCGGGCTGCCCGACTCGACGCCCACCGCCTCCATCCTCGGCACCAACAAGGTGTCGTCGGTGTGGGGGACCGCGACCAGCTCGCTGCTGTACGCGATCAAGGTCCGACCCGGGTGGCGCAGCGTGCTGCCCCTGGTGGCCGGGTCCTCGATCGGTTCGGCCCTGGGCGCCCAGGTGGCCCGGTTCCTGCCCCGGGAGGTCTTCACCCCGATCGTGCTGCTGGCCCTGATCGTGGTCGGGATCTACACCTGGCGGCGGCCCGAGCTCGGTCTGGTCACCGAGCGCAAGCACGCCGGCCGGAAGCACTACCTGATCACGCTGGCGATCGGCCTGGCGGTCGGGGCGTACGACGGCATCCTCGGTCCGGGCACCGGCTCGTTCTTCGTCATCCTGCTGGTGGGCCTGCTGGGCTGGGGCTTCCTGGAGGCCAGCGCGCAGGCCAAGATCGCCAACCTCGTCACCAACCTGTCGGCCATCGCCGTCTTCGCCGCCCACGGGTCGGTGCTGTGGCAGCTGGGGTTGATGATGGGCGCAGCCAACCTGGTGGGTGGCTTCCTCGGGGCCCGGACCGCCATCAGCAAGGGCAACGGGTTCGTCCGCAAGGTCTTCCTGGTCGTCATCGCCGGCCTGGCGGTGCGGCTGGCGTACGACACCGTACGGACGCTGCTCTGACCCGGCACCTCGTGGGAGGGCCGGGCCGACCCCGGGGTGGCGCCGTCAGACGAACGGCCAGGTGGCGTGCTGGACGCCGACGACGCAGAACATGGCGCCGCCCACCACGGTGTTGACCACCGGGAACCGTCGGTAGACGGCGAACAGCTGCTCCGGTCCCTGACTTCGCAGCGACAGGGCGATCAGGACGAGGTAGGTCGCCCCGGCGACCGCCGCGAACAGCCCGACGGACGGGTAGACCAGCACGGCGGCCAGCGCGTAGGCCGCTCCGCACAGCAGCAGCGTCCGGCGCCGCCCGAACAGGGTGGCGACGGTCGGCACCCCCGCCTCCTGGTCGGCGGTGATGTCGGGCACGGCGGAGTAGGCGTGCATGGCCATGCACCACAGCAGCGCCGGCAGCAGCACCCTCCAGGGCGGTGATCCGCCGCTCAGGGTCGCGTACGCGGCGATGCCGGGGGCGACGTACAAGATGTTGAAGGCGGCGTCCAGGACCGGACGGCTCTTGGCACGCACCGGCGGCATCGAGTAGCCCACACCGGTCAGCACGAACAGCAGCAACCACGGCCAGGCGTGGGGAAGGAACGGCACGAGGGCCAGGAACGGCAGGTTCAGGGCCAGGATGGCGACGACCAGGCCGCGCCGCTGACCGGGCTGGAGCAGGTTCTCGTAGTCCTGCTTCTTGGGGTTGAGCCGGTCGGTGTCGACGTCGTACAGGTCGTTCACGCCGTAGATGAGCAGGTTCGCCGGCAGCGTCAGATACAACCCGAGCAGCCACACCTCCACCGGCGGTCGCAGCGAGGTCGCGGCCAGGGCGATCATGAACGGCCCGAGCAGGTAGATCCAGAAACGCGGTCGCGAGACCCGGATCAGGGCGCGCAGCGTCGATACTGGGCCGGTGGATGAGGCGTTGCTGCGGTACCGGTGGCCGTTGGCGGCGCTGTTGGTCATCGCCGGGTTGGGCTTGGCGAACGCCCCGCTCCGGCCGGAGGTGTGGTGGGTCTCGGCGCTGGCCATCCTGGTGTTCTCCACTCCCGTGATCGTCGGGGCCGTCCGGTGGTTGGGTCCCCGGGGTGGGATCGGCCTGCTGGTGGCACTGGGTCTCTACGCGTTGGTGGTGGAGTCGGTCGCGGTGGCCACCGGGCTACCGTACGGCCGGTTCTCCTACAGCCAGGTGCTCGGTCCGCCGTTGCTCGGGCTGGCCCCGCCGACGGTGCTGCTGGCCTGGACGCCGTTGATCCTCGGCGCGCTGGCCATGACCCGGCGGGCGTGGGTCGCGGTGGTCCTGCTGGTCGCTGTGGACCTGGTGCTGGACCCGGCGGCGGTGCTGCTGGGGTTCTGGAGCTGGGACGAGCCCGGGATCTACTACGGCGTGCCACTCATCAACTTCTTCGGATGGGTGCTCTCCGGAGGCATCGCCGTGCTGGCGCTGCGCCGGCTTCCCCGACCGGTGCCCGGCCTGTTCGCCCGGAACCTGTGGCTGGTGCTCGTGTTCTGGTCCTCGGTGAACCTGTGGAGCGGGCAGTGGCTGCCGGCCGCCGTCGGTCTGGTGATGCTGATCGTTCTGGCCCCGCGCTACCGTCGGGTCCCATGAGCGCAGCGATCGTCATCGGGGGCGGCATCGGTGGACTGGCGAGCGCTGCGCTGCTGGCCAAGCAGGGTCACGACGTCACCGTGCTGGAGAAGAACCAGCTGGTGGGCGGTCGGGCGAACTACTTCGAGGCCGACGGCTTCCGGTTCGACATGGGGCCCTCGTGGTACCTGATGCCGGACATCTTCGAGCACTTCTTCGCCCTGCTGGGCGAGCGGGTGGAGGACCACCTCGACCTGATCCGCCTGGACCCGTCCTACCGGATCACGTTCCGCGGCACCGACCAGGTCGTCGACATGACCTCCGACCTCACCCGGGACGTGCCCACCTTCGAACGGCTGGAGCCGGGCAGCGGTCAGGCTCTGCGGGACTACCTGGACCGGGCCGAGGCGCAGTACCAGGTGGCCATCGACCGGTTCATGTACCGCAACACCAACGGCCTGCTCGACTTCTTCGACGTCCAGACGGCTCGTCAGGCCCGGCAGCTGCACGTGTTCGAGAACATGCACGACTACATCAGCCGGTCCTTCACCACCGACGCCGTCCGCAAGATCCTGGAGTACCAGCTGGTCTTCCTCGGGTCGTCGCCGTTCAACACCCCCGCGCTCTACAACATCTTGAGCCACATCGACTTTAACCTGGGCGTCTTCTACCCCCGGGGCGGGATCTACTCGATCGTCCAGGCCCTGGTCCGCCTCGGGCAGCAGCACGGGGTCACGCACCGCACCGAGGCGCCGGTGGCCGAGATCCTCACCGCCGGCCGCCGGGCGACCGGTGTGCGCCTCGCCTCGGGCGAGGAGCTCCGAGCCGATCTGGTGATCTCGAACGCCGACATGCACCACACCGAGACCGAGCTGCTGCCGACGGCGGCGCGCAGCCACCCGGAGCGGTCGTGGAAGCGGAAGGTGCTGGCGCCGAGCGCCTTCATCCTCTACCTCGGCGTCCGGGGCCGGCTGCCGCAGCTGACCCACCACAACCTGGCTTTCGGGCAGGACTGGCGCGCCGCCTTCGCCGACCTCTTCGACCGGCCGGCCTGGCCCGACGACCCGTCGTACTACGTCTGCGCCCCGAGCCGCACCGATCCCACCACGGCGCCGGCGGACCGGGAGAACCTGTTCGTCCTGGTCCCGCTGGCCCCGAGCCTGTCGATGACCGACGCCGACATCGCCCGCTACCGGCAGCGCACCCTCGAGCTGGTGGCCCGGGACTTCGACGTGCCGGACCTGCAGGACCGGATCGTCTTCGAGCGCAGCTACACCTCGCGGGACTTCACCGCCGACTACCACGCGTACGGGGGATCGGCCCTCGGTCTGGCCCACACGACGAAGCAGACCATCTTCCGGCCCCGCAACGTGAGCCGGAAGCTGACGAACCTCTACTACGTGGGCGCCGGCACCAACCCCGGCATCGGCATGCCGATCTGCCTGATCTCCGCTGAGCTGGTGCTGAAGCGCATCATCGGCGACCGCAGCCCCGGGCCCCTGCCCGTCCCGGCCGCGATCGGCGACGGACTCGGCGGCTGAGACGGGCTCAGCGGCTGAGGAGCTGCCGCCCGCGGAGCAGCTGCGGGTGGCGGGTCCGAGTCGGCACGGTCCACAGGTCGTGCCCGGCCAGGCCCTCTTGGGCCAGCAGCTGGTTGGCGGCCAGGAAACCGGTGGTGGCGGCCCGCTCCATCAGGGCCACGGGGAAGTCGCAGCGGATCCCGTCGCCGGCGAGCACGAGCCGCCGGTCGGGTGTGGCCACCTCGGGACGGCGGACCCAGGGGCCCGTGCCGACCAGCGGGCAGTCGTCCTCGACCAGCCACTCCTCCTGCACCACCGCGGCCGCCGCCGTCTCGGGGTAGACGCGGGCCAGCTCGGCGCGCAACGCGTCCCGGACGGACGCCTCGTCGGCATCCCCGGGCAGGGCGTACGCGTGGACCTCGACCACCGAGCCGTCGTGCTCCTGCGACCACCGGAGGGCCCCGGCCTCGAACCGTTCGAGCACGGTGATGTTGTCCAGCGGGCCGTAGCCGCTGGTGCCCAGGAACGCCGGCCGGTCGTCGGCGACCAGCCGGTCCAGCCACAGCCGCCAGACCGCGAACCGCGGCGCGTTGACCGTCTCCGCGATCCGCGCCCGCCAGTCGGGCTCGAGGGTGGTCAGGTCGGCGACCAGCTGTCGCGTGGTGCGCAGGTCGGTGGCCAGCACCGCCCAGTCGGCGTGCACGCTGCCGGCTTCGGTCTGCACCGCGACGCCGGGACCGTCGAGGGCCAGCGCCTCGATCCGCTCGGAGGTCCGGACCTCGACGCCGAGCCGCTCCAGGTAGTCGCCCAGGGGAGCCCAGAGCACGCTGTCGTAGTCGTCGACCGGGACGTCGAAGAGCAGGCCCTCCGACGAGCCCAGGAAGTAGGTGTGGAACATGCCGACCAGCTCACCGGCGGAGAACTCCTCCGGCCGGGCGAAGAAGCTGCGGGAGAACACCTCCAGGGCCAGGTGCCGGGCCTTGTCCGGGAACTTCAACCGGTCGAGGAAGGCCGCGGCGCTCTCCCCGTCGTGGTCGGAGAACGTCCGCGGGAAGTCCACGTCGAGCAGCTCCCAGACCGACGTGGTGTCGATCTGGGCGAGGTCGGCGGCGCGGAAGCTGGGGCTCTGGGCGACGAAGGCCGCCATGTTGAGCGGCGGGGTACGAGGGATCGTGGCGAAGGAGTCGCGAAGGCCGTTCGCGGCGACCAAGGGGTAGTCCGCCACGGCCGTCAGTCCGGAGAGGGTGGGATCGACTCGGCGGAGGAGGGCGCGGAGGTTGTAGTACTGACGGAAGAACGCGTGGAATCCACGGCTCATCGTCGTGCCGTCCTCCCGCGGCCAGGCCCGCACCCGGCCCCCGAGCTGACCGTGCTGCTCGAGCAGCGTCACCCGCACGCCGCGCTCGGCCAGACCGGCGGCGGCGGCGATGCCGGCGATCCCGCCGCCGAGGACGACGGCGGTCGGCTCACGGCCGTCGGTGGGGCGCAGGGCGCCGGGGGCAGCTGGGTGGCGTTCCGCCCGGCGGTCGTGACCGGGTCGCCAGGTGGCAGCGGACGGGCGGCGGGGGCTCAGCATGAGCCAGATGCTCCTTCGGCAACGCGCCGCCGAAGGATCGGGACGCCGTTCGGTCGTGACCAGGGACGGCCATCCTAGGTCGGTGTCCGGCAGGACCGTCGCTCCGAGCGTCGCGGTCCGCCCGAGGGAGGTGGCTCCGTTGCGGGGAGGCTCAGGCCGGCTTCCAGCCGGGCCAGGCCGACACCGCGGCGCCCCAGCGTCGGGCCACCCCAGCGGTCCGGTTGAGCTGGTCCTGGGCCTCGCTCCGCTCCGCCGGGGTGGTGGCCGCCGCCAGCCACAGGCCGCCGAACGGCAGCAGCGCCGTCTCCATCTGCCGCACCAGCTTGGCCGCGGTGGCGGCGTTGCGGGGGTTGGTGGAGGGAACGTACGCCGCGTCGGCGACGGGCACGTCGGCCTTGCGGTTCAACAGCCGGGCGGTCAGTCGGTCCCGCAGGATCCGGTGCCGCCGCAGCTCCGCGGCCGCGATGTCGCGACGGGAGCCGGTGAGCCGACCGAGGGCCAGCTGGTAGCCGTAGACGATCGCGTGCAGCTGCGCGACCACCTGCTGCTCGGCCTGGACGACGGGGAGCGCGGGCATCGGAGCCCGTGGCCGGGGGGCGGCAACCGTGGCCACGGTGGGCGCCGGCGTGTCACCGCCCAGATCCGCGTCGAGCAGGACGGAGCGCAGCTGCGTGGCCGACGTGGCCAACGAGCCCCACAGCAGAGCGGTCGTGCCGCCGCCGGTCAGGGCCGCCGCGCGGTGGGCGACGGCGGCCCGGGACTCGGCGGCGACCAGCTGGTCGACCGCCTTGGCGAAGGAAGGGGCCTTGGCGCTAGGACGCGGCGTGGCCGAGGGTGCGGTCGTCGTCGCTCCGGGGCCGGCGCTGTTCGGGTCGGTCGGGTCGCTCGACCGCAGCACGGCGGCGTGCGCCAGGTGCTGGTTTCGGATCGACGTGACCAGGCGGCGTCCGCTCCGGCCGAGGTCGTCGTGGCCGACGGAGAGCAGGGTTGTCGCGTACGCGGCGAGCCGGTCCTCCAGTGCCGCTCCCGCCACCGAGCCGGGGAAGACCGAGACCGACGGCTGCCCCGGGCCGGGGGTGGCACCACCGGTGGCGGACGGTCCGGCCCCGGCCGTCGGCGAGCCGGGCGCGCCGGGTGCCGTCGGTCCGCCGGGAGCACTGCAGCCGGCGAGCCCGGCGGTGCTCAGGGTCCCGGCGACCGCGGCCGTGCCGAGCAGGAACGTGCGACGCGACCACCGGTGCTGGGCGGCCGCGGAGATCACCCGCCGAACTTACCTCCGAACCGGGACCGCCGACCTGGTCGCCACGGCGCCCGGGCCGCCGGCCGCGAAATTCACTGAACGACGCGTTAACAAACCGTTGCTAGGCTGCGTCGTCAAGATGTCTTCCCGCGCCCCCGCCGCCGTCGCTGCGGGGAGACTGCCGGACCGACTTCGTGCGCTCGCCGAAAGTTTCCTGGCCGGGCCCGACGGGTTCTACCTGGCGGCGCTGCTGGTCCCGGCGGCCCTGTTCGACCTGACCCTGAGCTGGCTGCGGGTGACGTCCCAGTACGCCGCCCCCGGCGGCCTGGCCGCGCTCGGCCAGCTGCGCTCCGACCTCCTCGCCCACCTCGGGCTGGCCCTGCTCTGGGTGGTGGCCTTCGCGCTGCTGCGCCGCGGCTGGCCCCGCGTGGCGCTGCTGGTGGTCGCTCAGCTGAGCGTCGCGGCGTACCTGCTGTTCGCTGTGGTGGCCCACAGCTACTACCGCAAGAGCGGCTCGATCCTGGATGCCGGTGGCCTGCGGATGACCTTCGTCGACCCGGAGGCCACCCGCAACATCGCCGCCAGCGAGACCTCGGCGGCCAACCTCTGGTTGTTGGTCGGGGTGGCCGCGTACGCCGTCCTGGGACCGGTCCTCGGCTACCGCTTGCGCTACCGCGGTCGGTCGTCACGTGGAGCGTGGCTGCCGGGCGTGGGTGCACGTCGGCAGACCCCGCAGATGGTGGGTGGCGCCCGACGGCGGCTCTCGTTCCTGGCGACGACCACCGGTCTGGTCCTGGTGGTGATCTCGGCGGTGCCCACCTTCACCGGCGGTGGCGCCTTCTCGCGCAACCGGGCGCTGGACATCGCCCTCGAGCTCGGCTCCGGGGTGGTCGAGTCCGAACGCGCCGCAGCCGAGCGGCCGATCCTGTCGCCGACCCAGCTGGTCCGCGCGGGCGGTGCGTCGAGCGACTCCGGTGAGCGGCCGCGCAACGTCGTGGTGATCACGATGGAGTCGCTGCGGTCCGAGGCCACCACGATCGGCAACCCTGATCGCGACACCACCCCGTTCCTGGCCGACCTGGCCGAGCGCAGTCTCGTCGCCGAGAACGCGTACACGGTGGTGCCGCACACCTCCAAGGCCCTGACCGCCTCCAGCTGCGGCTACGCGCCGCCACTGGACACCAGGCTGACCGAGTCGGAGCCGGCCGGGCTGCCGTCGACCTGCCTGCCCGGTCTGTTGCGGGACCAGGGCTACCGGACGGGCTTCTTCCAGTCGGCGGTCGGGGAGTTCGAGCGTCGGCCGGACCTGATCCGCAACCTCGGCTACGACGACTTCTTCCCGGTGGAGGCGTTTCCCACCGCCGGATTCGGCCGGGCCAACTACTTCGGCTGGGAGGACGACATCATGGTCGAACCCAGTCGGGACTGGCTGCGGCAGCGGGGCGACCAGCCCTTCCTGCTGTCGTACCTGACCGTGACCGGCCATCACGACTACCGGCTGCCCGACACCTTTCCGCTGGAGCACCTGTCCGACGACGAGGAGCTCAACAACTACCTCAACGGGGCCCGCTACGTGGACCGGTTCGTGTCCAAGGTGTTCGCGATGCTGGCCGAGGAGGGCCACGCCGACGATACGGTGGTGGTGGTGATGGCCGACCACGGCGAGGGCTTCGGTGAGCACGGTCTCCGTCAGCACGACAACACCATCTACGACGAGGGCATCAAGGTCCCGTACCTCGTCTACGACCCCAGCGACCAGCGGGGCCGCTCGGTGCAGCGGCCGGTGACCACGATGAGCGTCCCGGCCACGGTGGCCGAGGCCCTGGGCCTCCGCCTCGAGGGTGGCCTCCCCCGGGAGGAGTCGCTGTCCGCGGACGGACCGGAGGAGCCGGTCCGGGTCGCCTGCCAGTCCGACAACCGCTGTCTGGCCTCGATCGAGGGCAGCACCAAGTACGTGCACCACTTCGGCAACCGGCCCGACGAGGTGTTCGACCTGGCCGACGACCCCGAGGAGCGCGACAACCGGATCGCCCAGGTCGATCCGGAGCGGCTCAAGGCGCTGCGGGCCGACCTGCTGCACTGGCGCAGCGAGATCCGCTCGGAGTACGCCGCCCACCACTCCCGCTGACCGGGGACCTACGGTGGGCGTGGAACAATCGCCCCAACGCGTGCCGACCACTGTGTCGGTGGCACTCACAACTGCTCGACACAATCGGATCGTGGGTCACGGAGGACGTATGAAAGACAGCCAGCTGAGTTCGTTGTTGACCCCGATCCTGGCGCACTACGCACTCGAGCTCGAGGACATCGACGTGATGCCGGCGGGCAAGCGCCGGCTGCTGCGGGTGGTCGTGGACGGCGACGGACCCGAGGGACGCGGTCCGCTGCTGGACGACATCGCCGAGGCCACCAAGGCGATCTCCGCCTTCCTGGACACCTCCGACGTGGTCGGGTCGGCCGCGTACACCCTCGAGGTGTCGAGCCGCGGCATCAACCGCCCGCTGACCATGGAACGGCACTGGCGCCGGAACCGGGGTCGCCTGGTCAAGGCGGACCTGACCGACGGGTCGTCGGTGACCGGGCGGATCGGCGACGTCGACGAGGCCGGGGTCACCCTGGACGTCGAGGGCACGCCCCGCCGGCTCGGCTACGGCGACGTGGCCAAGGCGATCGTGCAGGTGGAGTTCAACCGGCCGGCTGCGGACGCACCGGACGACGACGAGGAACTCGTGGAGCAGGACGAGACGAGCGAGGAGGAGGTCTGAGATGGACATCGACATGTCGGTGCTGCGGCTGATGGAGCGGGAGAAGGACCTGCCGCTCGATCTGCTGATCCAGGCGATCGAGGAGGCGCTGATCACGGCGTACGACAAGACCGACGGCGCCGTGGCCGGGGCGAGGGTGCAGCTGGACCGCAAGTCCGGCCACGTCGCGGTGATGGTGCCCGAGACCGATGACGACGGAGCGGTGGTCGGTGAGTACGACGGCACCCCCGACGGCTTCGGCCGGGTGGCCGCCTCGACCGCCCGCCAGGTGATCTTCCAGCGGCTGCGGGACGCCGAGGACGAGCAGAAGTACGGCCACTTCGCCGGTGTGGAGGGCGACATCGTCTCCGGCGTCGTGCAGCAGGGCCGGGACACCCGCACGGTGCTCGTCGACCTCGGCAAGATCGAGGCGATCATGCCGCTGTCGGAGCAGGTGCCGGGGGAGTCGTACGCGCACGGCACCCGGCTCAAGGTCTACGTGGTGTCGGTGCGCAAGGAGCTGCGCGGACCGCAGGTCGTGGTCTCGCGGACCCACCCGGGGCTGGTCGAGCGGCTGTTCAAGCTCGAGGTCCCCGAGATCGCCGACGGCACCGTGGAGGTCAAGGCGGTGGCCCGGGAGGCCGGGCACCGCAGCAAGATCGCGGTGGTGTCGACCAAGCGCGAGGTGAGTGCCAAGGGCGCCTGCATCGGTCCGATGGGTCAGCGGGTGCGGGCGGTGATGCACGAGCTGAACGAGGAGAAGATCGACATCATCGACTGGTCCCCGGACGCGGCTCGGTTCGTCGGCCAGGCGCTGTCACCGGCCAAGGTCTCCTCGGTCACCGTGGTCGACGAGGCCGCGCGCGCGGCCCGCGTCGTGGTGCCCGACTACCAGCTGTCCCTGGCGATCGGTCGGGAGGGTCAGAACGCCCGGCTCGCGGCGCGACTGACCGGCTGGCGGATCGACATCCGCTCGGACACCGAGAAGCCCGAGGCCTGAGGAGCGCCGCGTACGCTGGTCCGCGTGTCCGCTCCACTCCGCACCTGCATCGGGTGTCGCGAGCAGGCGGCCAAGGGCGACCTGCTGCGGGTGACGTGGCGCGGCGAGCACGGACCCGCGGCTGATCCCCGGCAGATCGCCCCGGGCCGGGGTGCCTACCTGCACCGGCGGTCGGTCTGCCTGCAGCTGGCGATCAAGCGCCGCTCTGCCGGCCGGGCCCTGCGCGTGACCGGGGTGGATCCGGACGCGCTGTCGGCCACGGTGGGACCCCACCTGGACGCAGCGGACCGGTGATCGCGACGACGACTTCGCGAAAACGCGGTGAGTGGGCATAGAATCGCGGATTGGACCTGCCTCCTCCTGGGGGCGGGTGATTCGAGCAAGTGCTGGTCGCCTCGTCGACCAGCGCCGAACCAGAAGGTGGGCATCACGCTCATGACCTCTCGATGAGAACCGCTCAATGAGCATGCACAACAACTAACTGGTCCGGCGTCACGCAACGACCCGGGCCGCCATCAAGGAGAGCAGTGGCAAAGACCCGGGTCTACGAGCTCGCGAAAGAGCTCGGAGTCGAGAGCAAGACCGTCCTCAGCACGCTGAAGGACATGGGGGAGTTCGTACGATCGGCCTCCTCCACCATCGAGCCGCCCGTCGAACGGCGTCTCAAGGAGAAGTTCGGTGGCTCGGACGGTTCCTCGTCCAAGCCGGCCGCGAGATCTGCGGCCCCCAGCCGCCCCGCCCAGACCGGCGACGCCCGTCCCGGGGACACCCGTCCAGGCGCACCGCGTCCCGGCGGACCGACCCCGTCCCGGCCCGGCAGCGGACAGGCATCCGGTGCTCCGGCCACCCGCTCGAGCAGCGGATCCACCGGTGGTGCGCCGACCGGCGGTCCGGTCCGACCCGGCCCGCGTCCCGCGACCCCGGGCCCCCGTCCGGCCCAGGCCACCCCGGCGGCTCCGGCCGCCGCCACGGCCCCGGCTGAGACGGTCACCCCGGCTCCGACGCCGTCGGTCGAGACCCCCCGCAGCCCGCAGCCGACCACCGAGTCGTCCGCGCCGCAGCCCACCGCGGAGACGCCGACGGCCCCCCAGCCGTCGGGCGCGTCGTCGTCGGCGCCCCGCGCCCCCGAGAGCGGGCGTCCCGGCGCCGTGCCGCGAGCACCGGGCCAGCCCGGGCCCCGGCCTGACCAGCGTCCGGACCAGCGTCGGGGTGAGCAGGCCGCTCGCGCCGACCAGCCGCGCCGTACCGACGGTCCGGCGCGTCCGGAGCCGACCTCTCGTCCCGGTGCGCCGGGCGCACCCGGAGCGGCTCAGCCCGGTCCGCGGCCGCGTCCGGGTGGCACCGGTGGACTGCCCGGGGGCACCCCCGGTCCGCGTCGTACCGGTGGTGCGCCGCGTCCGGGCAACAACCCGTTCGCCCCCTCGCAGGGCATGGGACAGTCCCGTCCGCCGCGTCCCAGCAGCACCGACGCCGCTCGCCCGGGTGGCCCCCGGCCGCCGGCCGGTCGTGGGCCCGGAGGTCCTGGTGGCCCCGGTGGACCCGGTGGACCTCGCCCCGGTGGCGGTGGCGGCGTGTCCGGCATGCCGCGCCCCAACCCGGCGATGATGCCCAAGCAGAGCTCGGGCCAGCTCGGTTCGCCCGCCCGCGGCGGCGGTCGTCCGGGAGCCCCCGGCGGTCGTGGCCGTGGTGGTGCCCCGGGTCGTCCCGGTGGCGGTCCCGGCGGTCCTCCCGCGGGTCGCGGTGGCCGTGGTGGCCGCGGCGGCACCCAGGGTGCGTTCGGTCGCGCCGGGGGGCCGGTCCGTCGTGGTCGCAAGTCGAAGCGTCAGCGTCGTCAAGAGTTCGACCAGATGCAGGCGCCGGAGATCGGCGGCGTCCGCGTACGCCAGGGTGACGGCCAGACCGTCCGACTGGCTCGCGGTGCCTCGCTGACCGACCTGTCGGAGAAGATCAACGTCGACGTGTCGTCGCTGGTCCAGGTGCTGTTCAACCTGGGCGAGATGGTGACGGCCACCCAGACCGTGTCCGAGGACACGCTCCAGGTGCTCGCCGGCGAGCTCAACTACAAGATCGAGGTCGTCTCGCCCGAGGACGAGGACCGCGAGCTGCTGGAGAGCTTCGACATCGAGTTCGGCGAGAACGAGGGCGGCGAGGACGACCTCGAGGCTCGTCCGCCGGTCGTCACCGTCATGGGTCACGTCGACCACGGCAAGACCAAGCTGCTCGACGCGATCCGCAAGACCAACGTGGTCGCCGGTGAGGCGGGTGGCATCACCCAGGCCATCGGTGCCTACCAGGTGGCCACGGAGGTCGACGGCGACGAGCGCAAGATCACCTTCATCGACACCCCGGGCCACGAGGCGTTCACCGCCATGCGTGCCCGTGGGGCCAAGTCGACCGACATCGCCGTGCTGGTGGTGGCGGCCGATGACGGTGTGATGCCGCAGACCATCGAGGCGCTCAACCACGCCCTGGCGGCCGAGGTGCCGGTCGTGGTCGCGGTCAACAAGGTCGACCGTGAGGGTGCGGACCCGACCAAGGTTCGTGGTCAGCTCACCGAGTACGGCCTGGTGCCCGAGGAGTACGGCGGCGACACGATGTTCGTCGACGTCTCCGCGGTGACCGGACAGGGACTGGACGAGCTGCTCGAAGCGGTCATCCTGACCGCCGACGCGGCGCTGGACCTGCGCGCGAACCCCGAGATGGACGGTCAGGGTGTGGCCATCGAGGCGCACCTCGACAAGGGTCGTGGCGCGGTCGCCACCGTCCTGGTCCAGCGCGGGACGCTGCACGTCGGCGACTCGATCGTGGCCGGCACCGGCTACGGCCGGGTCCGGGCGCTGCTCGACGACCACGGCCACAACGTGACCGAGGCTCCGCCCTCGTTCCCGGTGCAGGTCCTCGGTCTGACCGCGGTCCCGGGAGCCGGCGACAGCTTCATCGTCGTCGAGGACGACCGGATGGCTCGCCAGATCGCCGAACGGCGCGGGGCCCGGCTCCGGATGGCGGCCCAGGCGGCCGGCACTCGGCGCAAGACCCTCGACCAGCTCTTCGAGCAGCTCGAGAAGGGCGAGACGCAGGAGCTGCGCCTCATCCTCAAGGGCGACGGCGCCGGTTCGGTCGAGGCCCTGGAGGACGCGCTGGCCAAGATCGACGTCGGCGACGAGGTCAGCCTGCGGGTCATCGACCGCGGTGTCGGTGCGATCACCGAGACCAACGTCAGCCTGGCGGCGGCGTCGGACGCGGTCATCGTGGGCTTCAACGTGCGCCCGCAGGGCAAGGCCACCGAGATGGCGGACCGCGAGAACGTGGACATCCGCTACTACTCGGTGATCTACTCCGCGATCGACGAGATCGAGGCGGCCCTGAAGGGCATGCTGAAGCCGATCTACGAGGAGGTCCAGCTGGGCCAGGCGGAGATCCGCGAGATCTTCCGCTCCTCGAAGGCCGGCATCATCGCGGGTTGCATGGTGACCAGCGGCATCATGCGGCGCAACGCCAAGGCGCGGCTGCTGCGGGAGGGCGTGGTCATCTCCGACACCAGCATCGCGTCGCTGCGTCGCGAGAAGGACGACGCCACCGAGGTGCGGGAGGGTTACGAGTGTGGTCTCACGCTCAACAACTACTCCGACATCCGCACCGGAGACGTGGTCGAGACCTACGAGATGCGCGAAAAAGCACGGAGCTGAGAATGGTCGTACGGGACCCCGGGCCGCTGGTCGGTCCGGGGTCCCGTACGTCTTGGCCGCGCCTGACCCCCCCTGGGTCGGGTTCCGCCCAGCATCGCGGCGCTCGCTGCCTTCGTTAGAGTCGGTGCGCTGGGGCCGCGAGGCAACGCCCGACCCACCCGAACCCGACCCAGGGCGGGTCAGCCGCTCGATCAGATGTGCCGATCAGCGGATCGGGGTCACGTACGACCTGTTGTAGAAGGAGACTGGACATGGTTTCGCCACGGGTGTTGAAGCTCGCTGAGGACATCAAGGTGATTGCCGCGGAGATGCTGAAGCGGCGGGTCAAGGACCCGCGGCTGGGGTTCGTGACGATCACCGACGTGCGGCTGACCGGCGACAGCCGGGACGCGCAGCTCTACTACACGGCGTTCGGGACGCCCGAGGAGCAGGCGAACACGGCCGCGGCGCTGCACTCGGCGACCGGGATGATCCGGTCCCAGGTCGGCAAGCAGCTGGGGTTGAAGTTCACTCCGAGTCTGGTGTTCGTGCCCGACGTCGTGCCCGAGACGGCGCGGC
Source organism: Microlunatus aurantiacus (assembly GCF_039536605.1). Taxonomy (NCBI): domain Bacteria; kingdom Bacillati; phylum Actinomycetota; class Actinomycetes; order Propionibacteriales; family Propionibacteriaceae; genus Microlunatus; species Microlunatus aurantiacus. Next base: position 42,459 of record NZ_BAAAYX010000014.1, read on the forward strand.
AGCTGGAGGACCTGCTGGCGGCGGCCAAGGACGGCGACGCGAAGGTGGCCGAGCAGGCTGCCGGTGCGGTGTACGCCGGCGATCCCGATCCGTACAAGCATCCTGACGACGACCCCGAAGACGACGCCGACTCCGACGCCGACTCCGACGCCGACGTCGACGACGAGCGCGCCTGACGTGGCCGCCGGTCGGACCGGGTCCGGTCCGCCGGCGGGGGTACTGGTCGTCGACAAGCCTGCCGGTCGGACGTCCCACCAGGTCGTCGGCTGGGCGCGGCGGGTGCTCGGCACCCGGAAGATCGGGCACGCCGGCACGCTGGACCCGATGGCCACCGGCGTGCTGGTGCTCGGCGTCGGCCGGGCCACCCGCCTCCTGGGTCAGCTGGCGTTGACCGACAAGACGTACGAGGCGACCATCAGGCTCGGACAGGCCACGGTCACCGACGACGCCGAGGGCGAGCTGACCTCGGCTCCGGGAGCCCGGGAGGTCGCCGACGGCGCCATCGAGACGGCGCTGGTCGATCTCAGGGGCACGATCGAGCAGGTGCCGTCCTCGGTGTCGGCGATCAAGGTCGGGGGTGTCCGCTCCTACGCCCGGGTGCGGTCCGGTGAGGACGTCGCCCTGGCGGCCCGGACCGTGACCGTCACCCGCTTCGAGGTGCTGACCCGCCGCGACCGGACTGCCGACGACGGCACCCCGGTGGTCGACCTGACAGTGGTGGTCGACTGCAGCTCCGGGACCTACGTCCGCGCCCTGGCCCGCGACCTCGGCTCGGCGCTCGGCACCGACGGGCACCTGACCGCCCTGCGCCGCACGCGGGTGGGGCCGTTCGTGCTGGCCGAGGCGCAGGACCTGGAGACCGACGACGTGGTGGTCACCCCGATCGCCGAGGTCGCCCGCCGGTGCTTCACCTCCCTCGACCTGACCGACGAGCAGGCGGCTGACGTCCGCTTCGGCCGACGGCTGCCCGGCACCTCGCTGCCGGGCGAGCGCACCGCGGTCTTCGCCCCGGAGGGCGAGTTCCTCGCGCTCTACCGGCCCGACGGTGACGACGCGGTGGCCGAGGCGGTCTTCGTCGGCTGAGGCCGCCCCGTCCGCGGAGCGCCCGGATCCCGGGCTGCCTCATCACTGACGCCGGAGGTGGGCCGGCGGCGCGGACGTGCGTGGTTAACTGGCGCTGTTTTCGTCCTGCCCAGGCCCGCCCCGTGCGGAAGGAGCTCGGTTGAACCCCCGATCGGTCGTCGTCATCGGCAACTTCGACGGTGTGCACCGGGGCCACGTCGGGCTGCTCCAGCTGGCCCGGAAGTCCGAACCCGAGGCTCGGCTCGTGGCCGTGACGTTCTGGCCGCACCCGATGTCGGTGGTGCGACCCGATCAGGCTCCCGATCTGCTCTGCTCCCTCGAACGGCGCCGCGAGCTGCTCCTCCGGGCCGGCGTGGACGAGGTGGTGGTGCTGGACTTCACCGCGGAGGTGGCCAGCTGGAGCCCGGAGGAGTTCGTCGACCGGGTGCTGCGACCGCTGCGGCCGGTCCGGATCGTGGTGGGGGAGAACTTCCGGTTCGGCTTCCGGGCGGCGGGAGATCCGGCCCTGCTGGCGTCTCTCGGGGCGGGGGAGTTCGTGGTGGACGCGGTGCCGCTGTTCTCCGACGGCGCCCAGCCGAGCTCGTCGACCCTGATCCGCCACGCGCTCGGTGAGGGCGACCTCGGCCGGGTCCGCGAGCTGAGCGACCAGGTCTTCCGGATGACCGGCGTGGTGGTCCAGGGCGACCAGCGCGGCCGCGAGATGGGCTTCCCGACCGCCAACATCGCCCCGGCCGACGGCCTGGCCGTGCCCGCTGACGGCGTGTACGCCGGCTGGGTCACCCGCCTCGACGACCCGGGGGCCCCGCGCTGGCCGGCGGCCATCTCGGTCGGCACCAACCCGACCTTCGACGGGGTCGAGCGCCGGGTGGAGGCGTACGTGCTGGATCGCGACGACCTCGAGCTGTACGGCGTGGAGATCGCCATCGACTTCTACGCCCGGTTGCGCGGCCAGGTGAAGTACCGCGGCATGGAGGCGTTGATCGAGCAGATGCACGCCGACGTCGAGCAGGTGCGCCACCTCCTGCACGCGGTCTAAAGGAGCCCGCTCGCGACGAGGACGTGCGTTCACCGGCTACGTCGTCGCACTTCGCGAAGGCGAAGAGCGTGCCCTCGCTCATCGCTCCTCCGCACGCCGGGCACGTCCTCTTCCCGCTCACGGGCCTGAACGGGCCCGCTCGCGAGGAGGACGTGCGTTCACCGGCTACGTCGTCGCACGTCCTCTTCCCGCTCGCGGGCCTGAGTCAGGCGACGTCGACCTCGGTCTGGCCGGCGAGCTCGGCGACCAGGTCCGTCGCGAAGCTGCCGGGACCCGGGATCTGGGCGTTCGCCACGCCGGCGGCGGTGGCCAGCCTCAGCGCCGTGCCCAGGTCGTCGCCCCGGTCGAGAGCCGTCAACAACCCGCCGAGGTAGGCGTCGCCGCTGCCGACCGAGAACCGGCCGCGCAGCTTCGGCGCGGTCATCCGGTAGGTCCGACCGTCCGGGCCCAGACCGAGCGACCCGGCAGCCCCGTCGGTCAGCACGACCGTCCCGCCGCTCTTCGCCTGGAGCCGTGCGGCCATCTGGGTCAGTGGCGTGCCGGGATCGACGCCAAGCACCGCGGCCGCCTCCGAGCGGTTGATCTTCACCAGCTCCGGGTGGCTGTGCAGCAACGGCACCAGCGAGGCGCCGTGGGTGTCGGCGGCCACCCGGCAGCCGGCGTGGTGGGCCAGCTCGGCCAGCTCGGCCAGTCCGGTCGGCGGCAGTCCCCGTGGCGGACCACCCGCGATGACCAGCCAGCCCGGCCGGTCGCTGAGCTCGGCGGTCAGCGCCTCCCGGGCCTGGGTCCAGACGTCCGCGGGGATGGGCTCGGCGTACTCGTACAGCTCGGTCAGGTCGTCGGAGTCCGCCGCGCTGATCGACACGCAGGTCCGGGTGAGCACGGGGGTGGTGACCCGGTGCACAGCGATCTCGGCTCGAGCGAGCTCGTCGGCCAGCCAGTCGCCGGTCCACCCGCCCAGCACGGCCACGATCGAGACGTCGGCCCCGAGCGCCGCGGCGGCCCGGGCCAGGTTGAGCGGCTTGCCCCCGGCCCGGCGCACCACCTCCGTCGGCCGGTGGATCCGACCGAGCTCGAGGTGGTCCACCAGGTAGGTGAGGTCGACCGAGGGCGTCAGGCCGGCGACGGTGATCATCTCGCCACCCTAGGGGCAGCCCCTCCGGCCCTGTCGTGGTCGGCCGGCCCCGCGCGTCGTGCCTTTCCGTCGCGAGTGGCCGTGTGTCGTGCCTCCACGTGCTGACGCCCCCTTTCACGCACTCGCGCCCCTCTGCGAGGGGTGCGCCGGCGGGTGAAAGGGGGCGTCAGCGATGGCCGGGCCCGGGGTCGGGGCTAGAAGCTGAACTTCTCCATGGCCAGCAGCGGCTTGATCCGGCGCTCGACGTCGCCGACGGCGAAGTAGCGGCGGACCGCGGACCGGCCGTAGACGTTGCCGATCGAGCCCATCACCATGGCCTGGTCCAGCGACAGGTAGCGCTTGGCCACCGTGCCCGACTTCACCGCGATGGCGTCGTAGAAACCGCCCTCGCCGTACGCGTCGTGCTCGCGGGTCAGCTTCACCAGGTTGTCGTACGCCTGGCGGGGCTCGTGGTGCATGGCCAGGAAGAGGGCGTGCGGGGTGACCACGCCGTCGCCGTACGTCGGCTTCGGGTTCTCACCGGGCCGGAACGACCCGAAGCCCTTGTCGAAGTTGGTCTTCTCCGCGTCGGAGAAGTAGCCGTCGGGGTTGAGGCCGATGGCGTCGACGCCGTACTCGCGGTAGCCGCCGCCCGGCTCGCTGGCGGGGGAGAAGCCCCAGAACCCGTAGCCGGCCTCCTCCAAGCCGTGCTTGCGGTGGATCGCCACGGTGTTGCGGTGGTTCGGACCCCACGAGCGGGGCGCCCAGCGCTCCTCCGGCACGAACATGTCGGGCATCAGGGACTCGAACATGGAGCCGCCCCAGCCGGGCACCGCCTTGAGGCCGAGGTGAGAGTAGACCCCCTCATGACGTCGATGCCGAGGTAGGTCCGGGTCTGGCCCGTCGGCTGCTGCTCCTGCCACTGCCAGTCCTTGCTGGCGGGGAAGGTGCGCCAGGTGCCGAAGTAGAGCTTGGCCGGGACCTGACCGCGGGCGATCGCGATGTAGGAGGCGATCCGGGTCTCCGACACCGTGGTGTCGTAGTGGAAGGCCGTGTAGCTGACGTCCGGCCCGCTGCCCAGGAAGTTCCCCACCTGGATCGCCTCGCCGGGCTTCGGCTCGCCGTCCCAGAAGCCGCCCTTCATCAACCCGGCCCCGCCGACGCCGACGGTGGGGTTGTAGTAGGCCTTGAAGTTCATCGGGCGCAGCACCTCGTGCGCCAGCCGGGCGTTCGCGGGATCGGCGTTGCCCACCACCATCAGGGCGGCCGCCAGCCAGCCGTTGTCGACGCTGGACAGGAACGGGTAGACCCGGTTGCCGTCGACCGGCCACGTGGTGAGCACCTCACCGGTGGCCTCGTCGTACCAGTTGTAGTACATGCCGCTCGGGGCGTGACGGTCGAGCCGGTCGAGCGTACGGAGCGTCTGTCGGATCCGCCGGCTGCACTCGCCCCGGGAGATGAGACCGAGATCGCGAGCGACCACGGCGCTCCACAGGTAGCCGCCGATGTTGGTGGGGGAGGTGTAGCCGCTGCGGTTCTTCTCGGCCAGCGGGCCGGCCAGGTTGTCCGCGGTGAGCCCGGTCTTCTCGTCGGTCATGGCGACCAGGCTCGCCCAGGTGTCGGCGGCCCAGCGCCGGATGCGTGCGGGGGTGGTGGGCCGGTGGCGGTCGGCTCCGGGCGAGGCGGCGGCGGTGGGGAGGGACGAACCCAGGGCGCCGGCGGCGGCCAGGGAGGCGCCTCCGAGCAGAAGACCTCGGCGGGAAACGGCGGTCATGGGCGACTCCTTCGTCGGTGCCGCGTCGGGTGCGGCAGGCTGTAAGCGCTTTCAGAACAGTCCCCACCGTACGGAAGTACGGTGGTGGGGTCAAGGGCGTCGCCCGTCGCGGGGCACGGCGACGACGGCGGGATTGGGTGTTCGTTCACGGCCGCTGGTAACCTGACAGATGCCGTTCGAACGGCCGCGGAAACCCAAGAGCTCCCACCGCACACCGTGTGCACCTCGCAAGAGGACGTCAGGGGGCGCCGCGCAACGGGAAACCGAAGGGAGAACTGAGTGTCTTTCGACGCTGCAGAGAAGAAGAAGACCATCGCCGAGTACGCGACCAGCGAAGGCGACACCGGATCCCCGGAGGTCCAGGTCGCGGTGCTCACCAAGCGGATCGCGCACCTGACCGAGCACCTCAAGGAGCACAAGCACGACCACCACAGCCGCCGCGGCCTCATGCTGCTCGTCGGCCAGCGTCGTCGCCTGCTCAACTACGTGGCCAAGACCGACATCGAGCGGTACCGGTCGCTGATCGAGCGTCTCGGCCTGCGCCGCTGACCTCGCCGGAGCGGTTCTCCGCAGTCCCGTCGCGACGCAGGAGGACCGCTTCGCTGCTTCACCCACAACTTCAGAACAACTGAACAGCCACGAACCATCGGTGATTGCATCCCACACGAGCTCACGAGCGCATGCTCGGTCTCCGGTAGTGGTCTTCGGGACCTGGCTCCTCTGGGAGCGGCCCCGCGGACCTCGATCGAAGACCGGCTCTCGCCTCGTACAGTCCTCCGTCACGACGACGGGGCAGCAGGCGATGACGCACGTCAGCCCAGGGTGTGTGGATGCAGTCCCACAACGACGCCACCAACGGCGTCAGAGTAGGAGCATCCCTGTGGAGGGACCCGACCTTCAGTTCACTGAGGCGACCATCGACAACGGAGCGCACGGCAAGCACGTCGTCCGCTTCGAGTCCGGTCTCCTCGCCCGCCAGGCCGCCGGCTCGGCGGTGGTGTACCTCGACGAGGACACCATGCTGCTCTCGGCCACGACGGCCCAGAGCAAGCCCCGCGACTCCATCGACTTCTTCCCCCTGACGGTGGACGTCGAGGAGCGGATGTACGCCGCGGGCCGCATCCCCGGCTCGTTCTTCCGCCGCGAGGGCCGCCCCAGTGAGGGCGCCATCCTCACCTGCCGGCTGATCGACCGCCCGCTGCGGCCCTGCTTCGTCAAGGGTCTGCGCAACGAGGTCCAGGTCGTCGTCACGGTGATGGCCCTGAACCCGAACAAGACCTACGACGTGGTCGCCATCAACGCGGCCTCGCTGTCCACCCAGCTCGCCGGGCTGCCGTTCACCGGCCCGATCGGCGGCGTCCGCGTCGCCCTCATCGGCGACCAGTGGGTCGGCTTCCCCGACGTCGACCAGCTGGCGAACGCCACCTTCGACATGGTGGTCGCCGGTCGCGTCCTCGAGGACGGTGACGTCGCGATCATGATGGTCGAGGCCGAGTCCACCGAGGAGACCTGGGCCCTGGTCGGCGAAGGCCGCACCGCCCCCACCGAAGAGGTCGTGGCCGCGGGCCTCGAGGCCGCCAAGCCGTTCCTCAAGGCCCTCTGCGACGCGCAGGCCGAGCTGGTCGCCAAGCTCCCGGCCAAGAAGACGGCGGAGTTCCCGATCTTCCTGGACTATTCCGACGACGTGTACGCCCGCGTGTCCGAGGTGGCCACCGGTGAGCTGTCGGAGGTCATGTCGATCGCCGACAAGCAGAACCGCGAGGAGTCGACCGAGGTCCTCAAGGACAAGATCAAGTCCCAGCTCGCGCCGGAGTTCGAGGGTCGCGAGAAGGAGATCACCGGCGCCTACCGCGCGCTGACCAAGAAGCTGGTCCGGCAGAAGATCCTCACCGACAAGGTGCGCATCGACGGTCGCGGCGTGGCCGACATCCGGACGCTGTCCGCCGAGGTCGCCGTGGTCCCGCGGGTGCACGGCTCGGCGCTGTTCCAGCGCGGCGAGACCCAGATCCTGGGCATCACCACGCTGAACATGCTCGGCCTGGAGCAGAAGCTGGACACGCTGGCGCCGGAGAAGACCAAGCGCTACATGCACAACTACAACTTCCCGCCCTACTCCACCGGTGAGACCGGTCGGGTCGGGTCGCCGAAGCGGCGCGAGATCGGTCACGGAGCGCTCGCCGAGCGCGCCCTGGTGCCGGTGCTGCCGACGCGCGAGGAGTTCCCGTACGCGATCCGTCAGGTGTCCGAGGCTCTCGGGTCCAACGGCTCCACCTCGATGGGCTCGGTCTGCGCCTCGACGCTGGCCCTGCTCAACGCCGGTGTGCCGCTGCGCGCCCCGGTCGCCGGCATCGCCATGGGGCTGGTGTCCGACACCGTCGACGGGGAGACCTCCTACGTCGCGCTGACCGACATCCTGGGAGCCGAGGACGCCTTCGGTGACATGGACTTCAAGGTCGCCGGCACCAAGGAGTTCATCACCGCCCTGCAGCTGGACACCAAGCTCGCCGGCATCCCGGCCTCGGTGCTGGCGCAGGCGCTGACCCAGGCCAAGGACGCCCGGCTCACCCTGCTCGAGGTGATGGCCGAGGCCATCGACACCCCCGACGAGATGAGCCTGTTCGCGCCGCGGATCATCACGGTGAAGATCCCGGTCGACAAGATCGGCGAGGTCATCGGCCCGAAGGGCAAGGTGATCAACCAGATCCAGGACGACACCGGTGCCGACATCAGCATCGAGGACGACGGCACCATCTACATCGGGGCCGACTCCGGCGAGAAGGCCGAGGCCGCCCGGGCCATGGTCAACGCCATCGCCAACCCGACGATGCCGGAGAAGGGCGAGCGCTACCTCGGTACGGTCGTCAAGATCACCGCGTTCGGCGCCTTCGTCTCGCTGCTGCCCGGCAAGGACGGCCTGCTGCACATCTCCAAGCTGCGTCCGCTGGCCGGCGGCGCGCGGGTGGAGAACGTGGAGGACGTGGTCAGCGTCGGTCAGAAGATCCAGGTGGAGATCAACGAGGTCGACGACCGCGGCAAGCTGTCGCTGATCCCCGTGGTCGAGGAGACCGCTGCTGTCTGAGACAGCTGAGGAGACCGGCCGCTCGTCGAGCGGCCGGTTTTCTCGTCCCACGGGCGCCGACGGCGGGCCCCGCGCCTACCGCAGCGGGGAGATCCGCCGCACCATGCTGCCCAGCGGTCTGCAGGTCGTCACCGAGGAGATGTCCAGCAGCCGTGCCTTCTGCGTCGGGTTCTTCGCCCGCGTCGGCTCCCGGCAGGAGAGCAGCCGGCTGCACGGCGCCTCGCACTTCCTCGAGCACGTCCTGTTCAAGGGGACACCGCGGCGGACCGCCGAGGAGATCTCGTACGCGGTCGAGTCGGTGGGTGGTGAGCTGAACGCCTACACCGCCAAGGAGCACACCTGCTTCCATGCGCGGGTGATGGCCGACGACGCCGAGCTGGTGGTCGACGTGCTGTCGGACATGATCACCGACTCGCTGCTGCTGGGCCGCGACATCGACGCCGAGCGGGATGTGATCATGGACGAGATCGCCATGCACCACGACGATCCCGGCGAGGTGGCCGGCGACCTGGTGACGTCGGCGATCTTCGGTGATCATGGTCTGGGACGCCCGGTGATCGGCTCGGCGCGCAGCATCACGGCCCTGCGACGCAACCAGGTCGACGCCTACTGGCGCCGCCACTACCGAGCAGGGGAGATCGTCGTCGCGGCCGCCGGTTCGGTCGACCACGACCGGCTGGTGGAGCAGCTCGGGTCCTTCGCCGCCTTCGGTGACCAGGCCCGGTCCCCGCGTCGCGTCCCCCGCCCGTCGGCCCCGACGGTCGCCCGGGGTGGTCCGCGGGTCGTCTCCGCGGTCCGCGACTCGGCGCAGGTGTCGGCGATCCTGGCGGCCGGCTGTCCCGGGATGTTCGACGACCGACGCTACGCGCTCGGACTGCTGTCCCTGGTGCTCGGTGGCGGGATGTCGTCGCGGCTGTTCCTGGAGGTCCGGGAGCGCCGTGGGCTGGCGTACTCGATCGAGGCGGGGGAGAGCGTCTACAGCGACGCCGGGCTGTTCTCGATCGACTGGCAGTGCGCCCCCGAGCGGCTGACCGAGATCCTCGGCGTCGTCCGCCGGGTGACCGGGGAGCTGGCCGAGACGGGTCTGGCCGAACGCGAGCTCGCCCAGGCCAAGACCCAGCTGCGCGGGCAGACCATCCTCGGCTACGAGGGTCCCAACTCCCGGATGAGCCGCCTCGGGGGCAGCGCGGTGAGCGGGGAGGACCGCCCGCTCGAGGAGCACCTGGCCCGCTACGACGCGGTCACCGCCGAGCAGGTGCAGGAGATGGCGCAGCAGCTCTTCGCCGCCGGCCCGGTGCTCGGTGTGGTCGGTCCCAAGGTCGCCCGCCGGCCGCTGGAGTCGATCCTCGACCGCTGGTGATCACCACGCCGGATCGGAGCCGGTGGTCGCCGGGGCGCCGGTAGGTTGGGCGAGGTCGGCGATCTGGCTTCGTCGGCGTACGACCCAGGTGAGGAGAGCAGATGGCCGCGGTGGATCGTCGCGCTCCGCTCCTGGGCTCCGCGGTGTCTCGCTCGTTCGTCGCGCTGCGGGAGGACGATGACCGTGTCGTCCCGGAGCGCTCCTGCACTCCCGAGAGGCTTTGCTGATGACCGAAACGCAGATCGCGGTGGGTGTGTTCGGGGCCGCCGGGCGGATGGGCGCCGAGGTGTGCCGGGCCGTCCAGGCGGCGCCGGACCTGGAGCTGGTGGCGCAGCTGGACGTCGGCGACGACCGCGCACCGGCCACCGCGGCGCAGGTGATGGTCGACTTCACCCACCCCGACGCCGTGCTGGACAACCTGTCCTGGTGCATCGAGAACCGGATCCACGCCGTGGTGGGCACCACCGGCTTCACCGAGGACCGGCTTGCGCAGCTGCGCTGGGCGCTGGGCTCGGCACCTGGGGTGGGGATCGTGGTGGCGGCCAACTTCTCGGTCGGTGCGGTCCTGATGATGCACTTCGCGGAGCAGGCGGCCCGGTTCTACGAGAGCGTGGAGATCATCGAGCTGCACCACCCGGACAAGGCCGACGCGCCGTCCGGCACCGCGACCACCACCGCCCGTCGGATCGCCGCAGCGCGGGACGCGGCGTCGCGACCGGCCATCCCCGACGCCACCACCCAGGAGGTCCCCGGGGCCCGCGGAGCCGACATCGAGGGCATCCGGGTGCACGGGGTCCGGCTTCGGGGACTGGTGGCCCACCAGGAGGTGCTGTTCGGTGATCCGGGCGAGACCCTCACCGTCCGCCACGACTCCTTCGACCGGGTGTCCTTCATGCCGGGCGTGCTCGCCGCCGTCCGGGCCGTGGTGGACCGCCCCGGCCTCACCATCGGCATCGACGACCTGCTGGGCATCGGCTGATGAGCGGACCGCCGGAGTCGACGCCGCCCGAACCGAGGCCCGCCGGATCGCTGCCGCCGGGCGGCAACCGGCGGCCCGACTTCGTGGCCCCGGGCTCGGCCGACGCCACCCAGGTCCAGCCGGCCGTCCGACCGACGGCGGACTCCACCCGCGTGCTGCCGCCCGTCCCCGGCACCACCGTCCAGCCCGCAGCCCCTGACGGCGCGTACGCCGACGTCGGCCACCCTCCGCGCAGCCCCCGCTCGCGCACCGTGATGATCGCGGTGATCAGCGTGCTGGCCGTGCTCGCGGTGCTGATCGCCGGTGACCGGGTGGCGAACGCCGTCGCCGAGAACACCCTGGCCACCCAGCTCCAGTCGGAGCTGAGCACACCCACCAAGCCAGAGGTGACCATCGGCGGCTTCCCGTTCGTCACCCAGGTGCTGGGCGGTTCGTTCTCCTCCGTGCGGGTGACCGCCACCGACGCGACGGTGCAGGGGGAGACGGCCGCTGTCGCGGTCAGCCACCTCGACGCCACGTTGACCGACATCACCACCGCCGACCGCTTCCAGACCATCGTGGCCGGCCGGGGCGACGCCACGGCGCTGGTCGACTGGGGCGGGGTGAGCTCGCTGGCCGGCCAGCAGGTCAGCTACGTGGCCGACGACCGGATGCGGATCGACTTCTCGGTGCCGATCGGCCGGCTGTCCATCGACGGGTTCCTCACGGGGAGGCCGCAGCTCGACGTCGACGCCCAGACGATCACGGTGGCCGACCCCCAGGTCAGCGTGGCCTCGGTCGACGTCCCCCAGGCCGTCGTCGACGCCGTCTCCCGCATCGTGCTGCGGCCCTTCCCGATCGAGAACCTCCCGTACGACATCTCCGTCACCGGCCTCACCGTGCAACCCGACGGCGTGCTGCTGTCCGGGACCGGCGAGGACATCCCCGTCCGCGGCCGCTGACCTCCGCGCCGCCCGATCTCCGGCCTGACCGCGAGGGCGCGCTCGGTGTCGGCACGCGTCGGGCGAGCTCGGTCAGCCGATGGCGGTGTGCAACCGGATCTGCTTGATCCGGACCGCATCATCGTCGGAGCCGATCTCGCGATGGGCACCGTCGGGGGCCCAGCCGGCGTCGGTCAGGAAGGCGCGGCGCAGGTCGTCGTCGGCCCGCAGCCAGTGGTGGGCGCGGACGAAGCCGTCCGCCCGGAGGGTGTCGACGCAGGCGTTCAGCAGTCGTGAGCCGTGACCTCGGCGGCGGGCGGTCGGGTCCACCACCAGCTCGTCGATGGCGCCGTCCTCACCGGGATCGGCGTCGGGGTCCTGACTCGGCAAGGTGGTGCCCAGACCGACGACCTGACCCTCGGCGACGGCCACCAGGACACGCCACCTGGCCTCGGGGGGCCGGCTGATCGCGGCGTGCCAGGTCTCGGCCATCGTCGTCAGGTCGATGCCGTCCAGCAGGGTCCGGGTCGCGACGTCCGTCATCTCACCCCAGCTGCGGCGCTGGACTGTCGCGATCCCCCAGGACTCCGCCGGGAGAGCGAGGCGGACGGAGTCCGCGTGTGGTTCGGCCGACGAGCCGGGAGGGTTGCTGGTCATGGGACCGGATCGTAGCTCCGTCCGCTGATGTGACTCACGTCACATTGGAGGGGACTAGATCCTTCGCCGGACGAACCAGCATGATGGGGGACAAGAAGTCCGTGGTTACCTGAACCCCCGAGCAGGCAACCACGGACTTCTGCACGTTCCGGCCAGCCCGACCTCCGCGACGGCGCAGTGCCGACACCCCTTGCCGTGGGGACAGGCGGTAGCCTGACCGCCGTGTCTGCCGGAAACCTACGAACCCCTCCACCTCTCGCCGGCGGAGCGCTCCGCGTCATCCCGCTTGGCGGTCTCGGCGACATCGGTCGCAACATGGCGGTGCTGGAGTACGACGGGCAGCTGCTGATCATCGACTGCGGGGTGCTGTTCCCCGAGGACAGCCACCCGGGGGTCGATCTCATCCTGCCCAGCTTCGACGTCATCGCCGACCGGATGGACGACATCCAGGCGGTGGTCCTGACCCACGGTCACGAGGACCACATCGGCGCCGTCCCGTACCTGCTGCGGCAACGCCCGGACATCCCGCTGGTCGGCTCCAAGCTCACCCTGGCGCTGCTGCAGGAGAAGATCCGCGAGCACCGGATCAGGGGCACCGTCACCCGGCGGGTCGAGGACTCCGAGCGGGTCACGTTCGGCCACTTCGACCTGGAGTTCCTGGCGGTCAACCACTCGATCCCCGACGCCTTCGCCGTGGCGGTGCGGACCAAGGCCGGCCTGGTGCTGCACACCGGCGACTTCAAGATGGACCAGCTGCCGCTGGATGGGCGGATCACCGACCTGCGCGGGTTCGCCCGCCTCGGCGAGGAAGGCGTCGACCTGTTCATGGTCGACTCCACCAACGCCGAGGTGCCGGGCTTCACCACGCCGGAGCGGGACATCACCCCTGCCCTGGACCGGGTCTTCGCCACCAGCAAGCAGCGGCTGATCGTGGCCTGCTTCGCCTCGCACGTGCACCGGGTGCAGCAGGTCCTGGACGCCGCCGTCGCCCACGGTCGCAAGGTCGTCTACGTCGGGCGCTCGATGGTGCGCAACATGGGCGTCGCCCGTGATCTCGGCTATCTGCACGTGCCCGGCGACACCTTGATCGAGCTGCGGGACATCGACAAGTACCGGCCGCACGAGGTGGCGATCATCTCGACCGGGTCGCAGGGCGAGCCGCTGTCGGCGCTCTCCCGGATGGCCAACCGCGAGCACCAGGTGATCCAGCTCGCCGCGGGCGACACCGTGGTGCTGGCGTCCTCGATGATCCCCGGCAACGAGAGCTCGATCTACCGGGTGATCAACGGGCTGACCAAGCTCGGCGCCAACGTGGTGCACAAGGGCAACGCCATGGTCCACGTGTCGGGTCACGCCAGTGCCGGCGAGCTGCTCTACGCCTACAACATCGTCAAGCCCCGCAACGTGATGCCGGTGCACGGCGAGGCTCGTCACCTGGTGGCCAACGCCGACCTGGCCGTGGCCACCGGCGTGCCGCGGAAGCGGGCGATCATCGCCGAGGACGGGACGGTCATCGACCTGCAGCAGGGCTCGGCCAAGATCGTCGGCAAGGTCGACTGCAGCTACGTGTTCGTCGATGGGGCCAGCGTCGGGGACGTGACCGAGACCCTGCTGACGGATCGCCGGATCCTCGGTGAGGAAGGCTTCATCTCCATCATCACGGTGATCAACACGCACTCCTCCAAGATCGTCAGCGGTCCCGACATCCACGCCCGCGGGTTCGGCGAGGACGACTCGGTCTTCGACGCCGTACGACCGCAGCTGATCGAGGCCTTGGAGCAGGCGATGGCCGAGGGGGTCAACGACGCCCACCGGCTTCAGCAGGTGATCCGACGCCGGATCGGTCGCTGGGTCAACGACAAGCACCGACGCCGTCCGATGATCATCCCCGTGGTGATCCAGACCTGATCACCCGATGACCTACCGCGAGGAGTTCTGGCGCAGCCTGGGCGCACCCGAGGACTTCTGGCGCGACCAGGCGGCTGCGGTGAGCTGGATCCGCAAGCCCCGGCAGATCCTGGACGCCACCGCTGAGCCGCTCGCCCGTTGGTTCCCCGACGCGACACTGAACACCTGCTACAACGCTCTCGACCGGCACGTCATCCACGGCCGGGCCGACCACCCTGCCCTGATCTTCCACTCCGCCATCACCGGCGAGCGCCGGACCTACAGCTACGCCCGGCTGCTGGACGAGGTCGCCCGGGTCGGTGGGGCGCTGCGCGAGCTGGGGGTCGCGGCGGGGGACCGGGTGGTGATCTACCTGCCGATGGTGGCCGAGGCGGCCATCGCCATGCTCGCCTGCGCCCGGATCGGGGCGGTGCACTCGGTGGTGTTCGGGGGCTTCGCCCCGGCCGAGCTGAGTGCGCGGATCGACGACGCCCGACCCAAGGTGGTCCTGTCCGCCTCGTGCGGACTCGAGGCCGACAAGGTGATCGCGTACAAGCCGATGCTCGACGCGGCCCTGGCGATGTCGGCGCACCAACCCGACTACTGCGTGATCCTGCAGCGACCACAGCTGACCGCGGAGCTGGTCGAAGGTCGTGACCTCGAATGGGCCATGATCACCAAGCCCGGGCTGTTCGAGCCCGCCTCCTGCGCCGAGCTGGCCGCGACGGATCCGCTCTACATCCTCTACACCTCCGGCACCACGGGCCGGCCCAAGGGGATCGTCCGCGACCACGGTGGGCACGCGGTGGCCCTGACCTACTCGCTGCGCACCGTCTACGGCGTCGGCTCCGACGACGTCATGTTCACCGCCAGCGACGTCGGCTGGGTGGTCGGTCACTCCTACATCGTGTACGGACCGCTGCTGGTCGGCGCGACGACGGTCGTGTACGAGGGCAAGCCGGTCGGCACCCCGGATGCGGCGGCCTGGTGGCGGGTCGTCGCCGAGCACGGGGTGACCGTGCTGTTCAGCGCGCCGACCGCCGTACGGGCGATCCGCAAGGTCGACCCGGACGGCCTGCTGCTCGCCGAGCACGATCTGTCGTCGCTCCGCACCCTCTTCCTCGCCGGGGAGCGACTGGATCCCGACACGTACGCCTGGGCGAGCGCCCGGCTCGACGTCCCCGTCATCGACCACTGGTGGCAGACCGAGACGGGCTGGCCGATCGCGGCGAACCTCCGGGGTCTGGAGCCGATGCCGGTGAAGCCCGGGTCGGCCACCGTCCCGGTGCCGGGCTTCGACGTACGGATCCTGGACAACCAGGGGAACCGGGTCGCCGCCGGGACCGAGGGGGCGATCGTGATCGCCCTGCCGCTGCCGCCGGGCACCCTCACCACCGTGTGGGGCGACGACCAGCGCTGCGTCGACAGCTACCTGTCGGCCTACCCGGGGTCCTATCTGACGGGCGACGGCGGCTACGTTGACGCCGACGGCTACCTGTTCGTGCTGGGCCGCACCGACGACGTCATCAACGTGGCCGGGCACCGGCTGTCGACGGGGTCGATGGAGGCGGTGATCGCCACTCACCCGGCGGTGGCGGAGTGCGCGGTGATCGGGGTCGCCGATCCGCTCAAGGGTCAGGTGCCGCGTGGGCTGGTGGTGCTCAAGGACGGGGTGGCGATCGAAGCCGGCGAGCTGTCGGCAGCGTTGGTGGCCCTGGTCCGGGCCGAGATCGGTCCCGTCGCCGGGCTCCGCCGGGTGGATGTGGTGCGGGCCCTGCCGAAGACGCGGTCCGGCAAGATCCTGCGCAAGGCGATGCGAGAGCTGGCCGACGGCCGCAACCCCGGGCTGCCGGCCACGATCGAGGATCCCGCGGTGCTGGAGGCCCTCAGGCCGCTGCTGACCGGAGGGGCCTGAGGAACGTCGGGGTCCGGGCCGGTCAGCGTCGGCCCTCAGGAGGGGATGCAGTTGTCTCCGTCATCGGGGAGAACTCCATCCGCTGTCCGCCTTCCGACCCGGCTGACGCGGACGGGAGAGACACCAAAAGGACCTGGCCCCGAGGGGACAGGTCCTGGTGACGCCGGGCGTCAGAGGGTCAGCGGGAGACCTTGCCGGCCTTGAGGCAGGAGGTGCACACGTTGAGGCGCTTCGGGGTGCCCGACACGATCGCGCGGACGCGCTGGATGTTCGGGTTCCAGCGGCGGTTGGTCTTCTTCTTGGACCAAGGCACGTTGTGGCCGAAGCCGGGGCGCTTGGCGCAGACGTCACATACGGCAGCCACTGGAATTCACTCCCACTTACTCGAGCTCTAGACAGGAAAAACATCGGGTGCGGCCCGTCAGGGCAACCTGGCAAGCGTACCTGACGCCGGCGAGGTAAGGCGAATTCGGCGGCGGAGCCTGGGTCCGCCCGTTGGCGGGACTGGGCCCACCGGGGGATCGGCGGCAGCAACCTGCAGGGCGAGCAGATCCCGCCAACGACGATACCGCGGGGCGGCCAGCCCCGTAGGCCGCAGCAGGGGACCGTCCGCGAGGGCCGAGAGGCCGGGAGCCTGGTGCACCGTGGAGAACATGATCACCCAATTCTGAAAGGAGTGCTTCGGATAATGTGAAGCGTACGCTTCATGGATAGGATGTCAAGCATCTCCTTCACACTTCCGCGGCAGTCGCTACCCTGAGCCGGTGAGCGATCTCGAGGGCGGATCGGCCCGGCGCCGGGTGGAGGAGCGGGCGGAGCAGCTGCTCGGGCCGCAGCACGAGGTCACGATCTCCGATGCGCGGGCGATCCGGGCGCTGGCCCACGAGGCCCGTCAGCAGGTCATCCAGGTCCTCTACGCGGACCGACGACCCCGGACGGCGACTGAGCTGGCCCAGCTGACCGGGCTCACGCCGAGTGCCATGAGCTACCACCTCCGAGCGCTGGAGAAGTGGGGTGTGGTGGAGCGCTCGTCGGGTGACGAGGACGGCCGCAACCGGCCCTGGAAGGCCACCGGCACCAGTCTGCGGATCGACACGTCCGGTCTCGGGCCGACCGGCGAGGACCTCGTGGCCGACCGGATGCTCGGTGATCTCCGTCAGCGCCTGCTCGCCCATCGCGTGCGCCCGGCGGACGAGCGCACCGGGTCGACAGGACTCGCCGCCGGTGAGCTGTGGCTGACGGCGGACCAGGCGGAGCGGCTGTCGGTGTGGCTCGACAACGCCCTCCTCGACGAGCACGAGTCCGGTTGGCGGAACGAGCCGGCCCCCGGCCGGGTGCGGATGGCGTTCCTGTGGTCGCTCCTCCCGGACCCGCTTCCCGGCCTCGGGCCCGTCGATCCGGCTGACCCGTGAACCGGATCGGTAGGGTGTCCGCGTGTCCTCGGCAGTCACCTCCGACGGCGGAGTAGGCAGTCTCGCTCCGCCGGAGATCTGGCGTCTCTGCCTGACCTGGTTGGAGCGCAGCGCCGAGGTGATCACGGCTTCGGCCGCCGGTCTGAACGCGATCAACGTCTTCCCGGTGGCCGACTCCGACACCGGCACCAACCTGCAGCAGACGCTGACCGGGATGATCGACCACCTGAGCGGGGCGACCACCGACGACTGGGCCGCCGAGCTGGTGCCGACCGGCGAGCCGTCCGAGCCCGACGTCGGCCCGGCGGACCGGGTGGTGCGGGCCGCGGTGCTGTCGGCCCACGGCAACTCGGGCGCGATCGTCGCCGAGATGATCATCAGCCTGAGCCGGGCCCTGGAGCGGTCGGGGCTGATCGTGGTCAGCCGCCCGGAGCGTGGACTGGCGCAGGTGCTGCGGACGGTGGCCACCGCCGGCCGACGCGCGGTGGCACGGCCGGTCGAGGGAACCATCCTGACGGTGGCGGACGCGGCCGCCGACGCTGCCGAGCAGGCGGTGGTGGACCGGGTGGCCGAGCGGTCCGCGGCCGATCCGGCCGTCGGCATCTCCCGGGTGCTGGCCGTGGCCGAGGTCGCCCGGGCCGCTGCCGCGGCGGCACTGCGGGCCACCCCCGAGGCGTTGGCCCCGCTGGCCGACGCCGGGGTCGTCGACGCGGGCGGGCAGGCGTACGTGCTGCTCCTCGACGTGCTCGTCGAGGTCCTCGGCGGGAGGGTGGCCGCGCCGCTGCCGGACCGGGCCGTGGCGGTCCGCCGGCCGCCGCCGGCCGACCAGACACCGTCGGAGTACGAGGTGATGTACGCGCTGCGAGGGACCGGGATCGATGCGCTCGACACGCTCCGGGAGCGGCTGTCGGTGCTGGGTGACAGTGTCGTCGTCGTGGGGGACCGGACCGTGGCCCAGGTGCACGTGCACCTCGCCGACGCCGGCGCGGCCGTCGAGGCCGGTCTGTCCTGCGGGCGGATCAACCAGATCAGGATCACTGCGCTGCCGCCGAGCGCGGTGGCCGTGTCCGGGCGCGCCGTGGTGGCGGTGGTGGCCGGTCCGGGTCTGGCCGAGGCG
The DNA here is from genome assembly GCF_039536605.1 of Microlunatus aurantiacus. NCBI lineage: Bacteria > Bacillati > Actinomycetota > Actinomycetes > Propionibacteriales > Propionibacteriaceae > Microlunatus > Microlunatus aurantiacus. The sequence continues at coordinate 60,792 of NZ_BAAAYX010000014.1, forward strand.
GTGACCGGCCTGGGCGGGACGCCCGTGCTGCCGACCGGCTCGCACGTCAGCGCCGAGGAGCTCACCGCGGCCCTGCAGCAGTCCTGCGGTGAGGTGATCGTCCTCCCCAACGACATGGAGTGCCTGGAGATCGCCGGGCACCTCGCCGCCGAGCTGCGAGCCCAGGGGCGTCGGGTGGCCGTCATCCCCACCGTGGCCCAGGTCCAGGGTCTGGCCGCGCTCGCCGTGCACGACGCCGGCGCCGACTTCGACTCGGCCGTGGTGGCCATGAGCAGCACCGCCGGACACGCGCGGCACGCCGCGGTCACGATCGCCGAGAGCCCGGCGATGACCATGGCCGGTCGCTGCGAGGTCGGGGACGTGCTCGGTCTGGTGGACGGCGACTTCGTCGAGATCGGCGCGGACCTGGCCGAGGTGGCCTGGCGGGTGGTGGAGCGCCTGCTGACCTCCGGTGGCGGCGAGCTGCTCACCCTGGTGCGCGGCGGGGGGGCCGACGACCGGCTGCTCGGTCGGCTGCGGGCCCGGATCCGGGCCTGGTCGCCCTCGGTCGACGTCGAGGTGATCGACGGGGGACAGGCGCGCTACCCGCTGCTGGTGGGGCTCGAGTGAGCCGGCACCTGCGGTTGGTGCCGGGGACGCCGTCGCCGGCCGCCAAGAAGAGGGCCGCGGCCACGACGACCGCCACCAAACCGGCGCCGGACCCGTCGGCGGACCGGTCGCCGGCCCAGTTCTGGCGCACCACCGGTTACACCCGCCTCTCCGTGCCGCTCAGCGGCGTGCTGGGCGGCAAGACCGCCAAGGCCTTCGAGTCGCTGAAGCTGCGCACCATCGGTGACCTGATGCTGCACCTGCCCCGTCGCTACGTCTCCGGCACCGAGCTGAGTGACCTGCGCAACCTGGTGGAGGGCGAGGACGTCACCGTCCTCGCGCAGGTCCGGCACACCTCGGTGCACGGCATGGGCCAGTCCTCCCGGGGAGCCGGCAAGTTCCGTCTGCAGGCGGTGATCACCGACGGCCGCGGGGAGCTCAACCTCACCTTCTTCGGAGTCAAGCACCTGGTCGACTACTGGCAGGCCCAGCTGCCGACCGGGGCACGTGGCATCTTCGCCGGCAAGGTCGGCGCGTTCCGCGGCGAGCCGCAGCTGACCCACCCCGACTTCGTCATCGTCGACGAGCACGGCAACGTCATCGGTGGGGCGCAACGCAATCTCGACCTGGGCAAGGTGGCCGGCGCCTCCGGGCGGATCGGTCTCTACCCGGCCACCGGCAAGCTGCGGACCTGGACCATCGCCAGCTGCGTCTCGCTGGCTCTGGACACCCTGGACGGGATGGAGGACCCGCTGCCGGACTGGGTGCGTCGGGAGGCCGACCTGATGAGCCAGCCGACCGCGTACCGCGCCGTCCACCGGCCCGAGACCGAGGAGGACGTCGCCTCCGGTCTGGCGCGCGTGCAGTTCGACGAGGCCTTCGGTCTGCAGCTGGCCATGGCCCGGCGACGGGCGCTCGCCGCGGCCGACGGGGCCGTGCCCAGGCCGAAGGTGGCCGGCGGGCTGCTGGACGCCTTCGACGCACGGTTGCCGTTCACCCTGACCGCTGGGCAGCAGCAGATCAGCGACCAGCTGTTCGCCGACCTCGCCCGCCCGCACCCGATGCAGCGGCTGCTGCAGGGCGAGGTCGGGTCGGGCAAGACCGTGGTGGCGCTGCGAGCCATGCTCGCGGTGGTGGACAACGGTGGGCAGGCGGCCCTGCTGGCTCCCACCGAGGTGCTGGCCGCGCAGCACCACCGGACCATCACCGCGATGCTCGGCGACCTGGTCGGCGGGGACCTGCTGTCGTCCGGCGGGGCCGGCACCGGGGTCACGCTGATCACCGGCTCGATGTCGGCCGGCCGGCGCCGGGAGGCCTCCCTGGCAGCCGCGTCGGGCGAGGCCGGGATCGTCATCGGCACCCACGCCCTGCTGACGGCCGGCACCCAGTTCGCCGATCTCGGCCTGGTCGTGGTCGACGAGCAGCACCGGTTCGGGGTCGAGCAGCGGGCCCTGTTGGCGGCCAAGGCGCAGCAGCGTCCGCACACCCTGGTGATGACGGCGACGCCGATCCCGCGCACCGTGGCGATGACGGTGTTCGGTGACCTGGAGACGTCGACGCTGACGGAGATTCCTGCCGGACGGGCCGATGTGTCCACGGTGGTGGTCAACTACCAGCAGCACCCCAGCTGGTTGAAGCGGACCTGGCAGCGGGTGATCGAGGAGGTCGCCGAGGGTCGGCAGGCGTTCGTGGTGTGCCCGCGGATCAGTGACGACGGCGCCGACGAGGACGCCGGCGCCGCTGTGGAGGACGTCTTCGCCCAGCTCACCGAGGGTCCGATGCGCGACCTCCGGGTGGCGGTGCTGCACGGCCGGCTCCCGGCCGAGGAGAAGGACGAGGTGATGGGCCGGTTCGTGGCCGGGGAGCTGGACGTGCTGGTGGCCACCACGGTGATCGAGGTCGGGGTGGACGTGCCCAACGCGTCGGTGATGGTGATCTGCGACGCCGACCGCTTCGGGATCTCCCAGCTGCACCAGCTCCGTGGCCGGATCGGTCGGGGAGCCCACCCCGGTGTCTGCCTGCTGCTCACCGCCACCCCGCCGGGACTGCCCGCGCTGGACCGGCTGACCGCCGTGGCCGACACCCGCGACGGCTTCCTGCTCGCCAAGGTCGATCTCGCCCAGCGGCGCGAGGGTGATGTGCTGGGCGCCGAGCAGTCCGGGGTGCGCTCGGGACTGCGTCACCTCCGCGTGCTCGACGACGAGGACCTGATCGTGTACGCCCGCGACCTCGCCACGATCTGCCTGGAGCGAGACCCTGAGCTGGCCGACCCCGGGCTGGCCGACATCGTCGACGCGGTCGAGCGGCGGGCGGCGGGGGACTGGATGGAGCGCACATGACGGCGGTGGGGGCGTGACGCGCATCATCTCGGGATCCCGCGGTGGTCGGCGACTCACCATGCCGCCCGGGGACCAGACCCGCCCCACCTCCAGCAAGGTGCGGGAGGCCCTGTTCTCGGCCCTGGCCTCCTGGACGGGCGGGTCGGCCGGGGCCGCCGACGTCGCACTCAAGGGCTGGGCGTTCTGCGACCTGTTCGCGGGGTCGGGAGCCGTCGGACTGGAGGCGGCGAGCCGGGGCGCGGCCCCGGTGCTGCTGGTCGAGTCCAGCCGCCGGGCGCTGCGGGTGATGGAACAGAACGTGACTGCCGTCGGGCTGGACGTGCAGCTGCGCCGGGACCCGGTCGAGGACGTCGTGCGCCGACAGCCGGCGTACCCGTACGACATTGTCTTCCTCGACCCGCCGTACGAGCTGTCCAACGCCTCGGTGGAGGCGATCCTGCGCGACCTGGTGACCAACGGCTGGCTCACCGCCGAGGGGCTGGTGGTGATCGAGCGGTCCGGCCGGGACCCCGCGCCACGCTGGCCCGATGCGCTCGGCGACACGTGGGAGAAGAAGTACGGCGAGACCGTGCTCTACTTCGGCGCCGGATAGGTTCGTCTCCCGTGAGCCGCGCCGTCTGCCCCGGATCGTTCGATCCCGTCACTCTCGGTCACCTCGACGTCATCGGCCGGGCCGTGGAGCTGGTCGACGCGGTGGTGGTCGCCGTGGGCTCCAACATCAGCAAGAACGCGCTCTTCACGCCCGACGAGCGGGTGGCGATGCTGCAGGAGTCGTGCGCGGAGTGGCCGTCGGTCACGGTGACGCTGTTCTCGGGTCTGCTGGTGGACTTCTGCGTGGCGCACGACGTCGACGTCATCGTCAAGGGTCTGCGCTCGGGAGCGGACTTCGACTACGAGCTGGCCATGGCGCAGATGAACAAGCGACTGACCGGCGTGGACACCGCGTTCCTGCCCACGGCACCCCACCTGTCGTTCGTGTCCTCCAGCCTGGTCCGCGAGGTCGCCTCGCTGGGCGGGGACGTGGCCCCGTTCGTGACCGACGCCGTCCTCCCGCGGATCGCGGACCGGCTGGCGGACCGCACGGCTCCCTGAGCCGTCCGCCGAGGCGGCTGGGCGGTCCGTCAGGCAGCCAGGGCCGGAGCCGACTCGTCGGCCGGGGGCTCGACAGCGGGCCGCTCGGGCAGCGTCGTCGGCCGCTGCCGGACCTGGGCGGCGACGGTGCTGTACGCGCCGGGGTCGACGGGTAGCAACCACTGCCTGGCGCGTGTGACAGCGTCGAGCCGCACCCCGAGGTCGGCCATCAGGTCGTCGATGTTGTGCAGGGAGAACGGGATGATGTTGGTGCCGCGGGCATGACGACCCTCGGTCCGCTCCTCCATCCACCGCAGCATCTCGGTGACCTCGCGTTCTCTCATCTCCGGGTCCGGCACCCGGTGGCGACCGGTCAGCAGGCTCGCGATCCAGACCGAGGCCAGCTCGGCGCTGAGCGGACTGAAGAACGACGAGTTGTAGCCGGCGAACGACAGATCGGGCACGGTCAGCGGCTGGATGTGGCGGTAGAGCTCGAAGTTGGCCCGGCTGTCCGTCAGCTGCGCCTGGAGACCGTCGTCGAAGAAGGGCAGCTGCTGGGTGAACCCGGTGCCGCAGATCACGACGTCCGCGGGCACGGTCTCACCGGTGGACAGCCGAGCGGTGCGACCGCCCGCGGCGTCGACCAGCAGCTCGGTCACCGTGGTGTCACGCAGGACCTTGATCCGTTCGGCGGCGACGTGGGAGTAGAACCCGTCGGTGGCGAGGCTGACAGTGCTCCGGGCGATGCGCTCGAACGAACCGGTCGGCACCAGACCGAGCGCCTCGAGCCGCAGCTGGCGGGTGGCGACAGCCTGGACCCCGCTCAGCATCGACCGCCGGACGGGGTCGCCGGGCCCGTGCAGGAAGCGCTCGACGCCGGCCGGCCGCAGGTAGCGGAAGAGCGCCTCACCCATCCTGGTGAGCATCAGGAACTTGTAGTTGAGCACGTTGCCGAGCTTCTTCGGCATCTTCCACAGCAGCTCGCGGGCGACGACGGTGGTCGACGCGGCCACCGAGCTGACGGGCATCGACACGTCGCAGGCCGACTTGCCGTAACCGATGACGAGGACGTGCCGGTTCCGTACGACCTCGAGGTCGGTGACCTCGGCGGCCGCACAGACCCGGCCCCCGGAGGCCACGAACGCGTCGGCTCCCTTCCAGGTGGGGATCTTCGGGGTGGAGAAGATCCCGTTGGCCACCACCAGGTGATCCGCTTCCGTCACCGTCGCCTCACCCCCGGCGGTCGGACGCGAGGTGATGGTCCAGCCACCTCCGGGGCGTGGCGTGGCGCGCAGCACCAACGACTCGAGCCGGAGCGCCGGTGCGAGTCCGAAGCGTTCCACATAGGCCTCGAGGTACTCCTGCACCTGGGCGCCGGAGGGCCACTCGGGGAAGCTGCGCGGCATGGGGAAGTCCGAGAACGCGTACGTGTCCTTGGTGTTCTGGGTGCTGAGTCCGGGGTAGCGGCGCGTCGCGCTCCAGACTCCGCCGACGTCCGGGGCGGCCTCGTGCACGACGACGTCGAAGCCGAACTCGCGGAGGGTCTTGGCGCAGGCGAGGCCGGCGAAGCCGGCGCCGATGATGACGATGTTCATGGCCTACCTTCGGGATGAGGGGATGCCACCAGCGTGGGCCGGGGGCCACGAACCGGCTAGCCGCTGCGCGCGGCCGCTGTCCGATTTCCGCGGTGGCCTCCGCCGCCCTGCCGTCCCGCGGCGTCCGACGGAGGGCCATGTCGGGCCCAGGACCCCGATCGGCTCAGCCGCGGGCCAGCGTCTGGGACGGCGACTCCGCGAACAGGCTCCGGTAGCTGGTGGAGAAGCGTCCCAGGTGCCCGAACCCCCACCGCACTGCCACCTCGGTCACACTCGTCACCCGCTGGTCAGACCCCACCAGCTCGTCGTGCGCGCGGTGCAGGCGGACCCGTCGCAGGACCTGCAGAGGGGACTGCCCGCTGTCGTGCTGGAAGTTCTCCTGCAGCGTACGGGCGCTGACGCCGACGGCGCGGGCCAGCTCCTCCACCCGCCACGGGTGCTCGGGTGACTCCTCGATCAACGCGGTGGCTTGTCGGACCGTACGGCTGGTGGCCGGTCCGTACCGGACGCACGGTTCGGTCGACGCGCTGTTGGGTTGCCCGGCGAGCAGGCCCGTGATGATCAGGTCCTCCAGCTGGCTGCTGATCAGCGGGGTGTCGAGCAGCTCGGAGCCGGCGTCGATCTCCCCCCTGACGTAGCCGATCAGCCGGAGCCAGCTCTGCAGCCGCGGCGCCCCGAGGTGCACCGTGGGCTCGAAGGCCAGGTCGAGGTCGGGCTCGTCCCTCCGGCTGCTGTGCCGCTGGACGGCTGCCCGGTCGAGGTAGACGATCAGCTGCTCGTTCGCCGGACCCCAGGACATGTCGGCGGGCACGTCGGGCGACGGCATCGACGCCACCCGGGGATCGGAGTGCACCACCTGACCGTCGGTGCCGATCACCGCTCGACCGGTCAGCGGGATCTGGACCAGCCAGAAGCTGTCGAACGGCACCGGCCGGATCCTGACCTCGGCGCCGTACCTCAGGTAGTTCAGACCGACCGAGCCCAGCCGGTAGCCGTTGTGCACCACGTCCAGGGCACCCGAGCGATCGACGCGGGTCAGATCGTGGGCGCAGAACTGCCGGGCCACCTCGGAGCGGGCCTCGTCCACGTCCCGGGTGCGCACGAGGTTGTGGCGGGCGAGCGGCACGCTCATGCCGAGCTCCTCGGGCCAGGACTTATTTCAGACGACAGCCTAAGCCGTTGTCGACCGGCTGTCGATGCTCGGTCCCGTCGAGGCGACCGCGCTCAGGCTGCCCCGTACTACGCTCGAGGTCGTTCAGGCACCAGAAGAAGGACACATGGCCGACCAGAAGACCGCCGAGGCGAAGCTCTCGAAGCTCCGCGACCTCGTGGCGAACGCCCGCTCGATGCCCATGTCGGCGTCGTGCGTGGTGAACCGCAACGAGATGCTCGCCGCCATCGACGACGTGATCGACAACCTCCCCGACGAGATCGCCGACGCCCAGGACGTGATCGAGAACTCCCGCGAGGCGCTGGCCGCCGGCGAGGCCGAGGCCGAGCGCATCACCGAGCAGGCGAACCGGCGCGCGGCCGAGCTCGCCACCGAGACCGAGGTGATCAAGGTCGCCGAGCGGAAGGCCGCCGCGATCGTAGCCTCCGCGGAGTCCGATGCCGCCGCCCTGCGCCGCGAGGCCGACGCGTTCGTCGACTCGCGGATGGCCAGCTTCGAGTCCGTGCTGGCCCGCACCAGCAGCCAGGTCCGCACCGCCCGGGCCCGGTTGGCGGAGCGCAGCAAGCTCGACCGGCATGCCGACGACCCGGTCACCGACGACGCGGCGAGCACCGCCGGCGCCGGCACGACCGCCGATCTCGGGATCTCGGCCCCATGACCTCGCCTCACCGCCGACTGGATCGTCGCTCCGGGCTCGTCCTGGACACCCACGACCTGAGACGTCGCGCCGGCGAGCTGCGCACGCTGCAGTCCACCGTGATGGCCCCCCACGAGCTGGGCATCGCGGTCATCCGCGTCCCGGAGGGTTCTCCGCTGGAGCTCGACCTGCGGCTGGAGGCGGTCGTCGAGGGTGTGCTCGTCACCGGCACCGCCCTGGTCCAGCTGGAGGGGGAGTGTGTCCGCTGCCTGACCCCGATCTCCGACGAGCTCGAGGTCGACGTCCAGGAGCTCTTCACCTACCCCGGGAGCGAGGCGTCCGACGAGGAGGCGTCGCACCTGGACGGCGAGCTGATCGACCTCGAGCCGGTGCTCCGCGACGCCATCGTGCTGGAGCTGCCGTTCCAGCCGCTCTGCCGTCCCGACTGCCGCGGACTGTGCCCGGAGTGCGGTCTGGACCTCAACACGGTCACCGAGCACGATCACGACGATGCGGTCGATCCCCGGTGGTCGAAGCTGACTCAGTTCGAATCCGGGGCCGAAACGCCCTAGACTGTGCAGGTTGCTCGATCGCTGCCGCGCGCCTTGAGGCGTGCAGCGCGACGTCGGGCACATCCCGCAAGGTCCTGCACGAACGCTCGACGCACCATACGAACGAACGAGGAGAACATCGTGGCCGTCCCGAAGAGGCGCTTGTCACGCAGCAACACGCGGCACCGCCGTTCGCAGTGGAAGGCTTCGGTGCCCTCGCTGGTCACCTGCACCAACCCTGCCTGCCGCCAGAAGCACCTGCAGCACACCGCCTGTCCGTCCTGTGGCCAGTACGGCCCTCGCTCGAGCCGCCGCCAGGTGCTCGAGTCCTGACGGGGTGGCACTGACCGACTCCGACACCTCCGACGCCTCGGGTCCGCCCCCGGCGTCGGAGGATGCCGTCGTGGTCGGCGGCACGGTCCCGCCCGAGCCCGTACGCGAGGTGCTGACCCGGTTGGGTCTCACCGTCGGTGTGAAGCTGTTCGACCGGGCCCTGACCCACCGCTCGTACGCGTACGAGCGGGGTGGGCTCCCCACCAACGAGCGGCTGGAGTTCCTGGGTGACTCGATCCTGGGGCTGGTCGTCACCGAGCACCTGTTCCTGACGTACCCGGATCTGTCCGAGGGGCAGCTCGCCAAGCTGCGGGCCGCGGTGGTCAACTCGCGCGCCCTCGCCGACGTCGCCCGGAGCCTGCAGCTGGGGGACCTCGTCCACCTGGGTCGCGGCGAGGAGAGCACCGGTGGCCGGGACAAGTCGTCCATCCTGGCCGACACCATGGAGGCGGTGATCGGCGCGGTCTTCCTCCAGCACGGCGTCGACGGTGCGCGTCTGTTCGTGCACGACCTGTTCGACCGGCTGATGGCCGACGCCGCCACCCGGGGTGCTGGTCTGGACTGGAAGACGAGCCTGCAGGAGATCGCCTCGCTCGGCGGTCACGGGGTGCCGGCCTACGAGGTGACCGAGTCCGGTCCCGACCACGCCAAGACCTTCGTCGCGACGGTGGTGCTCGGCGAGCACACGTACGGTCCCGGGACCGGGCGGAACAAGAAGGAAGCCGAGCAGAAGGCGGCCGCGCTCGCTTTCGCCGCCATCGGCCCCCAGACGTCCACGCTGCCCGTGTCCGACGTCGTCGACGCCTGACCGGATCCCGCACCCGCCCACCTGTGCCCGAGCTGCCCGAGGTCGAATCCGTCCGCCGTGGTCTCGCCGACGGCCTGACCGATCGCACCATCGCCCGGGTCGCCGTGCTCCACCCGCGCCCGGTCCGTCGGCACCTTCCGGGCCCGGACGACTTCGCCAGCCAGCTGGTGGGGCGGACTTTCGTCGAACCGCGCCGGCGCGGCAAGTACCTGTGGCTGCCGTTCGCGGACGGGGACGCGCTGCTCGCGCACCTGGGCATGAGCGGTCAGTTCCGGTTCGCCGCGGCCGCCGCGCCGCTCGTGCCGAACACCCGGGTGCTGATCGACTTCACCGATCCGGGCCTGCAGCTCCGCTTCGTCGACCAGCGGATGTTCGGCGGTCTCTCCCTGTCCGACGGCGGCGCCGAGCTGCCCGGTGAGATCGCCCACATCGCCCGGGACCCGTTCGATCCGGCGTACGACCTCGACGACGTGGTCCGGCGGCTGCGACGCAAGCGCACCGGGGTCAAGCGGGCCCTGCTCGACCAGCAGCTGGTCGGCGGGGTGGGCAACATCTACGCCGACGAGGCGCTGTGGCGGGCGCGGCTGCACTACGCCCGGGCCACCGACACCCTGCCGCGACCTGCCGCGGTGCAGCTGCTGACCGCCGCGGCCGGGGTGATGGCGGAGGCGCTGCAGGCCGGCGGGACCTCGTTCGACAGCCTGTACGTCAACGTCAACGGGACCAGCGGCTACTTCGACCGGTCGCTCGCGGTGTACGGGCGGGAGGGCGGCCCCTGTCCGAGGTGCGGCACACCCATCCGGCGCGAGGCCTTCATGAACCGCTCGTCCTTCCGGTGCCCGCGCTGCCAGCGGACCCCGAGCGCCGCCCATCTCCGCGGTTGACGCGCAGGTCACGCCTCTGCGGGTCCCGCGTTGACAGGTCCGAGGACTACGCTGATCTGATCGTGAAGCGCCTCCACCACTACGTGACCGTCCGGCACCGCCACAACTGGAAGCTGCTGCTCCAGTTCGGGCTGGTCGGCGGCTCCGGCGTGCTGGTGAACATGGCCGTGCTGATCCTGTGCAACAAGGTCGGTCCCGATGCCCACAGCGTGGCCTGGGACCTGCCGCTGACCTCGTTCAACGTGCGCTGGTACCACGTCTACCTCACCATCGCCTTCATGGTGGCCAACCTGTGGAACTTCCAGATCAACCGCTGGTGGACCTTCAAGAGCTCCCAGCACTCGGGCTGGTGGCGGGAGTACCTGCCGTTCCTCGCGGTGGGCACGGTCGCCCTGGCGGCCAACCTGGGCATCGCCACCCTGCTGCTGCACCCCGGGTCGCCGCTCGCCCTGTCGACGAGCGTCTTCGATGACTCGACGGGGTTCCGCACGCGGCTGTACTGGGCCCAGCTGATCGCGACCGCGGTGGTGACGCCGCTGTCGTTCCTGCTCAACAAGGTCTGGACGTTCTCCTCGGTGCGCGGGCTCAACAAGGAGTCGTCGGTGGCGGTCCAGGAGCCGGTCTCCACCGAGCAGTGACCACCCGCCTCTGACGCGTCGGAGCCAGCTGGGGAGTGAGGACCGGCCCGGCAGTCGCCTCGCGGCGAGTGGCGCTACGCGGCTCCAGCCGAACGGTAGTCCGCGAAGGCATTTTTCTGTGGGGCCCGGGGACATGATCCGGGCCGGTCGAGTGGTCCAACCGGCGTGAGGGCCGCGCTATTCCGGACACGCCGCATCCGGCGGGCGCAAGGTGCCGGGGATCGCCGGCGGCCACGGCTAGGGTGGGCAGCGCCTTCCCCGGCGACAGTGTTCCCGCCCGTACGAGCGGGAACGAACCGGACGAAAGGTCCGTGGTGTATCTCAAGAGCCTCACGTTGCGCGGGTTCAAGTCCTTCGCCTCGGCCACCACGCTCAACTTCGAGCCGGGCATCACCTGCGTCGTCGGCCCCAACGGGTCCGGCAAGTCCAACGTGGTCGACGCCCTCAGCTGGGTGATGGGGGAACAGGGCGCCAAGTCGCTGCGCGGCGGGAAGATGGAGGACGTCATCTTCGCCGGCACCTCCGGGCGGGCCCCGCTGGGCCGGGCCGAGGTGCTGCTGACGATCGACAACACCGACGGCGCCCTGCCGATCGACTACACCGAGGTCACGATCTCGCGGACCATGTTCCGCAACGGCGGCTCCGAGTACGCGATCAACGGCCACGCTGCCCGCCTGCTCGACGTCCAGGACCTGCTCAGCGACTCCGGCATCGGGCGCGAGATGCACGTCATCGTCGGTCAGGGTCAGCTGGACTCGATCCTGCAGGCCACGCCGGAGGGCCGTCGTGGCTTCATCGAGGAGGCCGCCGGCGTCCTCAAGCACCGCAAGCGCAAGGAGAAGGCGCTCCGCAAGCTGGAGGCGTGCGAGGGAAACCTGACCCGGCTGCAGGATCTGATCACCGAGATCCGGCGCCAGCTCAAGCCGCTGGGCCGCCAGGCCGAGGTGGCCCGCAAGGCCGCCGTCGTGCAGGCCGACGTGCGCGACGCCAAGGCCCGCCTGATCGCCGACGACCTGGTGCAGGTGCAGCTCTCGATGGCCTCCGACCTCGCCGACGAACGCGCCCTGAAGCAGCGGCGACTCGACCTGGAAGCTGCCCTGGAGTCGGCGCGAGCGGTCGAGGTGGAGGCCGAGCAGGCCGTCCGCGCCTGCGTACCGAGACTCAACACCGCGCAGGACACCTGGTACTCGTTGGCCGCGCTCAAGGAGCGGGTCGCCTCCACCGCCTCGATCGCCCGGGAGCGGATGCGCAACGCCGACAACGACCCGGGCGAGACCCGGGTCGGGCGCGATCCCGACGATCTGGAGCGGGAGGCCGACGCCGTGGCCGCCCAGGAGGCGGAGCAGGCACGTGAGGTGGCGCTGCGCGGGCAGACGCTGACCGACGCGACCACCCACCGTTCCGAGGTCGAGGTAGCCCACCAGCGCGAGGAAGCTCGGTTGGCCGCGCTGGTCCGGGCGGCGGCCGACCGGCGCGAGGGCCTGGCCCGGTTGACGGGGCAGGTCAACTCGTTGCGCAGCCGCGCCGAGGCGGCCGAGGCCGAGATCGGGCGGCTCGCGACCTCGCACACCGAGGCGGTCCAGCGGGCCGAGCAGGCCGGCCGGGCCTTCACCTCGCTGGAGACGCAGGTCGCCGGTCTGGACGACGGTGAGCTCGGGCTGGACTCCGCCCACGAGGAGGCGCTGGAGGCCAAGGAGCTCGTCGAGGCCGAGCTCGCCGTCCTGCAGGCCGACGAGCGGGACGCCAACCAGGACCGTGCGGCTCAGGCCGCCCGGCTGGAGGCGCTGCAGGTCGGCCTGCAGCGCAAGGACGCCACCGGCGCGCTGCTGGCGGCCACCGACCGCGTCGAGGGTCTGCTCGGCTCGGTGGCCGCGCTGGTCAGCGTGGGGGGCGGACACGAGACCGCTGTCGCCGCCGCCCTGGGGGCCGCGGCCGACGCCGTGGCCGTGGCCGACGTCGACGCAGCGCTGGGAGCCGTCGCCCTGTTGAAGACCGAGGACCTCGGCCGGGCGGGTCTGGTGCTGGCGGGTGCCGGGACCGACGCCCCCGACGACCGGGCGGACTGGCCGGAGCTCCCCGACGGGGCCGTCTACGCCGTCGACGTGGTCCGGACCCCGGCCGACATCGCCGGCGCCACCCGGCGGCTGCTGCGCAAGATCGTCCTGGTGGAGGATCTTCCGGCGGCGCGTCGCCTGGTCGACGGGCTGCCGGACCTGACGGCCGTGACCGGTGACGGCGACCTGGTGAGCGCCCACTACGTGGCCGGTGGATCGAGCGCCCAGCCGAGTTTGATCGAGGTGCAGGCCGCCGTCGACGACGCCGAGCAGCGGCTGGCGGAAGCGCAGCACCGCTGCGAGCGTCTCCGGTTCGCCCAGACCGAGCTGGAGGAGCGGCTGCGGCAGACGCGGGCCGCGGTCGAGTCCACCCTGGCCCGCCTGCACGAGTCGGACGCCGCGATGGCCGCGTTGGCCGAGGAACTCGGTCAGCTCAGCTCGGCCTCGCGCTCGGCTCACGCGGAGGCCGACCGCCTGCGACAGGGGATGGTGCGGGCGGAGGAGGCGCGCGACCGGGATCTCGGCGGACTCGCCGACCTCGAGCGTCGCCTCGAGCTCGCCCAGGAGGCGCCGGAGACCGAGGAGCCCGACCCGGCCGAGCGGGACCGGTTGGCCGAGGCGGCGCGCACCGCGCGGAGCGCCGAGATGGACGCCCGGCTCGCCCTGCGGACGATGGAGGAGCGGGTCCGGGCGCTGGCCGGCCGGTCGGACGCCCTGCGGCGGGCCGCCGCCCACGAGCGGGCCGCGCGGGCCAAGGCGCAGGCCCGTCGCGAGCGGATGCTGCGCGAAGCGAAGGTGGCGGCAGCGGTGCACGCGGGTGCCGGCTACCTGGCCCGACGGATCGAGCAGTCGATCGAGCTCGCCGGGATCGAGCGGGCGGCGGCGGATGCGGCCAGGACCGACGCCGAGGCGGCGCTGGCCGAGATCCGGGGACGGCTGCGGACACTCACCCACGACTTCGAGTCCCTGGTCGACACCGTGCACCGCGACGAGCTGGCGCGGGCCGAGCAGCGGATGCGGCTGGAGACGCTGACCGACAAGGCGATGACCGAGCTCGGACTCGAGCCCGAGGGTCTGGTCGCCGACTACGGCCCCGACCAGCCCGTGCCGGTGCTGTCCCGGCCGGACGGCAGCGCACTGGGGCCCGACGACGAGGTGCCGGACCCGATCCCGTACGTGCGCGAGCAGCAGCAGAAGCGGCTCCGGGCCGCCGAGCGGGCTCTCGGGGTCCTCGGTCGCGTGAACCCACTGGCCCTGGAGGAGTTCGACGCGATGGCGGAGAGGCACAAGTTCCTCTCCGAGCAGCTCGACGACCTGCGGAAGACGCGCGCCGACCTGATGGACATCATCACCGAGGTCGACAGCCGGGTCGAGCAGGTGTTCGCCGAGGCGTACGCAGATGTGGAGGCGGCCTTCGGCCGGGTGTTCTCGCGGCTCTTCCCCGGCGGCGAGGGCAGGTTGGTGCTGACCGAGCCGGGCAGCTGGCTCACCACCGGGGTGGACGTGGAGGCCCGGCCGCCGGGCAAGAAGGTGAAGCGGCTGTCGCTGCTGTCCGGTGGGGAACGCTCCCTGGTGGCGGTGGCCTTTCTGGTCGCGCTGTTCATCGCCCGGCCCAGCCCCTTCTACATCCTGGACGAGGTGGAGGCGGCCCTGGACGACACCAACCTGGGCCGGCTGCTGGAGATCTACGAGGAGCTCCGGGAGAACAGCCAGCTGCTGGTGATCACGCACCAGAAGCGCACGATGGAGATCGCCGACGCCCTCTACGGCGTCACCATGCGGGGCGACGGCGTCTCCACCGTCATCTCGCAGCGGCTGCGGGAGACCACGTCGGTGGCCTGACCCACCGACGGCCGACGACCGACGACCGGTTGGGGTGAGGGCGTGGGCGGCAGTCGGGGCGGGGAGCTGCGGCCCACGGCGGGGATCGTGACCTAACCGAGAGCCGACACGCGCGTCGATCCGGGCTCCGACACGGGCAGACCGGTTGAAGATGCGAGTACGGGTTCCTCCCGAACGCGTCGACAGTGACCTTCCCCAGGCCGCACTGTCATGTGGCCTCCTGTCCGAAAGGGTGCGTTATGACCGCCATCCTCGTTGCCATGATCATCGTGCTGACCATCGCCGCCGGCATCGCCGGGCTCGTCGTGTTCGGCATGCAGGGTCGCGGCAGCCAGCACGTCCCGAAGCTGACCGACCAGATGTCCCGGGTCGCCCGTCACCTGAACGGCGAGGGCCAGCCGCCGCGCTCCCTCACCCACTCGCGCTGATCTCCCGGTCCCGGGGTCGACCCGGGGCTTGAACATTCCGTCAGTCGACGGTGTGTGGTGCCGCGGTGCCGGCTGGCTGCCCGAGATGCCGTCGACTGACGGAATGTTCCGGGCGGCCCGAGGAGCCCTCAGGTCTGGGGTGACCGGGCTCGGGCCGGGTTCTGGAGCGTGTCACGTCACAGTCGCGGCAGCGTTCGCGGAGAGAACCACGTGTGCGGCCGCCCCTAGGATGAGCCGGTGGATCCCTTGACACTCTGGTACGTCGTCGGCGGCCTCTTCCTGGCCGCCCTCGTCATCGTCGGCTTCGTCGCCGTCAACCGCCGTTCGGCTGTGCGGCGGGCCGAGGAACGCCGTCAGCTCCAGGCGGGGGAGGCGGCGGGTGGCCGAGCCGGCGACGACCGTGGCGACGTCGACGTCCTCGACCGGCCGTCCGGTCCGGCCTCGACCGGCACCGTCGACGACACCGGGACAGCCCCCGACGTGGTCGTCCCCGAGCTCGACCGGCCGGAGGCCACCGACACCCGGCTGGCCCGGCTGCGTCGTCGCCTGGCCGGGTCGAACAACGCGCTCGGCCGCGGTCTGCTGCTGCTGCTCTCGCGTGACCAGATCGACGAGCAGACCTGGGAGGACTTCGAGGACACGCTGATCACCGCCGACCTGGGGGTCGGCCCCACCACGGAGCTGGTCGACACCCTGCGTACGCGCTTCCGGGTCGAGGGCGTCGCGGACGCGGGCCG
Source organism: Microlunatus aurantiacus (assembly GCF_039536605.1). NCBI lineage: Bacteria > Bacillati > Actinomycetota > Actinomycetes > Propionibacteriales > Propionibacteriaceae > Microlunatus > Microlunatus aurantiacus. The sequence continues at coordinate 76,468 of NZ_BAAAYX010000014.1, forward strand.
GGCCCGGGAGATCCTGCGCTCGGAGCTGCTCGCCCTCCTGGATCCGAGCATGGACCGGACCATCCGGGCCGACCGGACCGACACCCCGGCGGTGATCATGGTGGTCGGGGTGAACGGCACCGGCAAGACCACCACGGTGGGCAAGCTCGCCCGGGTGCTGGTCGCCGAGGACAAGGACGTGCTGCTGGGTGCCGCCGACACGTTCCGGGCCGCCGCCGCCGAGCAGCTGCAGACCTGGGGTGACCGGGTCGGCGTGCCCACCGTCCGTGGCGCCGAAGGATCGGATCCGGCCAGCGTCGCCTTCGAGGCGGTGAAGGCCGGCATCGAGGGCGAGGTCGACGTGGTCCTGATCGACACCGCCGGTCGGCTGCACACCAAGACCGGTCTGATGGACGAGCTCGGCAAGGTGAAGCGGGTGATCGAGCGTCAGGCACCCGTCGGCGAGGTGCTCCTGGTGCTGGACGCGACCACGGGCCAGAACGGTCTGACCCAGGCTCGGATCTTCCGCGAGGTGGTGGACGTCACCGGCATCGTGCTCACCAAGCTGGACGGGTCGGCCAAGGGCGGCATCGTGGTCCAGGTCCAGCGGGAGCTGGGGGTGCCGGTGAAGCTGGTCGGACTCGGTGAGGGGGTCGACGACCTCGCGCCGTTCGACGCCACCGTCTTCGTGGACGCTCTGCTGGAAACCGCCTGATCGACCTGCGTGCCGGCGCCGCCCGCGCGGAGACAGACCTCGGGGCCGCGCCCAAGTCGCCCGATCGGCCCGCCGACATCGGCGGTAGACCAGCCGGACCATCGGCACCGTGCGGGCGCACCGGGTGCTGACGCCGCTGAGAGGGACATCACGGTCCATCCCCCTTCGGTCCGCCACCGAACCGAACTACATTCGGTTTAGTTCAGAGCAGGTCCGTGATCGCGGACGCCGACCGATGGGGGTCGAGGCCGCGATCGCTTCACCCGAAGGATTCACCGTGGTCACCCCACAGGTGCAGACGGTGTCACCGTCCCGCCCCGCCCCGTCCGATCAGTCCCGCACCACCGCGTACGAGTGGGTCCTCGCCGCCGGTCTCGGCGCTGCCGTGGCCGCCGTCGCAGCGCTGGCTCTGCTGGTGCCCACCGTCCCCGGCACGCCGGGGGATCCCACCGTCGCCACTCAGGCCGTGGCCCAGGGCAAGGCGACGCCCCGCACCGGGACCGCGCTCGCGGCGCCGGTGGCCGACACCACATCGGCCGAGTGAGCCACCGCCGGCTGCCCTGAGCGCCTCAGTTCCCGCAGGGCCGAGAGGTTCCGACGCGCTGTGCACCCCGGAAGCGGCCGCCCGGCAAGCGAGCGGCCGCCCGTCAGGCGTTGGGGACGGCCGTCAGGCGTCGACCGACGCCGCACTCGACACGCCGTGGTTGACGGCCTCGAGCAGGGCGCCGATGAAGGCCGGGAGGTCGTCGGGGTTGCGGCTGGTGATCAGGTTCTGGTCGGTCACCAGCTGCTCGTCGACCCACTCGGCTCCGGCGTTGCGCAGGTCGGTCTGCAGACTCGGCCAGGACGTCATCCGCTTGCCCCGCACCACGTCGGCCTCGATCAGGGTCCAGGGCGCGTGGCAGATCGCCGCCACCGGCTTACCCGACTCGACGAACGCCTTGACGTACGCCACCGCGCCGGCGTCCATCCGCAGGGCATCGGGGTTGGCCACGCCACCCGGCAGCACCAGCGCGTCGTAGTCATCCACCGAGGCGGAGCCGACCTCGGCGTCCACCTCCTGGGTGTCGGCCTTGTCAAGGTGCTCGAACAGCTGGACCGTCCCGCTCTCCGGGCTCAGCAGCACGGCCCGGTGACCGGCGTCGGTGACCGCCTTCCAGGGGTCGACCAGCTCGGCCTTCTCGATGCCCTCGCTCGCCACGAGGAACGCGACCTTCTTCGTCTCCGTCATGCTCTCAACCTAGCGCTTACGTTGTAAACGAGGCCTGGGTCCGCCTGACGGCCCTGGGTTCGCCGCTCGCACCGCTCACTCCCGCGAAGGCCAGCACGGCGGTCGTCCGGTCGGTCGCCGGGCCGGCCCTCAGACCAGCCGGGCCCGGGCGATCCCACCGGGGAGCGCGGACGTCTCGGTGAGCACGGACCCGCTCCGGCCGAAGATCGCCGAGCGGCCGGCCGTGGCACCGTAGCCACCCGACGTCGGCCCGGCGAAGCTGGCGAAGCCCACGTACGCGCCGCAGGTGGTGGCGATCGTCGCCGCCCGCTCGCGCTGGATGTCCAGGTCCTCGGGGGAGTCGACGAGTCCGGCCACGTAGAGGTCGATGCCGGTGCCGGCCAGCTCGCTCACGTGGTCCCCGACCCCGGTGTCGCGGCAGATGCCCAGACCCACCCGCCAGCCGTCGAGGTCCAGCACGACCGGTCGTGGGCCCGGTGCGAAGTGCTTCGCCTCCTGGACTCCGAGGTGCTGCTTGCGGTAGACCACCCGCGCGCCGCCGGCGTCGACCAGCACGACGGCGATGGACCGGTCGGGACCGCTCCCGGCCGTGGTCGGATCAGCACGCGTGGGTGCCCCCACCAACGCGACCGTGTTCACGGTGCTGCACGCCTCGACCAGGGGCGCCAGGGCCGGGTCGTCCAGGGCCACCGTCGGCGCCTCCAGGTCGTAGCCGGTCAGCGACAGCTCGGGGAACACCACCAGCCGGGCCCGGGCGGCCAAGACGGTCAGCGCGTGCGCCTCGGCGTTGGCGACCAGCGCGCCGGTCACGCACGGAGGCTGGGCGACGGCGATCTGCAGGGGTGCGAGCACCCGTCCATCATCACCGCGGACGGCCCGCGGCCGCACCGCGTCCGCCGGGTCGGATCAGATCGTGTGACCGCCGTTGACCGTGATCCGCTGGGCGGTGACGAAGCCGGCGTCGTCAGAGACCACGTACGCGACCGCTCCGGCGACGTCCTCGGGTCGCCCGATCCGGCCGAGCGGGACCTCGGTGACGTACGCCGACGTGTCCGCGCCGGCGTGCCGCTCGACCGGGACCCAGCCCGGTGCGACCAGGTTGACGGTGATGCCGTACGGGCCGAGCTCGCGCGCCCAGATCTTGACCAGCTCGGCCTCGGCCGCCTTGGCCGCCGAGTACGCCGACCAGCCCGGCTTCGCCCGGTCCACCATGTCGGAACCGATCAGCACCACCCGGCCGAAGCGGTGCTCCTTCATGGTGGGCAGGGTGGCCCGGGCGAGCAGGGTGGGGCTCTTGACGAAGAAGGTCAGCTGGTCCAGGTGGTCCTGCCAGCTCAGGCTCTCCAGCTCGGTGACCGGTTGGGGTCCGGTGGCGTTGGCGACCACCCCGAGGACCGGACCCAGGTCGGCCGTCGCCGCCGCCACGAGACCGGCCACCGCGTCCTCGTCGGTCACGTCGGCCGCGTACGCCGCCGCCGAGCCGCCCGCACGACGGATGTCGTCGACCACCCGTTCGGCGTCGTCGACGCCGGAGCGGTAGTTGACGGCGACGGACCAACCATCGGCCGCCAGCCGTCGGGCGATGACCGCACCGAGGCCGCGGGAGGAACCGGTGACCAGCACGACACGGGAAGACGACACGTCCGAACGCTACCGGAGTGCCGCCCGGCCCCTCGGCTCGCTACGATCAGCCCAGGCGTGGTGAGAGCGCTCCTACCCCCTCGGGGTGAGAGCGCTCTGACTGCCAGGGACGAGGGTGGGAGTGTCGTGGCGAAGAAGCCGTCGGAGCAGCAGCGGGAGCGGAGTCGACCACGCAAGGGCGTCGACGTCCTGGACGACCCGTCGGGGCCGACCCGGCCGCCCACCCTCGAGACCGTCGCGGCCCGCGCCGGCGTGTCCCGGGCGACGGCATCGCGGGTCGTCAACCACCTCGACCGGGTCGCCCCCCACGTCGTGGCGTCGGTCAACGCAGCGATCGAGGAGCTGGGCTACGTGCCCAACCAGGCTGCCCGTTCCCTCGCCCGACGGCGGACCGCCGTGATCGCCGTGGTCATCCCCGAGTCGACCGAGCGGCTCTTCGCCGACCCCTTCTTCGCCACCGTCGTGCAGGGCGCGGCCGCCCACCTGCGCGGCACCGACTACACCCTCAACCTGGTGCTGGGATCGGACCAGGAGGACAAGAGCCGCCGCTACCTGACCGGCGGCAACGTCGACGGGGTGCTGGTGGTCTCCCAGCACGAGGGCGACCTGCCGCTGACCCGGCTCGGTCTGTCGGTGCCGATCGTCTTCGCCGGCCGCCCCGCCGTCGACTTCGGCGAGCACGGCCACTTCGTCGACGTCGACAACCGGGCGGCGGCGGCCACGGGGGTCCGGCACCTGGTCGAGCGGGGCCGGTCCCGGATCGCCACCATCGCCGGCGCCCAGGACCTGGCGGCCGGCCGCGACCGGCTGGCCGGCTGGCAGGACGTCCTCACCGACGCCGGGTTCGACTCCGACCTGGTCGAGGTGGGGGACTTCACCCCCGAGTCGGGCACCGTGGCGATGGAGCGGCTGCTCGACGGACCCGAGTTCGACGCGGTCTTCGCCGCGAACGACCAGATGGCCTTCGGGGCGATCTCGGCCCTCGCCCGGGCGGGACGATCGGTCCCCGGCGACGTGGCGGTGGTGGGCTTCGACGACGACCAGTTCAGCCGCGCCGCGCGACCGACCATCACCACGGTGCACCAGCCGGCTCGGGAGATGGGCGCGGTGATGGCGGCGCACCTGCTGGCCCTGCTGGCCGGCGAGCGGGTGGACCAGGTCACCGTGCTGCCGACCCGCCTGGTCGTGCGCGAGTCGTCCTGAGGCTCGAGGCGTCGGGGGAGTCTGCAGGCCGTGGCCGGGCCGGCTCAGCGGTCCGGTCCCGGGCGTGGCGGCGCCCGCGCCGGAAGGGGCCGGCGCGGGCGCGATGGGATCCTCGTTGATCATGTTCCTGGTGGGATCAGTGCTTCAGCATCGGGTCGGCGTTGAACGTGCTACGCGTCCAACGGTCGATCCAGCGCAGGGCACGACGGAATCTGTTGTCCGTGGTCACCTGGGCCATCATCACGAGTTCACCTCCTCCGAGCTTGGGTGGGTCGAGCCGTACGTCTCCTAGTCTGACATCGTTGTCAGGTCTACCGAAGCCCGCGTGACCGAGGTCATGTGACCATCGGACCGGGTGGTGCTGTCGAGTGCGCGTTCGTGCGTGGGTGCCCGTTCACGCCGCCGGAGAGGGACGCCGGCTCTCGACCGGTGGTGGAGGTGCGACTCAGCGGTCGCAGCCCCCGTCCTTGTCCGGCCGCGAGTACGCCCTGCGCACGTCGACGGTGCCCTTGTAGGCGTACGGGTCCTCGCCGGCGACCAGGACGATGTCGCGGAAGTCGGCGATGCCCATGTGCTCGTCGGCCCCGGGCGGCGACCACGGCAGCAGCGACTCCGCGCTCATGTAGTGGTTGGCCAGTGCGCGGCGGTAGCCGTGCCGACCCGAGTTCTCCAGCGACCGGTGCAGCAGGTAGCCGTTGAAGATCAGCGCCGTGCCCGCGGGGATCTCCACCGGTACGGCGTCGGAGTCGGCGTACGGGAAGTCGTAGGACTCGGTGGTGCAGTCGAAGCGCGGGTCATCCTGCTCGCGGGCGGGATACAGGACCCCTCGCCGGTGGGACCCCGGGAGCACCCACAGGCAGCCGTTCTCGATGGTCGCGTCGTCCAGGGCGATCCAGACGGCGGTGAGCGAGCGGTCCCGGGTCGGGATGAAGAACTCGTCCTGGTGCCAGGCCTGCCCCGGCTTGCCCTCGCTCTTGATGAACAGCATCGACTGCATGGCCTTGACGTTCGGACCGATCACCGAGACCAGGGCGTCGACGATCCTCGGCGTGTGCAGCGCGCGCTCGGCAGCGGCCGACAGCTTGTGCGGGTAGTGGATGCACAGGTACTGCCGCAGCATCTCCTCATCGGAGAGCGCAGCGGCCGGGCCGGTCCCCGGGTCCTGGCCCTCGGAGTATCCATAGGTGATGTCGCCGTAGTCACCGCGGCAGATCCTCAGGGCCTCGTCGTTGATCTCGGCGACCTCGCCCGGGGACAGGGCGTCACGAAGCAGGGCGAAACCGTTCTCGGCGAAGTGGGCGGCGAGCTCGGGACCCGCCGCGTCGAAGAAGGTCAGCTCGGGGCTGGGGCGGGTGGAGACGGCAGTCATGGGGGACCTCTCTGGTGCGACCTGCGGATGCCACCAGCGTGTCAGGACCCCGGCGCCCGAGGGAATGTCGCGGACCACCCGGTTAATATCCGATCGTGACATCGTCGTCCCTCACCATCCTCAAGCGGCAGTCGGTTCGGGCCGCGGACTACCCGGCCGGATCGACCTTCGGTCCGCGTGAGCTGTTCGACGACGAGTTCATCTGGTTGCTCCGCGGTTCGGCCATCTGGACCGTGCAGGAGGGTCGCGGGCGGCCGGGGGAGCAGATCACGCTGCGGCCGGGCATGCTGGCGCTGTCCCGGCTCGGCACGGTGGACCACCTCCAGTGGGACTCGCACCTGGTCTCCACCCACGGGTACGCGCACTTCACCATCGCCGACACGGAGCGGCTCGGGCCACGCAGCAGCTGGCCCAAGGTCCGCGACATGGCCGCCGCCCCGCTGCTCGGCGGGCTGACCACCTACCTTCTGGAGCTGGCCAAGCTCCCCGGCGAGCCGGCGGCCCGGCGCACCGACGAGCTGCTGACGCTGCTGCTGGACCTGTTCGTCACCGGACCCTTCGGCAGCTCGCCGTGGGAAGGGTTGCCGGGTCCCCTGGTGGCCGCGATCGACGCCGCGCGCACGATCTGGATCGCGGAGGGGATGAGGATCATCTCGGTGGAGGAGCTGTCCGACCGGGCGAGCATCTCGCCCGGACACCTGTTCCGGCTCTTCCGGGACGGCTACGGCGTGGGTCCGGCGCGCGCCCTCGAGCTGGTCCGGCTGGTCCGGGCGGCGACCTGGCTGCAGCGCAGCAACAGCACGTTGGCCGACATCGCCGCACGAGCCGGGTTCGCCAACGCCTACCACTTCTCGCGGCGCTTCTCCGGCGCCTACGGATCCGCCCCGGGAGCCTTCCGGCGACGAGGGACGACGTCCGACCCGTACGAGATCCTGCGCTCGCCCGCTCTCGTGTCGCTGGCCCAGGGCCTGCTGCAGGCACCGGCGCAGCCGGCCCGGATGCGCCGTGACGGTCAGCTGGTCGGCTGAGGCGACGGCAGCGTCTTGCCCAGGCAGACGACCTGGTCGGTGCCGGCGTAGTACCCGAACGCGGGGATGTCGGCGTAGCCGTGGCGTCGGTAGAAGGCGAGTGCGGCCCGCTGGGGGCGGCCGGTGGCGAGGATCATCGACGTGACGCCGGCGCGGGCCGCCTCGGACTCCAGCCTCGCCAGCACGGCGGCGGCCAGACCCTTCCGACGCGCGGCGGGAGCGACGAACATCCGGCGGATCTTGGCCACCCGCGCCCCGGAGCCGTCAGCGGTGACCGTCCAGCCGCCCATGGCCAGGGGTGCCCCGTCGACGTAGCCGACCACGAACCCGCCCTGCGGGGCGGCGAACTCGGACGGGGCCATCGGGTCCTCGTCGCGGCCGCCGTAGAGCTCGACGTAGTAGGCCTGGGCCCGCTCGGTCAGCTCTTGGGCGTCGGGGTGGTCGTAGGGCACCGGACGCAGCTCGAGCACGCGGGGGAGCCTAGTGGTGGCGACGTGACCCCGACCGCTCAGGCCAGGTCCACGACCAGGGCCAGGTGGTCGGAGACGGCCAGTCGGACGGCCCGCGAGGCCACCACCTCCGGGCCGTCCCCGCGGAGCAGGACGTGGTCGAGCTGCCGGGTCGGCCTGGCGGCCGGGTAGGTGAGGTGCTCGGCCAGCGACCGGTAGCCGGTGATCCGCCGAGGCAGGGACCCCCACATGTTGAAGTCGCCGGTGAGCAGCACCGGATCGGGCTCCTCGGCCAGCACCGAGGTGATCTCCTGCAGCTGTCGTACGCCGGAGCCGGGGATCCAGGTCAGGTGGGTGTTGACCACGGCCAGCGGCCCCGCCGGCGTGTCCAGGTGGGCCACCACCGCGGCCCGGGGCTCCTCGCCGACCGTCAGCTGCTGACGGAGCACGGGGAGCAGCACCGAGAAGCTGGGCCGCAGTCCCGGCAGCGAGATGTCCTGCCAGCGGCGCACCGGGAGGCGGGACAGCAGGGCGATGCCGTACTCGCCGGAGGCCCGGTGGGCGGGCGAGGACACCGCCCACATCGCCCCGGGGGTGCCGGCCAGAGTGGGGACGAAGCGGTGGTCGGTGGCCCCCATCGCCTCGGCGGCGACCTCGGCCAGGTCGGCGTGGTGGGAGCGGGACTGCTCGCGGTCGACCTCCTGCAGCGCCAGCACGTCGGGATCCAGCTCGATGACCGCCTGCCGCAGCAGGTCCAGGTCGACCGGTCGGCGGCGCCGGGGGGCGAGGGTCCGGGCCCGAGGCGTCAGCGACCTCCCGCCCCACAGGTTGAAGGTCACCAGCCGCACCCGACGACCGTAGCGTGGCCACGCGGGGAGCGGGCCGCCGTTCGGGCTCTCGCCGTGCGGGCTCTCGCCGTTCGGGGCTCAGCGGGGCAGCGGCGTCTTGTTGCGGTTGAGGAAGACCCCGATGAACACGGCGGCCAGCAGCGCGAAGGCCACGTACATGCTGATGTTCGCGTACGCCTCCACCACGACCCGGGCCGGCTCACCGAGCCAGAAGCCCAGCGCCACCCAGGTGCACTGGATGATCACGGCGCCGATGATGTTGACGATCCAGAACTTCTTCCAGCTCATCCCCGCCATCGCCACGGTGGCGTAGATGACCGCCGCCGGGATGGGGATCGGGAGGTAGGTGATCAGCACCGCCGGCACGCCCCAGCGGCGAGCCAGCCGCTCCGCCCGGTCGGCGTTGCGGGCGGCGCGCTTCGAGCGGCCACCCATCAGCTCGATCAGTCCCCGCCCCCACAGGCGACCCGCCAGGAAGTAGATCCAGTCGAACTTGACGATGCTGACGATGCCGAGCGCCAGCCCCAGGCCCCACAGCGGGTTGTCGGTCACCCCGAGGACCACCAGCGCTGACCGCGACCCCGTCAGGCCCGCCTGCAGCACCGGGTTGGCCACCACCAGGTACGCCCGCAGCGGCAGCATGATCAGCCCGTAGACCCCGACCACGGCGATGCCGATCCAGCAGACGAGGTCGGCCCGGCCCGGCTTGCCCTTCCAGGGCATCCGCGGGTCGTCCCACCACTCCTTCTCGGTCTCGTCATCGACGGCCCGGCTCTCAGCCGACTCGCTGTCGGCGCTCACGGCCAACGGTTCCGGGGTGTCCTGGGAGGGTGTGGGGGCGTCCTGGGGGACCCCCGTCCCGGGTGGGCCCGGTCGGCCCGGCCCGTCGGTGGTCCCCGCGTCGGGGGTGCGTACGTCGGGGCGGGAGGTCACCGCCGGATCGGCGAGCTCTCGATCCCGCTCGTCACTCACGCGTCCACCCGTGCCATCGAACACCCACTCCTGAGTCGCTGCGGCGCCGTCCGGCCCACCGATCAGCCTCACACGGTAGCCGTCGACGAGCCGAAACCTCTGGCTCGCCGACCCCGGAGCGACCAGACTCGGCCCCACACGACTCCGCGGGGGGTGGCCGCCCCCGGTGGAGGCACCGAGGGCCGGATGAAGGTGAAGGGTGTGGACCGACGGGACGGGGATCAACAGGACGGGGATCGGCCGGACGGGTATCCGGCAGCCGACCGGCAGCGGGCCGTGCTGGAGCGGGTGCTGGCGGAGTCGCGGGTCTTCCTGGACGGTCTCGCGACCCGCCCGGTGAGTGCTCGGGCGGACGTGGACGAGGTGGCCGCCGCTCTCGGTGGCCCGCTGCCCGCCGACGGCACCGACCCGCTCGCCGTCATCGACGCGCTGGTCCGTGGCGCCGAGCCCGGTGTGGTGGCGATGCCGTCACCCCGCTTCTTCGGCTGGGTGATCGGCGGGGTGCTGCCGGCCGCGCTCGGTGCGGACTGGCTCACGTCGCTGTGGGACCAGAACGCCGGTCTGCTGGTCTCCTCTCCGGCAGCCGCCGGTGCCGAGCGGGTGGCCGGTGGCTGGCTGCTGGATCTGCTCGGACTCCCCGCTTCTTCGGCGGTCGGTTACGTCACCGGCGGCATGATGGCCAACTTCACCTGCCTGGCCGCGGCCCGGGACGCGGTGCTGCGTCGGGTCGGCTGGGACGTGGCGGTCGACGGGCTGCTGGGCTGCCCGCCCGTCCGGGTGCTGGTCGGCCGCGAGCGGCACGACACCATCGACCTCTCGCTGCGTCTGCTGGGACTCGGAGCCGGGCGCGCCGTCCAGGTCGACGTGGACGAGCAGGGCCGGATGCTCCCGGCCGCCCTCGCGGCCGCCCTGGACGACGGACCAGCCGGCGCGGCCACCATCGTCTGCCTTCAGGCCGGCAACGTGCACAGCGGCGCGTACGACCCCTTCGGCGACTGCATCGACCTGGCCCACCGCTCCGGTGCCTGGGTCCACGTGGACGGGGCGTTCGGGCTGTGGGCCGCTGCGTCCCCGGCGCTGCGCCCGCTGCTGGCCGGTGCCGAACGCGCCGACTCCTGGGCCACCGACGCGCACAAGACGCTGAACGTCCCGTACGACAACGGGATCGCGATCGTCGCCGACGCGGCGGCCCTGCACGCCGCCATGGGGATCGAGGCGGCGTACCTGATCAAGGACGCCCGGCCCGACCCGATGGACGCGGTGCCCGAGTTCTCCCGTCGGGCCCGGGGGTTCACCGTGTGGGCGGCGCTGAGGTCCCTGGGCCGCGACGGGGTCGCCGCCATGGTGGAGGGGCTGGCGGCCCGGGCGCGGCGGTTCGCCGAGCAGCTGAGCGACGTCGACGGCGTCGAGGTCGTCAACGACGTGGTCTTCACCCAGGTCTGCGTCCGCCTCGGCTCGGCGGAGGTGACCCGGGAGGTGGCCCGGCGGTTGCTGGCCGACGGGACGGCGTGGATGACGCCGTCGACCTGGCACGGTCAGACGGTGCTGCGGATCTCGGTGTCGAACCACCGCACGAACGACGCCGACGTCGACGCCTCGGTCGCCGCCCTGGTCCGGATCCTCGACGACGTGCGTTCCGGCACGGCCCGGACCCCGTCGAGCCGCCCGACCGGGTTGCCCGACCGGAGCGGCCCGGACTCTCGTCCGGGTGCTGCGGACGCCGGGGACCCGCAGTCGCCCGGGTCGTACGCCGGTGTTGAGTAGGCTGACCCGAGCAGCTCCCCCGTGACGACGATCGAGGAACCACCGTGTTCGACACCCTGCAGGACCGCCTGGCGGCGACGTTCAAGAGCCTCCGTGGCAAGGGCCGCATCACCGAGGCCGACATCGACGAGACCGCCCGGGAGATTCGGCGCGCGCTGCTCGAGGCCGACGTCAACCTGGCCGTGGTCAAGGACTTCGTGGCGGCGGTCAAGGAACGCGCCCGCGGGGCGGAGCTGCACGGGGCCCTGAACCCGGCCCAGCAGATCGTCAAGATCGTCAACGACGAGCTGGTCACCATCCTCGGCGGTGAGACCCGGACCATCCGCTACGCCAAGCGCCCGCCGACGGTGATCATGCTGGCCGGTCTGCAGGGCGCCGGCAAGACGACGCTCGCCGGCAAGCTGGCGGTCTGGTTCAAGGGCCAGGGACACTCCCCGCTGCTGGTGGCGGCCGACCTCCAGCGACCGAACGCGGTCAACCAGCTGCAGGTCGTGGGGCAGCGGGCCGGTGTGCACGTCTTCGCCCCGGAGCCCGGCAACGCCTCGTCGAACGACGACCTCGACAGGCCGAGGGGCAACCCGGTCGAGGTGGCGAAGAACTCGATCACCGAGGCCGAGCGTCGGCTCTACGACGTGGTCATCGTCGACACCGCGGGCCGACTGGGCATCGACGCCGAGCTGATGCAGCAGGCTGCCGACATCCGCGACGCCGTGCGGCCCGACGAGGTGCTGTTCGTGGTCGACGCGATGATCGGCCAGGACGCGGTCAACACCGCGAACGCGTTCGCCGAGGGCGTCGGCTTCGACGGGGTCGTGCTGACCAAGCTCGACGGTGACGCCCGTGGTGGTGCCGCGCTGTCGATCGCCCGGGTGACGGGCAAGCCGATCATGTTCGCCTCCAACGGCGAGGGTCAGCGGGACTTCGACGTCTTCCACCCCGACCGGATGGCGAGCCGGATCCTCGGCATGGGCGACATGCTCACCCTGATCGAGCAGGCCGAGAAGACCTTCGACGCCGAGCAGTCGGCCAAGGCCGCGGCCAAGCTGACCGGCCAGGGCGGCGAGTTCGGTCTGTCGGACTTCCTGCAGCAGATGCAGATGGTCCGCAAGATGGGTCCGCTCTCCAAGATCTTCGGGATGCTCCCGGGGATGGGGGACATGAAGGACCAGCTGAACAACATCGACGAGAAGGAGGTCGACCGGCTCGAGGCGATCATCCACTCGATGACCCCGGCCGAGCGCGACAGTCCCAAGATCATCGACGGTTCGCGACGGGCCCGGATCGCCAAGGGCTCCGGCACCCAGGTCAGCGAGGTCAACAACCTGGTCGACCGGTTCTTCGAGGCCCGCAAGATGATGACGGCGATGGCCAGCGGGAAGATGCCCGGCATGCCGGGGCTGCCCGGGATGGGCGGTGGACCGAAGCGCCAGCAGGCCAAGGCCAAGAAGAAGAACGCCCGCGGCGTCTCCGGCAACCCGGCCAAGCGCAACCAGCTCCCGGCACCCGCCGCGGTGGACCAGGGATCTGCCTTCGGTGTGCCCCAGAACATGGACCCGGCCGAGCTGCAGAAGGCGCTGGGCGACTTCCAGCTGCCGCCGGAGCTGACCAAGCGGCTCGGCAAGTAGGACTCGACCGCACCGATGGGCGCCGGGGTGCTGGGGGCCGACCGGTTCCACCTCAGCGGCGTGGTGCTGCCGGACGGTGAGCACCGCGATCTCTGGGTCGTCGACGGCGTCGTCCGTGAGGACCCGGTCCGGGACGCGATCACGTTGGTCGGTCGCGGCTACCTGCTGCCGGGGCTGGTCGACGCTCACTGCCACGTCGGTCTGGAGTCGTCCGGGGCGGTGCCGGACGACGTGGCCGAGCAGCACGCGTTGGCCGAGCGCGCCGGCGGGGCGCTGCTGCTGCGTGACGCCGGCAGCCCGGCCGACACCCGCTGGATCGATGATCGGGAGGACCTGCCTCGGCTGATCCGGGCCGGCCGGCACATCGCCCGACCGAAGCGGTACCTGCGTCACTACGGCGCCGAGGTCGAGCCGGACGCCCTGGTGGCCGAGGTGGAGCGCCAGGCGGCCCGCGGGGACGGCTGGGTCAAGCTGGTCGGCGACTGGATCGACCGGGAGAGCGGTGACCTCGCCCCGCTGTGGCCGGTCGAGACGGCGCGGTCGGCCATCGACCGGGCGCACCAGCTGGGGGCCCGGGTGACCGCGCACGCGTTCGGCGAGCAGGCCGCCGCCGAGCTGGTCGCGGCCGGGATCGACGGCATCGAGCACGGCACCGGGATCGGGCCCGAGGTGATCGCCCAGATGGCCGAGCGGCAGGTCGCGCTGGTGCCGACCCTGCTGCAGCTGGACAACTTCGAGACCTACGCGGCCCAGGGCGAAGCGAGGTTCCCCCGCTACGCCACCCACATGCGCGCCCTCTACGCCCGGCGCCTCGACACCTTCGCCGCCGCGCACGACGCCGGCGTGCCGATCTACGCCGGCACCGACGCGGGCGGCTACCTGCCGCACGGTCTGGTCGGTCAGGAGATCGCGGCACTGGCCGACATCCTGGGGCCGGAGGGCGCGCTCGCCGCCGGCTCGTGGGCGGCGCGGCGCTGGCTAGGCCGGCCGGACACCCTGACCGACGGGGCACCCGCGGACCTGGTCGTACTCGACGAGGACCCGCGCCGCGACCTCGAGGTCCTGCGGCGGCCGCGCTACGTGATCCTCCGCGGACGGGTGGTCGAGGCCGGCGCGTGAAAGTCAGCTCGACCTGGGCCGAAACGGCGCGACACGCCGTGCCGGCGCCAGGTCGCGCTGCGTTCGACGCGGACCTATCCAGACCTGATGCTGCGGGTCGGCGGGCCGGGCTGCTCCGCCCGGCGGGACGCCTTGGGGCTGCATGGTGGGATGGGGGCGTCATGGTGTCCGCGTCCTTCCCCGTCGTTGCCCGCCGCCTGCTGCTGACCGCCCTCGCCGGGATCGGCGCGCTGCTGATCGGCGTCGGCCCGGCCCTGCTGCCCGCGTACGCCGACGACGCCCCGGTCACCGAGATCACCCTGCAGACACCCGGCACGCCCGAGCCGGACGGTGCCCCGGTCACGCTGGACACGTCGCTGTGGACCACGGACCCCGGCGTACCCCAGCCGGCCATCGTGCTGGCCCACGGCTTCGGCGGCACCAAGGCCGATGCCGCGCAGATCGCCCAGACCCTGGCCCGCACCGGCTACACGGTGATCACCTACACGGCCCGGGGCTTCGGCGCGTCCGGCGGCCTCATCCACCTCGGCAACCCCGCCTTCGAGGGCCGCGACGCGGTGCGGGTGGTCGACGAGGCCGCGTCCCGCCCCGAGGTCGCCGAGGTCGGCGGGGATCCGCTGATCGGCTTCGCCGGGGCCTCGTACGGGGGTGCGGCGGCGCTGATGGCCGCGGGGCTGGACCCGCGGGTCGACGCGGTGGTGTCCGCGTTCACCTGGAACAGCCTCACCCAGGCGCTGGTGCCGCAGCACGCCGTCCGCGGGACCGGCTCCTCGCTCGCCGACGTCACCCCGGCCGACGACGCCGGCGTGTTCAAGCAACGGTGGGCCGGCCTGTTCTTCCTGAGCGGTCTGCAGGGCGGCGCCGGGGCGGGCTCATCGGGTCAGGGCGGGTCGTCCGGCCAGGGCGGTGGCCAGGGGGCTCAGCTGTGCGGCCGGTTCGCCACCGACATCTGCCAGGAGTATCTGCAGACCGCCCTCACCGGCGACCCGTCGCCCGGTCTGCTCCAGCTGCTCGACCGCTCCTCGATGGACCGGGTGCTGCCCCAGATCACCGCGCCGACCCTGATCGTGCAGGGCGAGGACGACACGCTCTTCACCCTCGACCAGGCCGACGCCAACTTCCGCGGGCTGCCTGCCAGCACCCCCGCCGCCATGGCCTGGGTCGAGGGTGGTCACGACGGCGGCATCGACCTCGATGCGCTGCTGCCGCAGTGGCGGTCCTGGTTCGACCGCTATCTCCGCGACGACCGGAACGCTCCTACCCCGCCGACGTTCAGCGCCTCCATCCCCACCACCGCCCTCGTCGGTCGGGACCAGGGTGAGGACGAGCCGACGACCGTCACCACCGGCGACTACCCGGGACGCACCGGTGGCGCGCTGGAGCAGACCACCCGGGCGCTGGACGGAACGCGGCAACAGGTCGTGTCCCCACCCGGGGGCGTGCCGACGGCGATGACGAGCCTGCCGGGCGGCTCCGAGGCCATCGGGGGAGCGGCTGCCGTGGCGGCCTACCCGCTGGCCGTGCTGCCCGGCCAGTCCGCCGTCTTCACCTCCGAGGTGCTGCAGGAGCCGCAGACCCTGCTGGGCAGTGGTCGGATCCGGCTGGAGCTGACGTCGTCGGCGACCAGCGCGACCCTGTTCGTGTCCCTGTGGGACCTCGGTCCCGACACCACGCCGGCCAGCCCGACCCCGGGCGCCGGTGGCGCCGGCTCGTCGGCACCGGGTGGCCTCCCGCAGACCGCGGTGCTGCCGCAGTCGGTGGTCGCGCCGGTGCACCTCGTCGGCCTGACGCCGGATCGGGCCAGCACCGTCGAGGTGGCCCTGCCCGCGGTCGCCCACCAGGTGCCGGTCGGACACCGGCTCCGGGTCGTCGTCTCCAGCACCGACCAGGCGTACGCCAACCGCAAGGACGGTGCCGTCTACGACCTCGCCGTCTCCGGTCGGGCCGCGCTCACGCTGCCCCGGTTGCCGAGCGCCGAGGTCGTGCCGCCGACCCTGGACGTCTCGCTGCCGCTGCTGCTGGTGGTGTCGTCGCTGGTCGTGCTCGCCGCCGTCGGGGCGCTGGTGCTCGGCCGCCGGGAGCGCGCCGGGGTCGTGCGTGCGGAGCTGCGTGGCGTGCCGCTGGTGGTGGAGGACCTGCAGAAGACGTACCGGGACGGTCTGCGGGCGGTGGACGGTGTCTCCTTCCGTGCCGAACCCGGGCAGGTGGTCGGGCTGCTGGGTCCCAACGGGGCCGGCAAGACGACGGTGATGCGGATGCTGGTGGGGCTGATCCGACCCGACGCGGGGACGGTGTTCGTCCACGGCGAGTCGGTCAGCGAGGGCGCCGAGGTGCTGCGGGACGTCGGGGCGTTCATCGAGGGTCCGGGGTTCCTGCCCCACCTGACCGGGCGGCAGAACCTGGACGCCTACTGGGAGGTCACCGGCCGCCCGGCTGCGGAGGCGCACCTGGACGAGGCCCTGGCCGTGGCCGGTCTGGGGCCGGCGCTCGACCGTCGCGTGCGGGCTTACAGCCAGGGCATGCGGCAGCGGCTGGGCATCGCCCAGGCCATGCTCGGCCAGCCGCCGCTGCTGCTGCTCGACGAGCCGACGAACGGTCTCGACCCGCCCCAGATCAACGCCATGCGCGCCGTGCTGCGCGATTACGCCGCGAGCGGCCGGACGGTCGTCGTCTCCAGCCACCTGCTCGGCGAGGTCGAGCAGACCTGCACGCACGTGGTGATGATGGCCGGCGGCCGGGTGGTGCTGTCCGGCTCGGTGGACGATCTGACCCGCGGGCACACGGTGTCGCTGGAGCAGGTCTTCCTGGACTCGATGACCGAGGTCGCCCGATGACGGGGCGCACCCGATGACGTCTCCCGTCGTGCTGGCCGTCACCAAGCCGCTGCCGCTCCGCGCCGAGATCGTCCGCCAGCTGCGGCGTCGTCGCACCCTCGGGGTGCTGATCGTGCTGGTGGCGCTGCCGTTGATCCTGATCGCCGCCTTCTCGCTGGCCGGGGACGGCGGCGGGCCCGGGCCGCGGTCCTTCGTCGACCTCGGTCAGGAGAGCGGAGCCAACCTGACCGTCTTCGCGCTGTTCGCCTCGACCGGGTTCCTGATCGTCGTCGTGGTCGCCCTGTTCGCCGGCGACTCGGTGCCGACCGAGGCGTCGTGGTCGAGCCTGCGCTACCTGCTGGCGGCGCCCGTGTCCCGGACGAGGCTGATCCGCCAGAAGCTGATCACGGCGGCGATCTTCTCGACCGCCTCGCTCGTCTTCCTCCCGGCGTGGTCGCTGCTCGTCGGCGGGATCGCGTACGGCTTCGGTCCCTACATCGGCCCGACCGGCGAGCAGATCGGCTGGCCCGCCTTCGCCGGCCGGCTCGCGGTCATCGTCGTCTACCTCCTGCTCAGCCAGCTGGTGGTGGCCGCCCTGGCGTTCGCGTTCGGGGTCTGGACCGACGCCCCCCTGGGGGCGGTCGGCGGCGCCGTGGTGATCATGATCGTGATGGCCATCCTGGACACCATCTCCGCCCTCGGCGACCTGCGGCAGGCGCTGCCCGGTCACTACGCCTTCGCCTGGGCCGACGCGCTCTCGGCGCAGATCGACCCTTCCGACATGATCAGCGGGGTGCTGTGGTCGGTCGGCTACGCGGTGGTGGTGACCTCCGCCGCCGTCTGGCACTTCCTGCGCAAGGACGTCACCAGCTGAGCCGTCCCGGTCAACGGAGGGTCAGGGTCCACGGGCCCGCGCAGGTGATCAACAGCACCCACGGGTCGGTGCCGTGCGGTGGGTCGATCGTGACCGTGTCCTCGGTGTTCTCTCGGATCACCCGACCCACGTCGTACTCGGTGGCGCCCGGAGGCCGGGCGAACGTCTTGACGAACGACGTCGGGGGGCAGCGCAGGGTGACCGGCCCGCTGGTGCTGACCCGGACGAACGTGGTGTCCCGCCGGTCGACCGTCGCCGTCTGCACGGGCAGCGCGTCGAACGGCGTCAGCACCAGGGTCCAGGCGGCGCCGGTCCTCACCTTCACCAGCAGGCGGTTCCGCGGTCCCGGGTCGATGTAGTCCACCACGTCGTCGTAGCGCTTCGGGGTGGTCAGCGGTCCGCCGCCCAGCGGGTGCGGGCGAGCCAGGTCGACCAGCCAGGTCGGGGTGGTGCAGGTCGGGCAGGAGAACTGCACCCTGGTCGGGTTGCCCGGGAACCGGGCGTAACGGACCTCGCTGTTGCCGCGGCCCTGGACCGTGAGCCCGGCCGCCGGGATCTGCCCGGCCGGGCGCACCGGGAAGCCCGGCCACGGCGTCGGGGTGTCGGCCGGAGGCGTGCGCGGCGCCCCGGCCGGAGGGAGATCGGACGGGTAGGGCTGCCCGGCCCGGTCGACGCGGGGGGTCAGGACGAACCACGCCGCCACCACCACGGACACCGCCAGCGCCACGACGACGACGTCGGTGACCGCCGGCCGTCTCTGCGTGCTCATCGCGGCTCAGGGTAGCCGCGGCTCGAGGTCACGGCGGCGCACCGGGAGCGAGGCGACTGCCCGTACGCCACGGGCGCGGTGCGCGTCGTCCGACCTCTGTCGGCTTCCACTCGAGGCGGCGAGCACCACCGACAGCGGCTCGGTCGAGATGGCGCGCCGTGCTCGCGTTGCGGTCCGCGACTTCGGCCGCTCGGCGTGGTCTGCTGAAACGACATGCGTACGAATGGGAGAACACGATGGCCGAACCTCTGACCCGCCGCAGCCTGCTGCACCGTGTGGGAGGTGTCGCCGCGCTGGCCGTCGGCGGCCCTGCCCTCCTGGCCGCCTGCGGCAACGACACGAGCGCGCTCAGCGGCAACCAGACGAACGTCAGCGACTACGACCAGATCATCGCCGACGGGCCGGTGGCCGACGACGCGACCATCAAGGCCAGTCCGTGGGCGGTCACGATCGAGGAGGCCGGGTCGCTGCGGATGGGTGGCTCCGACGCCGGACCCCTGTTCAGCATGAAGGATCCGGCCACCGGCAAGCTGACCGGCTTCGACGCCGGTCTGGCCCAGCTGCTCTCGCACTACATCACCGGCAAGCCCGACGGGCCGATCGCGCTGACCATCAGCACGGTCGACACCCGCGAGACGCTGGTGCAGAACAAGACGGTGGACGTCGTCGTGGCCACCTACTCGATCACCCCGGAACGGGCGAAGAAGGTCGCGTTCGCCGGTCCGTACTACCGCTCCGGCGACGCGGTCATGATCAAGACCGAGACCACCGGCATCAACGGGGTCACCGACCTGGACGGTAAGAAGGTGGCCACCCAGCAGGGCTCCACCGCGGCCGACCGGATCAAGCAGGTCGCGCCGGGGGCGGCGGTCAGCCTGTTCCCCGACGACGCCCAGTGCCTCGCCGCGCTGAAGACCGACCGGGTGGACGCGTACGTGCTGGACCAGGGCATCCTCATCTCCAACGCCAGCACCGACGACACCCTGAAGGTCGTGGGGGAGCCGTTCTCCGACGACTACTACGGCATCGGGGTCACCCGGGACGACTCGACGGCGAAGCAGTTCGTCGACCAGTTCCTGAGCACGATCTTCGAGAACGGTGCCTGGCTGAAGATGTGGCAGGCGACGATCGGGACCGTGGTCACCGGTGAGCAGCCGACGCCACCCGAGATCGGCTCCGCACCGGGGTCCTGAGCCGTGGTCGAGGTCCTGGGTGACACCTACGCCGCCCTCTGGGGTGGCATCGTCACCACGCTGGCGATCACCGCGGTGGCCTTCGTGGGGGCGGTGGTCATCGGGGTGGTGGTGGCCGTCTTCCGGGTCAGCCCGATCCCGCCGCTGCGGGTGCTCGGGGCGGTGTACGTCGAGCTGTTCCGCAACATCCCGCTGCTCAGCCTGCTCATCCTGACCGCCTACGGGCTGCCGTACGTCGGCGTGGACCTCTCCCTGTTCACCACCGCCGTCGTCTGTCTGATGCTCGTGTCCGCCTCGTTCGCCTGCGAGGCCGTGCGGGCCGGCATCAACGGCGTCCCGGTCGGGCAGGCCGAGGCGGCCCGGGCGATCGGCATGACGTTCACCCAGTCGCTGAGCACGGTGATCCTGCCCCAGGCGCTGCGCACGATGGTCCAGCCGCTGGTGAACATCTTCATCGGGGTGGCGCTTGGGTCGTCGATGGCGGCCGCCGTGGCCGTCCCCGAGCTGACCTACACCGCGCAGCAGATCGGCAACCAGACGGCGGAGTCGATGCTGCTGTTCCTGATCAGCGCGGCCGTCTACATCGTCATCGCCCTTCTCGGTGGCGCCACCGGGTCGGTGCTGGAGCGTCGGCTGGCGGTGCAGCGGTGAGTCGGCCGATCGCCACCCGGGTGCTGTTCGACGAACCGGGACCGCGGGGACGGGCCCGGATCCGGGTGCTGACCGTGCTGATCTGTCTGGTCGTGGCGGCCGGGCTGGTCTGGTCGTACCTGGCCCTGTCGGCCAGTGGAGAGCTGGCCTGGCCCAAGTGGAAGCCGTTCGTGCAGCAGTGGGCCGTCTGGTTCCTGCTCGACGGTCTGCGGGGAACGCTGCTGGTGACCGCGATCGCGGCGGCGGTCTCGTTCCCGCTCGGCACCCTGCTGGCCGTCGGCCGGGCTGGCGAGGTGAGCGTGCTGCGCTGGCTCTGCACCCTCTACATCGAGGTGTTCCGCTCCGTGCCGACCCTGCTGCTGGTCTACGTCTTCCTCTTCGCCCTGCCGGGGCTCGGCCTCAACCTGCCGATCGCGGGCAAGCTGATCGTGCCGATCATCCTGATCAACGCCGCCGTCATCGCCGAGATCGTCCGGGCCGGCATCGCCGCCCTCGACCGCGGCCAGCAGGAGGCGGCGGCAGCGGTGGGTCTGACCCGGGGCCAGACCATGCGGCTGGTCCTGCTGCCGCAGGCGATCAGGTTGGTGGTCCCGTCCCTGGTCACCCAGCTGGTGGCGATCGTCAAGGACTCCACGATCGGGTACGTGGTGTCGTACCCGGAGCTGATGAAGCAGGCCAACACGCTGGCCAACAACACCAAGCTGCTGCTGCAGTCGTTCCTGGTGGTGAGCCTGATCTACGTGGCGATCAACTTCGCCCTCACCCGGCTCGCCGTGGCGCTGGAGGCCCGGATCGGCCGGGTCGGCTCCCACCGTGGCCGTAGTGGCCGTAGCGGGAGCGAGCAGGCGGTGCTCGAGCAGGTCGAGCTGCCGGCCGCCGTCGCCCCACGGTGATCCCGGGCACGGGAACGGGGAAAGGGTCGCGTGACGCCGGACCGGCGTCAGGCCTTCAGATGGCGACCGAAGAACTTCTCGATCCGACCCCAGGCATGGGCGGCGGCCTCCGGGTCCGGCCCGACGTGGGCGATCTTCATCAGCGGGCGGGCCAGCACCGGTCCGACGGCGGCGTCGTTGAGGAACGAGTGGCCGGCGGTCCGGTAGATCTTCAGGTCGTAGTCGATGCCCTGACCCTCCAGGGCGGCGGCCAGGCGGGGGACCGCAGCACTCATCCGGTCCTTGGCGCCGTAGCTGCCGACGATCGGGCAGGCTCCCCGGAGCACCTCGTCGACGTCGGCGGGGATCATCCCGTAGTTCACCGCGGCGGCGTCGAAGCCGTCCGCGGCCGCCACCAGGGCGAAGCCGCCACCCATGCAGAACCCGATCACGCCGACCTTGCCGTTGCACTCCCGCTGCTCGGCCGTCCAGTCCCGCGCCTGGGAGATCACCTCGAACGGCCGCCCCTGGCGAGCCGTCAGCGCCTGGAAGGCACGCTTCATGCAGCCGAACCGCGATCCCTCACCCAGCAGGTCGGGGGCGACCACCAGATAACCCGCCGAGGCGAGCCGGTCGGCCTGGCGGCGGAGCACGTCGGTGATGCCAAAGACCTCGTGCAGCATCACCACCCCCGGCCACCGTCCGGCTCCGATCGGTCGACTGACCACCGCGCGCCGGTCGCCGATGGTCACGTCCTCGGACTGGGTCTCCATGGCCGCACCGTACGCCCGTGGTGAAGCGCGAGGTCGCCGCTGCCTGGCATGCACGGGGGAGTGGCAGATTCCTCGGCACCTGACCAGCCCTGGGCCTGAAGATTCCGTCGACTGACGGAATGTTCGGCACCGGACCGGCCCTGGGCCTGAAGATTCCGTCGACTGGCGGAATGCTCGGCACCCGACCGGCCCCGGGTCTGAAGATTCCGTCGACTGACGGAATGTTCGGCACCTGACCGGCCCCGGGCCTGGAGATTCCGTCGACTGACGGAAACTCGGCACCGGAGCTTGCCCTGGGCCCACGGAGTCCGTCGACTGACGGAATGTTCATTTTGCGGTCCGGTCCTGGCTGCGCGCGGCGCGATCTCGCCGGTTTCGTCTCCGCGCCCGGCGTCTGGCAGAATGGGCTGCGCTTCTGTGTCGTGTGGTGCCCTCTCATCGCCGTTCGACACGGAACCATCCGATGTCGTCGGCCGGTGTCCCACGCCGAAAGACGATGTCACCCGTACTGACTGGGTCCTAACCACCCAGGCACACCACACAGGAGTATCCACACACGTGGCTGTCAAGATTCGTCTGAAGCGTCTGGGCAAGATCCGGTCGCCGCACTACCGCATCGTCGTCGCCGACTCCCGGACCAAGCGGGACGGTCGCGCGATCGAGGAGATCGGCAAGTACCACCCCAAGAACGACCCGTCGGTCATCGAGGTCGATTCCGAGCGCGCGCAGTACTGGCTGTCCGTCGGCGCCCAGCCGACCGAGGCCGTCGTCGCGCTGTTCAAGCGGACCGGTGACTGGCAGGAGCACTCCGGGGACACCTCG
The DNA here is from genome assembly GCF_039536605.1 of Microlunatus aurantiacus. Lineage (NCBI taxonomy): Bacteria > Bacillati > Actinomycetota > Actinomycetes > Propionibacteriales > Propionibacteriaceae > Microlunatus > Microlunatus aurantiacus. The sequence goes on from NZ_BAAAYX010000014.1 coordinate 99,178, forward strand.
CCCTCCGGCGTGCAGCCGCAGCGGGAGAAGAAGAACAAGCTCGACGCCTTCAACGCCGCTCTCGCCGAGGCGGGCAACGAGCCCAGCTCGTCGGCCACCTCGACCAAGAAGTCGAGCAAGGACGCGGCCGAGCCCGAGGCTGCCACCGAGTCCAGCGAGGCCTGAGCATGCTGGACGACGCCCTCGAGCACCTGGTGCGCGGCATCGTCTCGCACCCGGACGAGGTCCGGGTCCGGGACAAGCAGCTGCGACAGGGACGCATGCTCGAGGTGCGGGTGAACCCGTCCGACATCGGCAAGGTCATCGGCCGCTCGGGTCGCACCGCCACGGCGCTGCGCACGGTGGTGGGTGCCCTCGCGGGCGGCCAGTCCGTCCGGGTCGACTTCGTCGACGTGGACAAGCCGCAGCAGCAGCGCCACGGTCGACGCTGACCGTCGTCAGCAGCAGTCGTTCGACACGAACGCCCCGGAACCCGACAGGGTCCGGGGCGTTCGCCTGTCCCGACCACGGCTCCGTGCGACGCTGGGCGCCGGGCGAGCAGGAAGAGCGGAGGAACTGTGAGTGACACCGTCGAGGTGATCGTCGGCATCGTCGGCCGGGCCCATGGCATCAAGGGCGAGGTCGGCATCGACGTCCGCACCGATGAGCCGGATCGCCGGTTCGTCCCCGGAGCCGTGTTGGGTCGCGAGGGCGGCGGGTCCGAGCTGACCGTCGAGTCGGCCCGGGACCACAGTGGCCGGTTGCTCGTCCGCTTCCGGGGACATCCCGACCGGACCGCCGTCGAGACGTTGCGCGGCACGGTGCTCGTCGTCCAGGTCGACGCCACCGCGCGTCCCGACGACGAGGAGGAGTACTACGACCGGCAGCTGACCGGTCTGCGTGTGCTCGACGCCGTCGGCGCCGAGGTGGGCCGGGTCGCCGACGTCATCCACCTGCCCGAGCAGGACATGCTGGAGATCCGGACGGAGGCCGGCCCCCGGTTGGTGCCGTTCGTCCGCGCGCTGGTGCCCGAGGTCGATCTCGGTGCCGGCACCGTCCGGCTGGCCGACGTGCCCGGTCTGCTGACCGACCTGGACGACACGCCGGCCGAGCAGCCGGGACCGGACGCTGCGCCCGAGGGCGACGCGTGATGCAGCTCGACGTCGTCACGCTGTTCCCCGACTACCTCGAGCCGCTGCGCCTGTCCCTGGTCGGACGGGCGATCGAGCGCGGCACGGTCCGGCTGGCGGTCCACGACCTGCGGGACTGGACCCACGACCGCCACCGGACCGTCGACGACACCCCGTACGGCGGTGGGGCCGGCATGGTGATGCGGCCGGAGCCGTGGGGCGAGTGCCTGGACACCCTGGTCCCCGAGCCCGCCCACGACACGGGCGGGCCGCGGCTCGTCGTGTTCACGCCGTCTGGTCGTCGGTTCGACCAGCGGCTGGCCGACGAGCTCGCCGGCGAGGACCGGCTGATCCTGGCCTGCGGTCGCTACGAGGGCATCGACGCCCGGGTGGTGCCGTACGCCCGGACCCGGATGCGGGTCGACGAGGTGAGCCTGGGGGACTACGTGCTGAACGGCGGTGAGGCCGCCGCCCTGGTGGTGATCGAGGCCGTCGTCCGGCTGCTGCCGGGGGTGATCGGCAACCCCGAGTCGCTGGCCGAGGAGTCGCACTCCGCCGGCCACGACCACCTGCTCGAGTACCCGATCTACACCAAACCACCGTCCTGGCGCGGCCTGGACGTGCCGGAGGTGCTGTTCTCCGGTCACCACGGTCAGATCGCGGCCTGGCGTCGGGACCGGGCGCTGGAGCTGACCGCGGAGCGGCGCCCCGATCTGCTGCCGGACGACCGGCGCGGCGAGTTCGCGATCGCCGCGGCGGTGGCTGCCGATGCCGGGGAGCTGTTGACGCTCCAGCGGGCGGCGTACGTCACGGAGGGTCGGCTGCACGACTCCTTCGACTTCCCCCCGCTCACCGACGAGCTGGGGGACGTCGAGCAGCTGATCGCCGACACCACCTGCCTGGTCGCCCGCCGGGGCGGCCGGCTGGTCGGCTCGGTGTTCGGTCGACGCGAGGCCGACGGCAGCTGGTTCGTCGGCCGGCTGATGGTGGCACCGGACCTGCAGGGGACCGGTCTCGGACGCCGGCTGCTGGACCTGATCGAGGACGCCGCGCCGCCCGGCACCCCGCGGTCGGTGCTCGTCACCGGGGCCCTGAGTGCGTTCAACCGGGCGTTCTACACCCGGCGCGGCTACCGCGTCGTGGGGGAGGAGATCCGCGGTTCGGTGCCGATCGTGGTGATGGAGCGACGCCGCGACTGAGTCGTGGATCGGCCCTGCCCGACGGTCGACGGCGGCCCGGGGTGTGGTCGGCACCACAGCGTCCCCTGCATCCGGTCCGCCGCTCGTGTGAGATCGACCACCAGGGTTCTGCGGGTCCCGCGGAAAACACCAGTTGGCAGGGTGGCCTTACCTGTGTTCGGCGAGGAAAGGGATCTAGGGTGACGGTGTGGCGACGACTTCCCTGACCCGGTCACAGCTGGCCGCTCGGTCGACTGTGGCGATGAAGGCCGTGATGGCGGTCAGCGGGTTGATCATGATCGGCTACCTGCTGGCGCACATGTACGGCAACCTCAAGGTGTTCGCGGGCCAGCAGGCCTTCGACGACTACGCGCACCACCTGCGCACCCTGGGCGAGCCGATCCTCCCGTACGGCGGTGCGCTGTGGATCATCCGCATCGTGCTGCTCGTCGCCGTCGTCGCCCACGCCTACTCCGCGATCGCGCTGTGGCGCCGGGACCGGGCGGCGCGCGGGGGGACCACCCGCTACGCCAGCAGCAGGGCCAAGCGCGGGGTCCAGCGGTCGTACGCCTCGTTCACCCTGCGGTGGGGCGGCATCATCATCATCCTGTTCGTGATCTACCACCTGCTGCACCTGACCTGGAACGTCTCGGCGCCCGGTGGCGCCTCGGCCAGCCCGTACGAGCGGCTGATCAACGGCTTCTCGATCTGGTGGCTGGTGCTGGCCTACACCATCGCCATGCTGGCGGTGGGGCTGCACCTTCGGCACGGCGTCTGGAGCGCCCTGACCACCCTCGGGGCGAACACCAGCCCCCTGGCTCGGCGCCGACTCAACCTGCTCGCCTACGCGGCCACGATCGTGATCACCGGCGGGTTCCTCCTCATTCCCTTCTCGATCCTGTTCGGAGTGGTCAGCTGATGAGTGACGTGATCAACTCGGTCGACGCGGACGCCGTCTACACCGAGGGCGACCCGATCGCCGACACCAAGGCCCCGGCCGGCCCCATCGAGAAGCGGTGGGACGAGCGCCGGTTCAACGCGAAGCTGGTCAACCCGGCCAACCGCCGCAAGCTCTCGGTGATCATCATCGGCACCGGTCTCGCCGGCGCCTCGGCCGCCGCCACCCTCGGTGAGGCCGGCTACCAGGTCACCAGCTTCTGCTACCAGGACTCCCCGCGCCGGGCCCACTCGATCGCGGCCCAGGGCGGCATCAACGCGGCCAAGAACTACCGCAACGACGGCGACTCGATCTACCGGCTCTTCTACGACACGGTGAAGGGCGGCGACTTCCGCGCCCGCGAGTCCAACGTCTACCGGCTGGCCCAGACCAGCGTGGAGATCATCGACCAGTGCGTCGCGCAGGGCGTCCCCTTCGCCCGGGAGTACGGCGGCCTGCTCGACAACCGCTCCTTCGGTGGCGTGCAGGTGTCCCGCACCTTCTACGCCCGCGGCCAGACGGGCCAGCAGCTGCTGATCGGGGCGTACCAGGCCCTGGAGCGCCAGATCGCGGCCGGCACGGTGAAGATGCACACCCGGCACGAGATGCTGGAGCTGATCGTGGCCGACGGCAAGGCCCGCGGCGTGGTCATCCGGGACATGGTCTCCGGCGAGATCGAGACCCACTACGCCGACGCCGTGGTGCTGGCCTCCGGCGGCTACGGCAACGTGTTCTACCTGTCCACCAACGCGATGGGCTGCAACGTCACCGCCACCTGGCGGGCCCACCGCAAGGGCGCCTACTTCGCGAACCCCTGCTACACGCAGATCCACCCCACGTGCATCCCGGTGTCGGGGGAGTACCAGTCGAAGCTGACGCTGATGAGCGAGTCGCTCCGCAACGACGGCCGGATCTGGGTGCCGAAGTCGGGCGAGGACAAGCGCGCCGCTCCGGACATCCCCGAGGACGAGCGCGACTACTACCTGGAGCGGATCTACCCGGCCTTCGGCAACCTGGTGCCCCGGGACATCGCCTCCCGGGCCGCCAAGAACGTCTGCGACGAGGGTCGTGGCGTGGGCCCGGGCGGGCTGGGGGTCTACCTGGACTTCGCCGACGCGATCTCCCGGTTGGGCCGCAAGGCCGTCGAGTCCAAGTACGGCAACCTCTTCGACATGTACGCCCAGATCACCGGCGAGAACCCGTACGAGACGCCGATGCGGATCTACCCGGCGGTGCACTACACGATGGGCGGGCTCTGGGTCGACTACGACCTGCAGTCCTCGATCCCCGGCCTGTACGTCACCGGCGAGGCCAACTTCTCCGACCACGGGGCGAACCGCCTCGGCGCCAGCGCCCTGATGCAGGGTCTGGCCGACGGCTACTTCGTGCTGCCGAACACCATCAACGACTACCTGTCCGCCGGTCCGTTCGAGAAGGTCGACGACTCCCACCCGGCGGCGCAGGAAGCCGTGGCCTCGGTCAAGGGCCGGATCGAGAAGTTCCTGTCCATCAACGGATCCCGGACCGTCGACTCCTTCCACAAGGAGCTCGGCCACATCATGTGGGACTACTGCGGCATGGAGCGGACCGAAGAGGGTCTGCGCAAGGCGATCACCCGGATCCGCGAGCTCAAGCAGGAGTTCTGGTCCGACGTGCGGGTGCTGGGCACCAACGACGAGCTCAACCAGGCGCTGGAGAAGGCCGGCCGGGTGGCCGATTTCATCGAGCTCGGCGAGCTGATGTGCATCGATGCGCTCGTCCGGCGCGAATCATGTGGTGGGCACTTCCGGGCAGAGTCGCAGACCGAGGACGGCGAGGCGCTCCGGCACGACGACGAGTATGCCCACGTGTCGGCCTGGGAGTGGGGCGGTGAGGGCGGCAAGCCCGTGCTGCACAAGGAGCCCCTCGTGTACGAGTACGTCGAGATGAAGCAGCGCAGCTACAAGTGATGATCCTCCGGGCGAGCACAAGCGATTGGAGCGCCGACGCTGTCATGACGAGTGAGTCGAGCGGACACGCTTTTCGTCTGCGAGCGAATGAGGAAGACAGCGTCATCGGGCGCGCATTGAGCGCGAGCCAGGAGGGAAAGAAATGAATATCACTGTCCGTGTCTGGCGTCAGTCCGGACCCGAGGCCGCCGGGAAGATGGTCTCCTACGAGGTCCCCGACGTGAGTGAGCACATGTCCTTCCTGGAGATGCTCGACGTGCTCAACGAGCGGCTCACGATGGAGGGTGACGACCCGATCGCCTTCGACCACGACTGCCGTGAGGGCATCTGCGGTGCCTGCGGCGTCGTGATCAACGGCACGGCCCATGGTCGAGCCGACTCCGCGGTGGCCACCACCACCTGCCAGCTGCACATGCGTTCGTTCTCCGACGGCGACACGATCGACGTCGAGCCGTGGCGGGCCGAGCCGTTCCCGGTGATCAAGGACCTCGTGGTTGACCGGGGCGCCTTCGACCGGATCATCCAGGCCGGCGGCTACATCTCCGCGCCGACGGGCACCGCCCCGGACGCCCATGCCGCTCCGGTGCCCAAGGCCGCCGCTGACCACGCCTTCGACGCGGCCACCTGCATCGGCTGCGGTGCCTGCGTGGCGGCCTGCCCGAACGGTTCGGCGATGTTGTTCACCGCGGCCAAGGTGACTCACCTCGGTCTGCTGCCCCAGGGGCAGCCGGAGCGCAAGTCGCGGGTCGTCGGCATGGTTCACCAGCACGACGAAGAGGGCTTCGGCGGCTGCACCAACATCGGCGAGTGCACAGCTGTGTGCCCGAAGGGCATCCCGTTCGAGACCATCTCGCGGCTCAACCGCGATCTGCTCGGCGCGATGCTGAACCCGCAGACCTGAGCCTCGGTCCCACCAACCTAGGCAGGGACCGGTGACACCCGGTCCCGCCCGGGCACAGGGATGGCAGGGCGGAGTCGGTGGCGGGTCTCGGGGCGCTACTGCGCGAGCTTGAGGGCACTCTCCTCGACCAGGATCAGCTGCGGGTTGATGAAGTCGCCGTCGGAGTCGTCGAAGCTGCCGGGGGTGTCCTCCCCCCAGCTCAGGCTGATGGTGATCATCAGCCGGTCCTTGACCTGGGTGACCCCGGCGCTCTCCCACCACAGACGCTCGGCGTCGGTCTCCCCGGGCCTGACGTAGGCCACCATGCCCGCCTGCGCGCTGCCACCCTCGGCATCGAGGGTGGTCAGCTTGAGACTCTGCCCGGTGTCGATCGAGTACCCCTTCTCGTCGAGGGTCCCGGGGCAGTTCTTGATCCAGCCCGCGTACCGGGCCCGGGCCGCGGTGGCCGCCGCCGCGTCGGGGAACTGCAGAGCCTGGGTGTAGATGATGGGTTGGCCCTTCAGCGGGCTCTTCGGGTACGGGTCCAGCTCGGGGTCGGTGACCTCGTAGCCGAAGTTCCGGGTGACCATGGCCGTGGCCCCGAGGGAGGCCAGCCCGTCGCCGGGGAGACAGACGTAGCTCTGGTTCGTGGTGCGGCCCACGCCGTCGGGTGTCTCCACTGCCGTCTGGTACGAGGGATCGAGGTAGACAACCTCCGTGGTCAGCAGGTTGGTGGCCGTCACCGATCGACCCGGGGTCACCGGGGACGAGCTGCCCGGACCGGTGCTGCCGGACCCCTGGCCCGGGCCGGGCGTCGAGGTGCCCGCGGTCGGGGACTCGGACCCGTTGCCGCCATCCGGCGGGGTCGCAGGTCCCGGGGTGCCGCAGCCGGCCAGGACGAGCGCGGCCAGGACGCCGGCCACCGCTGAGCTCCGCCGGGAGCGGACGGGCGCGGCGTGCCGCGCCCCCCGGACGGCCACCGCCACGGGGGCGGGGGAGTGGTCGGCCATGGGCGTCCTCTCGTCGGTGTACAGCACCAGGATGCTCCTCCGAGCGCTCCGGTGGGTCCATCCTCGGGCCGTCCGGGTGATCCGGCGCGCAGGACGCCGATCGCGCGTGTCCCTGCGGCCGCCGCGGCGGCCGGAAAGGGAAGACGGGGGCCGCAAAACGGTTGAACGGGCGTCGGGAGGCCGACTAGCCTGACCGGTGTTCCCGTCGAGAGGTTGACGCCCGTGTCCCTGTGAGTCGCTGACCCCCGCAGCAGCGCCGTGCCCGTGCACCGCTGCTCACCCGTCATCCCCGACTCCTGGAGCACGCATGCCGTCCCTCGTCTGTCACCACCTCCGCTTCGACTGGCCGAACGGCGAACCGGTGTTCGCCGACCTCGACGCCACCTTCCCCGACGGGCTGACCGGGCTGGTCGGTCGCAACGGGTCCGGCAAGTCGACGCTGTTGCGGATCATGGCCGGCGACCTGGTGCCGACGGCCGGCTCCGTCTCCGGGCCCGAGCGGATCGCGTACCTGCCGCAGCAGCTGGTCCTGCACGCCGACCGCACGGTCGCCGACGTGCTCGGGGTCGAGCGGGGGCTGCGCGCCCTGGAGCGGGTGACGGCCGGCGCGGGGACCGACGACGACTTCGAGGCGATCGGTGACCGCTGGGACCTGGAGGCCGAGCTCACCGCCACGGTCGAGCGGCTGGGCTTCGTCGACCTCGATCTGACCCGCCGGATCGGGACCGTGTCCGGGGGAGAGGCCGTGCTGCTGGCGCTGGCCGGCCTCCTGCTCGGCGAACCCGACGTGCTGCTGCTCGACGAGCCGACCAACAACCTGGACCGGCGGGCCCGTGGGCTGCTGACCGAGGCCGTCCGCCGGTGGCGTGGTCCGGTGATCCTGGTCAGCCACGACCGCGAGCTGCTGGAGACCGTCGACCACGTGGCCGAGCTCCGGGAGGGCGGGCTCCGCGTCTTCGGCGGTACCTACTCCGCGTACGCCGAAGCGCTCGCCGTCGAGCAGGAGGCCGCCCAGCGCGCCGTCCGCAGCGCGGAGGGTGACCTCAAGCGGCAGCAACGAGAGCTGCTCGAGATGCGCATCAAGCTGGACCGGCGGCAGCGGTTCGCCAAGTCGCAGGCCGGCAACGTGCCGCCGATCGTGGCCGGGGCCAAGAAGCGGGCGGCCCAGGTGTCGGCGGGCAAGCTGAGCGGCGGGCACGAGGCCGATGTGGCCCAGGCCCGTCGCCGGCTGGAGGACGCCGAGGACGCGGTCCGCGACGACGACGTCATCCGGATCGACCTGAGCCGGACGGCCGTGCCGGCCGGTCGGGACGTGCTGCTGCTGGACGGGGTCGTGCTGCGCAACGGCGCCCGGGTCGACACCCAGCTGCGGGGTCCCGACCGGATCGCCGTGGTGGGCCCGAACGGCTCCGGCAAGACGACGTTGATCGACACCGTGGTCGGCACGATCCCCGCGGTCGACGGTCGGGTCGACCTCCGGGTGCCGACCCGGCTCCTGCCCCAGCGGCTGACCGGGCTCGACGACAGCGACACCGTGCTGGCCGGGGTCTCCCGCCTCGCCCCGACCGCCGACGACAACACGCTGCGGGCCGAGCTGGCCCGCTTCCTGCTCGACGCCGAGACGGTCGTCCGTCCGGTGGGCAGCCTGTCCGGGGGCGAGCGCTTCCGCGCCAGCCTGGCCGCCCTGCTGCTCGCTGAACCGGCCCCTCAGCTGCTGATCCTGGACGAACCGACCAACAACCTCGACCTCGACAGCGTCGCCCAGCTCACCGCCGCCCTCAACGCCTACCAGGGCGCCCTCCTCGTCATCAGCCACGACGAACCCTTCCTCACCGACCTCCACCTCACCGCTCGCCTCGACCTCACCACGTCCCCCGCCACCGTCACCCCGACCTCGTGAGGCGCTGCACGGCCGGTCCTGGCCCGTCGGGTCGACCCCGAGTCCCGTACGCGTGGCGCACACCACTCCCAGCCCTCCGAACAGCTGTGGGCGACCAGGGGAGGTCGGCCGCGCCCACCCGTACGGCAGAAACCGCAAGATCGAGCGCCACGGCACGAGCGGTTCGGTCGGGGGTGGGGTCGAAGGACCTGGACGGGCCTGGCGGGAGCCCGAGCCTGCGAGGGCGGATGGTCGTCCGAGACCCCCCACCCCCGTCCGAACCGCGGACCAAGCCGCACAGAGCTCGACCACGACGATTTCTGCCCGTACGGTCACGTGTGGCAGACTTGCTCGGGTTGCCTACAGGTCGTGACTCCTGCCGTGGGGGGATCGTTCAGGACCGTGGGCCCATCGGAACTCCACACGACTCGGTGACCTACGGCACTGGCGAGGAAACAACATGAGCAAGCTGATCGACGCGATCGACTCCCAGTCCCTGCGGGACGACATCCCCGCCTTCCGACCCGGTGACTCCGTCAAGGTGCACGTCAAGGTCGTCGAGGGCAACCGCTCCCGGATCCAGGTCTTCGCCGGCGTGGTCATCTCCCGTACGGGTGACGGCATCCGCCAGTCCTTCACCGTCCGCAAGGTGAGCTTCGGGGTCGGTGTCGAGCGGACCTTCCCGCTGCACAGCCCGATCATCGACAAGATCGAGGTCGAGCGCCACGGCGACGTGCGCCGCGCCAAGCTGTACTACCTCCGCGGTCTGCGCGGCAAGGCTGCGAAGATCAAGGAGAAGCGCGACCGCTGATGCGTCGCGGTTCGTGGGCGACCACGAACCGCACGCTCCCGGCTGTCGCCCGACAGCAGCTGGTTGGGGCGACCCCGGGACCGAAGGACAGACATGGTGAACGACCGTGGTGCGCGGCGCGCCCGGGACACCCCGGCGAGTCCCGGCACCGCAGCGGCCGACGACCTGTCGATCCTCCCGTCCAAGGGGCGCCAGTCCTTCGGCCACCATGCCGGCGCCTTCGCGCGCGAGCTGCTCGCCGTCGTCATCGGCGCGGTGATCGTGGCCTCCCTGCTCCGGGGCTTCGTCGGCCAGATGTTCATCATCCCGTCGATCTCGATGCAGAACACGTTGCAGATCGACGACCGGGTGGTGGTCGAGAAGCTGAGCTCGGTCAAACGTGGCCAGGTCGTCGTGTTCGCCAACCCCGGTGGCTGGCTCAGCGGAGTCCAGCCGACCGAGCGGGGTCCGGTCGGACGGGCGCTGGAGTTCGTGGGCGTGCTCCCCGACACCAGCACCGAGCACCTGATCAAGAGAGCCGTCGGCATGCCCGGCGACCACGTCGTCTGCTGTGACACCAAGGGCCGGATCACGGTCAACGACGTTCCGCTGGACGAGTCGACCTACCTGTTCCGGTCGCCCGGCGGCGTGGTCGCGGATCCGTCGCAGATCCGCTTCGACGTGGTCGTACCGGCGGACCGGATCTTCGTGCTCGGCGACAACCGCGGTTCCAGCCGTGACTCCCGCTGCCACCTGAACGACACCGGGGCCGGGGCGATGAAGGGTGAGAACGCGTTCGTCCCCCTCGACCTGGTGGTCGGCCGGGCGGTCGCGGTCGCCTGGCCGGTCGGCGATGCGCACCGGTTGACGGTCCCGGCGACGTACGCTGGCGTGCCGGTGCCGGTCGAGCCGGCTCCGCTGCGTCCGGTGGTCAGGGCCGGACCCGAGGCCAGCTGTTGAGGCTCCGGCGCGTACGCCACAGAGGTCCAGTCCGAGGATGAAGGGGAGTCGGTGAGCAGCGAGACGACCACTCGACCTCAGCGCGGTGGCAGCCGGTTCGGTTCCTTCGTGCGTGAGCTGCTGATCGTGGTGGTCGGCGCCCTGGTGGTGTCCTCGCTGCTGCGGGCGTTCGTCGGGCAGATGTTCATCATCCCGTCGGAGTCGATGGAGAACACCCTGCTGGTCGGGGACCGGGTGGTGGTGCAGAAGATCTCCGACGTGCAGCGCGGCGACGTCGCGGTCTTCGAGGATCCCGGCGGCTGGTTGGACAGCGAGCCGGCGGGGGAGCCCGGGCCGCTGGACAAGGTGCTGGAGTTCATCGGCTTTCCCACCGCGAGCAGCCCGGAGCACCTGATCAAGCGGGTGATCGGCATGCCCGGTGATCGGGTCGTCTGCTGTGACGCCGACGGACGGATCACCGTCAACGGCAAGCAGCTGGACGAGACCAGCTACCTCTACACCGATCCGGACGGGATCCAGGTCGCGCCCTCCGACATCGCCTTCGACGTCACGGTCCCGGCCGGCCGGCTGTTCATGATGGGCGACCACCGCGACCTGAGCGCAGACTCGCGCTGCCACCTGTCGGACCTGTCGTTGGGCGGACCGAAGGGCTCGGTCGCGTTCGTCCCGCTGGACAAGGTCGTCGGGCCGGCGTTCGCCATCGCGGCTCCGCTCGGCCGGGCCCAGGTCCTGCACCGCCCAGCCACCTTCGCGCCCGTCCCGGCGCCGTCCGAGCCCGCCCCGGCTCAGGCGGTGATCACACCCGAGGACGTGACCTGCTGATGGCCACGACGACTCCGACGGTCCGGGTCCGGCGGGACAGCGGTCTGTACGGCTACGAGCGGGCCCTATCCCGGGTGGGTCTGGCCCCGGTGGCCGGCGCCGACGAGGCCGGTCGCGGCGCCTGCGCCGGTCCGCTGGTGGCCGCCGCTGCGATCCTCGCCGACTCCCGATCCCGGCCGATCAGCCTGCTGCGGGACTCCAAGCTGCTGTCCGCGGCCCAGCGCGAGCGCGCGTACGCCGAGATCACCCGCAAGGCCCTCGCCTGGTCAGTGGTGATCATCGAGCCGGGGGAGTGCGACCGGTTGGGCATGCACGTCGCCAACGTCGAGGCCCTGCGCCGGGCCCTGCACCGGCTCGAGGTCCGGGCGACCTACGCGCTGACCGACGGGTTCCCCGTCGACGGGCTCGGGGTGCCCGGTCTGGCCGTGTGGAAAGGCGACCGGGTGGCCGCCTGCGTCGCTGCGGCGTCGATCATCGCCAAGGTGACCAGGGACCGGATCATGTGCGAGCTGGACGAGGTCCACCCCGAGTACGGCTTCAAGATCCACAAGGGCTACTGCACGCCTCTGCACCAGGAACGGCTGGACGCGTACGGGCCGTCGGCCACGCACCGGATGCGATTCGAGAACGTGTCCCGGACGGCTAGTGTCGAGGGCCGCGGCGCTAGAGTCGAGACGTCATGAGGAAAGAGCAGGGACAGGTGTGAGCGCGGAAGACCTCGAGCAGTACGAGAGCGAGCTGGAGCTGCAGCTCTACCGCGAGTACAAGGACGTGGTCGGCATCTTCACCTACGCCGTGGAGACCGAACGCCGCTTCTACCTGTGCAACGCGGTCGACCTGAAGGTCCGCTCCGAAGGGGGCGACGTCTACTACGAGGTGTCGATGGCGGACGCCTGGGTGTGGGACATGTACCGCCCGGCCCGCTTCGTGAAGAGCGCCAAGGTCCTCACCTTCCGAGACGTCTCCATCGAGGAGATCGCGCACAGCGACCTCGAGGTCCCCAAGCCCAGCTGATCGTCCGGCTTCCGCGGGGCCTGGATTGAGCCGTCTGAGTTGAGCCATCCGCTGCTGGGTTGACCGTTCTCGACTTCCGAGTGGGTTCCGGTGGCTGGGGCGGTGCTGGGTTGACCGTTCTCGACTTCCGGGTGGTTTCCGGTGGCTTCGCCAGCCTCCGGGTCGTCCGTTCTCGGCTCCGCCACGACATCCGGTCCGCCCCTCGTCCGCCGCCTCGCCCCGTGCCCGTGCGCACCTCGTGCTCGGCGCCCGCCGTACCGACGTCTGACGCGGACCCGCTGCAGTTATCCACAGATCTGACGTCCCCCGACCGTCATCCACAGATTTCCGATCACCCCGGTCGTTTTCGGCCGACGTCCCCAGTGTGGAGGTGACGAGGGAGGTCGATGTGACGGTGCGACGGACGCGCAACGAGATCGGGGCACTGGGGGAGGCCCTGGCCGTGCTCGAGCTGGAGGAGCAGGGGCTGGAGATCCTGGACCGCAACTGGTCGTGCCGCTGGGGTGAGCTCGACGTGGTGGCGCTGGATCGCACCGGGGGTCGGCGGACGGCGGTGTTCTGTGAGGTGAAGTGCCGCACGGGACGCAGCTACGGCGATCCCCTGGAGTCCATCACCCACGCCAAGGTGCGGCGGCTCCGCCAGCTGGCGGCGGAGTGGATGAGCCAGCACACGCTGCCCGTGGACGGGATGCGGCTGGATGCCATCGGCGTCCTGCTGCAGCACGACCAGCGGCCGGTGCTCGTCCACGTCACCGGGATCGGCGACCAGTGAGTCTCGCCTGCGCGTACGCGGTCGCGCTGGTCGGTCTCGACGGCCGGATCGTCGAGGTGGAGGCTCACACCGGACCGGGTCTGCCGCGCACGATCTTGGTCGGGCTCCCCGACACGTCGCTGTACGAAGCGCGCGACCGGTGCAAGGCGGCCGTGCACAGCAGTCGGCAGAGCTGGCCGAACACGCTGCTGACCATCAACCTCTCCCCGGCCACCCTGCCGAAGCAGGGGAGCGGGTACGACCTGGCCATCGTGACGGCCGTGCTGGCCGCCGCGGACGTGGTCAAGGCGGTCGAGCTCCGCGACACCGTGCTGCTCGGCGAGCTCGGTCTCGACGGCCGGGTCCGGCCGGTCCGTGGGGTCCTGCCGGCCACGCTCGCCGCTGCCCAGGCCGGCTTCCGTCGGGTGATCGTCCCCTATCGACAATCGGGGGAGGCGCAGCTGGTCGACGGTGTCGAGGTCCTCGGGGTGGCGTCGCTGGCGCAGCTGATCGCGGTGCTGCAGCACGAGCCGGTCCCCGACGCGGAGCCGGTCGACCTGGCACCCCCGATCGACCACCGTTTCAGTCCCGACACGGCCCTCGACCTGGCCGACGTGGCCGGGCAGCTGGAGGCGAAGTGGGCGGTCGAGGTGGCGGCGGCGGGCCGCCACCACCTGCTCTTCACCGGCCCGCCCGGGGTCGGCAAGACCATGCTCGCCGCCCGGCTGCCGGGGCTGCTGCCCGAGCTGAACGTCAACGAGGCCCTCGAGGTCTCCGCGGTGCACTCCCTCGCCGGCTTCGACCTCTCCGACGGGCTCGTGCGACGACCGCCGTACGCCGATCCGCACCACTCGGCGTCGATGGCGAGCATCGTCGGCGGCGGCCCGGGCCTGGCGCGGCCCGGAGCGGTCTCCTGCGCGCATCGTGGAGTGCTGTTCCTGGACGAGGCGCCGGAGTTCTCGGTCAAGGTGCTGGAGGCCCTGCGGGTGCCGTTGGAGTCGGGCGTCATCAACCTCCACCGCAGTCACGGTCTGACCCGCTACCCGGCCCGCTTCCAGCTCGTGCTGGCCGCCAACCCGTGTCCCTGCGGCCAGTCGGGCACGGTCGGGGCGACGTGCCTGTGCCCGCCGATGGCCGTCCGGCGCTACACCGCCAAGTTGTCCGCGCCGATCCGCGACCGGGTCGACATCACCCAGCACTTCCGCCCGCTCAAGCGGCACCAGCTGAGGGCGACGCTGGCCCAGGGTGAGTCCAGCGCCTCCGTGGCGGAGCGGGTGGAACAGGCCCGCGACCGCCAGGAGCGGCGGCTGGCCGGCACCGGTTGGCACGCCAACAGCGAGGTGACGGGTGCGTACCTCCGACATCACCTGCCGCAACCGGACGGGCTGCACCTGCTGGACCGAGCGGCCGAGCGAGGACTGCTGACCCCGCGGGGGATCGACAAGGCGTGGCGGGTGAGCTGGACGATCGCCGACCTGGTCGGCAAGGACAAGCCCGGGGTCGACGAGATCGGCATCGCCCTGGCCATGCGGCAGGGCGACCAGCTCGGCGCACGGAACGCTGACCGGGAGGTGTCATGACCGTCGCGAGCCACCACGCCGCTGACTCCCCCGGGAGGCCGACCGCGCGGGTGAACGCCACCACGCCGACGGCGCCACCCCCGGCCGCTCGGGACCGGACCGAGCGGCTGGCCCTGAGCTGCGTCATCGAGGGTGGAGAGCCGGCGGTGGCGGAGGTGACGGCGATCTCCGGGGCGAGCGCCGCATGGCAGCAGGTCCGTGACGGGCGCTTCGGCGAGGGCCTGGCCGAGCGGGCCGCCCAGCTCGACCTGGACCGCGTGCTGAGCCGGGCCGCTCGGAGCCGCTGCCGCTTCGTCGTGCCGGGGGACGACGAGTGGCCCGAGCGGCTCGGCGACCTGCGCTACTGCGACGAGGTCCAACGACGGGGCGGGGTCCCGTTCGGGCTGTGGCTGCGCGGTCCCGGCCACCTCGCCCGGCTCGCCGAACGGTCGGTGGCAGTGGTCGGATCACGCACCGCGACCCCGTACGGGACGACGATCGCGACCGATCTCGGCGCGGAGCTGGCCGAGACCGGCTTCACGGTGGTCTCCGGTGGTGCGTACGGGATCGACACCGCCGCCCACCAGGGAGCGCTGGCCGCGGCCGGACCGACGATCGCGGTGGTGGCCAACGGGGTGGACGTCGCGTATCCGCAAGGCAACCGGAAGCTGTTCGACTGGGTGGCGGAGCACGGGCTGATCGTCTCCGAGCTCGCCCCCGGCACGCACCCCAGCCGGGTCCGCTTCCTGGCCCGGAACCGGTTGATCGCCGCCCTGAGCGTCGGCACCGTCGTGGTCGAGGCCGCCCTCCGCTCCGGCGCCCGCAACACCGCCAGCTGGGCGTCGGGCTGCGGGCGGGTGCTGATGGCCGTGCCCGGTTCGGTCGAGTCGGCGATGTCGGCGGCTCCGCACCTGATGATCCGCAACGGTCAGGCCGTCCTGGTCAGCAACGCGGCCGAGGTCCGGGAGCTGGTCTCCGAGTCGGGTCAGGCGACCCTGCCGATCCCGTCCGGACCGGTCCGCGAGACCGACGCCCTTGATCCCGTCCGGCTGTCGGTGTACGAGGCCGTCCCGGCCCGGCGTCGGGTCGGCGCCGGTGAGATCGCCCTCGCCGCCGGCGTCTCCGTGCCGACCGCCCTCGCCCAGCTCGGGGCTCTGGAGGACGTGGGTCTCGTGGTCTCCGATGACGAGGGGTGGCGGGCGGTGGTCCGGCGCTGACATCGGCCCTCGAAGCAACGAACGTCTCTGACTGACGATCGCCGTTACCGAAGCAGAAGGGTCACGATGAGCACACGAAAGGTCGGCGTCGCCGGGCCCCGGCGACGCCTCCACCTGGCCACGTCAGCCGTCTGTCGCGAGTGCCTTCAGGAAGTCGCGTCGCAGCCGACTTTGTCTCACTGTCTGCCCTACTGGCTTATCGGGCACTCGAACCGGCAAAGGTCTCCGCCTGATCGGGTTCAGCGAGCCCCCTCCAAGAAGTCCTTCAACAGCGGCCCCGCCGTCTTCGATCCTGACTGCCCGGTGTTCACGAAGACCGCGACCGCCAGGTCGCCCTGGGCGGCGATCATCCAGGCGTGGGTCTTGAGCGGGTCGGCGTTGCCGTACTCGGCGGTGCCGGTCTTGGCGATCACGCCAGGACCGGGGAGGTCGGCCAGGCTCCGGCCGCTGCCCTCGGTGACCACGGCCCGCATCATCGACGTCAGCGACTTCGCTTCGTCGGCGGTCAACGGGGCGGCGATGGTTTTCGCCGTCTCCCCGTCGACGAGCACGGGGATGACCGTCCGGCCGCCGCTGACCGAGGCGGCGACCGCAGCCATGGCCATCGGCGAGGCCAGCACCGTCCCCTGCCCGATCATGGCGGCGGCACCGCCGGTGCCGGAGGCGTCGTTCGGCACCTCACCGAAGAAGGACGGGAAGCCGGTGTCGTAGTCCGCGCCCAGGCCGAGGGACGCGGCGGCCTGGGCCAGGTCACCGTCGTCCAGCTCGGTCCGTGACCCGATGAAGGCGGTGTTGCAGGACTGGGCGAGGGCGGTCTTCAGCGTGATGGTGCCGAGCCGGCTGCTCGGGTAGTCGCTGTAGTTCTTGAACCGGCGGCCGTCCACGGTGAGCGTCTCGGGGCACTTCACGTTCGACGACGGCTTCACTCCCGCCCGCAGCAGGGCCAGCGCCGACACGACCTTGAAGGTCGACCCGGGGGCGGCCTGGCCGGTCGTGGCGATGTTCTGGTCCTTGTTGCCCGGGCCGTTGGCAGCGGCGAGCACCGCGCCGGTGGAGGGGCGGATGGCCACGATGGCACTCGCCGGCTTGGTATCCGCCAGAGTCTCCTCGGCCAGCTCCTGGAGGAAGACGTTGAGCGTCAGGCGCAGGTCCTTGCCGGCCACCGGCTTGGCTTCGAACACCGTCACCGGGGCAGTGGGGCTGGCACTGCTGCTGGGAGAGTCCGACGGCGCGGCGGAGGGCGACCCCGGACCGGCGGACGGGGACGGCGACGCCGAGGACGAGCCGGAGGTCAGCGGCAGCAGCCGCACCTGCACGCCGGGCGTCCCCCGCAGCGTGGTGTCGTAGCGCTTTTGCAGTCCGGACAGGCCCACGTCGTCACCGGCCACCACAGCCCCGTCCGAGCCGTCGACGATCTCCTTCGTGGCCTGACCGACCGTGCCGAGGATCGGCCGGGCGAAGTCACGGGTCGGGGCCAGCACCTGCTCGCTCTGGATCGGCAGCGCGCCCTTGATCGCGAACACGTCGGCGTTGCTGGGGCGGTCGTCGTCCGTCGCGCGGTAGGTGATGGCCTCCACGAAGGCGTCGTCGCCGGCCGCGGCCACCTTCTTGACGTACGACGCCGGGTCGATGTCCACCAGCTTCGCCAGCCTGGTCGCCGCGGCCGTGGCCGCCTCGCCGTCGACCACCGTCTTGTCGATCCCGATCCGGACCACCGGGCGCAGCTTGGCGATCACGTCGTCGCCCTCGCCGAGCACCTCCCCGCGACCGGCGGTCACCCGCCGCTGGCTGAGCCGGTTCGAACCGTTCAGCTGCGGTTCGACCGCCGAGGCCTGCCAGGCGGTCTTCCACCGTCCCGCGTCGTCCTGCAGCTGCGCGGTCGAGGTGTACGTCCACTTCTGCGGCACACCGGGGAACGTCCAGCTGACGTCGAGCGTCGCCGTCGCCGCCGAGCCCGAGCGGTCCACCTCGTTGACGCTGACCGCCGGGGTGACCGGGCCCATCCCGCGGACGAGGGTCTGGAAGGACGCGTTCACGTCGGCACTGCCCGCGGCCACGAACTCGACGCCGGTGAGGTCCTTCTTGGTCAGACCGGCTGCGAGCTCGGCCGCGGCGCGCTCGGGGGTGTCCCCGTTCGGGGTGGGCAGGCCGCCGCCCGTGCACCCGGCCAGGAGCAGCGCGAGCGCCAGCAGACCCCCGAGGGCCCACCGGACCCGCCCGCGGGCCCGGGAGCCGTGCCGCCGAGCGACCTCTGATCTGTCGTCACCTGAACCGAACATCCCGGTCATCCTGCCACCGGGTCGCGGCTGACCCCGGGACCGCACCGGGGGCGTCGCCCGGACGGGTCGGTTCTCACCAGACCCCCGGTGGAGATGTCAACCCTTGTCCCGACGCCGTGCTTCCACTTGGATGAGGGGGTGAGGCGCCATCAGATCGAGACACCGTTGGGAAGCGGGATCGACCGGGGGATGCACATCGCCACGTACGGTCACTACGGCCGCCCGGTGCTGGTGTTCCCCTCCGAGGCAGGTCGAGCCTGGGACTTCGAGAGCAACGGCATGGTCGCCGCGGTCGCCGATCTGGTGAACGCCGGCCGGGTGAAGCTCTACTGCGTGGACTCCCTCGACGCCGACACGTGGTCGGCCAAGGGCCTGCCGATCGAGGAGCGCGCCCTGCGGCACGAGGTCTACACCCGCTGGCTGACCCACACGGTCGTGCCCTACATCCACGACGACACCACGCCCGGCGCCGAGCTGATCACCACCGGCTGCAGCATGGGTGCCTACCACGCGGTGCACTTCTCCTTCCAGCGAGCCGACCTCGCGCCGCTGGCCATCGGCCTGTCCGGCAACTACGACGTGATGACCTGGCGGTCCTGGGGCGACCGTGGCGACGCCACCTACTTCGCCAACCCCACCGACTACGTCCCCAACCTGCACGGCGACCACCTGGAGTGGTTGCGCAAGCAGCTGTCGATCCTGCTGGTGGTGGGCCAGGGTGCCTGGGAGACCCACCCGACCGGTTCGCTGCCCTCCACCGTGAAGTTCGCCCAGCTGGTGCAGGAGAAGGGCATCCGCTGCGAGCTGGACCTGTGGGGCTACGACGTCAGCCACGACTGGGAGTGGTGGCAGCAGCAGCTGGCGCACCATCTGCCACGCTTCTGCTGAGGTCGCCGCAGGCGGCCGCGGTCCGGCCGTGCACGAACGTTCATCTAGGGAGAGGAGCCGTGGTGTCCGACACCCGTCATCTGATCGGTCTGCTGCTCGGCGCGGAGGAGGACTGGCCACGGGCCTTCGAGGCCATCGTCCAGCGCATCGGCGCCTTCTCGTACGGCAACCAGTCCCACACCCTCGACACCGAGCGGGTGCACATCTCCCCGTTCAACCTGCGGGACCCGGCGCGGCACACGCTGGTGATCGACCGGCTCGCGTACTGGTACTACCACCCACGCGAGTGGCTGAAGAAGGTCGCCCTGATGGACGACGTCTACCTGCTCAACTCTCCTTTCACCTTCCAGTCGATGGAGAAGCACGCCGCCTACTGCGCGCTGATGCGGCTCGGGATGCACGTGCCGGACACGGTGCTGGTGCCCTACAAGAACCCTGTCGACAACACCCGCTGGGCCTACACCTCGCGCAACTACAACGACTCGTTCGACCTGGCCGGTATCGCCGCCGAGATGGGCTACCCGCTGTTCATGAAGCCGTTCGACGGCGGCGGCTGGCGCGGGGTGTCGCGGATCAAGGACGAGGAGGCGCTGGTCGCGGCGTACGACGAGTCCGGCGAGATGCTGATGCACCTGCAGAAGTCCGTCGAGCCGTACGACGTCTTCGCCCGGGCCCTGACCATCGGCCCCGAGACGATGGTGATGCACTTCCGCCCCGACGAGCCGATGCACGACCGTTACGCGGTGGACTACGACTTCCTCTCCCCGGCCGCCGGTCAGGAGGCGATCACCATCGCCCAGACCGTGAACGCCTTCTTCCGCTGGGAGTTCAACTCCTGCGAGATGCTCGTCCAGGGCGACACGGTGCTGCCGATCGACTACGCCAACGCGTGTCCCGACGTGGCCGTCACGTCGCTGCACTACTACTTCCCGTGGGCCATGCGGGCGCTGGTGAAGTGGTCGGCCTTCTGCGCTGCGACCGGTCGCAAGGCCAGTCTCCAGGCCGACCCGGCCCCCTGGTTCGCGGTCGCCGACGATCCTGCCCTCGACTACGGGGCCAAGCTCGGGCACTACCAGCGGCTGGCCGACCAGCACTTCGACACCGAGCGGTACAACGAGTTCTGCGCGACGGCTCTGCCCGACATCGACGACATCGTGCTCGAGTGGGTCTCCTCACCGCACTTCGACCAGATGCTGGTGGACACGGTGACCGCGACCTACCCGGAGAGCGAGCGCGAGCGGTTCCTGGGCCACTTCCGCGGGCTGGTGGGCCTGTGGGTCAGCGACGAGCGGACCCGGCTCTCCCCTCGCGAGTGAGGACGAACGCCGCTCAGCGAGGTCGGCTGTTGCCGTCCAGCAGATCCACGTAGTCGGGATGGGAGGAGATGAACTCGGCCGTGAACGGGCAGCGGGGGACGACGTGGAGACCGCGGTTCCGCGCGTCGTCGAGGGCCGCCTGGGTGACCTGCGCCGCGTAGCCCTTGCCGCGCCACCGGTGCTCGGTGCCGGTGTGGATGACGATCATGGTGTCGCCGCGCAGCACGTAGTCCACGAGGCTGACCAGCTCGCCGTCGTGTCGGCCTTCGTATCGGGAGCGCGCGTCGTTCCTCTCCACCGCCAAGGTGCTCATGGCGGGAGCCTACGCCGTCCGCAACCGGGGTCAATCCCGCTGGTAGGGGCGTGACCCGAGTCTGCCCTCCAACCGGCGGCGGACCTCGGGCCACTCGTCGCTGAGCATCGAGAACTGCACGGTGTCGCGCCAGGACCCGTCCCGGCGGATCCGGTGGTGGCGCAGCACCCCCTCGCGGACGGCACCGAGGCGCTCGATCGCGGCCTGCGAGCGGACGTTGCGGATGTCGGTGTGCCAGACGACCCGCTCCGCCCCCAGGCCGTCGAAGGCACGCTCCAGCATGATCAGCTTGGACGCGGTGTTGACGAAGGTCCGCCAGTGCGGGCGAGCCACCCAGGTGTGCCCGATCGCCAACGCACGAAGGATTGGATCGATCTCGTAGAACGACGTCGATCCCACCAGCTCCCCGGTGGCGTCGAGCCGCTGAGCGTACGCCAGCCGCCGGTGATCATGGACGGCTGCCTCGATGATCTTGGTCGCGTCGGCCAGGTTTGTCGGGGCCGCGAAGGTCAGGTGCGCCACCACCTCGGCCCTCTCCTCCGGCGGCCCGAGCGCGGTCAGGAAGTCCGCTGCGTCACCGACCACCAGGGGTGTGAGCGTCAGCCCGAAACCCTGCAACTGAAGCGGTTCATGCCAATCCGCCGTCGGCGGGTGCCCTGTGCGCAAGATCACGAGCCGGTTCGTTGACCCACGACGAAGATCCGCCGGAACGGCAGCACCGTCCCGTAGGCCTGCTCCGGGTACGCGTCGCGCAGGCGCTCCTTGTAGTCGGTCTCGAACTGCTCACGGAGATCGTCGGGCAGGGCCTGCAGGACCGGTCGGGCCCCCGTGGCGGAGACCCAGGTGAAGACCGGGTCCTCACCGGTCAGCACGTGGAGGTAGGTGGTCTCCCAGACGTCGACCGTGCAGCCCAGAGCGGTCAGGTCGGCGAGGTAGTCGGCCGGCTCGGACGACGCGGGCCGCAGCACGCCGGCGGTGTGCTCGGCGTACGGGGCGGTGCGGGCCAGCTCGTGCAGCAGGACGTGGCTGGGTTCACCGAAGTTCCCCGGCACCTGGAACGCGATCCACCCGCCGGGGGTCAACCGGTCGACGAGACCCGGGAGCAGATCCCGGTGACCGGGCACCCACTGCAGGGCGGCGTTGCTGATCAGCACGTCGGTGCCGACCTCGGGCCGCCAGTCACGCAGGTCCCGCTCCAGGAAACGGAGGTCGTCGACACCCTTGATGGTGCGGGCCTTCTCGATCATGGCGGGGGAGGAGTCGACGCCGATGATCTCGGCGGTGGGCCAGAGCCGGCTCAACGAAGCGGTCAGCTCGCCGGAGCCGCAGCCGAGGTCGACGACGCGGCGGGGGCGCTCGGCGCCGATCCGGCGGACCAGGTCGCCGTAGGGCCGCGACCGCTCGTCGGCGTACCGCCCGTAGTGCGCAGGATCCCAGTCGTTCATCGGTGCTCCTCGATTGCCCGAGCCCTCGTCGGCTCCCCCTCAGCCTAGTGACCGTAGCCGCGGCGTCCGCGGCGGTCGGGTCTCGGTCCCGCCCGCTAGGTTCGCCGGTATGACAGAGAACGCTGACCAGGCCGCCACCGAGCACGCGGCGGACCGTCGGATCGAGATCCCCACCACCGACGGGCGCATCCCCACCCAGCTCTGGCTGCCGCCGGGCGGCACCGGGCCGGCGGTGGTGGTGTTCCAGGAGATCTTCGGGGTCGGTCGCTACATCCGCGGCCGGTGCGCGGACCTGGCCGCCCTCGGCTACGTCGTGCTGGCGCCGGAGATCTACTGGCGCCTCGGTGTCGTCGCGGTCGACGAGAGCGCCGACGATCTGCTGGAGCAGGGAATGGGATTGATGCAGCGGGTGGACTGGGCGACGGCCGTCGCCGACGGGGTGGCCACGGTGCGGCACGCGAGGGTGCTGACCGAGGTGTCCGGAGGCGTGGGGGCGGTCGGCTTCTGCTTCGGTGGCGGTCTCGCGTTCAACGTGGCCGCGGTGGAACCGCTCGACGCCCTGGTCAGCTACTACGGCTCCGCGCTGCCGCAGCTGCTCCCGCTGGCCCCTGCTGTCGGCGCGCCGAGCCTGCACCACTTCGGCGACGCCGACGCCTTCATCCCGATGGAGACGGTCGCCGAGATCCGGGCGGCCGTCACCGCGCAACCCCAGAACTCGTTCGAGATCCACCCCGGTGCCGGTCACGCCTTCGACAACCCGGCGCCGGCGTTCCACCACGCGGAGGCGTCGGCCCGTGCGTGGGAAAGCACCGTTGCCTTCCTTTCCGACCACCTGCGAGCCGGGGGACGATACGCTACCCAGTGATCTGGGGGTCGGCCGGCGGGCTGGGAGAGGGCCGTCGGCCGGGCACAGGGTTGTGGAGGGGCGCGATGGCTGGAGTGATCGACACTCAGCGGGGCTCGGCGGGAGCAGGCCGATCGGGCGGTGAGCCGACCGCGTCACGGCCGGCGATGTCGATCTTGATCACCGTCAGGGGCACGCTGCCCAACCTGCGACCGGCCGAGCAACGCGTGGCCGAGCTGGTGCTGTCGGACCCGGCGGGGGTGTCGGAGAGCTCGATCACCGCTGTGGCCCGGCGCTGCCAGACGTCGGAGACGACGGTGCTCCGCTTCTGCCGGGCGATCGGGTTGACCGGGTATCCCGAGCTGAGGATCGCGCTGGCTCGAGCCGCGCTGTGGGAGGAGTCCGGGCAGGCTCCGGGACACCCGACCACGGGGCAGATCGACCCGGGCGACTCGCTGGCCGACGTGGTCGCCAAGATCACCCACGCCGACGAGTGCGCCATCGCCGACACCGCGGCCGCTCTCGATCTCGTGATGCTGGAGAAGGCCGTCGTGGCCGTGGCCGGGGCCCGGCGGGTCGACATCTACGGGATCGCCGCGAGCGGCCTGGTCGGGGCCGACCTGCACCAGAAGCTCCACCGGATCGGGAAGATCTCGTTCGTCTGGTCCGACCCGCACCTGGCTCTGACCTCGGCGGCGGTGCTGGAGTCGGCGGACGTGGCCGTCGGCATCTCCCACACCGGCACCACTGTCGACACCCTGGACGCGCTGCGGGTGGCGCGCACCCGCGGGGCGACCACGATCGCGATCACCAACTTCGCCGGTTCGCCGATCGCCGCGCACGCGGACGTGCTCCTCACCACCGCGGCGCGGGAGACCACGTTCCGCTCGGGTGCGATGTCCAGCCGGATCGCCCAGCTGGCCGTGGTGGACTGCCTGTTCGCCGGCGTCGCCCAGCGCTCCTACGACCAGGCGATCACCGCGCTGGAGTCCACCTACGCCGTGGTCCGGAGCCGACACAACGATCGGCCGCCGCTCGCGGTGGACTGAGGGCCTTCCGCTCGGGTGGTCGGGGCGGGGACGAGATCGCGGCGGTGAGGGCCGACTCGGCTGGCACAGTGAGATCGTGCCGACGCCCGACCAGCCCTCCGACGTTGCCGTCGGCCGCGACGCCCATCCTCGCCGGACGATCCTCGTCCTCGGGATGCTGTCCACGTTCGGGCCCATCTCGCTGGACCTGTATCTGCCGTCGCTGCCCGAGCTGGCCACCGACCTGGGGACGTCGACCTCCAGCGCCCAGCTGACGATCACCGCCTGCCTGCTCGGGTTGGCGGTCGGACAGCTGATCGCCGGTCCGTTGTCGGACCAGTTCGGCCGGCGACGGCCGTTGATGATCGGGTTGGTCTGCTACCTGCTCGCCTCGCTGGCCTGCGCGTTCGCGCCCACCATCGAGCTGCTGCTGGTGCTCCGGTTGCTGCAGGGGCTCGCCGGGGCCGCCGGTCTGGTGATCGCTCGAGCCGTCGCCCGGGACCTGTACGAGGGTCGGGCGCTGCTGATCTTCTTCTCCCGGCTCATCCTGGTGTCGGGGCTGGCCCCGGTGGTGGCGCCGCTGATCGGCGGCCAGCTCGCCCGGGTGATGGACTGGCGCGGCATCTTCGTGGTGCTGGCCGGCTTCGGGTTGCTGCTGGTGGTGGCCGGCCTCGTCGGGGTGCCGGAGTCGCTGCCTCCGGAGCGGCGTAGTGCGGGTGGGCTGCGCGACAACCTGGTCGGCTTCCGGGAGCTGCTCGGCGACCGGGTGTTCCTCGGGGCCGCGTTCGCGTCCGGTCTGGCCGGCGCGGCCATGTTCGCCTACATCGCAGGGGCGACGTTCGTGCTGCAGCGGATCTACGGGATGTCGGCGCAGGGCTTCTCGTACGCGTTCGGGGTCAACGCCCTGGGGATCATGGCCCTGTCCCAGATCGGGGCCCGGCTGGCCCGGAGCCGACCGGCGACCCAGGTGCTGGGCGCGGGTCTGGCGATGAACCTGCTCGGAGCGGTCGGGGTGCTGGTCAGCGTGCTGACGGGGGCGGGTCTGGTGCCGCTGCTGGTCGCGCTCTGGGTGATGGTGAGCGCGGTCGGACTGGTGTTCCCGACCGCCACGACGCTGGCGCTGGCCGACTACCCGCACCAGGCGGGGCGGGCGTCCTCGCTGCTCGGCCTGGGGCAGTACCTGGCCGGCGCGCTGGCCGCCCCGCTGGTCGGCATCGCCGGCGAGGACTCCGCGCTGCCGATGGGTGTGGTGGTGGTCGGAGCCAGCCTGTCGGCCGGTCTGGTCTTCTGGCTCCTCGTCGTCCGGACCCTCCGCCGTCGCGAGACGACCGCTTGACGTCCTCGAACAAAAGTTCGAATATGGAGAGGTGACCGAGGCCCCCACCATCGCCGACCTGCGCCAGCGGGTCAACCGGATGCAGGGGGCTGCGGTCACCCGCCAGCTGTCCCTGCTGCCGGGGCTGAGCGATCTCGTCAGTCTGCACACGGGGATGGTCTGCTGCCTCGACAGCCCCGGTCTGGCCATGTCGTTGATGGCGGGCCCGTCCCGGGCCGGTGACTGGACGGCTGTGGTCGGGGTGCCCGAGTTCGGCTTCGATGCGGCGCTGGCCTTCGGGGTCGACCTCGGTCGCTGCATCGTGGTGCCCGAGCCGGGGGAGCACTGGTTGAGTGTGACCGCCGGACTGGTCGAGGTGACCTCCCTGGTGCTGGTCCGTCCTCCGGTGCCGGTGAGTGAGCAGCAGGCGGCCCGGATGCTGGCCCGGCTTCGGCAGAAGGACGCCGCGCTGTTGGTCGACAGCGGTCAGCTGGGAGATCGCGCCTGGCCCCGTCCGCAGCGGCGGCTGACGGTGACCGACAACCGCTGGTCGGGGCTGGGACGCGGTCATGGGCACCTGCAGAGTCGTCGGGTGACGGTCCGGTCGCGTGGCGGTGGGGTGCCGGACCGGACCGTGGACCTGTGGCTGCCAGACCAGCGCCTGGACGTCCGGGTGGAGACCGGTCAGCCGTCCCGCGGGTACGAGACGAGCCCCGGGTACCAGACGAGCCCCGGGTACGGGACGAGCGCGTACGGCAGTGAGGTGGCGGCCGGATGAGTGTGCTGGATGCCCTTCCCGAGCTGTCGACGGTGGCGGCGAGGAGACCCGCCGCAGCCGCTCCCGGTGGCCCGGCGACCGCAACCGCTCCCGCTCGCCCGGCGACCGCCACGCCGCGGGTGATGGTCGTGTGGTGCCCCGACTGGCCGGTGGTCGCGGCCATCGCGGCCGAGGAGCTGTCGGCCGACGACCCGGTGGCGGTGGTGGCCACCAACGAGGTGGTGGCCTGCTCGGCCGCGGCCCGGCTCGAGGGGGTCCGGCGGGGGATGCGGCGTCGGGACGCGGTGGGTCGTTGTCCCGAGCTCACGCTGGTCGACGCCAACGAGACGCGGGACCTGCGGGCGTACGAGCAGGTGCTGTCCGGCCTGGAGCAGCTGGTCGCCACCGTCACCCCGCTCCGCCCCGGGATCTGCGCGCTGCCGGTGCCGGACCGGTTCTACGGCGGGGAGCCGCAGGCGGCGGCGGTGATCGCGGAGATGCTCGTCGAGTACGGGGTGTGGGACTGCCGGGTCGGTATCGCCGACGGCATGTTCGCCGCGGAGCAGGCAGCCCGTCGGGCGGAGGCCCAGAGCTGGTTCGTGGTGCCACCCCAGGGATCGTCCCGGTTCCTGGCCGAGCTCGAGATCGGCGCGCTGGAGGACGCCGACCTGGTCAGCCTGCTGCGACGCCTGGGGATCCGGCGGTTGGGGGAGTTCGCGGCCCTGCCGGCCAGTGACGTGGCCACGAGGTTCGGCCGGCACGGCAGCTGGTTGCACCGGCTGGCCCGGGGCGCCGACGTGCGGGTGGCCGCCGGACGGCGACCTCCGCTCGAGCTGGCGCAGCGGGTGGCCTTCGAGCCGCCGCTGGAGACCGTCGAGCCGATCGTCTTCAGCACCCGGCAGACCGCCGACCGGTTCGTCGCCGAGCTGAGCCGGCACGGGCTGGTCTGCACCACCGTGACCGTGGAGGTGCGCGGTGACCGCGGCTGGCAGGGGGTGCGGACCTGGGGGCACCCCCGCTGGTTCGGCTCGGCCGATCTGGTCGACCGGGTGTTCTGGCAGCTGCAGAGCGATCCGGCGCCGGAGCCGGTGTGCGAGGTCCGGCTGGTGCCGGAGTCGGTGGAGTCCCTCGGCGACCACGGCGACGGGCTGTGGGGCAGCGCCACCGACGACCGGGTGGAACGGGGGGTGGCCCGGCTGCAGGGGATGCTCGGGCCCGAGGCGGTCGTGGCGCCGTCGGTGCAGGGCGGTCGCGGAGCCGCGCAGCGGCAGGCGGCCGTGCCCTGGGGGGAGCGGGCCGAGGGGCTGCGGCCCCGGTCGCTTCCCTGGCCGGGGAGCATCCCGCCGCCGGCACCGACCCGGGTCTTCCCGCGACCCCGACCGGCGACCGTGGTCGGTCAGGACGGCCGCTCGGTGGCCGTGTCGGACCGGGGGTTGGTGATCGGGGAGCCGGCCCGTTTCCGTCCTGACCCGGCCGGTCCGGTGCTGGGGGTGCAGGCCTGGGCGGGACCCTGGCCGATCGACGAGCTGTGGTGGGACCCGGACGGCGCCCGACAGGTCGCGCGCTTCCAGCTGGTCGGTCTGGACGGCAGCGCCTGGTTGATGCTGGTGGAGCAAGGCGAATGGTGGACAGAAGCTCGCTATGACTGAGCACGCTTCGACGGCTTGGTCCGCGGAGGGAGTCTCGGGGGTGGTCTCGGGACAGCCATCCGCGCCTTCGCAGGCTCCGGCGCTCCCGCCAGGCCCGTCCGCGTCCCTTCGACGCACCCCCGAGACTCCCTCCGCTCAGCTACCCGATCGTGGCTCGTGCGGCTTCTCTGTGGATGGTGGCTGAATGGGGTGGAACAACCCGCCGATTCCGTGGAGCGAGCTGGAGGCGCGGTTGTCGGGGCGGGTCAGTCCTGATGATCCGCTGGATCCTGAGTGGGCGCGGCTGAACCAGTCGCCGCTGAGTCGTCGACCGGCATTGGCGCCCGAGCCGGATCCGGCCGCGCAGCTGGACCGGAACGGGGACCCGATCCCGCCCTGGAGTCGTAGCCGGCGGCAGCGCGGGGCTCCGCCCTCTCCGCCGCAGCAGGCGACCGTCCCGTACGCGGAGCTGCACAGCCACAGCAACTTCAGCTTCCTGGACGGGGCGTCGGATCCGGAGGATCTGATCGAGGAGGCGGTTCGACTCGGGCTGACCGCGTTGGCGATCACCGACCACGACGGTCTGTACGCCGCCGCCCGGTTCGCCGAGGCGGCACAGGGCTACGACCTCGACACCATCTACGGCGCCGAGCTGTCGCTGGGGCTGCGGACCCCGCAGAACGGGGTGGCCGATCCGGAGGGCTCGCACCTGCTGGTGCTGGCCCGCGGGGTCGAGGGCTACCACCGGCTGGCCGCGGCGATCACCGAGGCGCAGCTGCGCGGGGACGAGAAGGGCCGGCCGCTGTACGACCTGGACGAGCTCGCCGCCGCCGCGGACGGACACTGGACGATCCTGACCGGCTGCCGCAAGGGTCGCGTACGCCAGGCACTGGCCGCCGGCGGTGTCGAAGCCGCAGCCCAGGAGCTGGACCGGCTGACGGCCCTGTTCGGGCACGACCGGGTGGTGGTCGAGCTGGTCGACCACGGCCGCCCCGACGACTCGTCGATCAACGACCGACTGGTGGAGCTGGCCCGGGTGCACGAGCTGCCGGTGGTGGCCACCAACGCGGTGCACTACGCCCAACCTCGGCAGTACCGGCTGGCCAGCGCCATGGCCGCGGTCCGGGCGCGGCGGAGCCTGCCGGAGATGGACGGCTGGCTGCCGGTGCCCGGAGCGCACCTGCGGTCGGGGGAGGAGATGGCCCGGATCTTCGCCCGCTATCCCGGCGTGATCGAGCAGACCGTGGCGGTGGCGCAGGAGTGCGCCTTCAACCTGAGGCTGGCCAAGCCGCGGCTGCCCAAGCTCGAGGTGCCGCCGGGGGAGACCCCGATCAGCTGGCTGCGGGAGCTGACCCGACGCGGGGTGGAGGAGCTCTACCCGGACCGGCGCGAGATCGCGTACGAGCGGTTGCAGCGGGAGCTCGTGGTGATCGAGGAGAAGGACTTCCCGGGCTACTTCCTGATCGTGCACGACATGGTCGACTTCGCCCGGAAGCGCGGGATCCTCTGCCAGGGCAGGGGATCGGCGGCCAACTCGGTGGTCTGCTACGTGCTCTACATCACCGCCGTCGACCCCATCCTCTACGGTCTCCCGTTCGAGCGGTTCCTGTCCGCCACCCGCGACGAGGAGCCCGACATCGACGTCGACTTCGACTCCGACCGCCGGGAGGAGGTGATCCAGGAGGTCTACCGCCGGTACGGCCGCCGCAACGCCGCCCAGGTGGCGAACGTGATCAGCTACCGGCCCAAGTCAGCGGTGCGCGACATGGCCAAGGCGCTCGGTCATTCAGTCGGTCAGCAGGACGCCTGGTCCAAGCAGATCGACTCCTGGGGGGCGATCCCGGAGCAGAACGAGCACGGCATCCCGGCTCCCGTGGTCGCCCTCGCGGACGAGCTGCTGGGAGCGCCGCGACACCTGGGCATCCACGCCTGCGGGATGGTGCTGACCGAGCGACCGGTGGGAGAGGTGTGTCCGATCGAGCGCGGCCGGATGGACGCCCGCACGGTGCTGCAGTGGGACAAGGACAGCTGCGCCTGGATGGGCCTGGTCAAGTTCGACTTCCTGGGGCTGGGGATCCTCAGCGCGATGCAGTACACGCTGGATCTCGTGGCCGCTCGGCTCGGCGAGACCTGGACGCTGCAGTCGCTGCCCAAGGAGGAGGCCGGGGTCTACGACATGCTCTGCCGGGCCGACTCGATCGGGGTGTTCCAGGTGGAGAGCCGGGCCCAGGTCGGCACCCTGCCCCGGTTGCAGCCGCGGAAGTTCTACGACCTGGTGATCGAGATCGCGCTGATCAGGCCCGGCCCGATCCAGGGCGGCGCCGTGCACCCCTACATCCGGCGGGCCACCGGCCGGGAGGAGATCACCTACCTGCACGAGGCGTTGAAGCCGGTGCTGGAGAAGACGCTGGGGGTGCCGCTGTTCCAGGAGCAGCTGATGCAGATCGCCGTCGCGGTCGGTGGCTGCACCGGCGACGACGCCGACCTGCTGCGCCGGGCCATGGGCTCCAAGCGCGGCGTGGAGAAGATCGAGCGGCTCAAGGCGAAGCTCTACGCGGGGATGGCTCTGCACGGCATCACCGAGGAGGTGGCGGACGAGATCTACGCCCGGATCCAGGCGTTCGCCAGCTTCGGCTTCGCCGAGAGCCACGCCATCAGCTTCGCCCTGCTGGTGTACGCGAGCTCGTGGTTGAAGCTGCACTATCCGGGGGCGTTCCTGGCCGGGTTGCTGCGGGCCCAGCCGATGGGGTTCTACTCGCCGCAGTCCCTGGTGGCCGACGCCCGCCGGCACGGGGTGGAGGTGCGCCGGCCCGACATCGCCGCCTCGGGGGTGGATGCGGACCTGGAGCTTCTCTCCGTCGAGGAGGAGGCCGGCGCCGCGGGAGACTCGCCCGGGGTGATCGTCCCCGGGGGGATGGACTCCTGCCGGTCGGCCGAGCAACCGCAGGTCGGCCGCTTCCAGCGGGGTGCTCCGGACCGCAGCGCGGACCACCGGCGGGACGGGGGAGCAGCGGTGCGGTTGGGCTTCACCTCGGTCAGCGGCATCGGTCGCGCCCTGGCCGAGAAGATCGTGGCCGAGCGTGAGCAACAGCCGTACGCGGACATGAACGACGTGGTCCGCCGCGCCGGTCTGACCGTGGCCCAGACCGAGGCGCTGGCCACGGCGGGGGCGTTCGACTCGTTCGGGTTGAGCCGACGGCAGGCGCTGTGGAACGCCGGGTACGCCGACTCGCTCGACACCCTGCCCGGCACCGCGGTCGACGCGGCTCCGCCGGAGCTGCCGGGGATGAGCGACGTGGAGCTGACCCTGGCCGACCTGTGGGCGACCAAGATCTCTCCCGGGGAGCATCCGATCTCCCACCTGCGGACGGCGCTGGAGGAGCAGGGCATCCGGCCGGTCGGGTCGCTGGGTGAAGGCGATGACAAGCGGCGGGTCCGGGTAGGGGGACTTGTCACCCACCGGCAGCGCCCCGGGACCGCCGGTGGGGTCACCTTCCTCAACCTGGAGGACGAGACCGGGATGCTGAACATCGTCTGCTCGGAACCGATGTGGAAGCGGTACCGGCGGATCGGCCGGCAGAGCAACGGTCTGGTCATCCGCGGGCGGGTCGAGTACGCCGACGGGGTGACCAACCTGGTGGCGGACCGGTTCGACCCGCTGGCAGCGGTGCTGCCGCAGTCCTCGGCCACGGTCGCCCGAGCCACGTCGCGCGACTTCCACTGACGTCAGGCTTCCTGCCGGCCCGCTGACCGAGCGGTTTGCTCGTCCGGGCGGTCACCTTTCGACCTGCGACCGGCGATGCGCGATCTCGTCCGTCACCTCAGTGCCGGGGAGTCACGTCCTGGGGTCCGTGGTCGCCTGCCGGTCCGGTTGTCGTCAGGGAGCCACATTCTGTGCCCGGCAGGGAGCCCGAGCGTCCGTTTATCGCCGGCGAGTCACGTGTGGTGGTCCGCGACCGCCCTGCCGGCCGTTTGTCGCCACGTAGCCACATTCGGTGGCCGGCAGGAAGCACGAGCGTCCGTTTGGCGCCGGGAAGTCACGTCCGGTGGTCCGCCGGCTGCCCTGTCGGTCCGTTTGTGGCTGGAAAGTCACGTGCGGTGGTCCGCCGGCTGCCCTGCCGGTCCGTTTGTCGCCCGGGAGTCACGTCCGGTTGAGGGGGGGCGGCCGAGGCCGCCGGTTCCCGCCGGGGAGCCGCGAACGGCTCACAGAGCACGGCGCGGGGCCGCGATGTTACTGACGAGTAAGGTTTAGGTTCACAAGCAGAACGACCCCGCAAGCGCCGTACCCATCGGGCACGCCCCCACGAAGGAGCCGAGAGCCGTGCAGGTTGTCGCGATCGTCGTCTCTCTGGCGATCACCGCCGTCGCCGTCGTGCTGGCCGTCCGGG
Source organism: Microlunatus aurantiacus (assembly GCF_039536605.1). Lineage (NCBI taxonomy): Bacteria > Bacillati > Actinomycetota > Actinomycetes > Propionibacteriales > Propionibacteriaceae > Microlunatus > Microlunatus aurantiacus. The sequence continues at coordinate 131,434 of NZ_BAAAYX010000014.1, forward strand.
CGGTCCGCTCGATGGTCGCCGTCATCAGGCTCGGCCGACCCGAGGTCGGTCGCGACGACCGGCGCGGTGAGCGGTGGAGGGGGCTCGTCGCGGAGACCCTGGGGCACACCCGGATGCTGCAGTGGCGGCGGGTCGGGGTCCTGCACTGGTTCGTGATGATCGGGTTCATCACCTTGAGCTCGCTGGTGGCGACCGCGTACGGGCAGCTGTTCGTCCCGACCTTCGCCCTGCCGGTCATCGGCCACTGGATCGTGTTCGAGTGGTGGGCCGACATCTTCTCCTGGCTCACCCTGATCGGGATCGTCGGGCTGATCGCCATCCGTCAGCGGAACCACCCGCGTACCCTGGGCCGCCGCAGCCGGTTCTTCGGCTCGACGTTCTGGCAGGCCTACTTCGTCGAGGCGGTGATCCTGGGCGTCGTGCTCTGCGGCCTGGTCCTGCGCGGACTCGAGTACGCCCACGGCACCGGCACCCGGTGGGACTTCCCCCTGACCTGGTTCCTGGGCGTCCCCTTCACCGGCCTGAGCACCGTCACCCTGGACAACCTCGTCTTCGCGGTGGCCATGATCAAGATCATCATCTCGATGACCTGGGTGATCGTGATCGCCCGGCACATCACCATGGGCGTGGCCTGGCACCGGTTCAGCGCCTGGGTGAACATCTGGTTCAAGCGCGACCCCGGCACCACCGCGCTGGGTCGGCTCGACCCGATCATGGTCGACGGTGCGCCCCTGGACTTCGAGCAGCTGGAGGACCTCGACGAGGACGTCGCGCTGGGCGTGGGCAAGGTCGAGGACTTCACCTGGAAGGGTCTGCTCGACTTCAGCTCCTGCACCGAGTGCGGCCGCTGCCAGTCCCAGTGCCCGGCCTGGGCCACCGGCAAGCCGCTGTCGCCGAAGCTGTTGATCACCGGTCTGCGGGACCACGCGTACGCCAAGGCTCCCTACCTGCTGGCGGCCGAGGAAGCCCGCGGGTCCCTGCCCGAGGCCACCGTCGCCGAAGCGTCCCGCCCGCTGATCGGGACCGCCGAGCTGTTCGGCGTGATCGACCCGGACGTGCTCTGGTCGTGCACGTCCTGTGGCGCCTGCGTCCAGCAGTGCCCGGTCGACATCGAGCACGTCGATCACATCATGGACATGCGGCGGCACCAGGTGCTGCTCGAGTCGGACTTCCCGTCCGAGCTCAACGGGCTCTACAAGGGACTGGAGAACAAGGGCAACCCCTGGAACATGGCACCCAGCAAGCGGATGGACTGGGCCAAGGAGCTGCCGTTCGAGGTCAAGCAGGTCGGTGTCGACGTCGAGGACCTGACCGAGGTCGAGTGGCTGTTCTGGGTCGGCTGCGCCGGCGCGTACGAGGACCGGGCCAAGAAGACCACTCAGGCCGTGGCCGAGCTGCTGCACACCGCGGAGGTGGACTTCGCCGTGCTGGGCAAGGGCGAGACCTGCACCGGTGACCCGGCGCGGCGCTCCGGCAACGAGTTCGTCTTCGCCGGGCTGGCGACCGAGAACGCGGAGACGCTCAGGGACGCCAAGGCGACCAAGGTCGTCGCGACCTGCGCCCACTGCTTCAACACGCTGAAGAACGAGTACGCCCAGTTCGGGGTCGAGCTCGAAGTCGTGCACCACACTCAGCTGCTCAATCGGCTGGTCAAGGAGGGTCGACTGACACCGGTCGCCCCCAGCGCGGCCGAGGACTCCGTCACCAAGAAGATCACCTACCACGACCCGTGCTTCCTGGGGCGGCACAACCAGGTGTACAGCCCGCCGCGGGAGCTGCTCGCGGTCATCCCGAACACCACCTTCGAGGAGATGCCGCGCAACAACGAGCGGTCCTTCTGCTGTGGTGCCGGCGGGGGCCGGATGTGGATGGAGGAGAACATCGGCGAGCGGATCAACGTGAACCGCACGAAGGAGGCAGTGGCCACCGGCGCCGACCAGATCGCCGTGGGCTGCCCCTTCTGCCGGGTCATGCTCTCCGACGGACTGACCGCCGAACAGCACGCCGGTCACGCGCGGGACGAGGTCGAGGTGCTGGACGTGGCTCAGCTGCTGCTCGCCTCGGTCAAGCGGGGCGAGACGCCGGCCTAGCGACGTCGGCCCGGGCCCGCATGAGTCCGCTGGCACAGACCGTCGGGTGCGCCGGTCTACGCTGTGAACTCTGCGGACAGCTGCGCCGAGCAGCGTGGTGCCGCTGGCCGAGCAGAGGAGCGTCAGATGATCAACGTCCCCGACTTCGACGCTCTCTACCGCGCCGACCCGGACCCGTGGCAGGTCGCCGGCAGCTTCTACGAGCAGCGCAAGCAGGCAGTGCTGTTGGCCTGTCTGACCCGACCGCGGTACACCGCGGCCTGGGATCCCGGCTGCGGCACCGGCGAGCTCGCGGCCGCCCTGGCCGACAGGACCGGGTCCGTGCTGGCCACCGACTCCTCGACCGAGGCGGTCCGGCTCACCGCACGCCGGTGTGGTGGGCTCGGGACCGTGGTGGTGGCCCCGCTCCGCCAGCCCGCCGACCCCGACCGGCCGGGCGAGGGCACCGGCGGCTTCGATCTGACTGTGGTGGCCGAGTTCGCCTACTACCTCACCGCCCCCGACCGGGCCGCCTTCTGGGACGTGGTCGATGCCTCGTCGGCGCCGACCGCGGAGATCGTGATCGTGCACTGGCGGCACCGGCCGCACGACGCCTACCTCAGCGGCCTCGATGTCACGGCGGAGGGCACCCGACGGCTGACCGAAGCGGGTCACCGCTGGGAGCGTCGGGTGCGTCACGACGACCAGGACTTCGTGCTCGACGTGCTGGTCCGGGAAGCCGCGTGAGTGCCGTCGGCCCCGCTGACCTCGCACGAGCGCACTCACCGGCTGGCGTCCACCGCGCTGGAGCCGGCCGATGACGACCTCGTCCTGGTCCCGGTTGTCGCCGGTCCCGGACCCGGGCGTCCTGCCCGACGGCTACCTGCGGCACGCCCCCACCCGGACGGGGCTCCGAGACGCGATCAGCCACCTGGCCCGGACCGAGGACTGGTCGGTGCTGCGGTGGTCCGCCTTGGTCGACGCCCTCCTCGCTGTCGGCCGGACCGACATCCCCCTGAGCCGCCTGGTGGAGGGTCACGTCGACGCCGTGCGCATTCTCGCGCAGGGCGAAGCGGCGCCGCGCGCTGACCGGCTGTACGGCGTCTGGGCCTCGCGCTCGGCCGGGACCGGCGTCGCCGCCGAGGCCGAGGGCGGCGACCTGCTGCTCTCGGGCACGATCCGGTTCGCCTCGGGGGCCGGTGTGGTCGACCGCGCCCTGGTGCCGGTCTGGCTGGACGAGTCCACCCACCTGCTGGTCGATCTGGCTACCCACGACCTGCCGGTGGACCGCGGTCAGTGGCAGACGGCGGCGATGCAGGTGAGCCAGTCCCACACCGTCCGGGTGGACGGGGTGACGGTGTCCAGGGCCGACGTGGTGGGTGGTGAGAACTTCTACCTGCGGCGGCCGGAGTTCCTGCCCGGGGGCGTGGGCGTCGCCGCGGTCTGGGCCGGAGGTCTCGCCCGCGCCCTCGACGTGACCCAGGCGATGCTCGACGGTCGAGCCGTCTCTCCTGCCCAGGACCTCCGGCTCGGTCGGGCTCGCCTCCAGCTGATCGCCGCCCTCACCGCGGTGCGGACCGCCGGCGAGCGACTCGACCAGCTGCTCGGCGGTCGTGCGGCCAGGGGCTCGTCGCCGGTCGCCTCGTCGCCGGTCGGGCCGGTCGACCCAGAGCCTGTCGACGTCGAGGCGGTCGCCGCCGTCAGCGGGGAGGCGCGGGCCGTGGTCGCGGGGGCGGTGATCGCCGCGCTCGCCGACATCAGGGCGCTGGTCGGTCCAGCGGGTCTGGCCTTCGACCCCGACCTGGGCCACGCCCTCGACGACCTGGGTCTCTACGTCGCTCAGCTCAACGGGGACGCCGAGGCCGGCCGTCTGGGGTCGCAGGCCCGCGAGCACCCACGGTCCTGAGACACCGCCCGGGACTGCCGGACCTCAGCCGCGGCGGTTGCTCCGGATGGCCAGCACGACGATCAGGCTCACGCCGATGGCGATACCGGCCAGCACAGCCGGGGGCAGCTGCTGGACCTTGGTGACGAGGTCCTGCGCGCCGTCCTTGAGCTGGTCGGCGGTCTCCTCGGCTTTCTGCTTGGCCTGACCCTTGACGTCGGCCTTGGCGGCCAGGGCCTCGACGTTGGCGGCCAGTCGTTCGCGAGTGGCCGCCAGATCGGCCTGCAACGCCTCGGCGGTGGGGTTGTCCTGGTCGGCCGCCGGGGTCGGCACGGGCTCGGTGGGGGTGCTCATCTGCGTACGCTCTCCTTGATCTCGGCCACGTCGGCCTTGACATTCTCGACAGTACTGGTCGGCACCGCGGGAGCGGCCTCGCCGACCTTCTTCTTGCCGATCAGCGCCGCCACTCCGGCGACGGCCAGCACGACCACGCCGACGATCAGGGCTGCCGCCCAGGTCGGCAGCACGAGGGCGAGGGCGAAGATCGCCGTGATGATCAGGCAGCCGATCCCGAACAGGGCCAGCACACCGGCCGCCCCGAACGCGCCGAGGCCGACGCCGGCCGTCTTGGCCTTCTGGGTCATCTCGACCTGCGCGAGCTTGAGCTCGGTGCGGACGAGCCGGCTCGACTCCTCGGTGACCTGCTTGATCAGGGTGGCGATCGAGTCGTCGGGTCCCGGGCCGCCGGGGACGGCCGCAGCGGCGGGCGTGGCGGAGACGGTCGAGACCTCTCGGCCGATGTCGGGGGTGCTGTCGCTGGACATGGTGGATCCTTCTGTACGGGCGAGGGCCACGTCGCGGTCCCCGCCGGGGGGTAGGGAGTCGGCGGCCACGGCGCCGCGCCGGCCGAGCGGTTGGGGCGGCCCGGTGGTGGAGTCCTTGACCGTCTGCTGCTCCGCCTCGGCGTTGATCTCGGCGCCGAAGAGGATGGCGTACGACGTCAGCCAGAGCCACATCAGCAGGACGACGATGCCGGCCACAGCGCCGTAGGTCTTGGCGTAGCTGGCGAACAACGAGACGTAGAGGGAGAAGCCGAGCGAGACGAGCAGCCACAGCAGGGTGGCCACAACCGCGCCGGGAGAGGCCCAGCGCAGCTTCGGCGCGTCCCGGTCAGGCGCCACCCGGTAGAGCACGGCCAGGGCACCCATGATCAGCGCGGCGATCAGCACCCAGCGCACCACCTGGACCAGCCAGCGGAGCGGGCCACCGTCGAAGAAGGAGAAGACCACCGGCAACACCGCGATCAGCGTGATCAAGATGATCATGAAGATGATCGCGCCGAAGGTGAGCGCCAGGGCGACCAGGCGCTTCTTGACGATGTTGCGGTCGTCGGTCTCGTCGTAGGCGGTGTTGACGGCCTGCACCAGGTTGGCCACACCGCCCGAAGCGCTCCACAGGGCGACCAGCAGCGAGACGATGACGCCGATGCTGAGGGCCCCGGTCTTGGCCGACTGCGCCGTCAGCTGGTCGATGATCAAGGTCTTGACCTCGGCCGGCAGGGCACTACCCAGCGAGTCGATCTGGGTCGCGATGGTGGCCGGGTCGGCGAACAGCCCGTAGGCCAGGACCAGCGCGATCAGCGAGGGGAACAGGGCCAGGAAGCCGAAGAAGGCCACCCCGGCACCGAGCAACGGGACCTGGTCCTCGGTGGTCTGCGCCCACGCGCGCTTGAGGATCTGCATCCAGCCCTGGCGGGGGATGTCCTGCGGCTTGTCCGCGTCGGAGCCCGGTGCTGTTGACACCGAGGTCGTCGCCTGCTGGTTGCTCATCGTTCGCCTCTCGTGCGCCCGTGCCGGGTCGCCCTTTAGGTATACAACGTAAACTCTGTGGGACACAGCCGGCGGTCCACCACGACGAGGAGACGACCATGAAGGCAGTGACCTGGCAGGGCAAGCGGAAGGTGTCCACCGACGAGGTGCCCGATCCACGGATCGAGCAACCGACCGACGCCATCATCGCGATCACCTCCACCAACATCTGCGGCTCGGACCTGCACCTCTACGAGACCCTGGGGGCGTTCATGAACCCTGGGGACATCCTCGGGCACGAGCCGATGGGAGTCGTGCAGGAGGTCGGTTCCGAGGTGTCGCGGCTCGCGGTGGGCGACCGGGTGGTCATCCCGTTCCAGATCTCCTGCGGCCACTGCTACATGTGCGACCAGGCCCTCTACACCCAGTGCGAGACCACCCAGGTCCGCGAGCACGGCAGCGGGGCCGCCCTGTTCGGCTACTCCGAGCTCTACGGCTCGGTGCCCGGCGGTCAGGCGGAGTACCTGCGGGTCCCGTTGGCCGACACCACGCACATCAAGGTGCCGGACGGTCCGCCGGACGACCGCTTCGTCTACCTCTCCGACGTGCTGCCGACCGCCTGGCAGGCGGTGGAGTACGCCGGGGTGCCGGACGGGGGCACCCTGGTCGTCCTCGGGCTCGGACCGATCGGCGACATGGCCACCCGGATCGCGTCGCTGCGTCCCGGGATCGCCCGGGTGATCGGGGTGGACCTGGTGCCGGAGCGCCTCGCACGGTCCCGGGCCCGGGGGATCGAGGTGGTCGACCTGTCCGAGCACGACGACGACCTCGCCGACGTGATCCGCGAGCTGACCGGCGGACGCGGACCGGACTCGGTGGTCGACGCCGTCGGGATGGAAGCCCACGGCTCGCCCGGGGCGTCGCTGATGCAGAAGATCGTCACCGCGCTGCCGGACGCGATCGCCGGGCCGATGATGACCAACGCCGGGGTCGACCGACTGGCCGCGGTGCACTCCGCGATCGACATCGTCCGGCGGGGCGGCACCATCTCGCTGAGCGGTGTCTACGGCGGCATGGCCGACCCGATGCCGATGATGACCCTGTTCGACAAGCAGATCCAGCTGCGGATGGGCCAGGCGAACGTGCTGCGGTGGGTGGACCACATCATGCCGCTCCTGACCGACGGCGACCCGCTCGGTGTCGACGACTTCGCCACCCACCGGCTGTCGCTCGACGAGGCCCCGCACGCGTACGACATCTTCCAGCGCAAGACCGAAGGTGCGGTCAAGATCGTCCTGCAGCCGGGTCGGACCGGCTGACCTCGGCTCGGCGACCGGCCCGGGGGCGACCCCACCCGGGCCGGTCGCGCGTCGCCGCGGCCGGTGCCAAACCGGTGGCGCCCGGTGGCGGCGCCGTCGATGATCATGCACATGACCACTCTGGCGGACCTCTGGCCCCCGTACCGGCTCCGGCTGCACGTCGGCGACCTCACGATGACGGTGATCAGCGACGAGGACGTGCCCGGCCTGGTCGACCTGGCGCTCGCCGGGATCCACGCCCCTGACGCGATGCCGTTCTCGTCGCCGTGGACGTTGGCGGGGCCGGAGAAGCTGCCGGTGGAGATGATCCGCTACTTCTCCTCGGTCCGGGCCGGCTTCGGACCGGATGCGTTCGACCTGCTGTTCGCCGTCCGGGTCGAGGGCGAGCTGGTCGGGACCCAGGGGCTGCACGGTCGCGACTTCGGAGTCACCCGGACCGTCGAGACCGGGTCGTGGCTGGGACTGGCGCACCAGGGGAGGGGGATCGGCACCCGGATGCGCCGAGCCGTCTGTGCGTACGCGTTCGACCACCTCGGCGCCGAGGAGGTCACCTCGGCCGCCTTCCTCGACAACCCCGCCTCGCTGGCGGTCAGCCGCAAGGTCGGCTACCGGCCCAACGGCGTCGTCCGCCTCAAGCGGCGGGACGGGGAGATGGCTCTCAACCAGCGCTTGGTGCTGACCCCGGCCGACCTGGTCCGGGGCGAGCCGGTGGAGGTCGTCGGGGCCGAGGACCTGAGCCGGTTCCTAAGGTTGGAAGCGTCCTGAGCCGGTCGACCTCCGGGGCTTCGAGGTTGCGCTCACCGCCGGCCGACGGTCTATCAGGCGGTCATCCCGGCCACGATCAGGCCCGCTCCCGCTCCGACCAGCCCGACGGTGAGACTCACCGCGCCCACCCACAGCAGGATGATCCACCGGTTGGGGCCCTGCGGGTCACGACCGACAGCTGACAGGAAGAACCCGGCCGACATGAGGATGGCGGCGTAGAGCACGAAGGACGCCAGGGTAGAGCTCCAGGCCGGCACGGCCGGGTGCTGCAGGCAGAGCCGGACCACCAGCCCGAGGATGACCAGCACCCCGGCGTGGGCGTGGCCGGCCCGGAACATCCGACTCTGGAAGTCGTTCACCGCGGCGTCAGCACGGGCGATCTTGAGCAGGAAGGTCCCGCCGTACGCGATGGTCACGACCACCAGCAGGATGATCCCGGTCGAGGTGAGGTCAGCGGTGTTCATCAGCGGGCTCCTGAGCAGGTGGGGTGCGTGGCGGGGGCGCCGATCGGGTGCCAGCCGGCGGACTCACGGCGGCCTGCCGGCGTCGGGACGGAACAGCAGGGTGGCGCTGCGTCGGGTGAGCTCCAGCAGGTCCTCGGCAGCGTCGGTGCGCAGCGCGGACGCGTCCAGGCTCCCTGACAGAGCGAGGGTGGCGATGCCGTGCACGATGGACCAGGCAGCCAGCACCGCGGCCGCCGGATCGGCCGCCCGCCCCTGGGCCTCCAAGGCGCGTACGCCGCCGCGCAGCTCGGCGAAGGTGAGCTCCTGCGCCGCGGCCAGCCCGGCGTCGCCGTGGTCCAGCAGGGTGGGGGAGAACATCACCGCGAAGTGCGACGGGTGGGCGACCGCGAAGCCCACGTACGCCACGCCGACGTCGGCGAAGTCCCCGCCGGACTCCCGGGCGGACTGCAGCGCGACGGCCAGGAGGGTGAAGCCCTCGGCGGCTAGTGCTGTCAGCACCCCCTGCCGGCTGCCGAAGTGGTGGCGTGGGGCGGCGTGGCTGACGCCCAGGTCCGCCGCCAGCGAGCGGAGACTGAACTGCCCCGGCCCTTCCTCGGCGATCACCTCGACCGCTCGGTCGAGCACCGCGCGGCGCAGGTCTCCGTGGTGGTAGGTCGGGGTCATGCGAGGAACTTACCACCGACAAGTTGTCACTGACAAGATCTCCTTCTCCGAGCGGGTGAGTCCTGGGGGCGCACGGCCGGGGGGTGGGGGACGATGGGGCGGTCGCTCCCCATCCTCAGGAGATGCCCGTGTCCGATCCCGGTGCCGGCGGCTGGACGCCCTCTCGCCAGCCGCCGTCCTCCCAGCAACCCACCAGCCAACCACCGGCTCCGTACGGGCAACCGCCGTACGGCCAGCCGCCCGCCGCCTACGGGCAACCGCCGTACGGCCAGCCGCCCGCCACGTACGGCCAGCCGCCCGCCACGTACGGCCAGCCGCCGTACGGGAGCCGGCCACCTGGCCCGACCGGCCCGGCACCGTTGCACCTGCCGCAGTACGACGCCACGATCACGCAGGCAGCCTCCCGGTTCTGGCGCAAGTACGCGGTGTTCTCGGGCCGGGCCAGTCGCAGCGAGTACTGGTGGTGGGCGCTGATCGCCTTCGGGGTCTCGTTCGTGCTGCAGCTGATCGGCAACATCGCGTTCGGCGGCAGCCTCTTCGCCCTGGACACCGCCGAGTCGAGCCTGAACCCCCGCACGCTGCTGTTGCCGCTGGTGCCGGTCGGGATCTGGTACCTGGCGACGCTGGTGCCCTCGGTCGCGGTGCTGGTCCGACGGCTGCACGACACCAACCGCCCCGGGTGGTGGCTGCTGCTGGCCGTGCCCTCGTACGTCGCCCTGGCGCCCCTGCTCATCGGTCTGTTCTCCCTCGACCCCGAGCGGCTCGCGGTCGGCGACACCAGCGGCATCGCGGTGGGGGCGCTGGTCGGCGGCGGCGTGCTGTCGCTGGTCGGCGCGATCGGCGGCATCGTGCTGCTCGTCTTCAGCATCCTCGGACCGGACCCTCGGGGGGTGCGGTTCGACCGGTCCTGAGTCTGTGCTGCTGCGTCCGACCGTCGTCGGGACCGCCGTCGTTCTGTGTGTCCGAGGGGGGACTTGAACCCCCATGCCCTGTAAGGGGCACTAGCACCTCAAGCTAGCGCGTCTACCTATTCCGCCACCCGGACTCCGCTGCCCGGCCGGACAGCGACGTGAACTATAGCAAGCCCGGGAGGGGTCGCCGCACCATTCCGTCGGGCGCTGGGAGCACCGCTACTGGTCGTGTCGGTCGTGCCAGTGGCGGGCGATCGCCCGCGGCAACGGGTCGATCACGGTGCCCTGGGCCCGCAGCCCGGCCCGGGCGAGCCGCCGGGTCCGCCGCAGACTGACCAACCCGAACGCCCAGAACACGTACTGGAAGCAGAACGCCACCTTGAAGTCGGTGACCAAGTAGTCACCGGTCGGTGCCCGCAGGTCCAGGACCACCCCGATCACGAAGATGGTGACCAGGGACGCGGTGAAGCCACCCATGTTCACGATCCCGGTGGCCGCGCCCAGGCGGGTGGCGGGGTTGAACGTGCGGGCGAAGTCGAAGCCCACCGCCGACGCCGGACCGTACGCCGCCAGGGTCAGCACGAGCACCACGACCACGGGCAGCGGTGCGGCTCCCGGCCACACCAGCACCACCGTCCAGACCACGATGGTCAAGACCAGCACGCCGAAGATCAGGTTCGACCGGCGCAGCGGGTAGCGCGCGGTCAGCGCTCCGAGCACCGGTCCGATGATCGTGGCGGCGAGCACCATCAGCGTCATCAGCCAGCCCGCCCGGGCGGCGGAGTAGCCCAACCCCAGGGTCATGAACGGATAGCCCCAGAGCAGGGCGAAGACCATCCCCGAGAACTGGGTGGCGAAGTGGCTCCACATGCCGAGCCGGGTGCCGGGGTGCCGGAACGACGAGCCGAGGTCGTGCAGCGCCTGCCGCCAGCTGGCGGGCGGTGGGCGGTCCGGAGCCCCGGGCGGCCGGTCCCGGACCGCGACCAGCACGAGGACCGCCACGAGGACGCCCATCGCCCCGGCACCCAGATAGGACCACTGCCAACCGACCCCGTTCAGCAGGGCGACCAGCGGGATCGTGCTGCCGATCTGACCGACCTGACCGAGCAGCCCGGTCAGCTGGGTGACCAGCGGCACCTGCCGGGTGGGAAACCAGGCAGGCACCAGCCGGAGCACCGAGATGAAGGTCATGGCGTCGCCACCCCCCACCAGGATCCGGGCCCCGATCACCCCCAGCGGGGTGTCGACGAGGGCCAGCGCCACCTGGCCGCCGGCCATCACCGTGGCGCCGCCGGCGATCATCAGCCGCGGGCCGAGGCGGTCCACCAGCACCCCGACCGGGATCTGCATGCCCGCGTACGTGAGCAGCTGCACCACCGCGAACAGCGACAGCACCGACGCGTTCACCCCGAAGCGCGTCGTCGCGTCCTCGGCCGCCACGGCCAGCGAGGTGCGGTGGAAGACCGCGACCGCGTACGCGGCGACCGCCACCCCCCACACCGCCCAGGACCGCCCCGTCGCCGGGGACGAGGCCCATCCACCCCCAGTCGTCGTCACCGGGCCATTCTCCGCCGCCGCGCTCGGGTGGGCGATGATGGTCCGATGACCGAGGCCGGCACCGTGACCACGTCAGCACCGGCCGGCGACGGCGAGGTGGTCGAGCTGTGCCGGGAGCTGATCCGGATCGACACCACCAACTACGGCCCCGACCCGGGACCCGGGGAGCGGGTCGCCGCCGAGTACGTGGCGGCGTTGCTGGACGAGGTCGGCATCTCCTCCGAGCTGGTCGAGTCCGAGCCGGGTCGCACGTCCCTGGTGGCGCACTGGGAACCGGAGGGCACCGACACCAGCCTGAGCCCCCTGCTGATCCACGGGCACCTCGACGTCGTCCCGGCCGACGCCGCCGACTGGTCCGTGCCGCCGTTCGCGGCGGAGGTCGCCGACGACTGCGTCTGGGGCCGTGGCGCGGTCGACATGAAGGACTTCGACGCCATGCTGCTGAGTGTGGTCCGGGCGCGCGCCCGGGGCGGACGTGCGCCGCGCCGGCCGATCCGGATGGTCTTCACCGCCGACGAGGAGGCGGGTGGGGCGAAGGGTGCGTTCTGGATGGTGGAGAACCGGCCCGACCTGCTCGAGGGCTGCACGGAGGCCATCGGCGAGGTCGGCGGCTTCTCCCTGACCGTCCGCGACGACCTGCGCCTCTACCTGGTCCAGACCGCCGAGAAGGGGATGGCCTGGCTCAATCTGGTCGCCGACGGAGCGGCGGGCCACGGCTCGTTCCGGCACGACGACAACGCGGTCACCGAGCTGTCCGCCGCCGTCGCCCGGATCGGCACCCACTCCTGGCCGGACCGCATCACCGACGCCCAGCGGGCCTTCCTGGACGCGGTCTCGGAGGCGTTCGGGATCGAGCTGGACACCGACCGCGTCGAGGACACCCTGTCCCGGCTCGGCAGCATCGCCCGGATGGTCGGTGCCACCATGGCCAACACCGCGAACCCGACCATGCTGCGGGCCGGCTACAAGCACAACGTCATCCCCGGCAAGGCGACGGCGGCCATCGACGGGCGGTTCGTGCCGGGTGGTCGGGACGAGTTCTTCGCCACCATCACCGAGCTGCTGGGCGACAAGGTCCGCTACGAGGTGGTGGCCGACCACCCGAGCGTGGAGACCGAGTTCGCCGGGTCGCTGGTCGAGGCGATGCAGGCCTGTCTGTCTGCGGAGGACCCGGGGGCGCGGGCCGTGCCGTACCTGCTCAGCGCCGGCACCGACGCCAAGGCCTGGGACCGGCTCGGCATCCGCTGCTTCGGCTTCGTCCCGCTCAGGCTGCCGCCCGACCTGGACTTCGTCAGCCTGTTCCACGGCGTCGACGAGCGGGTGCCGATCAGCTCGCTGCAGTTCGGCTGCCGGGTGCTGGACCGGTTCCTCGATCAGGCCTGATCTCGCCCGAGCACCCGATCGGCGACGCGTCACACGATCGTCACCACCCCTCGGCGGCGGCTGGCTAGGCTGATCTGCGATGAGCAGTCGAGTGGTGGAGTACGAGGAGACCAAAGTCCGGTTGGACAGGTCCGTCCCACGCAGCGCCGTACGCAAGCTCCTCACCGACCAGGCCGAGTACGGCGGCTGGGAGCTCACCCGGCTCCGCCGCTACCGCGACGGCACGCGGGACGTGTGGATCCGACGCAAGATCATCCGCGTGCCTCTGACCGTCTGATGACGCTGACCACCCGGGTGGCGGGCTGGGTCAGCCGCGCAGGAGGTGCGGGCCGCCGGACACGTCGTCCAGGGCCGAGACGATCTCGGCGGGCAGGGTCAGCTCCTCGGTGGCCAGAGCCGCCGCCAGCTGCCCCGCGGTCCGCGCCCCGAGCAGCGGGGCGGTGACGCCGGGCGCGTCCCGCACCCACAGCAGCGCCACCTGCAGCGGGGTCAGGTCGAGTCCCTCCGCCGCCAGGGCCACCGCCTCGACGACGCCCTTGCTCCGCTGCTCGAGGTACGGCTGGACGAACCAGGCGAAGTGGTCGGAGGCGGCGCGGGAGCCCTTGGGGATGCGCGAGCGGTACTGCCCGGTCAGCACCCCGCGTCCGAGCGGCGACCACGGGAAGACGCCCAGGCCGAACGCCGCCGCCGCCGGGAGCAGCTCCATCTCCGCCCGCCGGGCCAGCAGCGAGTACTCCACCTGCAGGCTCGTCAGGGGCGCCCGGCCCGGCACCGCCTTCTGCCAGGTGGCCGCTTGCGCCGTCTGCCAACCGACGAAGTTGCTCACGCCGACGTAGCGGGTCATGCCCTGGCGGACCGCGTGGTCCATCGCGCTCAGGGTCTCCTCGATCGGCGCCTCGCCCCAGGCGTGGATCTGCCAGAGGTCGACGTAGTCGGTGCCCAGACGCTCCAGCGAGCCGGCGAGGTCGCGCAGCAGGGCCCGGCGGGAGGTGTCGACCACCCGTTTGCCGTCCCGGACCGCGAAGCCGGCCTTGGTCGCGATGACCACGTCCTCGCGCCGCGCCAGCTCGCCGACCAGGCGGCCGAGCAGCCGCTCGGCGTCGCCCGCCCCGTACGCGGCGGCAGTGTCGATCAGCGTGCCGTCGGCCTCCAGAAACGTCTGCAGCGTCCCGCGGGCCTGCTCGTCGGTGGTGTCCCGGGCCCAGGTCAAGGTCCCGAGCCCGAGCCGCGAGGTGCGCAGCCCGCTGCTGCCGACCCGACGCGTTTCCATGGTCGGAGAGGGTATCGGGGTCGCCCGCACCCGTCGGGCTCGCCCGAGCCCGGAGGTCACCGAGTAGGCACCCGGCGGGTCGCTGACGGGTGGGCTCCGGGTTACCGACCAGTAGGTTGAGCGCATGCGACTGGGACTGAACCTCGGCTACATGGTCGGCGCCGACGACGCGCGGGGGCAGCTGCGGCTGACGAAGCACGCGGAGTCGCTGGGGTACGAGGTGGTGTGGGCCGCAGAGGCGTACGGGTCGGACAGCCCGACAGTGCTGGCCTGGCTCGCCGCCCAGACCTCCACCATCGCCATCGGCTCCGGGGTCATGCAGATCCCCGCCCGCACCCCGGCGATGACCGCCATGACCGCGGCCAGCCTCGACCTGCTGAGTGAGGGCCGGTTCCGGCTCGGGCTGGGGGTGTCCGGTCCGCAGGTCTCGGAGGGCTGGCACGGGGTCCGCTTCGACCGGCCGCTGGCCCGGACCCGGGAGTTCGTGGAGATCGTCCGGCTGGCCCTCAGCCGCAGCCCGGTCGCGTACGAGGGGCGCACCTACCAGCTGCCGCTGCCCGACGGTCCCGGCAAGGCGCTCAAGCTGACCATCGCCCCGCACGCCGACCGGATCCCGCTCTACCTGGCCGCGGTGGGTCCGAAGAACCTGGAGCTCGCCGGGGAGATCGCCGACGGCTGGCTGGCGGTGTTCTTCGCCCCCGGCTACGCCGACGAGCAGCTGACCCAGGTCGACGCCGGTCGGGCGACCGCCGGGCGGGACCGGGCGGGCTTCGACGTCGTGGCCACCATCCCGCTGGTGGTCGGGGCCGACGCCCGGACCTGTGCCGACCCCGTCCGTGCCTACACCGCCCTGTACGTCGGCGGGATGGGCAGCCGGGACAAGAACTTCTACAACCAGCTCGCCGTCCGGATGGGGTACGAGGAGGCGGCCGCCACGATCCAGGACCTCTACCTGTCGCGACGGCCGCGGGACGCGATGGCCGCCGTGCCGTACGAGCTGATCGACTCCACCTCGCTGCTCGGACCGAAGGAGCGGCTGGCCGAGCGGCTGGCCGAGTTCGCCGCGGCGGGCGTGACCACGGCGGCGCTGGCACCGTACGGCGACAGCATCGAGGAGAAGCTGGCCGCCCTGACGACCGCGGCGGAAGCGCTGGAGCTCGCCGGGGTCTAACCGGTGGGGAGCGGCTCGAGCACGCCGGTCAGCAGCAGGATCGCGACGAGCGCGGCCAGGCCGAGCCGGTAGATGACGAACGGTCGGAAGGTGTGGGTGCTGATGTACTTCAGCAGCCAGTGGATGACGGCGAGACCGACGCCGAAGGCGACCACGGTGGCCAGGACGATGGGCCCCCAGGCGGGCTCGACGGGGTCGGCGGAGATGTCGAACAGCTTGAAGAAGCCCGAGCCCACGACGGCGGGGATGGCGAGCAGGAACGCGTACTTGGCGGCCGCCTCACGCCGGTAGCCCATCCCCAGACCGGCGGCGATGGTGGCGCCGGACCGGGACACGCCGGGGATCAGCGCCAGGGCCTGGGCCAGGCCGAACAGCACGCCGTGCTTCCAGGTCAGCGACTCCAGCGGACGGACGTTCTTGGCGAAGTGGTCGGCGATGCCGATGACGACGCCGAACCCGGCCAGCATGGCGGTGGTGATCCACAGGTTCCGCAGCGAGCTGTCGATGGCGTCCTGGAACAGCAGCCCGAGGACCACGATCGGCAGCGAGCCGATGATCACCAGCCAGCCCATCCGCGCTTCGGGGTCGTCGCGTGGGATCCGGCCGACCAGGGCCAGGGACCAGTTCTTGATGATCAGCCAGATGTCCTTGCGGAAGTAGATGATCACCGCGGCCTCGGTGCCCAGCTGGCTGATGGCGGTGAACGCCGACCCGGGATCGCGGCCGCCGTAGAACTGCCCGACGATCGACAGGTGCGCGCTGGAGGAGATCGGCAGGAACTCCGTCAGCCCCTGCACGATGCCGAGTACCAGTGCCTCGAGCCAGCCCATCGCCCACCTTCGATCATTCCGCCATTCGTCGTGCGACCCAGCATGGAGGGCCCGCACCACCGTAGAGCGTCGGGTCGGGAAGACGGCTCGTTGACAACGGCGGGGAGCAAGATGTCGCGGCGCGTCGTGTCGTGGGGCGTGCTCCCGGTGGGGCAGGGCGGAGCCGATGGGCGTGCGGAGCTGCTGCTCGACTAGAACTGACGTCGTGACCATCCACAGCGAGCACCCGTTCCTGCCGCCGGAGGGGGATCGCAGCCCGCTCCGCCGCTTCCGCGGCCGGGTGGTCGCCCCGGTCAGCCTCTGGACCACGTACGCCGGCGAGCGGCGGGTCGGCTGGACCGTCTCCTCGCTGCTCGTGGCGGACGGGCCGGAGCCGACGCTGATCGGCGTGCTCGACCCGGACGCCGACCTGACCGAGGCCCTCGTGGCCGGTGGGGGACCGTCCCCGCGGCTGGCGGTCAGCCTCCTGGGCTGGCAGCACCGGAACCTGCCCGACGCCTTCGCGGGCCTGGCCCCGGCACCGGGCGGACCGTTCCGGCTCACCGACTGGCGGGAGACCTCGTACGGTCCGGTGGTGGCCGACGCCCCCGGCTGGCTGGGGGCGACGGTGCTGGACACCCGGACGGTTGGTTGGTCGACGCTGCTGACCGCTCGGATCGACGAGGTCGGGCTCGGGCCCGCCGAGACCGATCTGCTGGGGCACGTGCACGGGCGCTATCTGCCGATCCCGTTCTGAGGCGTGTCGTGCCCAGCGTCCGACTAGGGTCGGTCCATGGCCACCGTCCTGCTCGTCCGCCACGGGCGGACCTCTGCCAACACCGCCGGCATCCTCGCCGGGCGCAGCCCCGGGGTGGAGCTGGACGACTTCGGTCGCACCCAGGCCGGCACGCTCGGTGAGCGGATGGCCGCCGTGCCCCTCGCGACCCTGGTCAGCTCACCGTTGCGTCGGTGCCGTCAGACCCTGCAGGCGCTCGTGTCGGCCCGCGCCGAGCCCGTCCCCACCGCTGTCGACGCCGGCTTGATCGAGTGCGGCTACGGCGACTGGACCGGCAAGAGCCTCAAGGAGCTGAGCAAGGAGAAGCTCTGGACGACGGTGCAGCAGCAGCCGTCGGCGGTCCGCTTCCCCGGGGGCGAGGCGATGACCGAGATGGCCGCCCGCGCCGTCGGCGCCGTCCGGACCTGGGACCAGAAGGTCACCGAGACCCACGGCGGCGACGCCGTCTGGGTGGCGGTCTCGCACGGCGACGTGATCAAGGCGATCCTGGCCGACGCGCTCGGCACCCACCTGGACACGTTCCAGCGCATCATGGTCAACCCGGCGTCGGTGTCGGTGGTCCGCTACACCGACACCCGCCCGTACGTGGTCACCATGAACTCCTCGGGCAGCGACCTGGCGGCGATGTTCCCGCCCCGGAAACCGGCGGCGAAGCGCTCCCGACGGTCCCGTCCGGCGTCGGACGACGCGCCGGTCGGCGGCGGGCTGGGCTCGCAGGAGCCGACCGCATGAGCCGCGGACTAGGCTGAGGACATGGCGATCCTCGTCCACCGATACGACTCCCCGGACCGTTTCGTCGCCGGCACCGTCGGCCAACCCGGAGAGCGCACCTTCTTCCTGCAGGCCCGTGAGGGCAACCGGATCACGTCCGTCGTGGTCGAGAAGCAGCAGGTCTCCGTGCTGGCCGAGCACCTGGACAAGGTGCTCGATGAGGTCCTGCGCCGCAGCGGCCCGACGGTCGACGTGCCGCCGGCGCGCGAGAAGGCCGATGACGTCGATCCCCTGGATGCCCCGATCACCGAGGAGTTCCGGGTCGGGACCATGACGATCGCCTGGGACGCCGAGATCAACAAGATCGTCATCGAGCTGTTCTCCAACGTCGACGAGGACGAGGAGAGCGAGGACCCCGCCGACGAGCCCGAGCTGTCCCCGGCCGCCGCGGCCGCCCTGGAGGGGGTCGCCGAGGTGGACGCCGACGAGGTGTTCGTGGTCAAGATCAGTGCCGCGTACGCGCGTGACTTCGTCGCCCGGGCCCAGGCCCTGGTGTCCGCCGGCCGGCCACCCTGCCCGTTCTGCCTGCAGCCACTGGACCCGGCCGGGCACGTGTGCCCGCGGGCCAACGGCTACCGCCGACCCCTGTTCTGAGTGACCGTGTCGCTGCTGCCTCCACCGACCGCCTCCCGGCCGAATCCCGAGGCGTGTTGAGCGACGCAGCCCTGGTCCCCGACGAGCCGCACCCGGCCCTGACCGCGGCCCTGACCGACGGTGACCTGCAGATCGCGGGCCGCCTGGCCAACGCGTCCAACGCCACCTACCTCGCGGTCCTCACCACCGACGAGGGCCCGATCGAGTGCGTGTACAAGCCGATCCGGGGCGAGCGGCCGTTGTGGGACTTCCCGACCGGGACCCTCGGTCTGCGCGAGGTGGCCGCGTACGAGGTCTCCGCGGCCGGGGGCTTCGACGTGGTGCCGGTGACCGTGCTGGTCGACGGCCCGGTCGGCCCCGGCTCGCTGCAGGCCTGGGTCGACGTGGACCCGGCCGAGACCGACGCCCTGGTCGACCTGGTGCCCAGCAGCCAGGTGCCGCGGGCGGGGTGGTTCGACGTGGTGGACGGTCTGGACGCCCAGGACCGCTCGGTGTCGGTGGTGCACGCCGACTGCCTGCCGCTGAGACGGATGGCCGTCTTCGACGTGCTCGTGAACAACGCCGATCGCAAGGGCGGGCACATCCTCGGCAGCGCTGGCCACGTGTTCGGCGTCGACCACGGTGTCTGCTTCAACACCGACCCGAAGCTGCGCACCCTGTTGTGGGGCTGGGCCGGGACCGAGCTCACCGACAGCGAGCTCGCCGCGGTCCGCCGGGTCCGGGACGAGACCCCGGACCGGCTGTTCTCGCTCTTGGCCGAGCCCGAGATCGAGGAGCTGTGGAGCCGGGCCGAACGGCTCCTGCAGCGCGGCCGGTTTCCCCGCCCCCGCTCCGGTCACCACCCGGCCATTCCCTGGCCCCCGTTCTGAGCGACGCCCGTCCCGCGGGGGCCGCGCCGTCGGTGCGCGGCAGCTGGGCGCCGGGGCGCTCCTGAGCACCCGGTCGAGGGGTGTGCGGCCGCTACTAAGGTGACCCGCATGCACGCATGGAACGCGCCCGAGGTGCCCCGACTCGACCCCGGTCCGCAGCAGCCCCGGCTGCACCTGTTCGACACGGCACAGCAGCGACCGGTCCCGGCCGGGCCCGAGGTCACCGACGGGCGGCCGGCGGGGATGTACGTCTGCGGCATCACCCCGTACGACGCCACCCACATCGGTCACGCGAACACCTACGTCGCCTTCGACCTGCTGAACCGGGTCTGGCGGGATGCCGGGCTCGCGGTCCACTACGTGCAGAACGTCACCGACGTCGACGACCCGCTGCTGGAGCGGGCGCTCCGCGACGGCATCGACTGGCGGCAGCTGGCGGCCGACCAGATCGAGCTGTTCCGGACCGACATGACCGCCCTGAACGTGATCCCGCCCGCCGACTACGTCGGAGCGGTCGAGTCGATCGACGAGGTCGTCGCCATCATCGCCGAGCTGCAGGCCAGGGGAGCGGTGTACCCGGTCGACGACCCCGACTACCCCGACCTGTACTTCGCCCGCTCCACCGACGCCGAGTTCGGCTCGCTGTCCCACCTGGACGACGCCGAGGCGAGGGCGGTGTTCGCCGAGCGGGGCGGCGATCCCGACCGGGCCGGCAAGCAGGACCCCCTGGACTGCCTGGTCTGGCGGCTGCAGCGGCCCGACGAGCCCGGCTGGGACACCCCCCTCGGGCGGGGCCGCCCGGGTTGGCACATCGAGTGCACGGCGATCGCCCTCAACCGCCTCGGCAGCGACTTCGACGTCCAGGCCGGCGGCTCCGACCTGGTCTTCCCCCACCACGAGATGTGCGCCTCCGAAGCCCGGGTGGCCACCGACCGGCCGTTCGCCCAGGTCTACGTGCACAGCGGCATGGTCGGATTGGACGGCGAGAAGATGTCGAAGTCCAAGGGCAACCTGGTGCTGGTCTCGCAGCTGCGGCAGGCCGGGGTCGACCCGATGGCGATCCGACTGGCTCTGCTGTCCCAGCACTTCCGGGACGACTGGATGTGGACCGACGAGATCCTGGCGTCGGCCGTCGAGCGGCTGGCCACCTGGCGGGAGGCCGTCCGCCTCGACGCCGGCATGAACGCCGCTGACGTCGTCACCGCCATCCGCACGGCGCTGGCCGACGACCTGGACGCTCCCGCCGCGCTCGCGGCCGTGGACGCCTGGGCGGGCGCCTCGGTGGCCATCGACGGCGACGACACCGACGCGCCCTCGCTGGTCGCCCGGACGGTCGACGCGCTGCTCGGCGTCCGCCTCTGACTCTCCTGCGAAAAAGTCACCCCGGCCGGTGAACGAAACCGGTTGTCGGTGGCCTCGCGTCCACGGTCGGGATGACTTTTCCGCACCCTCGCCGGCGGGCGTACGCTTCTCCTGACGAGTTATCACAACTCGCGCGTGTACCGGGGTCGGTGAAAGTCCGAACCGGCGGTGACAGTCCGCGACCCACGAGCAGTGGGCAGTGCCTTGTTGGAGGCGGTGCCCGGCCCCCCAGGGGGCGAGCCGCGAGTGGTTGACCTGGTGGAATTCCGGGACCGACGGTGAGAGTCCGGATGGGAGGTCCACGCGAGCGCGGCTCCGCCGTACGCCGATGTCGGTGTGCGGTGACGGTCGTGTCTCTCCACACCCCGGTGTTCGTGCGACCGGACAGTGGAGGATCCCCATGGACTTCTCAGCAGTACTGGAGCGGTTGCTGAACGCCCAGCTCGATATCGGACCCGGCATCTTGTGGCGGGAGATCATCGGGAACGGCTTCGGCTTGGCCAGCGCCATCCTCGGCATGCAGCGCAAGGTGCTCGCATGGCCGATCGGCATCGTGGGCAACGTCTTGTTGTTCACGGTCTTCTTGGGTGGGGTGTTCCACACCCCCCAGGACCTCGACCTCTACGGCCAGGCAGGTCGGCAGGTCTTCTTCCTCGCGGTCAGCATCTACGGCTGGTACCGCTGGTGGTCGTTCCGACGCTCCGGCGACGGCGGCCAGGGGGTCGGTGTGGCACCGGCCTGGGCCGGCTGGAAGGGCCGGGTGCAGCTGCTGGTCGCCGCCGTGGTGCTCTGGACCCTCTCCTACTACGTCCTGACCGCGCTCGGCTCCTGGGGCCCGGCGGCCGACGCCTGGATCCTGACCGGCTCCATCCTGGCCACCTACGGCATGGCCCGCGGCTACGTGGAGTTCTGGCTGATCTGGATCGCCGTCGACCTGGTCGGCGTGCCGCTGCTCCTCACGGCCGGCTACTACCCGTCGGCGATCATGTACATCGTCTACGGCGTGTTCTGCGTGATCGGGTTCGTCTCCTGGTGGCGGATCGAACGGGCCGGTCGGACGCCGGACCCGGTGGCCGTCGACACCCCGGAGATCGAGACCGTCGGCTGATCCCGGCAGGTCAGCCGACGGTCGGTCGACGGCTCAGCCGCCGCTGCCCCCGGACGTCGACTCACCGATGTCCGGGCGGTAGCGGGCCGGCGGCTGCCACTGCTGCTGATCGATCTCCCCGCCCTGCCGTCCGCCGTACGGGCGTCCGTGGTCGGCGTACTCGGCGCGGAAGTAGACCATCCGCCAGCTGCCGATCTCGATCCGGGCACCGGTCCGCAGCTGGGTCGGCCGCAGCACCAAGGAGCCGTGCACCCGGATGGGCAAGCCGTCGGGCTGCGGTTCGATGACGTACTCGTCGCGGTCGTTGCGGCGGATCACCGCCTGCACGGGGGCCACCCCGGGCAGCCGGAGGTCGGCATCGGCCCGGTCGCCGACGGTGATCACGGGTCGCAGGTAGAAGACCTTCAACCGTGAGCCGGCGCTGTCCTCGGGCGGGAAGTACAGCCGAGGGAGTCCGCCGCCGGTGGGGTCGTGCGTGGTGGAGACGCGCTGCCGCCGGAGCACCGTCGGCGCCAGCGGGAGCATGGTCGTCGGCGGGGTGAACAACATGGCGGGCGGGGCGGTGATCGCCCCAGCCGTGCTCCCGCGCCGGGGGAGGGTGCGCAGCGCGGCGCGCAGGTCGTGCACCCGGACGTGCCGGGCCCGGATGAACGGTCGCTGCCACCACGGGGTCCGGACGCCGGCCCCCACACTCACCAGCCGCCCCCCCGGGCCCTCGACGACCACCTTCAGGCCCTGGCCCTGCAGGCCGTCGGCCACCGACCGGATCAGGTCCGGCGAGGGCCGCGCGTCGAGATCAGGGACCCGGTCGAGCCGAACGTGCAGCACGTCGTCGGACTCGGACCGGATGGAGATCCCGAGTCCGCCGCCGCCCTGCGGCACGCCCGGGTCGACGTCCAGCTGCAGGTCGGCCTGCACGCGCACGGTCGCTCCGGACGCACGGCGGGGCGCCATCTCAGGAGGCGTTGTCGCTGGTGGTGATGCGCAACGTGCCGTTGAGCTTCCAGGTGGCCCGGGGGGCGTCGGCACCGGTGTCGCGGGGGACCTCGATGGCCATGTCCACGAAGCTGTAGTTGATGGCCGCGTCCCGACCGGTCAGGTAGGCCCACATCTCGGCTCCCAGGTCGGTCCACGACACGGGGGTGTCGGGGCGGACCTCGACGGGGGAGTTGGTGGTGGTCTCGCTCATGGTGTGTCCTCTCGGCAGGCCGGGCTGTCACGAAGAGACGGCCCGCGTGTGTAGTGCTTCTCACCACCGTCCGCTCTGGATGCACACCCACCTCCGGTCCGTACGCCGGTCGCAGGAAGCGGCGCCCAGCAGGCTGACCTAGGGTGTCGGGGTGCCACCCGAGAAGACCTTCGAGGACCTGTACGCCGAGCTCAGCGCGAAGGTCGCCGCCGCCGATCCGGCCTCCTCGACGGTGAAGCGGGTCGAGGCCGGCGTGCACGAGATCGGCAAGAAGATCGTCGAGGAGGCGGCCGAGGTCTGGATGGCTGCCGAGTACCAGACGAAGGACGACGCGGCGATGGAGATCAGCCAGCTCCTCTACCACCTGCAGGTCATGATGCTGGCGCTGGAGCTGGAGCCCGCGGACGTGTACCGGCACCTTTGATCGGGCCGCTCGCGACGACGGTGCGCTGTCACCAGCTCCGTCGTCGCTCTTCGCGACGGCGGAAAAGCGTGCCTTTGCTCATCGTTCCTCCGCACGCCGGGCGCACCGTCTTCCCGCTCGCGGCCCTGTGTGATGGGGCCGCTCGCGACGACGGTGCGCTGTCACCGGCTCCGTCGTCGCTCTTCGCGACGGCGGAAAAGCGTGCCTTCGCTCATCGTTCCTCCGCACGCCGGGCGCACCGTCTTCCCGCTCGCGGCCCCTAGGATGGCCGCCGTGAGCTCGAACCCCTTGATCAGGATCGCGGTGCCCAACAAGGGCTCGCTGTCCGAGGCCGCGGCGCAGATGCTGCGTGAAGCGGGCTACGCCCAACGCAGCGACCCGAAGGAGCTGGTGCTCCTCGACGAGGCCAACGGGGTCGAGTTCTTCTACCTGCGCCCCCGCGACATCGCCGTGTACGTGGGGGAGGGCACCCTCGACGTCGGCATCACCGGGCGCGACATGCTGCTGGACTCCGGTGCCGACGCCGACGAGGTGATCCCGCTCGGCTTCGGTCGCAGCCGGTTCCGGTTCGCGGCTCCGGTCGGCAGTGAGCGCACCATCGCCGACCTGCACGAGAAGCGGCTGGCCACGTCGTACCCCGGTCTGGTCGGCGGCTACCTGGCCGAGCGAGGGGTGCACCCGCGGCTGATCACCCTGGACGGCGCGGTGGAGACCGCCATCCGCCTCGGGGTCGCGGATGCGATCGCCGACGTGGTGGAGACCGGAACCACCCTGCGGCAGGCGGGCCTCGAGCTGTTCGGCGACCCGATCCTGCACTCGGAGGCCGTGCTGATCCGGCGCCGGGGCGCCGACTCGACCGCCGGGCTCGATCTGCTGCAGCGGCGGCTGAACGGGGTCCTGGTCGCACGCAACTACGTGATGATGGACTACGACGTCAGCGACCAGTACGTCGACGCGGCCTGCGCGATCACCCCCGGGTTCGAGTCGCCGACCGTGGCTCCGCTGGCCAGGCAGGGGTGGCTGGCGGTGCGAGCCATGGTCCCCCGGGCCGAGGCGCAGAAGATCATGGACGACCTCTGGGCGATCGGCGCCCGCGCCATCCTGGTCACCGACATCGCGGCGTGCCGGATCTGATGGCGGCCCCGCACCAGCCGACCCCCGCCGCCGGCGACCAGCCGGTCAGCTACCGCTCCAACCGGCTGCGGTTCTTCGTGATGGTCGCCGCCCTGGGTCTGGTCGCCCTCAGCTTCGTGTTCTGGGTCGCGCTGCCTCCCAACCTCAAAGCCGAGTTCACGCTGTCCCAGGCGGTGACGCTGTTGCTCATCCTGGGCCTGTTCGTGTTCGCGCTGCTGATCGTGGGGAACGGCGTGGTCCGAGCCGACGCGGACGGGCTCTCCTTCCGCAACGGGCTGAGCCGGCACCGCTATCCGTGGTCGCGGGTGCACCAGGTGGTCATGCGCCCCGGCGACGCCTGGGCCCAGGTGCTCCTGATCCCCACCGATCGCGCGGTGGAGGTCGCCGCCGACCTCGACCACCGGATGCTGATGGGCATCCAGCGCGGTGACGGCACCTACGCGACAGCGGCGGTCGAGGATCTCAACCGACGACTGAAGGCCGCACGCCAGCACCCTCACGGCTGACCGCTGTGACGTCGCAGTTCTGCGTACGCCCAACCCGGGTGACGGGAGCCTGAACCGGGCGTACCGTCACCCTCATGGCCGCCGGCGGGCGCTCGCTCTCCCTGCAGTCGGCGTCGTGGCCGGCGCTCGCGCTGCAGCTGGCGGCCGCGCTGCTCGGGCTGCTGGCCACCGTCTGCTGGTTCTGGGCCAGCATCTCGCCGGTCCAGCTCGAGACGATCCGCGGCGCCGAGCACGACCTCCGCTGGTGGTCAGCCTCCGTCGCGGTGCTGGGAATCGGCGCCGTGGTGCTGATCTGGTTCGCCGCCACGGTTCGCGGACCGGTGGGACTGCTCGTGCTCGCCGTGCTGCTCCTCGCCCTGGGCGTCGCTTCCGTCGCCTTCCTCCGGCTCGTGGTGCCGACCGCCAACCCGATCCACCCGCTCGGTCTGGCCGTCCCGTACGCGGTCGCCGGGTTCGCCGCCGCCGGCACCGGCTGCCTGCTGGCCGCCGGGTCCATCGCCGTGGCCGCCCAGCCGGGATCCAGGGTGGCCAGGTGGACTCTGCGCCCGTGGACCGGGGTCGTCGCCGGGTCCTCGGCGGCGGTGCTGATCGTCGGGGCGGGACTGGTGATCGTCGATCGAAGCCGGGACTACCTCCTCGGGGCCAACGAGTACCGCACCGTCGGCGACGTCGACCGGGAGCCCGCCGAAGCACCGGTGACCGCCCTTGCCGGCGGCGACCACTGGGTGATCAACGTGCCCGGCCTGACCCTGATGCGACCGGCGCCCACCGACTTCGGCATCGGACTGGCCTCGGGTCAGGACGTGATCATGATCGATCGGGCGACCGGCGGCGTGCGCTGGCGCTACACCCGGTCGGACGAGCACGGTCCCGTCTCGGTGGCGAGCACCGGTGAGGGTCGCCAGGTGCTCGCCACGTGGAGCTCCGGGGCGGTCTACGTGCTGGACGCCCGAACCGGCGAACGCGTCGGCCACTGGTCAACGGCCGGCACCGGGTCCCACATCCTCGATCCCGCGCTGCCGGTGGTGGCTCGGACCGGACCGGACGACCGGACGACGATCGCGCGCGTGCGGGCCGACGGGCGCGACGTCTGGACGTACGCCCTCGAGCGCTGCCAGGGCGCTCGGGCGACCCTGTCCGGGACCGTCGTCATCGTGACGGCGGTGCCGCACTGCGCTGGTGCGTCCGAGCGCCTGGTGGCCCTCGACGCGGCGACGGGGAGCCGGCTCTGGGTGGCGAACCTCGCCGGGGACGTGCGTGCCGTGGTGCCCGCCACCGCGTTCGTGGTCGAGCCGCCCGGCGGTGGAGCGGCGACGGGGTCTCTGTCAGCCCTCTCGCTCGTCGACGGGGGCCTGCGCTGGTCCACCGCCCTGCCACGCCATGCCCGGGGTATGCCCTGTGTGGACCACCAGGTCCAGGCGTCAGCGCAGGTTGCCCTCGTCATCTGCACCTGGGACCTGACGGACTACCCGATGGGACTGGAGCAGTACGCGTCGACGATCTACACCTACGACGCGGTCTCCGGCCGGCCGCGGGGGAGCGTCACCTACGGGCCGGCGCCGGTCGTGTCGAGCGCGCTGCTGGCGAACGGCAGCGTCGTCGTCGCGCGAGCGGATCTCAGTGAGGGGTGGACGCTCGACGTGGTGAGCGCGTCGTCCCGGCGGGCGACCCTGCGAGTCGGGTCCTACTCGGGGGGCCACCTGGCGACGGTTCGCGGGTTGACGGTGTTCGACGACCAGATCTTCGTGGTCGACTCGGGCGCGGAGAGTCTTCGCAGTCCTCGTTGAGCCCGGGGACGCTGGGGGTCGGCGACGGGTGCTAGTTGATCCCGCGGTTCTTCAGGATCGCCTCGATCTCGGCCATCTCGGGGTCCACCTCCGGGGCGGGAGCCTTGCCCCTCGCATTCTTCGTGGCGGTGCTCTTCGTGGTGGCGTTCTTCGTGGCGGGGGGCTTGGCGGCGGGAGCCGTCGTCGTCGAACGACCGGTCCCGACCGCCGGCGCGGTCGAGCCCGTCACCGCGCCGCTGGACCGGGCCGCCGTACGCCGGCTGACCAGGCCGCCGACCACCCAGAGGACCACGCACACCCCCAGCAGGGAGATCCCGAACCACATGGTCGGCGTGAAGACGATCGAGGTCGCCCAACCCACCAGGGCCACCACGGCGTCCCAGACGAGCCGGAGCAGGCCGGTGAAGTAGAGCGCGATCGGAGCGAGCGCCAGGCCCACGCCCTGCAGCACCCGGCCGCGGCTCCCCCTCCGCCACGCGACACCGGCGACGATCACCCCGATCAGCGCGAGTCCGAGGCAGAGGGGGAGGAGGACGACGTCCGAGACTGGCATCCGTCCAATCTGCCACACGCGACCGCCGGCGGCGATGGGGACAACCACCCACTTCCCACCCGTTCACCCGGGGTCGAAGCCCGATCGAGGCGGCGTCCCGTAGCGGCCGGTAGCGGCGGCCTCTGGTCGGCAGCTGACCGGGGAGTCGTGGACGGTGGCAGCGCGCCATCGGCCACGGTCGGCCGGCCGCTGGTCGGCGCGGTCGGGTCGATCGCGAGATCGTGCCGAGCGGCTACGTTGTCGGCGTGCCGGACCATGACGCCACGACCCCCGACCCGACCGACGACCCGAGCCGGGCGAACGGGCACGCCCACGAGCGGGCCCTCGCCCCGTCGCCGTTCCCCGGCGACGACGGCGCACCGCACGGCCCCGTACGGGAGGCCCTGAGGAGATTCGCGTCGACGCACGAGCCCGACCACTACCTCGGCGCCGTAGCGGCCCTGTGCGGAGACCGGCTGCTGGTGCCGGTGGTGGCGACCGCGACCCGGGTCGGCACCACCGTCGGCGGTCTGGCCTCGGACAAGGAGGCCGAGATGGCCGTGGTCCTGCTGCAGCGGGCCGACGGCGGCAGGGCCGTCCTCGGGTTCACCGGTCTCGATGCCCTCCAGGCCTGGGACGCCCGGGCCCGGCCCGTGCCGGTGACGGTGGACAAGGTCGCCGAGACCGCGACCGCCGAGGGTGCGGTGGCGGTGCTCGTCGATGTGGCCGGACCCCATCCGCTGGTGCTGGAGGGCGAGGTGCTCGAGGCGCTGGCCCGCGGCCACCGGCTGGTGGACCTCGGCGACGGCTTCGGGTGGGCGATGCCCGGCGGCGAGCCGGGCGCCCCCACCTGATCCCCGTCTCCCGACCGCGGACGGGGGAACACCCGGACCGTCATCGGCGCTGAGCACGTGGTGCTGCCCGGCCGTCACCCCAGGTGCCGGCGCCGTCACTCGATGTGACCGCGCCGGGGTCGGGTGATAACCTGAGCATCGACCGATTCGGCATCCGTGCTGGATCCGCCAAGTGGAGACCTGATCTCCCACCCGCACGACATCTCGATGGTCGTCGGGTCGGTCCGTGGCTGCGGCCCCTCCGGGGTTGTCCGCGTCCACCTATCAGGGTCTCCGCCTGCGCGGGGACCCTTTCTGCGTCTCCGGCGGGGCGGCGTATCCGACCCGGACGCCACATCGTTCACCACCGGGGCTTCGATCACCGCGACAGCGGGGGTCGTCGCCGAGCACACACCACATGGAGGACCAATCAGCAGCACCGAACCGCGGATCAACGACCGCATTCGCGTCCCCGAAGTCCGTCTCGTCGGACCCGCCGGGGAGCAGGTGGGCATCGTCCGCATCGACGACGCCCTGCGCCTGGCGCGCGAGTCCGAGCTGGATCTCGTCGAGGTCGCACCCATGGCTCGGCCGCCGGTGGCCAAGCTCATGGACTACGGCAAGTTCAAGTACGAGAACGCGCAGAAGGCGCGCGAGAGCCGCCGTAACCAGACCAACACCGTGATCAAGGAGATGAAGCTCCGGCCCAAGATCGACAGCCACGACTACGAGACCAAGAAGGGTCACGTCGTGCGCTTTCTCAAGGCCGGGGACAAGGTCAAGATCACGATCATGTTCCGGGGCCGCGAGCAGTCGCGTCCGGAGCTGGGCTACAACCTGCTGCGCAAGCTGGCCGAGGACGTCACCGAGTTCGGCTTCGTCGAGTCCGCCCCCAAGCAGGACGGGCGCAACATGCTGATGGTGCTGGGACCGGTGAAGAAGAAGACCGAGGCCCGCGCCGACGTCCGGGCCGAGCGCGACCGGCGGGCCGCCGAGCGCGACGCCGCCGCCGAGGAGGAGCGGACGCAGCTCGCCGATCTGCGGGCCCAGCACGCCGCCGAGCCGACAGCGCCGCGGCGCCGCGGTCCGGCCGACAACCTGGATCCCGACACCGAGGTCTGAGGTCGCGGGACCATCGAGCACGACCCTGTACGACCCCGTAGGTGCCAACGTGCCCACGGGCCGAACGAATGAGGAATGGAGCGGCAGCCATGCCGAAGATGAAGACGCACTCCGGTGCCAAGAAGCGGTTCAAGGTGACGGGTTCGGGCAAGCTCATGCACCGCAAGGCGGGCAAGATGCACCTGAACGAGCACAAGCCGAGCACCCGTACCCGCCGGCTCGCCGGCGACAAGGTCCTCTCCAGCGGCGACGCGGCCAAGGCCCGCAAGCTGCTGGGCCTGTAGAGCGCCCCCACCCACCGCCATCACTGACATCAAGGAGTAATTCGCATGGCTCGCGTCAAGCGCTCGGTCAATGCCCACAAGAAGCGTCGTGAGGTCCTCGAGCAGGCCTCCGGCTACCGGGGCCAGCGCTCCCGGCTCTATCGCAAGGCGAAGGAGCAGCTGCTGCACTCCGGCGTCTACGCCTTCCGCGATCGTCGCGCCAAGAAGGGCGACTTCCGTCGGCTCTGGATCCAGCGGATCAACGCCGCGGTCCGGGCCGAGGGCATGACCTACAACCGCTTCATCTCCGGTCTGAAGGCCGCCGAGGTCGAGGTCGACCGCAAGATCCTCGCCGATCTCGCCGTCACCGATCCGGCTGCGTTCGTGGCTCTGGTCGAGGTCGCCAAGGCTCACCAGCCGGTCGCGGCCGCCGCCTGAGTGTCCTGACCGGACACGACTCGGGCGCGTACGTCTCGCGCCCCGAGCTCAGCTTCGACGAGCCGATCGCTCCACCTCCCGCCTCGGCGGGGGTGCTGCGGTCGGCTCGTCGGCTGCTCCGCCGCAAGGACCGGCTCGAGACCGGGGAGTTCCTGGCCGAGGGTCGCCAAGCGGTCTCCGAGGCGCTGTCCGCCGGTGACACCGTCCGACGGTTGCTGGTCTCCACGACCGCCGTCGACACCCACCAGGACCTGCTGAACCTCGCCGTACGGGCGGGTGCCCCGGTTGCCTCGGTGCCGGATCGGGCGTTCGGTGAGCTCACCGACACGGTCAGCACGCAGGGGATCCTGGCCGTCTGCCGGGCGGTGGACGTGCCCGTGGCAGAGGCGTTGGGTCCCGACGCTCGGTTGGTCGTGTTCTGCGACCAGGTCCGTGACCCCGGCAACCTGGGCACCGTGATCCGCTGCGCCGACGCGTTCGGCGCTGATGCGGTGCTCATCTCGCCGGATGCGGTCGACCTGTACAACCCCAAGACGGTTCGGGCCAGCACCGGCAGCATCTTCCACCTGCCGATCGCGGTCGGGGTCGAGCTGACTGAGGCGGCGGCAGCGGCCCGAGCCGCCGGGTTGGCCGTGCTCGGGGCCGACGGTGCCGCCGACTGCTCCGTCGACGACCTGGCCACCAGCGGGGAGCTGGCGGCGCCCATGATGTGGGTCCTCGGCAACGAGGCTTGGGGTCTGACCGCCGACCACGCAGCACTGCTGGACCGCTCGGTGGCGCTGCCGCTCTACGGTCGGGCCGAGAGCCTCAACCTGTCCACCGCTGCCGCCGTCCTGCTCTACGCCAGCGCGACCGCCCAGCGCGCCGCGGCCAGGGACTGACAGCGCGCCGCAGCCAGCGACTCACGGCGCGCCCCACCGACCGCGTTCCCCGACACTCGGCGTCCGTCCGACCCGGCGTCGACCGGTGGTGCTGCCGCGATAAGCGGCGGCCGGGGCGGCTCGTTCCTCCTAGACTGTGCCGGGCGCCGGGCCAGTCGACGGCGCCGATGGTCCTCTCCCCGTACCGAAGCAGGAGTCATGTCCGGCCCGAACTCGAGCTACGACCCCGTCCAGGTCACCCCGTTGGACGCCGACCACGTCGAGGCGGCTGTCGCCGAGGCGCTGGCGGCGTTCGCGGCGGCGACCTCGCTGGCCGAGCTCAAGGCGGCGCGACTGGCCCACGCCGGGGACCGGTCGCCGATCGCCCTGGCCAACCGGGAGATCGGCGCCCTGCCGCCCCAGGCCCGCAAGGACGCCGGCCGGCGGATCGGTCAGGCCCGCGGTCGGATCACCCAGGCTCTCGCCGCGCGCGAGGTCGAGATCGCCGAGGTCGAGCTGGCCCAGCGGCTGGTCGACGAGCGGGTCGACGTGACCCTGCCGGTCGAGCTCGCCCCGACCGGGGCGATCCACCCGATCACCGCCTTGATGGACCAGATGATCGACGTGTTCGTCGCCATGGGCTGGGAGGTGGCCGAAGGCCCCGAGCTGGAAGCCGAGTGGCTCAACTTCGACGCGCTCAACTTCGTGCCCGATCACCCGGCGCGGACCATGCAGGACACCCTGTTCGTCGGCGAGCCGGACGCGGGCGTGGTGCTGCGGACCCACACGTCGCCGGTCCAGGCCCGGGCGCTGCTGACCCGCGACCTGCCCGTCTACGTGGTGTGCCCGGGCAAGGTCTACCGCGCGGACGAGTACGACGCGACGCACCTGCCGGTCTTCCACCAGATCGAGGGTCTGGTGGTGGACAAGGGCATCACCCTGGCCGACCTGCGGGGGACGTTGGACCACTTCGCCCGGGCCATGTTCGGCGACACCCGCACCCGGATGCGCCCCAACTACTTCCCCTTCACCGAGCCGTCGGCCGAGGTGGACCTGCAGTGCTTCGTCTGCCACGGCGACTCGGTCGGCCATCCCGAGCGCCCCTGCCGGACCTGCCGGAGCGAGGGCTGGATCGAGTGGGGTGGCTGCGGCGTGGTGAACCCGCGGGTGCTGGAGGCGTGCGGGGTGGACTCCGACGTGTACTCCGGCTTCGCCTTCGGGATGGGCGTGGACCGCACCCTGATGTTCCGAAACGACGCCGAGGACATGCGCGACATGATCGAGGGAGACGTGCGCTACAGCCGTTCACTGCTGGGACTCGCCCGATGAGGGCGCCGTTGAGCTGGCTGCGGGACTACGCCTCGCTCGCCGAGAGCCTCGACGGGCGCAGCCTGGCAGAGGCCCTGATCCGGGCCGGTCTGGAGGTCGAGACGGTCGAGCAGGCCGGCGCCGACGTCACCGGTCCGCTGGTCATCGGCCGGGTGCTGTCGTACGTCGACGAGCCGCAGAAGAACGGCAAGGTCATCCGCTGGTGCCGGGTCGACGTGGGCGCCGAGCACAACGACCCCGCGGGTTCCGACGACTCAGGGGCCGACGTGCCGGCCTCACGAGGCATCGTCTGCGGCGCGCACAACTTCGCGGTCGGCGACCTGGTCGTCGTGTCGTTGCCCGGCGCGGTGCTGCCCGGGGGCTTCGCGATCGCGGCCCGGAAGACGTACGGGCACGTGTCCGACGGGATGATCTGCTCGGCCCGCGAGCTCGGGCTGGGCGACGACCACGACGGGATCATGGTCCTGCCGCCGACCGCGGCCGGCGACGACCTGGCTCCCGGCGACGACGCCGCCCCGGTGCTGCAGCTGCGCGAGGAGGTGCTGGACATCGCGGTCACTCCCGACCGCGGCTACTGCCTGTCGTTGCGGGGCCTGGCTCGCGAGGCCGCCCAGGCCGAGGGTGTGGCCTTCCGCGACCCCGTCGCGCTCGGGACCCCGGCGCCCACCGACGGCGGCTTCCCGGTGCGGACCGAGTCCGACGCCTGCCCGTTGTTCGTCGCGGTCTCGGTCACCGGAGTCGATCCGTCGCGACCGAGTCCGCGCTGGCTGGCCCGACGGGTCCAGCTGGCCGGGATGCGCTCCATCTCGCTGGTCGTCGACATCACCAACTACGTGATGCTGGAGACGGGGCAGCCCATCCACGCCTACGACGCCGAGCGGCTGGACGGGCCGATCGTGGTCCGGAAGGCGACCGCCGGGGAGACGCTGACCACTCTCGACGACCAGACGCGCGGTCTGCACGTGGACGACCTGGTCATCTCCGACGGTTCCGGCCCGATCGGGTTGGCCGGGGTGATGGGCGGAGCGAGCACCGAGATCGGGGCGGGCACCACGGCCGTGGTGATCGAGGCCGCCCACTTCGCCGCGATGACGGTGGCCCGCACGTCCCGCCGGCACAAGCTGAGCTCGGAGGCCAGTCGACGCTTCGAGCGCGGTGTGGACCCGGCCGCGGCGTACGCGGCCGCCCACCGGGTGGCGGACCTGCTCGTCGAGCTGGCCGGGGGGACGCTGGTCGAGGGCGAGACCGTCGTCGGAGCCGTCCCGGTCCCCGTCCCCACCACCATCGAGGCCGACCTGCCGGGTCGGATCCTGGGCACCACCGTCGACCCCGGCACCGTGGTCTCGCTGCTCGAGGCGGTCGGGGCCACGGTGGCCGTCGCCGGCTCGACGCTGTCGGTGACCCCGCCGACCTGGCGGCCCGACCTGACCGACCCGTACGACTACGTCGAGGAGGTCGGCCGACTCGTCAGCTACGACACCATCACCCCGACGGTGCCCCGGGCGCCGGTCGGACGAGGTCTGACCGCCGCCCAGCGTGGCCGTCGGGCGGTGATCGCCGCCGTCGTGGCCGCCGGTTTCGTCGAGGTGCTGAGCTTCCCGTTCGCGTCGGTGGAGGACCTGGACCGGTTGGGCGTGTCGGCCGACGACCCTCGACGGCGCCTCAACCGGATCGCCAACCCACTGGCCGAGACGTCGCCCTACCTCCGCACCACGTTGTTGCCGGGTCTGTTCGGAGCGGTCGCCCGCAACCGCAGCCGCGGCAACGACGACCTGGCGATCGTGGAGACGGGGTCGGTGTTCTACGCCGCCGACCCGCCGAGCTCCGCGCCGCGACCGGCGGTGACCGGCCGACCGACCGCCGAGGAGCTGGCCGCCATGGACGCCGCTCTCGGCGAGCAGCCACGGCACCTCGCGGCCGTCCTGACCGGGTCCTGGCGGACCTCGGACTGGCGGGGCGGGGCGCAGCCGGCCGGTTGGCAGCAGGCGCTGGCGGTGACCGAGGTCGCGGCCCGGGCGCTGGGGGTCAGCCTGGTCCGCCGGGCCGTGGATCACGCCCCGTGGCACCCCGGCCGGTGTGCGGAGATCAGCACCTCCGACGGTGTGCCGCTGGGTCACGCCGGTGAGCTGCATCCGCAGGTGATCGCGGCCTACGGACTGCCGGAGCGGACCGCGGCGGTGGAGATCGACCTGTCGGCGCTGCTCGCTGCGGCGCCCCCGCGCGGGAGCGTCGCCCCGATCTCCGGCTACCCGGTGGCCAAGGAGGACGTGGCGCTGATCGTGGCCGTCGACGTGCCGGCCGCCACGGTCGAGTCGGCGTTGCGCCGAGGGGCGGGTCCGTTGTTGGAGGCGGTGGAGCTGTTCGACGTGTACACCGGACCTCAGGTGGGGGAGGGGCGCAAGTCGCTGGCCTTCGCCCTGCGGTTCCGGGCTCCCGACCGGACGCTCACCGACGCCGAGAGCGGCGCGGCGCGTGATGCCGCCGTGGCGGTGGCCGTGCAGGAGGTCGGGGCCGAGCCCCGGGTGCTGTAGGCAGCCGTGCTGCGGCGCCCACGCGTGCGAGGCAGTCGCGCGAACAACGCTCACGAGTTCACGGGCCGACGCGCCAGCAGCGGCCGGACGCTGTCCCGGGGGGTCGCCGTCGGTGACTCCCGGGCGGTGTCCGGCGCCATCCGGTGCCGGGCGGGTGATCGTCGGTGGCTGCCGGGTGGCGTCAGGTCGTCGATCCGGTCGACCGGGACGCCGGCGGTGGCTCCCGGGCACCGGAGCGGGCCGTGTGCCGCTGCCGGGTCAGCGGCGGCCGACGGCGAAGTACGCCAGCGGGCCGACGAAGTTGATCAAGGTGACGGCTCGCCAGAGGGCCTTCGGACCGTTGACCTCCGCGTCGCTGCGACGCGTCAGGTCGATCTGGGCCGCCACCAGCAACCCGAGCTGGACCACGCCGAGCAGCCCCACGCCGGCCTGCTGAGTGCCGGTGAGGTCCTTCCAGTTCTTCTCCATCCCCTCATCCTCCTCCGGTCGGTGCGTCGCCCGACCGGGGGACGCCGGGGAGGCCAGGGGTGGGCGCCGCGTCATCGGTCCGCCGCTGCGGCGTCAGCGACCCGCCGTACGCCGGGAGGTGGATCGGTGCGTCACCGGGCCACATCTGGTGGGCCAGGCGACTAAGCCCGACCGTGCCGTGCTCCCGCACGTCCCGCACCCGGTCGGGGTCGATCGGCACGAACGTGACAGCTGGTGCGGCGCCCGTGCACTCGGCGATCACCCGGCCGTCGGGGTCGACGTAGACGCTGCCTCCGGCCCCGACCGGACCGGCGGCGTTGACGCTCAGGAAGTAGAGCTGGTTGACGATGGCGTTCGCCTGCGCCAGCACGATCTCCTGCGCCCGGTCGTCGCCGACCGTCTTGACCAGGTTGAGGACGATGTCGGCACCCAGCCAGCTCAGCTGGCGGGTCGACTCGGGGAACCAGCTGTCGAAGCAGATCGACAGCCCGAAGCGCCCGATCTCGGGCACGTCGAAGGTGACCCAGTCCGCTCCCGGTGTCCAGGACTCGAACGGGCGCCAGGGGAACACCTTCCGGTAGGACGCCACCAGCCGTCCGTCCGGAGCGAGGACGACGGCGGTGTTGAAGATCGCGTCTCCGGCCCGCTCCGGCAGGGACCCCGGAACCAGCCAGATCCGGTGGGCGGCGGCGATCTCGGCGAGGGCGGCGACCCGTGGACCGTCGAGGGGCTCGGCCGCGTCCGCCAGCCAGCCGTTGGCATCCGGCGCCAGGTCCGCACCACCGAACAGGTGGATCTCGGGATAGACGACCATGGACACGTCGGGTCGTCCCGCACAGAGCTGCGCGACCTCGGTTCTCAGGGCGGCGACAGGGTCGGTGCTGGTCGACGGGGGTGCTTGGACGAGGGCGACGATCCACGGACGTGACACGCGATCAGTATCGTCGGCCGGGCCCGGGTCGACCCGGAGGAGGCCGGGTCCGTGGACCCTGCCAGCTTGCATAACATTGCTGCCAATGGCATATTCATGCAGGTGTCCAGGACAGTAGCGGTGGCGGGCGCCACCGGGTACGCCGGCGGGGAGCTGCTTCGGCTCCTGCTCGCGCACCCGGAGGTGCAGATCGGAGCGGTGACGGCGAACGCGAGTGCCGGCCGCCGCCTGGGTGACTCCCAGCCCCACCTGGTGCCGCTGGCCGAGCGGATCGTGCAGCCGACCACGGCCGAGACGCTGGGCGGGCACGACGTGGTGTTCCTGGCGCTGCCGCACGGGGCGTCCGCGGAGATCGCCGACCAGCTGGGCGACGACACGCTCGTGATCGACTGCGGGGCTGATTTCCGGCTCGTCGACCCGGGTGCCTGGGAGCAGTTCTACGGGAGCCCGCACGCGGGCACGTGGCCGTACGGTCTGCCCGAGCTGCCCGGGCAGCGGGGAAAGCTGAGTGGGGCCCGGCGGATCGCCGTCCCGGGTTGCTATCCGACGACCGCCACGCTGGCCCTGTTGCCCGCCGTCGCCGGAGGTCTGACCACCGCGGAGGACGTGGTCGTGGTCGCGGCCAGCGGACCGTCGGGAGCCGGCCGGTCCCTGAAGCAGCACCTGCTGGGTTCGGAGCTGATCGGCTCGGCCAGCGCGTACGGCGTCGGTGGTGGCCACCGCCACACGCCGGAGATCATCCAGAACCTGTCCCGCTGCGGGGCTCCCGCCCCGACCGTGTCCTTCACGCCCGTGCTGGTGCCGATGTCGCGGGGCATCCTCGCCACCTGCACGGCGCCGCTGACCGACCGCTCGACGAGCACCGAGCAGGCGTACGCGGTCTATGCCGAGGCCTACGCCGACGAGCCGTTCGTCCACCTGCTGCCGCCGGGCCAGTGGCCGCAGACGCAGTCGACCCTCGGGGCCAACACCGTGCACGTGCAGGTGGCGGTCGACGCCGCCGCGGGCCGGCTCGTCGCGGTGGCCGCTCTCGACAACCTGACCAAGGGCACCGCCGGCGGCGCCGTCCAGTGCCTGAACCTCGCGCTCGGCCTGCCGGAGACGCTCGGTCTGCCGCTCGTGGGACTGGCTCCATGACCGTGTCCGATGGTCGCGCTCCGCGCTCCGCGGTACTGAGCTCCGCGGTGTCTCGCTCGTTCGTCGCGATTCCGTACGACGAAGAGCGTGTCGCCCGGAATCGCTCCTGCACTCCCGAGAGGCTCCGCACATGACCGTGCTCGATGGTCGCGCTCCGCGCTCCGCGGTCCTGAGCTCCGCGGTGTCTCGCTCGTTCGTCGCGATTCCGTACGACGAAGAGCGTGTCGCCCGGAATCGCTCCTGCACTCCCGAGAGGCTCCGCACATGACCGGCACGACCGGCTGGCAGCTCACCCGGCATGCCGTCGAGGTCGGGCTGGCCCAGCTGCGGCCGCACGACTCCGTGCCGCGCTGGGCCCTGGACGAGAACCACGAGACGCCGTTCTGGAGCGTCAGTCGCACCGAGGACGAGCTGTCGATCATCTGCGCCTACCAGGCCCTGCCGGGCACCGTGACCGCCGTCGGGCCCTTTGCCGCGTTCAGCATCGACGGACCGCTCGACCACTCCCTGATCGGCGTGCTGGCCGGGCTGACCGCGCCGTTGGCGGACGCCGGCATCTCGATCCTGGCCCAGTCCACCTTCGACACCGACTGGATCCTGGTGCCGGTGGCGCAAGCCGGTCACGCCATCGAGGTCTGGGAGGCCGCCGGCCACACCGTCGAGACCGAGGAGCTGGAGCAGTGAGCGTCACGTCGCCGCGGGGATTCACCGCTGCCGGGGTCACCGCGGGGCTGAAACCCAGCGGCACGCCCGACCTCGCCCTGGTGCTCAACACCGGTCCGCACCGCGCCGCTGCGGGGGTGTTCACCAGCAACCGGGTCCAGGCGGCCCCGGTGGTCTGGTCCCGCCAGGTGCTGACCGACCGGTCCCTGCAGGCGGTGATCCTGAACTCCGGTGGGGCCAACGCGTGCACCGGCCCCGACGGCTTCGCCGACACGCACCACACCGCCGAGCAGGTGGCCGCCGCCCTGCAGTCCGCGGGCCACGACACCGGCGCGATCGACGTCGCTGTCTGCTCCACCGGGTTGATCGGCGTTCGGCTGCCGATGGACAAGATCACGGCCGCGATCCCCGGCCTGGTGGACGGTCTGGCGGTCGAGGGTGGCGCCGCCGCCGCTCGCGCGATCATGACCACCGACACGGTGGTCAAGCAGGCGACGGTGGTCCGCGACGGGTGGTCCGTCGGCGGGATGGCCAAGGGAGCGGCCATGCTGGCGCCCGGGCTGGCCACCATGCTCGTGGTGATCACCACCGACGCGGTGGTCGATCCGGCGGGTCTGCACGACCAGCTCCTGGCGGCCACCGCTGTCAGCTTCGACCGGGTCGACAGCGACGGCTGCATGTCCACCAACGACACCGTGCTGGTGCTGAGCAGCGGAGCCTCCGGCGTCACCCCCGAGCCTGCCGCGCTGACGACGGCGCTGACCGAGGTGTGCACCGACCTCGCCCTGCAGCTGGTGGCCGACGCCGAAGGCTCCAGCCACACCATCACGATCGACGTGGTCAACGCAGCGTCCGTGGTCGACGCGGTGGAGGTCGGCAAGAGCATCGCCCGCAACAACCTGTTCAAGTGCGCGGTGTTCGGCAACGACCCCAACTGGGGTCGGGTGCTGTCCGCGGTCGGCACCACGACGGCCGCGTTCGAACCCGACCGGCTGGACGTGTCCTTCAACGGGGTGCAGGTCTGTCGGTCCGGTGGAATCGGCGAGCCCCGGGAGCTGGTCGACCTCACCGGTCGTGAGGTGTCCGTGGTCGTCGACCTGCACGCCGGAGACCGGCAGGCCCGCGTCTGGACGACGGACCTGACCTACGACTACGTCCGCGAGAACGCCGAGTACTCGACGTGAGCCGCGGAGCAGCAGCGACGCCCGAGGCGCTCGGCGAGGTGGGTCCATGATCACCAGAACTGCACAGGCCCTCTCCCTGGTGGAGAAGGCGTCCATCCTCACCGAGGCTCTGCCGTGGCTCGAGACGTACGCGGGCAAGATCGTCGTGATCAAGTACGGCGGCAACGCCATGATCGACGAGGACCTGAAGCGCGCCTTCGCCCAGGACATCATCTTCATGAAGCGCTGCGGCGTCCACCCGGTGGTGGTGCACGGCGGCGGCCCGCAGATCTCGCAGATGCTGAAGCGACTGGGGATCACCTCGGAGTTCCGGGGTGGGCTGCGGGTGACCAGCCCGGAGGCCATGGAGGTCGTCCGGATGGTGTTGGTCGGGCAGGTCGGCCGGGACCTGGTGGGACTGATCAACCGCCACAGCACGCTGGCGGTCGGGATGTCCGGCGAGGACGGCGGGCTGTTCGTGGCCGAGCGACGGGGCGCCGTCGTCGACGGTGAGGAGGTCGATCTCGGCCTGGTCGGCGATGTGGTGGCCGTCAACACCGAGGCGATCGAGGGACTGATCGGGGCCGGCCGCGTGCCGGTGGTGGCGAGCATCGCGCCATCGCTGAACGGCGACGTGCACAACGTCAACGCCGACACCGCGGCGGCCGCCCTGGCTGTCGCCCTGGGGGCCGAGCGCCTGGTCGTGCTCACCGACGTCGAGGGACTGTACGCGGACTGGCCGCGGAGCGACTCGGTGATCAAGGAGCTGTCCGCCTCCGAGCTGCGCGAGCTGATGCCGACGCTCGAGTCAGGCATGCTGCCGAAGATGGAGGCCTGTCTGCGGGCGGTGGAGGGCGGTCTGACCCGGGCGACCGTCACCGATGGTCGCGTTCCGCACGCCCTGCTGCTGGAGATCTTCACCAACGCGGGCATCGGCACCATGGTCACCCAGGACGGCCTGATCCGGCTGGGCAGCCGGGTGTTCTCCGCTGCCGACGGCATCCCGCCGCACGAGATCGCCAACGGCGAGTTCGGTCAGCTCCCGGTCCAGCCCCCACCGACCCCCGAGAACCAGGCCGAAGCGAACAAGGCCCCCGAGAAGCAGGCCGACGAGAAGCAGGCCGACGAGAAGCAGGCCGACGAGAAGCAGACCGACGAGGAGACATCGTGACCACGGAGGCCGTGGCCATCACCCGGGAGCTGTCGGGTCCGCCGACCGGCGGTTCCGCGGCGGTGCTGGAGCACTACCAGCGGAGCGTGATGAACACGTTCGGCCCGCCCAAGCGGGTCTTCGTACGAGGTGAAGGTCCCTACGTCTGGGACGCCGACGGGCGCAAGCACCTCGATCTGCTGTCCGGCCTCGCGGTCACCGCGTTGGGTCACGCTCATCCGACGGTGCTGTCGGCCATCACCGGTCAGATCGCCACCCTGGGTCACGTGTCGAACTTCTTCGCCACGCCTGCGCAGGTCGCGTTGGCCGAGCGCCTCACCGCCATGGTCGCGGATCCGGGTGAGGCGCGGGTCTTCTTCACCAACTCCGGCACCGAGGCCAACGAGGCCGCCTTCAAGATCACCCGGGCCACCGGGCGGACCAAGATCATCTCCACCGAGGGCGCCTTCCACGGCCGGTCCCTGGGTGCGCTGGCCATCACCCACAACCCGAAGTACCGCGACCCGTTCGCCCCGCTGCCCGGCGAGGTGGAGTTCGTCCCGTACGGCGACGCCGATGCGCTGGCCGCAGCCGTGGACGCCGAGACCGCGGCCGTGGTGCTGGAGCCGATCCAAGGTGAGAACGGTGTCGTGGTCCCGCCGGCGGGCTACCTCGCCCGGGCCCGGCAGATCTGCGACCAGCACGGGGCCCTGCTCTGGATGGACGAGGTGCAGACCGGCATGGGCCGCACCGGCAGCTGGCTGGTCCACGTCGACGAGGGCGTCCGCGCCGATGTGGTCACCCTGGCCAAGGGTCTGGGCAACGGCTTCCCGATCGGGGCCTGCCTGGCCGTGGGTCGGGCCGCGCAGCTGCTCGGCCCGGGCAGTCACGGCAGCACCTTCGGCGGCAACCCGGTGGCGGCGATCGCCGGCCTGGCCGTCATCGCGGTGATCGAGCGGGACGGGCTGCTGGACCGGGCGACCGAGCTCGGCGAGCACCTGGTCGGTGCCGTCACCGCGCTCGGGCACCCGATGATCACCGGAGTCCGGGGCCGGGGCCTGCTGCGTGGGGTGACGCTCGCGGCACCGGTGGCCGCGCAGGTCGCCGACGCCGCGCTGGACGCCGGCTTCATCATCAACGCCCCCCGGCCGGACGTGCTGCGGCTGGCCCCGCCGTTGATCATCACCACCGAGCAGCTGGACGGCTTCGTCGCTCGGCTCCCCGAGCTGGTGGACGGCGCGACGAAAGCGACCCGAGGATGAGGCACTTCCTGGCGGACGACGACTTCAGCCCGGCGGAGCAGGACACCGTGCTGGCGCTGGCGGCCCGGCTGAAGAAGGATCCGTACAGCCACCAGCCGTACGCCGGTCCCCGTTCGGTGGCGGTCCTGTTCGACAAGCCGACCCTGCGCACGCAGAGCTCGTTCGCCGCCGGGATCGCCGAGCTGGGCGGCTATCCGATGATCGTCGACGGTCGTCTGGCCGGGATCGGTGATCGCGAGTCGGTGGCCGACACGGCCCGGGTGCTCGGTCGGCAGGCGGCGGCGATCGTGTGGCGCACCTTCGCCCAGTCCGCGCTGACCGAGATGGCGGACAACTCCGGTGTGCCGACGGTGAACGCCTTGACCGACAGCTACCACCCGTGTCAGATCCTGGCCGACCTGCTCACGGTGCGGGAGCGGTTCGGTCGGCTGGCCGGGCTGCGCTTCGCCTACGTCGGCGACGGGGCGAACAACATGGCCCACTCCTACCTGCTCGGTGGGGCGACAGCCGGTCTGCACGTGCGGATCGGCGCTCCCGACGGTTTCCAGCCCGATCCGGCCGTCGTCGAGCGGGCGGCCGCGATCGCGGCACGGACCGGCGGCAGCGTGGCGGTCACCTCGTCGGCCCACGACGCGGTGGCCGGCTGCGAGGTGGTGGCCACCGACACCTGGGTGTCGATGGGTCAGCAGAGCACTGGTCGCGAGGCGGTCTTCGTGCCGTACGCCGTCACCGCTGACCTGGTTGCGCGGGCCGGCCGCGACGCGATCGTGCTGCACTGCCTACCGGCGTACCGGGGCAAGGAGATCGCCGCCGACGTGATCGACGGGCCGCGATCAGCGGTCTGGGACGAGGCGGAGAACCGGCGCCACGTCCAGAAGGCGGTGCTGGTGTTCCTCGACGCCGCCGCCCGGGGTGAGGTGGTCACCGGCGTCGACGCACGCCAGGGCGACGGCTCCCAGAAACAGGGGTGATGACGATGACCGCGGCCGAGCGCGCCCCGCTGGACAAGACC
The DNA here is from genome assembly GCF_039536605.1 of Microlunatus aurantiacus. Taxonomy (NCBI): domain Bacteria; kingdom Bacillati; phylum Actinomycetota; class Actinomycetes; order Propionibacteriales; family Propionibacteriaceae; genus Microlunatus; species Microlunatus aurantiacus. Next base: position 173,742 of record NZ_BAAAYX010000014.1, read on the forward strand.
GTCCCGACGGCCAAGAACGGGCCGATCACCAAGACCGCCCGGCAGGCCCGCATCATCGCGATCCTCGAGCAGCACCCCGTCCGCTCACAGTCCGAGCTGGCGGAGCTGCTGATCACCGAGCAGGTGCAGGTCACCCAGGGCACCCTGTCGCGCGACCTGGTCGAGATCGGAGCGCTGCGGGTGCGGGGCCAGGACGGGCACCTCGTGTACGCGGTGCCCGCCGACGGCGGTGACCGGACGCCCCAGGTGGGGGAGTTCGCCACCTTCGAGAGCCGTCTCACCCGCCTCTGCAGCGAGGTGCTGGTGTCGGCCGAGGCGTCCGCCAACCTGGTGGTGCTGCGGACGCCACCGGGCGCGGCCCAGTACTTCGCCTCCGCCATCGACCGGGTCGCCTGGGACAGCATCCTGGGCACGATCGCCGGCGATGACACGATCCTGCTGATCACCCGTGACCCGGCCGGAGGCGACGCCATCGCCGACCGCTTCCTGCAGATGAGCCGCGGCAGCCGGCGCACCGACGCCTGACCAGCTGCCAACCGGCCCGGCTCCTGCGCCGCTCTCCACACCCCTAGTGTGGTTCGGCGCACGAGCGCGGTACAGAACCCACCCACAGCAAGGACGAGGACCGTGACGGAGACCACGCTGCCCGACGGCGAGCACGAGGGACGGCTGTGGGGTGGCCGGTTCGCGGGTGGACCGGCCGACGCCATGTTCGCCCTCAGCCAGTCGACCCAGTTCGACTGGCGGCTGGCCCGCTTCGACCTCGCCGGATCCCGCGCCCACGCCCGGGCGCTGCACCGGGCCGGGCTGCTGACCGAGGACGAGCTGACCGGCATGCTCGCGGGTCTCGACCGGTTGGAAGCCGATGTCGTCTCGGGCGCGTTCGGGCCCGCGCCGACAGACGAGGACGTGCACGGAGCCCTCGAGCGCGGACTGGTCGAGCGGGTCGGGGCTGAGCTCGGCGGTCGGCTGCGCGCCGGTCGGTCCCGCAACGACCAGATCGCCACGCTGATCCGGCTCTACCTGCGCCGGGCGGTCCGTGACGTGGCGGCGGAGGTGCAGATGGTCGTCGCGGCTCTCCACGAGCAGGCGAGGACGCACCTCGGGGTGCCCATGCCCGGCCGGACCCATCTGCAGCACGCTCAGCCGGTGCTGCTCAGCCACCACCTGCTGGCGCACGCCTGGGCGCTGCTCCGGGACACGGATCGGTTGCGCGACCTGGATCGACGGCTCGCCGTGAGCCCGTACGGTTCCGCGGCCCTGGCCGGCACCTCGCTCGGTCTGGACCCGACCTACGTGGCCCGGCTGCTGGGCTTCGACTCAGCGGTGGCCAACTCGATCGACGGCACAGCCGCACGGGATCTGGTGGCCGAGGCCTGCTTCGTGCTCGCCCAGATCGGCGTCGACCTGTCCCGCATCGGTGAGGAGGTGATCCTCTGGTCGACCCACGAGTTCGGATTCGTCCGGTTGGCCGACGCCTGGTCCACCGGGTCGTCGATCATGCCGCAGAAGAAGAACCCGGACGTGGCGGAGCTGGCGCGGGGCAAGGCCGGTCGGCTGATCGGCAACCTCACGGGTCTGCTCGCCACCCTGAAGGGCCTGCCGCTGGCGTACAACCGGGATCTCCAGGAGGACAAGGAGCCGGTGTTCGACTCCGTCGACCAGCTGCTCGTCCTCACGCCGGCAGTAGCCGGGTTGGTCGCCACGCTCACCTTCGACACCGAGCGGCTGGCGAGCCTGGCACCGCGGGGCTTCTCCCTGGCCACCGACGTGGCCGACTGGCTGGTCCGGCAGCGGGTGCCGTTCGCCGAGGCCCACCACATCGCGGGCGCCGCGGTGCAGTTCTGCGAGCAGCGGGGGCTGGAGCTGTCGGACCTGACCCCCGAGCAGCTGGGGGAGGTCTCGCCACGCCTGGGACCTGCGGTGCTCGAGGTGCTCTCGGTCGCCGGATCGATCGACAGCCGGGACGGCCGGGGCGGGACCGCGACCCCACGCGTGGGGGAGCAGCTGGCCGAGGTGCTCGACGAGATCGACGACCTGAGCGCGTGGCTGTCGATGCCGGTGGGGCCGGCAGCGGACCTCCCGGCCGGGGGCGGCTCCGGATCCTGACAGGGCCCGCAATCCGGTGGGTGTCGGACGAGACGGCCAGTAGGGTCGTCCGGGAACCCACACGATCACAAGGACGGCAGGACAGCGTGAGCGCAGTCTTCGACGAGCTGACATGGCGAGGCCTGGTGGCGAACTCCACCGACGGGGCCGCGTTGGCCCAACATCTCGAGGCGGGCCCCGTCACCTTCTACGTCGGGTTCGACCCCACGGCTCCCAGCCTGCACATGGGGAACCTGGTCCAGTTGATGGTCGCCCGTGCCCTCCAGCGGGCAGGGCATCGACCACTGCTGCTGGTCGGCGGTTCGACCGGGCTGATCGGTGATCCCAAGGCGGCCGGCGAGCGGGTGCTGAACAGCAAGGAGACGGTCGCCGGGTGGGTGGGCACCATCCAGCGCCAGGTGGAACGGTTCCTCGACTTCGACGGGCCGAGCGCCGCGCGCCTGGTCAACAACCTCGACTGGACCTCGGGGATGTCGGTGCTGGACTTCCTGCGTGACATCGGCAAGCACTTCCCGGTCAACCGGATGCTGGCACGCGAGGTGGTCAAGGCGCGGTTGGAGGAGGGAATCTCCTACACCGAGTTCTCCTACGTCCTGCTGCAGTCCATGGACTACCTCCAGCTGCACCGCACCTACGGCTGCACGTTGCAGTTCGGTGGCAGCGACCAGTGGGGCAACATCACCGCCGGAGTCGAGCTGCTGCGACGCTCCGACGGCCAGCACGTGCATGCGTTGGCCACCCCGCTCCTGACCAAGGCCGACGGAACCAAGTTCGGCAAGACGGAGTCCGGCACGGTGTGGCTCGATCCGGCCATGACCTCGCCCTATGCGTTCCACCAGTTCTTCCTGCACGCCGAGGACACGAAGGTGATCGAGTACCTCAAGGTGTTCAGCGAGCGGTCGCGCGCCGACATCGACGAGCTGGAGCACCAGGTCGTCGAGGCCCCGCACCTGCGGGCCGCGCAACGGGCCCTGGCCGATGACATCACTGCGCTGGTCCACTCTCCCGCCGAGCGCGATGCCGCGGTCGCGGCGGCGGCCGCGCTCTTCGGACGCTCGGACCTCGATCAGCTTCCCGAGTCGACGCTGGCCAGCGTGGTGGCTGAGCTCGCTGCCCCGGTGCTCCCGGTCGGCGGGGAGCTGCCCGGAGTGGTGGAGGTGCTGGAAGCGAGCGGTGTGGTGCCGAGTCGCTCTGCGGCCCGGCGCTCGATCGCCGAGGGCGGCGCCTACCTGAACAACAACCGGGTGGTCGACCCCGACGCACGGCTGGTTCAGGGGGACCTGCTCCATGGGCGCTTCGTCATCACTCGGCGGGGCAAGCGGACTGTGGGCGCAGTGTCGTTCGAGCGCGGATGAGTCGTGACCACGGTCACACCGGCCCCGGTTTGACTCTTCTGACAACCGCGCGTAACGTTCTCTGAGCCTTGAGGGGTGCGGGACGCGGCAAGGGAAAGACTCCTGGCAGCGGCCGAGACCGAGGGGCAAACCAACCACACCAAGTAAGCCTTGGTCCTGCGCGCTCTGAGACACGACGACAGGAAAACGAGGCCGGGCACGGCGTGCGCGGGCCGGGACTGAATCGGGAGCTTGACACCGAGACTGAGCCTGGTAAGGTAGGGCAGGTTGCCTCGAAGCGAAGTTCCAAGGAATTGGAATCAGTTTCAGCGGTAATCAGAGTGCGAAAGCGGATTTGACTCCGGTGAAGCGCTCAAATAAAGTCAGGCGGGTTGTGAGAATCAAGATCCGGGTCACCGGAAATGGTTCAAAACAATTCACCAGGTCCGAAACCGGGATTTGACTCGGCAGAAAGACTGGAATAAAGTAAGTCGGGTTGTGAGAATCAGTCTCGGGTCACCGAGAATGGTTCAAAACAACTCACAAGGTCTGGAACCGGGATTTGACTCCGGTGAGAGACTAGAATAAAGTAAGACGAGTTGCCCCAAGCGAGAGTCTGCAAGACGAACGCGCGGTGTGCACCCGAAACTTGAGAACTCAACAGCGTGCTTAAAAGTCAATGCCAAATAATGCACTAACCCCGTGCTCAGGCATCAACGACTGCGATCCTGCCGGCGCCTCACGGTGCCGGGTGGTGACAGTTGGTCTGGGTTCGGTTTTCCTTTGATTGATTGATACAGACCCAGCTTGGGTCTGCGTCAGCGATCGAACTAGTTGAGACGGTTAACCGGCTGTTCGCAGCCGATACCAATAGATTTCAACGGAGAGTTTGATCCTGGCTCAGGACGAACGCTGGCGGCGTGCTTAACACATGCAAGTCGAACGGTGACGAGCAGCTTGCTGCTCTGATCAGTGGCGAACGGGTGAGTAACACGTGAGCAACCTACCCTTGACTCCGGGATAACAGCTGGAAACAGCTGCTAATACCGGATACGACCTCGACCGACATCTGTTGAGGTGGAAAGTTCTGGCGGTCAAGGATGGGCTCGCGGCCTATCAGCTAGTTGGTGAGGTAACGGCTCACCAAGGCTTCGACGGGTAGCCGGCCTGAGAGGGCGACCGGCCACACTGGGACTGAGATACGGCCCAGACTCCTACGGGAGGCAGCAGTGGGGAATATTGCACAATGGGCGAAAGCCTGATGCAGCAACGCCGCGTGCGGGATGACGGCCTTCGGGTTGTAAACCGCTTTCAGCTCCGACGAAGCGCAAGTGACGGTAGGAGCAGAAGAAGGACCGGCCAACTACGTGCCAGCAGCCGCGGTGATACGTAGGGTCCGAGCGTTGTCCGGAATTATTGGGCGTAAAGGGCTTGTAGGCGGTTTGTCGCGTCGGAAGTGAAAACTCAGGGCTTAACCCTGAGCCTGCTTCCGATACGGGCAAACTAGAGGAATGCAGGGGAGAATGGAATTCCTGGTGGAGCGGTGGAATGCGCAGATATCAGGAGGAACACCAGTGGCGAAGGCGGTTCTCTGGGCATTTCCGGACGCTGAGAAGCGAAAGCGTGGGGAGCAAACAGGCTTAGATACCCTGGTAGTCCACGCCGTAAACGGTGGGCACTAGGTGTGGGACTCATTCCACGAGTTCCGTGCCGTAGCTAACGCATTAAGTGCCCCGCCTGGGGAGTACGGCCGCAAGGCTAAAACTCAAAGGAATTGACGGGGGCCCGCACAAGCGGCGGAGCATGCGGATTAATTCGATGCAACGCGAAGAACCTTACCTAGGTTTGACATATACCGGAAAGCTGCAGAGATGTAGCCCCCGCAAGGTCGGTATACAGGTGGTGCATGGCTGTCGTCAGCTCGTGTCGTGAGATGTTGGGTTAAGTCCCGCAACGAGCGCAACCCTCGTCCTATGTTGCCAGCGGATAATGCCGGGGACTCATAGGAGACTGCCGGGGTCAACTCGGAGGAAGGTGGGGATGACGTCAAGTCATCATGCCCCTTAAGTCTAGGGCTTCACGCATGCTACAATGGCTGGTACAAAGGGCTGCAATACCGCAAGGTGGAGCGAATCCCAAAAAGCCAGTCTCAGTTCGGATTGGGGTCTGCAACTCGACCCCATGAAGTCGGAGTCGCTAGTAATCGCAGATCAGCAACGCTGCGGTGAATACGTTCCCGGGCCTTGTACACACCGCCCGTCAAGTCATGAAAGTCGGTAACACCCGAAGCCGGTGGCCCAACTCGCAAGAGAGGGAGCCGTCGAAGGTGGGACTGGCGATTAGGACTAAGTCGTAACAAGGTAGCCGTACCGGAAGGTGCGGCTGGATCACCTCCTTTCTAAGGAGCAGCAACGACAGGTTCGCCTGTCCAGCTCGGTTTGTCAGGCACACGTCCTGGCGCTGAGTAGCTCTGGAATGTGGAACATTGACCATTAAGCCGTAGACCTGCCGATCTCGTCAGTACAACCCGCAAGGGAGTGGAAACTCGAGAACGGTGGAGATGCGGCCCAAGCACGCTGTTGGGTCCTGAAGCTTCGGTGGCAACACTGGGGTCTTCACGCGGACCGATGCTGGCTCTTCATCACGAAGAGCTGGCTCGAGATACCGCCCGTATGTTGAGAACTTCACAGTGGACGCGAGCATCTTTGTAGTAATAACAAGCTACTAAGGGCAATCGGTGGATGCCTAGGCACCAAGAGCCGATGAAGGACGTTGTAACCTGCGATAAGCCCCGGGGAGCTGGTAAACGAGCTTCGATCCGGGGATCTCCGAATAGGGAAACCTCGAAAGAAACCGGAGTAATGTCCGGCGACCTCTGCCTGAACACATAGGGCAGTTGGAGGGAACGTGGGGAAGTGAAACATCTCAGTACCCACAGGAACAGAAAACAACCGTGATTCCGTAAGTAGTGGCGAGCGAACGCGGAAGAGGCCAAACCGTACTTGTGTGATAGCTGACAGGCGTTGCAAGTGCGGTGTTGAGGGGCCGATCTGATCGAACTGTCAATCGATCAAACAGTAAGAAATGATTGATGAAGTCGAAGCACTTTGGGAAAGTGCGGCATAGAAGGTAATACCCCTGTAGACGTAAGTCAATCACTGTTGATCGTCACCCCAAGTAGCACCCAACCCCTGAAATTGGGTGTGAATCTGGCGGGACCACCCGCTAAGCCTAAATACTCCTTGGTGACCGATAGCGGACAAGTACCGTGAGGGAAAGGTGAAAAGTACCCCGGGAGGGGAGTGAAATAGTACCTGAAACCGATTGCCTACAATCCGTCGGAGCTGAGCACACTTGTGTGCGAGGTGACGGCGTGCCTTTTGAAGAATGAGCCTGCGAGTTAGTGGTATGTGGCGAGGTTAACCCGTGTGGGGAAGCCGTAGCGAAAGCAAGTCCGAATAGGGCGATCCAGTCGCATGCTCTAGACCCGAAGCGGAGTGATCTATCCATGGCCAGGGTGAAGCGACGGTAAGACGTCGTGGAGGCCCGAACCCACCAGGGTTGAAAACCTGGGGGATGAGCTGTGGATAGGGGTGAAAGGCCAATCAAACTCCGTTATAGCTGGTTCTCCCCGAAATGCATATAGGTGCAGCGTCGCGTGTTTCTTGCCGGAGGTAGAGCACTGGATAGTCTAGGGGGCCCACAAGCTTACCGAAATTAGCCAAACTCCGAATGCCGGTAAGTGAGAGCGCGGCAGTGAGACTGCGGGCGATAAGGTTCGTAGTCGAGAGGGAAACAGCCCAGAACACCAGCTAAGGCCCCTAAGCGATTGCTAAGTGGAAAAGGATGTGAAGTTGCGGAGACAACCAGGAGGTTGGCTTGGAAGCAGCCACCCTTGAAAGAGTGCGTAATAGCTCACTGGTCAAGTGATTTTGCGCCGACAATTTAGCGGGGCTCAAGCGATCCGCCGAAGCTGTGTCATTCACGTGTTTACCAGGTTTCGACCCAGGTGCGTGGATGGGTAGGGGAGCGTCGTGTGCGCGATGAAGCGGCGGGGTGACCCAGTCGTGGAGAGCACACGAGTGAGAATGCAGGCATGAGTAGCGAATGAGGAGTGAGAAACTCCTCCACCGAAAGACCAAGGGTTCCAGGGTCAAGCTAATCTGCCCTGGGTAAGTCGGGACCTAAGGCGAGGCCGACAGGCGTAGTCGATGGACAACGGGTTGATATTCCCGTACCGGCGCTAGCACGTCCATGCCGAGGCGAGCGATGCTAAGCACGCAAGCTTGTCTGCGACCTTCGGGTCAACGACGAGTGAGTCTGCGATCCAGACTTGTATTAGGCAAGCTGCGGAGTGACGCAGGAAGGTAGCCCATCCCGGGCGATGGTAGTCCCGGGCTAAATGCGTAGGGAGAGTCGTAGGCAAATCCGCGACTCACATATCCTGAGACATGACGGCTGGTTCGAATACGTTCGAACGAGTGGGTGATCCTATGCTGCCTAGAAAACCTTCGTGAGCGAGTTCTAGAGCCGCCCGTACCCTAAACCGACACAGGTGGTCAGGTAGAGAATACCAAGGTGATCGAGATAATCGTGGTTAAGGAACTCGGCAAAATGCCCCCGTAACTTCGGGAGAAGGGGGGCCGAACCTGTCTAGAGATTTACTCTCGACGGCGGGTGAGGCCGCAGAGACCAGGCCCAAGCGACTGTTTACTAAAAACACAGGTCCGTGCTAAGTCGTAAGACGCTGTATACGGACTGACGCCTGCCCGGTGCTGGAACGTTAAGGGGAAGTGTTAGGGCAACCGAAGCACTGAACTTAAGCGCCAGTAAACGGCGGTGGTAACTATAACCATCCTAAGGTAGCGAAATTCCTTGTCGGGTAAGTTCCGACCTGCACGAATGGCGTAACGACTTGGGCGCTGTCTCGACCACGAACTCGGCGAAATTGCATTACGAGTAAAGATGCTCGTTACGCGCAGCAGGACGGAAAGACCCCGGGACCTTTACTATAGTTTGGTATTGGTGTTCGGTACAGCTTGTGTAGGATAGGTGGGAGACTTTGAAGCGGCCACGCCAGTGGTTGTGGAGTCAACGTTGAAATACCACTCTGGCTGTTCTGGATATCTAACCTAGATCCGTTATCCGGATCAGGGACAGTGCCTGATGGGTAGTTTGACTGGGGCGGTCGCCTCCCAAAAGGTAACGGAGGCGCCCAAAGGTTCCCTCAGCCTGGTTGGCAATCAGGTTTCGAGTGTAAGTGCACAAGGGAGCTTGACTGTGAGAGGGACACCTCAAGCAGGGACGAAAGTCGGGACTAGTGATCTGACGGTGGCACGTGGAAGCGCCGTCACTCAACGGATAAAAGGTACCCCGGGGATAACAGGCTGATCTTGCCCGAGCGTCCATAGCGACGGCATGGTTTGGCACCTCGATGTCGGCTCGTCGCATCCTGGGGCTGGAGTCGGTCCCAAGGGTTGGGCTGTTCGCCCATTAAAGCGGCACGCGAGCTGGGTTTAGAACGTCGTGAGACAGTTCGGTCCCTATCCGCTGCGCGCGTAGGAGTCTTGAGGAGGGCTGTCCTTAGTACGAGAGGACCGGGACGGACGAACCTCTGGTGTGCCAGTTGTCCTGCCAAGGGCACGGCTGGTTGGCTACGTTCGGAAGTGATAACCGCTGAAAGCATCTAAGCGGGAAGCACGCTCCAAGATGATGGCTCCCACAGGATAACCTGGTAAGGCCCCCAGCAGATCACTGGGTGATAGGTCGGATGTGGAAGTGCAGTAATGCACGGAGCTGACCGATACTAATAGGCCGAGGGCTTGTTCCTACAAAGATGCTACGCGTCCACTGTGCAGTTCCCGAGATACGGTCGGGAACTCAAGATTCGATTGATCGAATCGCTCTGCGATCTACATCTCCATAGATGTTTCGGTGATCATGGCGAGAGGGAAACACCCGGCTCCATTCCGAACCCGGAAGTTAAGCTTCTCAGCGCCGATGGTACTGCACGGGGGACCGTGTGGGAGACTAGGACGTCGCCGGACAACACACTTCAAGGTCGACCACTTCGGTGGTCGGCCTTGAAGTACGTTCAGGGCCCTTTTCGCCGGCCTCGGTGTTCTCGGCCAGCTGGTCGAGAATGGTGTCACGCAGCTGGTTGTCGAGACCTTGTGGCAATGTCGAATCTTCAGCCCAGGACCAACGGTCCTGGGCTTTTCTGCGTTCACGTGCCGCTCGTTGGCGCAGAGGCTCGGCGGCTGTGGTCACAGCAGCACGCTGGAGACCTTCGCCTGCGGTCGAATCTGCAGCTTGCGTCCCGATCCGGCGCGGAAGGTGTCGAGAGCGTCGCCGTAGTCGTCGAGCGTGAAGGCGTGACTGACCATGCGATCCGCACGCAGGGCACCGGCAGCGAACATCTCGACGGCGCGTCCGTAGCTGTGGAGGACCGCCATCGAGCCCACCACGCTGATCTCGTCGTTGTAGATCGCGAACGGGGAGAAGCGGGCGCTCGCGTCGGCAGGCGCGACCCCGAACTGCTGGAAGACCCCACCGCGGCGGACGCGGCGGAGTCCGTCTTCGATCGCAGCCACAGCGCCGGTGCAGTCGATCACCACGTCCCAGCCGCCGATCTGATCGGCGTCGTCCGCGCTGGTCAGCACGCGCTCGATCCCGACCTCGCGGGCCGCGGCGAGTCTCGTCGGGTTGCGATCCACCACGGTGACGCTGGCGGCCCCCGCCCGGGGAGCGAGCTGAGCCATCATCAACCCCATCGTCCCGGCGCCGTACACCAGAACGTGCTCACCCATACGACGAGGAAGCAGGTCGTAGCCGTGGATGGCACACGACAGCGGTTCGATGAGGGCAGCCAGCGGAAGGTCGACCTCGTCGGGCAACCGGTGGACGTTGCGGACCGGGGCAACGGTCAGCTCGGCGGTCGAGCCGTTCGTCCGAGCGACCCCAGAGCCGTCCCACTCCTCACACAGATTGGAACGTCCGACCGCACAGAAGCGGCACTCGCCGCAGGTGAGAGTCGGATCGACGGAGACCCGGTCGCCGGGAGCGATGTCACCGACCTGGTCGCCGACGGCCTCGACGACACCCGACGTCTCATGACCGGGGATGATCGGATAGCGGGTGGGCGCGAACTCACCGTCGAGCACGTGCACGTCGGTGCCGCACAGTCCGACCGCCTCGACCCGAACGAGAACCTCGCGTGGGCCTGGGGCAGGGTCGGGCACCTCTTCCAGCGACCAGGATCCCGGACCGGCGAAGACGATGGCGCGCACTACGCCACCACCAGATCGCGGGGGCGCGTTGTGTGATCGGTCATGAGTCGCCTTTCGGGTTCGCGGGCCGATCTCCGTCGGTCCGAGGGGATCACCTCGAGAAACGGTAACTCCGGCTCCGGCCGGGCTCCCGGGTGGTCGGGCTCTCGGCCACCGGCGCTCTGCCCATGCGGGCAACGAGCGCCCTGCTTTGCGCGTGGGAACGTGTGCGGCGAAGATGAGGCGGTGACGGACAGCAGGGAACAGCGACCGGGTGGCGGACAGTCGGGCGGAGCCGGCCGATCCGGCGGTTCGGGAGGATCCCGGGGTGGCGGCGGACGGACCGGGGGTTCCGGAGGCGCGGGAGGGGCTGGCCGATCCGGAGGGGCTGGCCGATCCGGAGGTGGAGGCCGATCCGGAGGTGGAGGCCGATCCGGAGGCGGTGGCCGATCGGGTGGCTATGGCAGCCGGAGTGGCGCCGGCGGCCCTGGTGGTGGGAGCTCAGGACGGTCCGGTGGTGCTGGTGGTCGTGGGGGTGACGGCTATCGCGGAGGCGATGCCGGCGATCGGGGCGACCGCGGCGCCGACCGAGGAGGAGACAGGCGCAGCCGGGACGAGCAGGCCGGTGGCTACCGCGGGAGAGACGACCGGGGTGGTGACAACCGAGGCGGTGGCTACCGCGGGAGAGACGACCGGGGTGGGGACGACCGGGGTGGTGACAACCGAGGCGGTGGCTACCGCGGGAGAGACGACCGGGGTGGGGACAACCGAGGTGACGGTTACCGGGGTGGCGACACCCGAGGGGGCGGGCGAGGCGCCGGTGGCTATGGCGGCGGCGACAACCGCAGGGCCGACTCGCGCGGTGAGGACGGGCGCGGTGCGGACGACCGACGCACCGGCGGAGCCGAGCGTCGCCCCCCGGCCGGTGGACGTGGTGGGTCGGGCAGCCGCGGCGGCGGTCCGGGTGCGTCGGGTCAGTCCCGCAGCTCAGCGGCTCGCCGGCCGCAGAACCGGACGCCTGGTCGCCCGGCCGGCCAGCAGCGTTCCGGTGACCGCTCCCGGAGCGGGTACGAGCGTGAATCCGAGAACGCCGACGGGCGCCTGCCCGATGGGCGGCTCCCGGACAGGCGAATCCCCGACTCGCGCAGGGACCCGCGCGGCGACAGCTCTCGCGGCGGCAGCCCTCGAGGTGGCGACCGAAGCGGCGATGACCGAAGCGGTGACAACCGGCGCGCCGACGACCGCCGTTCGTTCGACCGGGGGGACCGGCCACCCCCTCCGCCCGGCCTGCAGAAGCGGGCCGACGAGCCGCGGCTCCCGGATGTCGTCGACACCCGGGGACTGCCGCGCGGCGTGAAGGCCGAGCTCCGAGGCCTGCCGAAGGACCTCGCCGAGGTCGTGGCCGGACACCTGGTGACCGCCGGGATGCTGATCGACGACGATCCCGAGCTGGCCTACCGGCATGCCGAGGCCGCCCGTCGGCGCGCGGCGCGGCTCCCCGTGGTGCGCGAGGCGGCGGCCGAGACGGCGTACGCCGCCGGTCACTGGGACATCGCGCTGTCGGAGTTCCGCGCCCTGCGGCGGATGACCGGAACCGATGACTTCCTGCCGGTGATGGCCGACTGCGAGCGGGCGCTCGGACGGCCGCAGGCGGCCATCAAGATCGCCAAGGAGGCCCGGCACAAGCAGCTGGAACCGGCCCTGGCGATCGAGATGCTCATCGTCGAGGCCGGCGCTCGCGCCGATCTCGGTCAGCAGCCGGAGGCGCGTCGCCTCCTGCACCAGGCCATCCTCGACCTCGACGATCGTCGCGCGGCGCAGCTCGGGCTGCCGGCGGCTCGGCTCTACTACGCGTACGCCGACGTGCTCGAGCAGACGGACAGGCCGGCGGACGCGCGGCAGTGGTTCGACCGAGCCGCGCGGCTCGACGCCGAGGGCGACACCGACGCCGACGAGCGCCGTGACCTGCTCGACGGGATGTCGATCACCTTCGACGACTCCGACGAGGACGGCTCTGATGAGGACGGCTCTGACGGGAGTGACTCCGTCGAGGGTGAGTCCGGCGAGGACGAGTCCGACGAGGGTGAGTCCGACGAGGCCGACGAGGACGAGGCCGACGAGGGTGAGTCCGACGAGAGCGGATCGGGGCAGACGCGCGGATGAGTGTGCTGGCTGACGCGTACGACGCCGCGCTGTTCGATCTCGATGGCGTGGTCTACATGGGACCGGTGGCCGTCGACGGAGCCCCGGAGGGCCTGCGGGCGCTGCGGGACCGCGGGACCCGGGTCGGTTTCGTGACCAACAACGCCGCCCGGCCACCGGCCGCCGTGGCCGACCACCTCACCGAGCTCGGCATCGAGGCGAGCGCCGATGACGTCGTGACCTCGGCGCAGGCGGGCGCGCAGCTGGTGGCCGATCGGTTCGGTGCCGGGGCGCGGGTGCTGGCCGTGGGCGGCGCCGGTGTCTGGGACGCCCTGGCCGAGGTCGGCCTCGTCGGTGTCCGCTCGGCCGACGACGACCCGGTGGCGGTCCTGCAGGGCTTCGGGTTCGACCTGACCTGGGACCAGCTGAACGAGGCCGCCATCGCCATCCACCGCGGCGCGCACTGGGTGGCCACCAACATCGACCCCACCCGCCCGACCGACCGCGGGCTGGTCCCCGGGAACGGGGCCGCGGTGGACGCCGTACGTCAGGCGGTGGACGTCGAGCCGGAGGTGGCGGGGAAGCCGTTCCGACCGCTGGTCGACGCCACCGTCGCCCGGCTCGGTGCGGGCAACCCGATCTTCGTCGGAGACCGCCTGGACACCGACATCGCCGGCGCGGTGGCCGCCGGGTTGGACAGCATGCTGGTGCTGACGGGGTCCCACGGCCCCGGCGACCTGGTGGCCGCCGGAGCCGACAGCCGTCCCACCCACCTGGGCTACGACCTGCGGGACCTGCTCCAGCCGGCCCGGGTGTGCCAGGAGCGACCCGGGGAGGTCAGCTGCGGCGAGCAGACCGCGGTCGTCGACGCGGGCCGGATCGAGCTCGTCGGTAGTCCCGACGACCGCTCGTCGGCCGTCGACGCGTTGTGGGCGACGGCCACGCTGGCCTGGCGGGTGGCCGACCTGGGCCGAGCGGTCGATGCCGCCCCCGCCCTCTCGGTCATCAGCTCGCTGCTGGCTCGTCGCTGACCACCCAGGCGGTCGCGTCGCGGGGCAGCAGCCCGTCGACGAGCGCGACGCTGCTGACCACCACCGTGCCGTCCGGCAGCGGGATCGGGTCAACGCCGAAGTTGGTCACGCAGTGCCAGCTCCCACCCCGCCGGAAGCGGAGGTCGTCGGGGGCCGGCTCCGCGAGCGTGAGGGCCGGCTCGCTGGTCGCCAGCCCGCGCAGCAGGTCGCGCCGGGCGGCGATCGCCCGGCGGTAGAGGCTGAGGGTCGAGTCGGCCGCCGAGGCCTGCACGTCGGCCGCGACGTCGGCGAACCAGGCGGGCTGTGGCAGCTCGGTGGGCTCGCCGCCGAAGCCGTACGAGGTCCCGGTCGCGGTCCACGGCAGTGGCACCCGGCAGCCGTCGCGGCCCTTCTCCCTGCCGTGGGAGCGGAACGCCATCGGGTCGAGCAGGGCGTCACGGGGGAGGTCGGCGACCTCGGCCAGGCCGAGCTCGTCGCCCTGGTAGACGTAGACCGAGCCGGGTAGGGCGAGCAGGACCAAGATCGCCGCGCGCGCCCGCCGCAGGCCCAGATCGCTGTCACAGCGAGGATCCGTGCCATCGGTGAGCAGCCACCGACGGGCGATCTCGATCGGGGTCTCGTCCGCCGGCACAGGCAGCCCGTAGCGGGACGCGACCCGTACGGTGTCGTGGCAGCCCAGCAGCCAGGTGGTGGTGGAACCGGACTCGACCATGTCCGCGATCCCCGCCTCGATCACGGCCCGGTAGCTGTCGGGTCTCCAAGCGGCCTCCTGCATCGCGAAGTTGAAGGCCTGGCCGAGGCTGGTCGTCGCGGCGTAGCGAGCCCGCCGGCTGGGATGCACGGAGGCCTCCGCGACCGCGAACCGGGGCGGGTCGTAGGAGTCGAAGACCGTGCGCCAGTCCTGGTAGACCAGCTGCAGGTCGTCGCGGTCCCACAGCGGGTGGCTGCCGTCGTCCCGCTGCATCATCTCGATCTCGGGCCATGGCACGTACGGGGTCGTGAGGTCCTTCACCAGCCCGTGGGCCACGTCGACCCGGAAGCCGTCCACGCCCCGATCGGCCCAGAAGCGCAGCGTCGTACGGAAGTCCTCGCGCACCTCCTCGTCGTCCCAGTTGAGATCGGGCTGCTCGGGGGCGAACAGGTGGAAGTACCACTGACCGTCGCCGACGGGCTCCCAGACCGAACCGCCGAACAGCGACTGCCAGTCGTTCGGCGGCTGGCTGCCGTCGGGCCCCTCGCCGTCCCGGAAGATGTAGCGCTGGCGGGCCGGTGAGCCCGGCGGCGAGGCCAGTGCCTCGACGAACCAGGCGTGCCGGTTCGAGCTGTGGTTGGGCACGATGTCGACCAGCACCTTGATGTCGACCCCGTGCAGCGCGGTGATCATGGCGTCGAAGTCGGCCAGCGTGCCGATGCGGGGATCCACGTCGCGGTAGTCGTCGACGTCGTAGCCCCCGTCGGCCAGAGCCGAGGGATAGAAGGGTGAGAGCCAGACCGCGTCGACACCCAGGGCGGCCAGGTAGTCGACCCGGGACACGACGCCCAGCAGATCGCCCATCCCGTCGCCGTTCGCGTCGGCGAACGCGCGCGGGTAGATCTGGTAGATGACGGCCGTCTGCCACCAGTCGGCGTCGTGCGCGGGCTGGGACGGCGAGGTCGGTTCGGTCACGGCGCGATTGTCCCAGCCCACCGTCGTTCTCGGTGAGAGGTTCCGCGGGCTACGGTTGCCGGGACGACCCGCGTCACGAGGAGGACCACGAGATGGTGCGAGAGCAGATCCAGAACTACGTGAACCTGATGACCGGTCTGCGCCGGGCCACCAAGGCGAAGGCGGTCGAGGCCGCCCAGGGGTTGCTGTCGGCCACGGGCCTCGACGACGTGGCCGCCGACGCGGGTGACCGGGTCTCCAGCCTGGCCGAGGAGATCCTCGCCGCGAGCCGCGCGAACCGCGAGCTGTTGGTGACGATGATCAACACGGAGATCGACAAGGCCGCGGCGCGAACGGGGTTCGCGCGGTCCGAGGACGTCGACTCCCTGCGCGCCGAGCTCGCCGAGCTGCGCGCCGCGGTCGCCGACCAGGTGACCCGGGCCGCCACGGCCCAGGCCGCCGCCACCGAGGCGACCGTGGTGGCCGCCGCTGCCGCAGCGGCGGCCGAGGAGGCGGCCAGCTCGGCGGAGGAGGCGGCGGTGTCGGCCGAGGAGGCGGCCGCAGCTCCCGCACCGGAGCCCGTCGTGACGCCCGCGACGAAGAGGGCGCCGGCACGCACGACGCCCGCCGCGAAGAAGTCCCCCGCCGCGAGGAAGTCCCCCGCCGCGAAGAGCGCGCCCGCCGCGAAGAGCGCGCCCGCCGCGAAGAAGGCGCCCACGCCGAGGACGTCGGCGGCCGCCGCGAAGAAGAGCCTGGCGGCGCCCACGACGTCGGCCGACGACGCGCCGGCCCGGAGGAGCGCCGCTCGGAAGACCAGCGCTCAGAAGACCAGCGCTCAGAAGACCGCCTCGAAGGCGCCCGCCAAGCGGGCCGCGGCCACGAAGGCACCGGTGACGCGGGCGGCGACCGAGTGAGCGCGCCCGCCGCTGACGACGGTCTGGAGGCCCCCAGGCCGACCGTCGACGACCGACCCACCACCGGGTTACCGGCGGTCGACGATGCCCTGGGTCGGCTGGCCGATCTCGGGCAGCGGCCGGTGAGCGAGCACCATGGCGAGCTCGCCGCCGCGCACGAGACCCTGCACGCCGAGCTCGAGTCGCCGTCCGGGTCCCCCGAAGGCCACTGAGTGCCGGCTGACGCCGGTCGCCGACCTCCTGGAAGCGCCGGCGTCTCCGGGGTGCGTGGCCAGACCCGGCTCGACCGGGCGGTCGCCGACCGCGGCCTGGCCCGGTCGCGGGCCGCCGCCGTGGCCTTGATCCGCGCCGGCCGGGTGCGGGTCGGCGACCGGGTGGTGGATCGCCCGTCCGCCCCCGTGACGGCCGACGACGCGATCGACGTCGAGCCGGACCCGTACGTGTCCCGGGCCGCCCACAAGCTCGTCGGCGCCCTCGACGAGCTGGCGCTCGACGTCTCGGGACTGCGGGCCCTGGACGCTGGTGCGTCCACCGGAGGCTTCACCCAGGTGCTGCTGCGGGCCGGCTGCCGGCAGGTGGTGGCCGTCGACGTCGGCCACGACCAGCTCGCCGAGGAGGTCCGGGTGGACCCGCGGGTCCGCAGCCACGAGCACCTCAACGTCCGTGATCTCGGGCTGGAGCACGTCGACCACCAGCTGGTCGACCTGGTCGTGGGCGACCTGTCGTTCATCTCGCTCACCGTCGTGCTGCCCGCCCTGACGGGGGTGGTCGATCCCGCGGGATCACTGCTGCTGATGGTGAAACCGCAGTTCGAGGTGGGGCGGGAGCGCCTCGGTGACGGTGGCGTGGTCCGTTCCCCGGCCTTGCACGTCGACGCCGTGTCGGGGGTGCTCTCGGCCGCGGCCGCGCTCGGGTGGTCGTGCCGAGCCGTCGTGCCGAGCCGGCTGCCGGGACCGGCCGGCAACCGCGAGTTCTTCGTCCACCTGTCCCGACAGCCGCCGGACGAGCCCGTCGACGTCGCCGCGTCCGTCGGCTCCGGCTGACCCGCGCCTATGCTGAGCCGGGTGACGCTCCCGCCCGACCCACCCACCGATCCGGAGCGCCGGGTCGCGGTGCTGACGCACCTGGGGCGCCGTGAGGCGGTCGAGACAGCGGCCGTGCTGATCGAGCGCCTGGCCGCCGCCGGCATCACCGCCGTGGTGCCCGAGGCCGACGTCGCCACCCTGAACGCCGAGCTGCGGACGGCGACCGTCGTGGGCGCCAGCCCCGAGCAGCTCGCCGCGCCGACCAGTGACGTCGAGCTGATGCTCGTGCTCGGCGGCGACGGCACGATCCTGCGCGGCGCGGAGAAGGTGATCACCTCCGACACTCCGCTGCTGGGAGTCAACCTCGGGCACGTCGGCTTCCTGGCCGAGGCGGAAGCGGCCGACATCGACAGCATCGTGGACCACGTCGCCCACCGCACGTACACCGTCGAGGAGCGCTTCACCATCGACGTCACGCTGCGCGACCGGGGCGAGGTCATCTGGAGCTCCTTCGCGGTCAACGAGGTGTCGATCGAGAAGGCCGCCCGCGAGCGGATGCTGGAGGTCGCCGTCGAGATCGACGACCGACCGCTGTCCCGCTGGGCCTGCGACGGCGTGCTCGTGGCCACCCCGACCGGTTCGACGGCGTACGCGTTCTCGGCCGGTGGACCGGTGCTGTGGCCCGAGCTGGACGCGCTGCTGCTGGTCCCGCTCAGTGCGCACGCGCTGTTCGCCCGGCCGCTGGTCCTCGGTCCGAACTCGGTGATCACCGTCGAGCTCATCCACGCGTCCCCGGTGCACGGGGTGGTGTGGTGCGACGGGAGCCGTTCGGCGGAGCTGCTGACGGGAATGGAGATCGAGATCGGCCGCGGACGTCACCGGCTGCGGCTGGCCCGGCTGTCCCAGTCGCCGTTCACCAACCGGCTGGTCAACAAGTTCCAGCTGCCGGTGGACGGCTGGCGGGGCAGCGCCGAGCGCGAGCGTCGCCGTACGCTGACCGACGCCTCCCCCGAGCCGGAGACGAACGGGCCGTGATCACCGAGCTGCGGATCACCGATCTCGGGGTGATCAACGACGCCGTCCTGGCGCTGCACCCGGGTCTCACGGTGGTCACCGGCGAGACCGGGGCCGGCAAGACGATGATCGTCACCAGCATCGACCTGCTGCTGGGCGGGCGGGGCGATCCCAAGGCGGTGCGCTCCGGGGCGCGACGCGCCGTCGTCGAGGGCCGCTTCGCCCAGATCTCGGCGGACACGGTCCGACGGGTGCAGGAGGCCGGCGGCGAGCTCGACGACGACGGACCCGACGAGCACGGTCCGGAGCTGCTGGTGGGCCGACAGGTCACCCCGAGCGGCCGGACCCGTGCCTTCGTCGGCGGGGCGCAGGTGCCGGTCGGTCGGATCGACGAGCTGATCGGCGACCTGGTCACCGTGCACGGCCAGTCCGAGCAGATCCGGTTGGCCGGACGCGATCGGCAGCGGGAGCTCCTCGACCGGTTCGCCGGGGACGAGCAGCACCAGCGGCTGGTCCGCTACCGACACTGCTACGACGAGCACCGGGCCGCCCGGTCCGAGCGGGAGCGGCTGCAGGCCGAGGCCCAGGAGCGGGCCCGGGAGATCGACGTCCTCCGCTTCGGCCGGGACGAGATCGCCCGGGTGCAACCACAGCCCGGCGAGGACGTGGCCCTGGCCGCCGAGGCCCTGAGGCTGCAGACCAGCGGCGACCTGCGCGCCGACGCGAACACCGCGATCGAGGCGATCGCCGGCTCCGACGACGAGGCCGGGGGAGCGCTGGCGGCCCTCGCGGTGGCCCGGCACGCCGCCGACCGGCTGGCCGAGGCCGATCCCGGGGCGGCCGGGCTGTCCGAACGCGTCCGCGAGGTGGGCTACCTGCTGAACGACCTGACCGGTGACCTGTCCCGTTACCTCGACGGCCTGGAGGCCCAGCCCGGGCGGCTGGAGCAGATCGCCGAGCGGCGGTTCGAGCTGGCCGGTCTGCTCCGCAAGTACGGCTCGAGCTGCGACGAGGTGCTCGCCTGGGCCGACCATGCCGGGGAGCGGCTCGAGGTGCTGGAGCTGGCCGACGACCGGATCGGGGAGCTGTCGACCCGGATCGAGGACCTGGAGGACGAGCTCGGCTGGTTGGCCACCGAGCTGCACGATGCCCGGGTGGCGGCGGCGATGGTGTTCGTGGACCGGGTGCGGGGTGAGCTGGCCGCGTTGGCCATGCCGCACGCGCGGATGGAGTTCGAGGTGACCTCCGTCGAGCTCGGTCCCAGCGGTGCCGACCAGGTCGATCTGCTGTTCTCGGCCAACCCCGGCAGCGCGCCCCGCAGCCTCGGCAAGGTCGCCTCCGGCGGTGAGATGTCTCGGGTCCGGCTGGCCATCGAGGTGGTGCTGGCCGCCGGCGGGGGGTCGGTCACGTTCGTGTTCGACGAGGTGGACGCCGGTGTCGGTGGAGCCGTGGCGGTGGAGATCGGGCGGCGGCTGGCGCTGCTGGCCCGACACCGTCAGGTCATCGTGGTCACTCACCTGGCCCAGGTCGCCGCCTTCGCCGACCGTCACTTCGCGGTGGTCAAGTCCGACGACGGTCAGGTGACCACCAGCGGCGTACGGGAGGTCGCCGAGCGGGACCGGGCGGTCGAGCTGGCCCGGATGATGGCGGGCATCGAGACCACCGACTCGGCGCTGGCCCACGCCGGCGAGCTGCTCGACCTCGCGTCCCGCTGACCCTCGCCAAGGCCGTTCCCGGCGCGGCGGGACACCGGCGGAGCCGGGGACCGTGTCCGACGCGCCGGGGGATGCAGGCGGCGGGGCGGACACCGGGTAGCCTGGAGTTCCGTGGGAGCCCGTGATCGACAGACCAAGCACCTCTTCGTCACCGGCGGGGTCGCATCCTCGCTCGGGAAGGGCCTGACGGCCTCGAGTCTGGGCAGCCTGCTGGTCGCCCGGGGACTCCGGGTGACGATGCAGAAGCTGGACCCGTACCTGAACGTGGATCCCGGCACCATGAACCCGTTCCAGCACGGCGAGGTCTTCGTCACCGAGGACGGCGCGGAGACCGACCTCGACATCGGCCACTACGAGCGCTTCCTGAACGTCAACCTGGCGGCGCACGCCAACGTGACCACGGGCAAGGTCTACTCGACGGTGATCGCCAAGGAACGCCGCGGCGACTACCTGGGCGATACGGTCCAGGTGATCCCGCACATCACCAACGAGATCAAGGACCTGATGCTCGGCATGGGCGGTCCGGACATCGACGTGGTGATCCACGAGATCGGCGGCACCGTCGGTGACATCGAGTCGCTGCCCTTCCTGGAGGCCGCCCGCCAGGTGCGGCACGACGTCGGCCGGGACAACTGCTTCTTCCTGCACGTCTCGCTGGTGCCCTACATCGGGCCGAGCGGCGAGCTGAAGACCAAGCCGACGCAGCACTCGGTGGCGGCCCTGCGTCAGGTCGGCATCCAGCCCGACGCCATCGTCTGCCGCTGCGACCGGGAGATCCCGGAGTCGGTGAAGCGCAAGATCTCCCTGATGTGCGACGTCGACGTCGAGGCCGTGGTGGAGAACACCGACGTGCCGAGCATCTACGACCTGCCGAAGGTGCTGCACGCCGAGGGCCTGGACGCGTACGTCATCCGGCGGTTGGACCTGCGCTTCCGCGACGTCGACTGGACCCTGTGGAACGACCTCCTCGACCGGGTGCACAACCCGAAGGAGGAGGTGGTGATCGCCCTCGTCGGCAAGTACGTCGACCTGCCCGACGCGTACCTGTCGGTGTGCGAGGCGCTGCGTGCCGGCGGCTTCGCCAACCGCGCCAAGGTCGTGGTGCGTTGGGTCGCCTCGGACACGTGCGAGACGGCGGAGGGGGCTGCCCGAGCGCTCCAGGACGTCGACGGCGTCTGCGTGCCGGGCGGCTTCGGCATCCGCGGTGTGGAGGGCAAGGTCGGCGCCATCCGCTACGCGCGCGAGCACCAGGTGCCGATCCTCGGTCTCTGCCTCGGTCTGCAGTGCATGGTGATCGAGGTCGCCCGGCACCTGGCCGGCTTGGAGGGAGCCGACTCCTCCGAGTTCAGCCCGGAGGCCCCGCACCACGTGATCGCCACCATGGCCGAGCAGATCGCCATCGTCGACGGTCACGGCGACCTCGGCGGGTCGATGCGACTGGGGTCCTACCCCGCCGAGCTGCAGCCCGGTTCCGTGGTGGCCAAGCAGTACGGCCAGACCGAGGTGGAGGAGCGCCACCGGCACCGCTACGAGGTGAACAACGCCTACCGTGGCCAGCTCGAGGAGGCCGGCCTGGTGATCAGCGGCACCTCACCGGACTCGCTGCTGGTGGAGTTCGTGGAGCTGCCGACCCGGGTGCACCCGTACTTCGTGGCCACCCAGGCGCATCCGGAGCTCAAGTCGCGCCCGACGGTGCCGCACCCGCTCTTCGTCGGGCTGGTCGAAGCCGCCCTGGAACGACGGCTGGCCACCCGGCTGCCCGTCGACGCCACCTCGTGAACGCTCGGGTCGACGACGGTCTGGGCGGACACACCCTGAGTCGGGTGGACCTGGTCGACCAGCCGGTCAGCTGGCCGGTCACGGCCGAGCGGGTGATCGGCGCCGGGAGCTTCACCGCCCTGCTCCAGGACGACATCACCGCCCCGGACGGGACTACGCTGAAGCGCGAGTACCTCCGGCACCCGGGGGCTGTCGGCATCATCGCCCTGGACGCGAGGGGCCGGGTGGCCCTGGTCCGTCAGTACCGGCACGCCGTCCGCCACCGGCTGATCGAGCCGCCCGCCGGTCTGCTGGACGTGGCGGGCGAGGAGTACGTGCTCGCCGCTCAGCGCGAGCTGGCCGAGGAGGTCGGGCTGGCCGCCGACACCTGGCACGTCCTGGTCGACCTCTTCACCACCCCGGGGATCATCGCCGAGGGGCTGCGGGTCTACCTGGCCCGCGACCTGCACCCGGCGGCCGCCCCCGACGGTTTCGTCAAGGAGGGGGAGGAGGCGGAGATGGAGCTGTCCTGGGCCCCGCTGAGCGACCTGGTCGACGCCGTCCTGACCGGCGCCCTGCACAACCCGACCCTGGTCAGCGGCGTCCTGGCCGCGGCGCTGGCCGAGGCCAGGAACGACGACTTCGCGTCGCTGCGCCCCGCCGATGCTCCCTGGCCTGCCCGGGACGGACTCCGTACGTCCTGAGCCGTGTGTCGGGGACCCTACGCGATCCGGCGGACCGCTGAGTCGTGTCGCCCCGGTCTGGATCAGCCGACCAGCGCGACCTCGAGCTCGGTGAGCACCCGGCGGGCGGCGGCCGGGCCGGCGTTCAGGAACCAGGTGTCGTAGTCCACCGCGATGGCTCGTCCGGCGGCCACGGCCGGCAGCGAGGTCCAGACCGACGAGCCGACCACGTCCGAGCTCGTCCCCTGGACACCGTAGAAGATCCACTCGGCCCCAGCACGGTCGAGCGTCTCCAGGGAGACGTCGATGGAGGTGTCGTCGAACGTCTGCCCGTCCGGACGTCGCAGGCCGGTGTCCGCCAGGATGCTGCCCCCGAACGAGGCGACGCCGAAGACCCGCACCCGGTCCGGCGCCGCGCTGGTCAACGAGACGGTCGGGTCGTCGGGCACCCGGTCGCCGAGGGCTGCCGCGTCGGTCGCGAACGAGCTCAACCAGGTCTGGGCCGCCTGACGCCTGCCGACTGCGTCGGCCAGCAGCAGGAAGTCCTGCTTCCAGTTGACACCGGTGCCCTCGGTGACCACCACCGGCGCGATCTGGGCGAACTGGGTCCGGACCGCCCCGTCGACGGTGCTGTTGGCCACGATGAGATCCGGGTCCGCGGCCGCGACGGCCTCGACGTCGGGCTCGGTCCGGGTGCCGAGTCTGGTCATCGCCGCCAGCGCGGCGCGATGCTGGGGGAAGGCAGCGGTCAGGTAGGCGGGGACCGTGCCGGCACCGCGAGCCGCGGTCGCGCCGACCGGGACCACGTCCACCGACAACAGGCCGTCGAGCTGCCCGGTGCTGATGGCCGCCACTCGAACCGGGGCGGCCACGATCGTGGTCGACCCGCCGAAGTGCGTCACCGTCCGAGGGAACACGCCGTCGTCGGCTCCCGAGCCCATGCCCTCGGGAAGCGTGCTCGGAGCGCCAGCTGCTGGTGCAGACGGCTCCGGGGAGTTGCCGGCCCCGCCGACGCAGGAGCACAGCAGCACGAGGAGGAGCACGGTGGCCAGACCGAGAGAAGCACGCACCGCATCATCTTAGGGTTCCCTAAGTTGGATGATCGGGCCTGCCCGCGGTTCGGGATGACCATCACCCCCCCCGACGTCCGGTCGGCGGTGTGCGAGCGATGATGCGTCGGTGAACGAGGAGACCAGGGACTTCCTCCAGGGCCCCCGCCCGACGTCGGAGGGCGCTGGGGTGCGGCCGCGAGCGGTGGAACTGCCCGAGGTGCGGGACGCCGTCACCCCGACGGTGATCGACGCGCACCAGCACCTCTGGGACCCCTCGACCGGCTGGTACGGCTGGCTGAGCCGGGAGCCTCGGGTGCTGCAGCGCGCCTTCGTCTTCGACGACGCGCTCCAGGCCCTGAACGCCCTCGGGGTGACAGGCACCGTCCTGGTGCAGGCCGCCGACCACGACGGGGACACCGACGCGATGCTGGCCGAGGCCGCCGGGAACCCCCGGGTGCTCGGTGTGGTCGGCTACGTCCCCCTCGAGCAACCGGAACGGGCCGCTCGCCGGCTCGCCGAGCTGCGCCGGAACCCCGCCTTCGTCGGGGTGCGCAACCTCATCCACGACCAGCCCGATCCGGACTGGCTGCTGCGGTCGGACGTGGCCGAGGGCCTGGCCCTGCTCGAGGCCGCCGGACTGCCCTTCGACCTCGTCGCGGTGCTCCCGCGGCACCTGGAGCACGTGGGCTACCTGTCCGAGCGGTTTCCCGCGCTCAGCATCGTGATCGACCACCTCGCCAAACCCCCGGTCGGGACCGACCGCCGGCAGCCTTGGTTCGGGCTGATGTCCGCCGCGGCGAGCAATCCCCGGGTGTCGGCCAAGGTGTCCGGGCTCTACCGCACCGGCGGGGATCCGCGCGCCACCGACGACGACCTGCGACCGTGGATCGCCGACGCCCTCGAGCTGTTCGGTCCGGAGCGGCTGCTGCTGGGCAGTGACTGGCCGGTCGCCGAGGCAGCTGGTGGCTACCTCCCGGTCGCCGGCTCGGTGATCCGGGTGGTCCGCGACCTCCTCGACGAGTCGGACGCGGCCCGGGTGCTGGGCGGCACTGCTTCGGCTGTCTACGGTCTCCGGTCACCCGGCGGCGTCGAAACCCCGGGCGGCCTCCGATGATCATCTCTAGGATCTGCTCCATGATCACCGCACCGACCGTCCCGCCAGCACCCGCGACGCGCGGGACGTGGGCGTGGCAGCCGCGACCTGGGAAAGGCGTCTCCGGGCCGGTGTCATGATCACGGCCGTCCTGGCCGGGCTGGTCGCCGGCTACGGGATCGCCATCCCGGTCGGTGCGGTGGCCGCCTACCTGATCACCCTCGGCGCCGCGCACGGCTTCCCGACCGCTGCGGCCGGCGGTCTGGGAGCGGCGACGGTGGATGCCCTGTACGCCCTGGTGGCCGTCGTCCTCGGGGCCGCGCTGGCCCCGTTGATCATGACCGTCGCGACACCGCTGCGCTGGCTGTCGGCGCTGGTCCTCGTCGGCGTGGCCGTATGGATGATCATGGCCGGTCTGAGACCCGACGTCGACGGGGGGCAGCCTCCCGATGCGCCGTCCCCCCGTCGGGCCTTCACCACCGTCTTCCTGATCACGCTGGTGAACCCGGCGACGGTGGTCTACTTCGCTGCCCTGGTGGGAGGTTCCACCGTCGGTTTCGACCGGGTGCCGGAGGCGACGGCCTTCGTCGTCGCCGCGGGAGCTGCTTCGGCGAGCTGGCAGCTGGTGCTCGCCGGGGCCGGGGCGGGTCTGTCGCGCGTCCTGACCGGCCAGGTCGCGCGGCGCTGGACGGGGGTCGTCGGTGCGCTGGCGGTGCTGACGCTCGCGGGGTGGACGCTGCTGGCCGCCTGAGCCGTTCGGGCCGGCCTCGGGTCTACGGTGTGGGGATGGACGCGTTGCTGGTGCTGACGAACGCCGCAGCCGGATCAGCCGACCGCGACCACCTCGACCGAGCGCTGGCGGTGCTCCGGGGGTCCGCCGAGGTCGAGGTCGTCCGCACCGGCGAGGACGGTGCCCTCGACGCCGCACTGGACGGTCGGGACGGTCGCACGCTGGTCGTGGCCGGCGGCGACGGGAGCCTGCACCTGACCGTCGCCCGGCTGCACGAGCGCCGGGAGCTCGACGACACCGTCCTCGGTCTGCTGCCGATGGGCACCGGCAACGACTTCGCCCGGAGCAACCGGATCCCGCTCGACGTCGAGGACGCCGCCCGGGTGGTCGCGGCTCGGCACGTGCGCGACGTCGACCTGATCTGCGACGACGGGGACCGGGTGGTGGTGAACAACGTGCACCTCGGTATCGGTGCCGACGCGTCCCGCTACGGCGCCCGCTGGAAGAAGCGGGTCGGCCGGGTCGGCTACCCGATCGGTCTCCTGCAGGCCGCCTTCTCCGACCCGTACCGGCTCCGGGTGACCGTGGACGACGAGGTCGTGGCGGACGGGGAGCACGGGTTGCTGGAGGTGTCGATCGGCAACGGCGCCACTGTCGGCGGTGGGCTGGCGCTCAACCCGGACGCCGACCCGGACGACGGTCGGCTCGACGTGCTGGTCGCGCGCGCCACCGGGGCCTGGCGTCGGGTCACCTACGGCGTCGACCTGGCCCGGGCACGCCACCCCCGGCACCGGGACGTGGAGCACCGGTTGGCCTCCCGGGTGGAGGTCAGTGGGCAGCCGGTGCACCTCAGCGCCGACGGGGAGATCGAGGGACCGATCACCAGGCGGGAGTGGCGGTTGCTGCGCAACGCCATGAACGTGATCCTGCCGTCCTGACCGCGGGAGAGACCAGGGGACGCCCCGGGTCCTCGCCGGACGCGTCCCGGATGCCGCGCACGGTCGGTGGGACGAGCATCCGCTGCATGAGCATCATCGCCACCCCCGCCGCCCGGCCCGAGCCGACCCGACCCCACGCGAAGGCCCGCCGGGTCGGCTGGGTGATCATGACCCTGTTCGCCGTGGCTGTCGGCGGCTACGCCGTCGCCCTGGTGGCCAGCGGCTTCCGTCTGGTCCCGGTGGAGATCGCCGCCAACCGCTTCCCGACCCCGCTCGGGCTACGGGTGCACATCGTCGCCTCCGGTCTCGCCCTGCTGATCGGTCCGTGGCAGTTCGCCCGGGAGCTGCGTCTCCGAGCCCCACGCGTGCATCGCTGGTCCGGTCGGCTCTACCTGGTCGCCTGCGCGGTCGGCGGCCTGTCCGGCGGGGCGCTCGCGCTGTTCACCACCAGCAGCCCGGTCGCCGGGGCCGGTTTCCTCGGTCTGGCCCTCGGCTGGCTCCTCACCGGGTTCCTCGGCTACCGGGCCGTCCGAGCCGGTGACATCACCCGGCACCGCCGCTGGATGACGAGATCGTTCGCCCTCACGTACGCCGCGGTGATGCTACGGATCTACCTACCGGTCTCGATGGTCCTCGGGCTCGAGCTCGACCGCGTCTACCCGGCCGTCGCCTGGCTGTGCTGGGTGCCCAACCTCGTGGTCGCCCAGCTGCTGATCGATCGGGCCGCCGCCCGGCCCTCCCCGGAGGTGCCGGCGCAGCACTAGGATCCGGCCATGAGGGTTGGCGTGCCGTCGGAGGTCAAGAACCACGAGTACCGGGTGGCCATCACCCCGGCCGGTGTGCACGAGCTGGTCCGGCACGGTCACCACGTGACGGTGGAGGCGGGCGCCGGTCTGGGGTCCTCGATCCCCGATGCCGAGTTCGGGGCCGCCGGAGCGACCATCGTCACCGGACCGGACGCCGTGTGGTCGTCGGCGGAGATGATCTTGAAGGTGAAGGAGCCGATCGCCGTCGAGTACGACCGGATGCAACCCGGTCAGGTGCTCTTCACCTACCTGCACCTGGCCGCCGGCCGGGACTGCACCCACGCCCTGCTCGACCGCCGGGTGACCGGCATCGCGTACGAGACGGTCCAGCTGCCGTCCGGACAGCTGCCGCTGCTCGCGCCGATGAGCGAGGTCGCCGGCCGGCTCGCACCGCAGGTCGGCGCCTACCACCTGATGCGCCAGGGCGGCGGTCGCGGCACCTTGATGGGTGGCGTCTCGGGCGTCTACGCGGCCAAGGTGGTGGTGATCGGGGCGGGGGTCTCCGGCATGAACGCCGCGGCCATCGCCCTGGGCATGCAGGCCGAGGTCCTCCTGCTCGACAACAACATCGACCGGCTGCGCGAGGTCGACCGGATCTACCAGGGCCACCTGCAGACGGTCGCGTCCAGTTCGTACGAGATCGAGCGGGCCGTGGTCGACGCGGACCTGGTGATCGGGGCCGTGCTGGTGCCGGGCGCCAAGGCGCCGACCTTGATCAGCAACGAGCTGGTGGCCCGGATGCGCTCGGGCAGCGTGCTCGTCGACATCGCCATCGACCAGGGCGGCTGCTTCGCCGACAGCCGGCCCACCACCCACGCGGAGCCGACCTACATGGTCCACGGCTCGGTCTTCTACTGCGTGGCCAACATGCCCGGCGCCGTCCCGCACACCTCGACGTACGCGCTGACCAACGTGACGCTGCCGTACGTGGTGAGTCTGGCCGACCGTGGCTGGCAGGCCGCGTGCCGGGCCGATCAGGCGCTGGCCCTGGGTGTCAACACCCACGACGGCGACCTGGTGAACGGCCCCGTCGCCCAGGCTCACGGGATGCCCCACCGCCCGCTCGCCGACGTGCTCGGCTGACCGGCGGCGGCGGGGCGGTGTCCGCCGAGCTGACCGCGGCGCAGGCGGTCGAGGGCTATCTGGACCACCTCAGGGTCGAGCGAGGAGTGTCGCCGCACACCTCGTCGGCGTACCGTCGTGATCTTCGCCGCTACGTGGAGTTCCTGACCAGCAAGGGAATCCGCGACCTCGAGCAGGTGAGCGCCCCCGTGGTGGCGGAGTTCGCCGGCGACCTCCGGGAGAGCACGCTGGCGCCGGCGAGCACGGCGCGGATCGTGGTCGCCGTCCGCAGCCTGCACCGGTTCGCCGCCGACGACGGACTCACCACCACCGACCCGGCCCGTGAGGTCGCGCCGCCCCGGGCGGGCCGCCGGCTGCCCAAGGGACTGAGCCTGGCCGAGGTGCAGGCGCTGCTGGAGACACCGCTGGTGGAGACCCCGCTCGGGCTGCGGGACGTCACCCTGCTGGAGCTGCTCTACGGCACCGGTGCGCGCATCTCGGAGGTGGTCGGTCTGGACGTCGACGACGTGGCCCGGCTCGCCGATGCGCCCGCGGAGGAACCTGTCGGGCTCCGGCTGTTCGGGAAGGGCAGCAAGGAGCGCTGGGTGCCGGTCGGCTCGTACGCCCGCGAAGCGGTCCGGGCCTACCTGACCCGTGCCCGCCCGGGTCTGGTGGCGGGCGGGCGGGGGACCCCGGCGCTGCTGGTCAACCGCCGAGGTGGTCGGCTGTCACGGCAGAGCGCCTGGACGATCCTGAAGACCGCCGCCGAACGCGCCGGCATCACCGCCGACGTGTCGCCGCACACGCTGCGGCACAGCTACGCCACCCACTTGCTCGAGGGCGGCGCCGACGTCCGCGTCGTGCAGGAGCTGCTGGGGCACGCGTCGGTGACCACCACCCAGATCTACACCCAGGTCACCGTCGACCACCTGCGCGAGGTGTACCGCTCGTCGCACCCGCGGGCCATGGGCTGAGGGGCGAGCCGGGACGGCCGTGGGGGTCAAGGCGGTGGCGGACCTCGTGGTCGGCGTGTCGGCCCGTTGAGCCCCGAGTTTGTCCCGCCGGGCGGCACGCTCCGCAGTCCAAGTCGACAAAGCGCCACGGCCAGGCACTAGGCTGCCCGAGGCAACGGAGGGAGATCCGCGAGTGGAGCACGACGGCGAGATCCGGCACGAGGATCAGCAGCACGAACCGGCCGGCGTGGCGGTGCCGGCGGCGGAGGAACCGACGGACGGCCTGTTCGCGGCCCCGGAGACCGACCCCGGACCCGCGCTCGGTCCGACCGGGCGTCCCTGGCCCGAGCTCCCCGAGCCGGAGCCGCTGTCCGGTCACGGCCCGGCCGTGGTGATCGCGATGTGCAACCAGAAGGGCGGGGTCGGCAAGACGACCACCACCATCAACTTGGGGGCCTCGCTGGCCGAGCTGGGGCGCAAGGTGCTCCTGGTCGACTTCGACCCGCAGGGCTCGCTGTCGGTCGGGCTGGGGATCAACCCGCACACGCTGGACCTGAGCATCTACAACCTGCTGCTCGGCCGGGACGCGACCGCCGACGAGGTGATCCGACCCAGCGTGGTCGACGGGATGGACATCCTGCCGGCCAACATCGACCTGTCCGCCGCCGAGATCCAGCTGGTCTCGGAGGTGGCCCGGGAGCAGACCCTGCAGCGTCTGCTGCGGCCGCTCCGCGCGGTCTACGACGTCATCCTGATCGACTGCGCCCCGTCGCTGGGTCTGCTCACGATCAACGCGCTGACCGCGGCGGACAAGGTGATCATGCCGATGGAGTGCGAGTTCTTCGCCCTCCGGGGCATCGCCCTGCTGACCGACACCATCACCAAGGTCCAGGACCGGTTGAACCCGGACCTGGAGGTGCTCGGCATCCTCGGCACGATGTACGACCCCCGCACGCTGCACACCCGCGAGGTGATGGAGCGGGTCGTGGACGCCTTCGGCGAGGTCGTCTTCCACTCCGTCATCCGGCGGACCATCAAGTTCCCCGAGACCACGGTGGCGGGCGAGCCGATCACCACGTACGCGTCCTCGTCCGCGGGGGCGGCGTCCTACCGGAGCCTGGCACGAGAGGTCCTGCAGCGGTGTCGCGTCGCGTGAAGCTGCCCGGTGCGTCGGAGCTCTTCCGATCCACCGGTCCCGAGACGGCGGCCGACCGCCGCTCGGGCGAGCCCCCGACCGGTCCGCGCGCCGTCGACGACCCCGACCGGACGCTCCGGGCGGCGTCGCCCCCGACGCCCACCCGTCCCGAGGTGGCTCCGCCGGCTGACGGGCCTGGCGCGGTCACCGGCGGCTCCGGTCGGGTCCGGCACGAGGAGAAGATCACCGTCTACGTCAGCCGTGAGGAGCTGCTCGCCATCGAGCAGGCCCGGCTGCGGCTGCGCGGTGAGCTGGGGCTGGCCGTCGACCGGGGCCGCCTGGTCCGGGCAGCGATGGCGCTGGCGCTGGCCGACCTGGACTCCGCCGGCGGCGACGGCGAGCTGGTCCGCCGGTTGACGGCGTCTTGATCACGGTGCCGACCGATCGGGCGAGCACGGCCGGGGTGCCGGACGGACTCCCGGCGTCCGCCGCGGACGAGGGGGTCTTCTCGGTCCACCTGACCAACTTCACCGGTCCGTTCGACCTGCTGCTGCAGCTGATCTCCAAGCACAAGCTCGACGTCACCGAGGTCGCCCTCTCCAAGGTGACCGACGAGTTCATCGGCTTCATCAAGGCCAGCGGGGACGCGTGGGACCTGGAGCAGACCAGCCAGTTCATCGTCGTGGCGGCGACCCTGCTCGACCTCAAGGCCGCCCGGTTGCTGCCGTCGGGGGAGATGACCGACACCGAGGACCTGGCGCTGCTGGAAGCGCGGGACCTGCTCTTCGCGCGGTTGCTGCAGTACAAGGCGTACAAGCAGATCGCCGCCCTGCTCGTCCAGCGTCTGTCGGTGGAGGACCGCCGGCATCCGCGGCAGGTGGGACCGGACCCCCGGTTCGCCAGCCTGCTCCCGGAGGTGCGACTGACCATCACCCCGGTCGAGCTGGCCGCCCTGGCGGCCAAGGCGATGGCGCCGAAACAGGCCGACGTGATCTCGCTGGCCCACCTGCACCTGTCCACGGTCAGCGTCCGCGAGCAGGCCGCCCTGGTGGTCGACCGGCTGCGTCGGACCGGCACCATGACGTTCCGGGCGCTGTCGGCCGACGCACCCGACCGGGTGACCACGGTGGCCCGCTTCCTGGCCCTGCTCGAGCTGTTCCGGGAGCAGGCGGTGGCCTTCGAGCAGCTCACCCCGCTCGGTGAGCTGACCATCCGCTGGACCGGCAGCGAGTCCGGCGACCTGGACATCTCCGACGAGTTCGACGGGGACGCTCCGACCGTCCCGTCCGAGTCGAGCACCACCGAGGTGTCAGACGGAGTGGTCGCCCGGCCGACCGCCGGCGCTGACGACTCCGCAGACAACCCAGCCGAGAGGGGGCCGGCATGACCGACCTGAGCGGAAGAGGTCCCGAGCCGTCGGAGTCGATGGCCGACGGCCTTCCCGAGACCGGGACCACCGAGACCGGGACCACCGAGACCGGGACCACCGAGACCGGGACCACCGAGACCGGCACCGGCGAGCAGGCGGCGGCGACGACGGCCGAGGAGATCAGCGGTGCGCTGGAGGCGCTGCTGCTGATCGCCGACGAGCCGATGCCGGAGACCGAGCTGGCGGCGGCCCTCGGGGCGCCGACGGGTCTGGTCGCCGAGGCGCTGGCCGAGCTCGTCGCCTTCTACGAGGAGACCGGGCGCGGCTTCGAGCTGCGGCAGATCGGTGGCGGCTGGCGCTACTACACCCGCGACGAGCACGCCGACCTGGTCTCGGCCTACCTGCTCGACGGGCAGCAGGCCAAGCTCTCGCAGGCCGCGCTCGAGACGCTGGCCGTGGTCGCCTACCAGCAGCCGATCTCCCGGGCCAGGATCTCCGCCGTCCGCGGGGTCAGCGTCGACGGGGTGATGCGGACGCTGCTGACCCGGGGGCTGGTCGCGGAGTCCGGGCACGACCCGGAGTCCGGGGCGATCCTGTTCCGCACCACGGGCTACTTCCTGGAGCGGATGGGGCTGCGTAGCCTGGACGACCTGCCGGCCCTGGCGCCGCACCTGCCCGAGGTCGACGAGCTGGAGGCCGAGCTGAGCCAGCTGGCCCGACCACAGGCCGTACCCGATGAACCCACCGCCGAGCTGTCAGATGCCGTGGTCGCCCCGGCGACCACCGACGCTGACGGCTCCGACGATCGTTACCACGAGAGAGAAGACAGCCATGGCTGAGGAGTCGACCGAAGGCGTACGCCTGCAGAAGGTGCTGGCCGCGGCCGGTGTCGCGTCGCGACGGGTCGCCGAGAACATGATCAACGAGGGCCGGGTCGAGGTGAACGGACGGCTGGTCACCGAGCAGGGCATGCGGGTGGATCCCGAGCGCGACACCGTACGGGTCGACGGCTCCCGCATCCCACCGCCCCGTCGACACCTCTATCTCGTGCTGAACAAGCCCCGCGGCGTGGTGTCGACCATGGACGACCCCGAGGGTCGGCGCACGCTCGCCGACCTGCTGGTCGGCAAGGTGCCGGGGCGCCGCTCGGCCAACGACCGCCTGTTCCACGTCGGACGCCTGGACACCGAGACCGAGGGCCTGTTGATCTTGACCAACGACGGCGACTTCGGCCACCGGCTGGCGCACCCCTCGTTCGAGGTCCCGAAGACGTACCTGGCGGAGGTCGAGGGGGTGCTCAGCCCGCACACCATCAAGCGCCTCCGGCAGGGCGTCACCCTCGAGGACGGTCCGGTCCGGCCGACGTCGGTGAAGGTGGTGTCGTCGGCGCCCGACAAGACACTGGTCCGGATCACCCTGACCGAAGGTCGGAACCGGATCGTGCGCCGTACGATGGACTCGGTCGGTCATCCCGTGCGCCGGCTGTCGCGGACCGGCATCGGCCCGGTCCGGCTGGGCAACCTGAAGGTCGGGGAGTTCCGCGAGCTGACCCGCGACGAGCTCGGCGAGCTGCTGGATCTCACCGGCGGCTGACCGGACCCCGAGCGGGACGAGGAGGATCAGTGGACCGGCGCATCTACGGGCTGGAGACCGAGTACGGGGTCGCCTGCACCTCCGGTGGAACGCGTCGGCTGACCCCCGACGAGGTGGCCCGCTACCTGTTCCGGCGCGTCGTCACCTGGGGTCGGTCGTCGAACGTCTTCCTGCGCAACGGATCCCGGATCTACCTCGACGTCGGCTCGCACCCCGAGTACGCCACCGCGGAGTGCGACGACCTGGTCCAGCTGATCAACCACGACCGGGCCGGCGAGCGGATCCTCGAGGACCTCATCGTCGACGCGGAGCAGCGGCTGGCCAGCGAGGGGATCAGCGGCGACATCTACCTGTTCAAGAACAACACCGACAGCCACGGCAACTCCTACGGCTGCCACGAGAACTACCTGATCTCCCGGGTCGGTGACTTCGCCAAGATCACCGACGTGCTCGTCCCCTTCCTGGTGTCGCGGCAGCTGATCTGCGGCTCCGGCAAGGTGCTGCACACGGCCCGGGGTGCGGAGTTCAGCGTCAGCCAGCGGGCCGAGCACATCTGGGAGTCGGTCTCGTCGGCCACCACCAGGAGCCGGCCGATCATCAACACCCGCGACGAGCCGCACGCCGACCCGGAGCGCTACCGGCGGCTGCACGTGATCGTCGGGGACTCCAACATGAGCGAGACGACCACCCTGCTCAAGGTCGGGAGCGCCGAGCTGGTGCTGCGGCTGATCGAGGCCGGGGTGCCGATGCGCGACCTCACCCTGGAGAACCCGATCCGGGCCATCCGCGACCTCAGCCGCGACCCCACCGGGCGCACCACGGTGGCCCTGTCCAACGGCCGCCGCGCCTCGGCGCTGGACCTGCAGACGGAGTACTACGAGAAGGTGAGCGAGTTCGTCCGCCGCGAGGGCCTGGGCACCCAGACCGTCGACCGGGTGCTGGACCTGTGGGAGCGGACGCTGCGCGCCGTCGCGGAGGACAAGCTCGGGCTGGTCGACACCGAGATCGACTGGGTGATCAAGCAGAAGCTGCTGGACCGGTACGCGGCGAAGCACGAGCTGGGTCTGGCCGACCCCCGGATCGCCCAGCTCGACCTGGCCTACCACGACATCCGTCGCGGTCGGGGGCTGTTCGACCTGCTGCAGTCGCGCGGGATGGCCGCCCGGGTCACCGGTGAGCTGGACATCTTCCGGGCCAAGTCCGTGCCCCCGCAGACCACCAGGGCCAAGCTCCGTGGTGACTTCATCCGGGCCGCCCAGGAGGGACGCAACGACTACACGGTCGACTGGGTGCACCTGAAGCTGAACGACCAGGCCCAGCGCACCGTCCTCTGCAAGGACCCGTTCCTGGCCACCGACGACCGGGTCGACCGGCTGATCGCGTCGATGCGGCGACCGTCGTTGGCCTGAACCCGGCGCCTGCACACCACCGGCCGGCGGTCCCAGATCCGCGGTGAGTTGGTTCGGTCCGGGTAGGGTGCACCGGTGCCTGCTGACCGACCTGTACGTTCCCGACGTACGAGCCGTGCCCTGAAGACCCTGCTGGTGACCGTCGTGGCGGGGTCCCTGATGGGACTCGCCGCCTGCGGTGACGAGGGCGATCCCGCGTCCAGCGCCTCCCCGAGCGCGCCGACCTCCGGCTCCCCGTCGGCGAGCGCGAGCCCGTCGGCGTCCAAGGCTGCGGTGCCGGTGTCGAAGAACACCGACGCCGTCAAGGTCACCGGCGCCTTCGGCAAGGAGCCGAAGGTCAGCGTCAAGGCCCCGTTCGCCGTCGACAAGACCCAGACCCGGGTGCTCAGCGAAGGCAACGGCCCGAAGCTGGCCGAGGGGACCACCGTCACCGTCGACTACTACGGCGTGAACGGACGGACCGGCAAGAAGTTCGACGACTCCTTCAGCCGGGGCGAGCCGGCCACCTTCAACCTGGCGCAGGTGGTCCCCGGCTTCAGCAAGGGTCTGACCGGTCAGCAGCAGGGCAGCAGGGTGCTCATCGCCATGCCCGGCGCCGACGGCTACGACGCCAGCGGCGGCAGCCCGCAGGCGGGCATCGAGGTCGGCGACACCCTGCTCTTCGTGGTGGACATCGTGGCCGCTCCGTTGACCGGGCCGGAGGGCGAGAAGGTCGATCCCAAGGCCGGTCTGCCTACGGTGACCGACAAGAACGGCGTGCCCGAGGTCACCATGCCGAAGACCGAGCCGCCGACCGCGCTGACGGTGCAGCCGATCATCAAGGGCGCCGGGGCGAAGGTCACCCAGGCCGACACGATCACCTTCAACTACCGCTGGTACACGTGGGACGGTCAGCTGCTCGAGGACTCGTACAAGTCCGGGGCCCAGCAGTACCAGCTGTCCGGTCTGCTCCCCGGCATGGCCAAGGGACTGGTCGGTCAGACCGTCGGCAGCCGGGTGCTGCTGATCGTGCCGCCGGCCGACGGCTATCCCGACGGCAACGCCACCCCCAAGATCGAGAAGAACACCACGCTGGTGCTGGTGGTCGACCTGCTGTTCGCCGCTCCCAGCCAGTAGCACCAGCCGGGTCGCCGGACCAGCACCGGCCGTATCAGTCGGCCGCTGCTGGGGCTCCTCTGTGCCATGAGCCACGGATCTGCCGACAACGGCGTCACCACCCCCAGTTCCACGTTCTACGACCGCGGCCGCTTCGGGCGGCTGTTCCCGACGCTGCCGCCCTTCTCGGCCGACACCCCGACCATCCGCGCCGCGCTGACCGAGATCGGGCGGCCCGGCGGGGTGATGGACGCCGCGGACGATCTCACCGACCCGATCGCCCTGATCGCCGATCCGACGAAGAGCGCGCACAACCCGAACAACCCGGACCTCACCGCCGGGTTCACGTTCCTCGGCCAGTTCCTCGACCACGACATGACGTTCGACCCGACGTCGAGCCTGGCCCGCCGACAGGACCCGGAGTCCATCCGCAACTTCCGGATCCCGGCGCTCGACCTGGACAGCCTGTACGGCGGCGGTCCCGGCGTCAGCCCCGCCCTCTACGACCAGCACGTCGACCATGGTCAGACCACGCTGCTCATCGAGGAGATCCCGGGCTCGGCGGCGGTCACGGTGGACGGCCAGCCGCGCTACGACCTGCCGCGCAACAGCCAGAACGTCGCCATCCTCGGCGACCCGCGCAACGACGAGAACCTGATCGTGGCCCAGCTGCACCTCGCCATGCTGCGCTTCCACAACGCCGTGGTCGCCGACGTGAAGGACGGGCTGGGGACCGTGCTGACGGTCGAGGAGGTGTTCGCCGAGGCCCAGCGCATCGTGCGGTGGCACTACCAGTGGATGATCGTGCACGAGTTCCTGCCGAAGACGGTCGGAGCCGCCACCATGACCGACATCGTCACCCACGGCCGGAAGTTCTACGCCTGGCGGCACGACCCGTACATCCCGGTCGAGTTCTCGGTGGCGGCCTACCGCTTCGGGCACTCGCAGGTGCGACCCAGCTACCGGGCCAACTTCGGCACCAGCGCCAGCGACGTCGGCCAGCAGTTCTTCGCCATGATCTTCGACCACACCCACGCCGTCGCCGACGACCCGGCCGACCTGCGAGGCGGTTGCCGCGCACCGCGACGGTTCGTGGACTGGCAGACGTTCTTCGACTTCGGTGACGGTCGGGTCCGGCCCAACAAGCTGATCGACACCACGCTGTCGAGCGCGCTGTTCCACCTCCTCGGGCAGGCGAGCGGCACGCCCGACTCGCTGGCCATCCGCAACCTGGTGCGCAGCCTGACCATGCGGGTCCCGTCGGGTCAGTCGGTGGCCAGGGCCATGCAGCTGCCGGTGCTCAAGCCGACCGACCTGGCCGACCTGTCCTCCAGCCACCTCGACGAGCGGACCCCGCTGTGGTTCTACATCCTGCGCGAGGCCGAGGTGGAGGCCGGCGGGCGCCATCTCGGTCCGGTCGGCGGCCGGATCGTGGGCGAGGTGCTCTACGGCCTGATCGAGGGGGACAGCCAGAGCTACCTGGCCCAGGACCCGGAGTGGACGCCCACCTACGGGGTGGGACACACCTTCGAGATGACCCACCTGCTGACCAAGGCCGGGGTGGTCGGCGCGCTGTAGGGGCGGACCGTCGCATCAGGCTCGGCAGGTGACGGAAACCTGCGACGCGTGGGCGACACGCCGCGCGACACGCCGGCGGCCGGACCGTGAGAGGCAGATCTCCGTCGCTTTTCTCGTCACTCTGCGGTGGTGAGCCGATCGGGTCGCACGACCCAGGGCTCCCGCGGCAGCCGGGACGGGTCGAAGCGGGCCAGCAGGTCCGTCGCGCTGACCTGCTCGCCGGGCTCTGTCAGCCCCAGGGAGGCGGCCAGCAGGCCGAGCACCCGTTCCGGTGTCCAGCCGAGGGGGGCGAGGTCGGCGAGGGTGACCGCGCCGTCCCGCTTGGCCAGTCGGCGTCCGCCCGCGTTCAGGGCCAGCGGCACGTGCGCGTAGGTCGGCACCGGCAACCCCAGGCGGGTGGCCAGCCAGGCCTGGGTGGGGGCCGAGGCGAGCAGATCGTCGCCGCGCACGACCTGGTCGACCCCGCTGGCGCCGTCGTCCACCACCACCGCGAGCTGGTAGGCCGCCACCTGGTCACCGTGCTGCGGGGTCAGCGGCCGGCGGACGACCACGTCGTCGACCACGCCGGTCACCGGGCCGTGCAGGAGGTCGGTGATGGTGACCACGGCACCGTTCCCGCGCAGGCGCAGCGCCGGCGATCGTCCCGACCGGCGGCGCTCGGTCCGCTCGGCCCCGGTCAGGTCCCGGCAGGTGCCGGGGTAGCGGCCGGGATCACCGTGCGGGGCGGAAGCGGCGTCGGCGATCTCCCGGCGGGTGCAGAAGCACTCGTAGGTCTGCCCGGACAGCGCCGCCAGCGCCTCGCCGTAGACCGTTGACCGGTCCGACTGCACCAGGAGCGGCGGGTCGAAGGAGAGCCCGAGCGCCTCCAGGTCGGCGCGTTGTCGCTCCGCGACCCCGGGACGGACCCGTCCGGCGTCGAGATCCTCGAACCGGAGCAGGAACCGGCGACCGCTCGACCGCGCGAACAGCCAGGCCAGCAGGGCCGTGCGCAGGTTGCCCAGGTGCAGATCGCCGGTGGGACTCGGGGCGTAGCGACCGGAGGGCCCGGACGCGGTTCCGGCGCCGGCCGTCTCGACCCCGGAGGAGTGACCGCGACCGGCGGCACCCGGGGGTCGACCCGCGCCGGAGCTCATCGGAAACCCTTTCGAATGCTGGTAGCGTGACGCGTCGGCACGGAGCCCTCGGAGTGACGACCTGCGGTCGTACGGGAGTTGAGCATGACATCACGTAAGACCGAGAGAATCCTCAACCTCACGATCTGTCTGTTGGTGTCAGGTCGGTACCTACCCAAGAGCCAGATCCGCGAGGCGGTCGAGGGCTACCACGATCTCTCCGACAGCGCCTTCGAGCGCACCTTCGAACGGGACAAGGACGAGCTGCGGGCGCTGGGCGTCCCCATCGAGGTCGGCTCGTTCGACGCCTTCTTCGACGACGAGCCCGGCTACCGGATCAAGGCCTCGGAGTTCGAGCTGCCGCCGGTGGAGCTGGATGCCGACGAGGCGGCCGTGGTCGGCGTCGCGGCCCGGGTGTGGCAGCACGCGAGCGTGGCGGAGTCGACCCAGAGCGCCCTGGCCAAGCTCCGGGCGGCCGGGGTCGAGCCGGACACCTCCCAGCTGGCCACGCTGGAGCCGTCGGTGCAGGCGCGCGAAGAGGCGTTCGAGCCGCTCTGGACGGCGGTGCTCGACCGCGTCCGGGTCTCCTTCACCTACCGCGGCACCGAGAAGCGCACCCTCGAGCCCTGGGGGATGACCGCCTCCAAGGGCCGCTGGTACGTGATCGGCTTCGACACCGACCGGCAGGCCACCCGGATGTTCAAGCTGACCCGGATCACCGACAAGCCCCGACGGCTCTCCAAGGTCGGTGCCTACGAGGTGCCCGAGGACCTGGACCTGCGGGCCCTGGCCCGGTCCCTGGACCCGAGGGAGCCCCACCGGACCGCCACCATCGCGGTCCGGGCGGGCAAGGGCCCCACGCTGCGGAGACAGAGCCGTCCGGCCGAGGACCCCGGTGCCGGTGGCGCCGGGAACAGCCTGACCGGGACCGCCCAGACCGGGACCACCCAGACCGGTGACAGCCAGACCGGTGACAGCCAGACCGGTGACAGCCAGACCGGTGACGGCCAGGCCGTCGGCACCGAGGTCTCGGGCGTACGGTTGCCGGTCGGGTTCGAGGTGCTGCGGGTGGCGTACTCGGATCGGCACTCCCTGGCCGAGGAGGTCGTCCGCTACGGGGCCGACGCGATCGTGCTCGACCCGCCCGAGCTGCGGGAGCGGGTGCTGGACATGCTCGGCCGGGTGGCCGCCGGCTCGCTCCCCGCCGTCGACGGGTCCCCCGACCGGGAGCTGGAGAACGAGCGGGTGTCGGCGTGATGACCTCGCGCGCCCAGGTGCGGCGGCTGCTGGCCCTGGTGCCCTACCTGCGTGAGCACGACGGGGTGTCCCTGACCGAGGTGGCGGCGTCCTTCGGCATCAGCCCGGTCACGCTCCGGGCCGACCTGGACGTGCTGTGGATGTGCGGCATGCCCGGGCTGACCCCGGGCGACCTGATCGACATCGACATGGACGCGGTGGACGGCGAGGGGGTCATCCACCTGTCCAACGCCGACTACCTCACCCGACCACTCCGGTTGTCGGCGGACGAGGCGCTGGCTCTGGTGCTGGCCCTGCGGACGCTGCGCGGGATCGCCGGTCCGGGCAAGCGCGCGGCGATCGACTCGGCGCTGGCCAAGCTCGAGTCGGTGGCGGGCAGCCAGGCGCACTCGGGTCAGGCGGCGGTGCTGGTGCAGGGTGCGCGGGACGAGATCCAGGCCCAGGTGAGCGACGGTCTGCAGCGAGGTCTCCGGCTGGACCTCACCTACGACGTGGCCACCCGGGCCGAGACGACGCGGCGACAGGTCGACCCGCTGCGCGTCTTCGTGCTCGACGGTTACGGCTACCTCGAGGCCTGGTGCTACCTGGCCGGTGGTCTGCGCACCTTCCGGCTGGACCGGATCGCGGCCGTCGCCGTCACCGACGTCCCCGTGGCGGCGCACGACGTGGTGCTCCGCGACCTGACCGGCGGGTGGTTCGACGCGCTGGCCGACGCCCCGCTGGTCACCCTGGAGCTCGATCCGCAGGCTTCCTGGATCGCGGAGTACTACCCGACCGAGCAGGTCACCCAGCGACCCGGCGGGGGGTCGGTGGTGACCCTGCGGGTCACCCACCCGTCCTGGCTGGAGGGCATGCTGCTCCGGCTGGGTGGGCACGCCCGGGTGCTCTCACCCGCCGGGGCGGGGGACTCCGCCGTCGAGGTGGCCCGGGAGGCGCTGGACCAGTACGCCGCGCTCGGGCTGGCGTAGGCTCCCCGGGTGATCTGGGTCATCGTGTTCGGCGCGATAGCGCTGGGCGGTCTCGTGATGGTGGTCTGCTTCGGCGTGTCGCTGTGGCGCAAGAGCCAGGCGCTGCTGGACGAGGTCGGTGGGCTGCTCGCGCAGGCCGATCAGGTGCTCGGGCTGCTGGACCAGGTCGGGGCACCGGGGGAGACCGGGACCGGTCGATCCGACCGACAGAGCGCCGCCGCCGGGACCGAGATCCACGTGGCCACGACGGACCTGTCCCGCCGGGCTGCGACGTAGGATGACCGATGATCCCGTGATCGGATCGGTTCACCGCTGAAGCAGAATCCGTCGGAAAGAAGGAAAAGATGAATCCACTGGCCATGTTCGGACTCGGCGTTCCTGAGCTGCTGATCATCCTGGCGGTGGTGCTGCTGCTCTTCGGCGGTTCCCGCCTCGCCGGCCTCGGCAAGAGCACCGGTCGGGCGCTCAAGGAGTTCAAGGAGGAGACCAAGGGTCTCAAGTCCGAGAACGCCGAGAACGACCAGATCGCCGGACCGACCACCCAGCCGCCGGTCAGCCAGCCCGCTCCGCAGACCCCCGTCCAGGATCCGGCGCCCAACGACCTGCGCAAGGACCTCTGAGCTCTGTCCGCTCAGTAGACTCCCGTGGCACTCACCGTTCTGGGCCGTCCGGTCCGCTTGAGCTTCGCCTGGCTGAAGCCCCCGCCGACCCCACCGGACGGGTCGATGACCCTGTTCGAGCACCTGCGGGAGCTGCGCTACCGACTGGTCATCGCCGTCGGCGCGATCCTCCTCGGGATGATCCTCTCGGCCGTCTTCTACGGCCAGCTGTTCGACATCCTGCGCCACCCGTACGACGTGGCCATCGCGCAGCTCAAGGAGAAGAACCCGGACCAGATCACCGACCTGGTCAACATCGGGCTGGCCTCCCCGTTCACCCTGTTGCTGAAGGTCTGCCTCGTGTCCGGGCTGGTGCTCACCTCCCCGGTCTGGCTCTACCAGCTCTGGTCGTTCATCGTCCCGGGGCTGCTGGCCAAGGAGAAGAAGTGGGCGATGATCTTCATCGGCACCGCCACGCCGCTCTTCCTGGCCGGCGTCGTGACCGGCTACCTGATCATGCCGAAGGGCATCGCGGTGCTGCTGGGGTTCACCCAGGACGGTGTGGCCAACCTGCAGAACATCAACGACTTCCTCTCGTTCATGCTCCGGTTGATGGTCGTCTTCGGGATCGCCTTCCTCATCCCGCTGATCGTGCTCATGCTCAACATCGTGGGTGTGGTCAAGGCGTCGCAGCTGTCCAAGGCGCGGATCTACGTCATCTTCGGCACCTTCGTCTTCGGGGCCGTGGCGACCCCGTCCACCGACCCCTTCTCGATGCTGGCGCTGGCCATCCCGATGGCCCTGCTCTTCCTGGTGGCCGAGGCGCTGGCACACGTCCTGGACCGGCGCAAGGCCAAGCGGGCCCTGGAGGGTGACGGGGCGGTCGTGCTGCACGACAAGGCCCTGGACGACCTCGACACGACCAGCGACTGAGCAGTGGCCCCCCGCACCCCCGGTACCGACGACGCCGGGTCGGGCCGGTCCCGGACCGGGGACAGCATCGCCCTGGTGGTCAACCCGACGTC
The DNA here is from genome assembly GCF_039536605.1 of Microlunatus aurantiacus. Classification (NCBI taxonomy): domain Bacteria; kingdom Bacillati; phylum Actinomycetota; class Actinomycetes; order Propionibacteriales; family Propionibacteriaceae; genus Microlunatus; species Microlunatus aurantiacus. The sequence continues at coordinate 216,154 of NZ_BAAAYX010000014.1, forward strand.
CGGCAAGGGTCGGGCCCAGCAGCTGCTGCCGGAGGTCGCCGGGCTGTTCCGCGACACCGGCCACCGGGTCGACGTGCTGCTCAGCCGCAGCGTCGAGGAGGCCGAGGCGATGGCGGTGGACGCCGTCGAGTCCGGCGTCGGCACCCTGGTGGTGATGGGCGGCGACGGCATGATGCACCTCGGCATCAACGTGGTCGCCGCACACCCGGGGGTCAGTGACCTCGGTCTGATCCCGGCCGGGACCGGGAACGACCTGTGTCGCGGTCTCGGCATGGACGTCCGCGACCCGGTGTCGGCGGCCCGCGCGATCGCGTCCGGACCGGCCCGCCCGATCGACGTCCTGCAGGTCAACGACACCTTCGTCGGCGGCGTCGTGGCGACCGGCTTCGATGCGCTGGTCAACGCCCGGGCCAACGCGATGGCGCGGCCCAAGGGCTCGCTGCGGTACGCGGTCGCGGCGCTGGCCGAGATCGCCGCGTTCGACCCGCTGCCGTACCGGCTGACCGTCGACGGCGAGGTCCGTGAGCTCGACGCGATGCTGCTGGCCGTCGGGAACAGCCCCTACTACGGCGGCGGGATGAAGATCTGCCCGGACGCCGACCCGGGCGACGGGCTGCTGGACCTGACCATCGTGCACGCGGCCAGCCGGGGGAAGCTGCTGCGGCTGCTGCCCCAGACCTTCTCCGGGCGGTTCGTCCGCGATCCCTGCGTGGAGCGGCTGCGGGCACGGACGGTCCGGGTGGAGCGGGCCGACCTGGCCGGCTACGGCGACGGCGAGCCGCTGCCGACCGGGCCGCTGGACATCGAAGTCCGCCCCGGCCTGCTCTGCGTCTACGCCCCCTGACGGCGGAGCGACGGTCCCGGTCCCCGAAGACCATGCCCCGGTCCCCGAAGACCATGCCCCGGTCCCCGGAGTCCGAGCCTCCGGGACAACGGCACGGCGGTCGGATCGGCGCGGCCGGCGGCGGCGCCTTCGCCGTCTGGGTAGCGTGGCGGTCATGATCGAACGTCCAGACCCCACCGGCGGACCGCTCGATCAGGAGCCGGCGGACGCCAGTCCCGCGGCGGCCTACCGGCGGTTCCGGTCCGCCCAGGCCACGCCCGAGCTGACGGCGTTCGCCGACGGCTACGGGTTCGCCTTCGACGATTACCAGCGCGAGGCCTGCGCCCATCTGGAGGGCGGGTCCGGCGTCCTGGTCGCGGCGCCGACCGGTGCCGGCAAGACGATCGTGGGCGAGTTCGCCATCTGGCTGGCCCTCCAGCGGGGCCGTAAGGCGTTCTACACGACCCCGATCAAGGCACTGTCGAACCAGAAGTACGCCGATCTCGTCCGCCGCCACGGGTCGGCCAACGTCGGCCTGCTGACCGGCGACTCCAGCATCAACTCCGAGGCGCCGGTGGTGGTGATGACCACCGAGGTGCTGCGCAACATGATCTACGCGAACTCCGCGACGCTGACCAACCTCGGCTTCGTGGTGATGGACGAAGTGCACTACCTGGCCGACCGGTTCCGCGGTGCGGTCTGGGAAGAGGTCATCATCGGCCTGGCCGAGTCGATCCAGCTGGTGGCCCTGTCGGCCACGGTCAGCAACGCCGAGGAGTTCGGCGACTGGCTGTCGGAGGTCCGCGGCGAGATGGCCGTGGTCGTCTCCGAGCGACGCCCGGTGCCGCTGTTCCAGCACGTGCTGGTCGGCAAGCGCCTCTACGACCTGTTCGCCGACGAGGCGCCCACAGCGGTCCCGCTGCCCAGCCAGGCCGACGCCGAGGTCAACCCCGCCCTGGTCCGGGTCAGCAAGGAGGAGGCCCGGCACGTCCGGGACGACTCGCGGCGACCGCGCGGACGCAGCGGCAAGGGCAAGCGCACCCATGCGTACGGCAGCGGGGCCTACGGCGGGGCGGCACACCACTCCCGCACCGAGGGGCCCGGTCGGCCGCGCTCGCTGGCCGTCGCCTCCCGGGCGGACCTGGTCAGCGCGCTGGACGCCGAGGGGCTGCTGCCCGGGATCGTCTTCATCTTCTCCCGGGCCGGCTGCGACGCCGCCGTCGGGCAGCTGCTCGGCTCCGGGCTGCGCCTCACGTCCGCCGACGAGCGCGTGGTGCTGGCCGGGATCGCCGACCGCCACGTCGCCGGTCTGACCGCGGCGGATCTGCGGGCGCTGGACTACGACCGGTTCGTCGAGGCGCTGCAGCGCGGCATCGCCGCCCACCACGCCGGGATGCTGCCCGCCTTCAAGGAGGCGGTCGAGGAGGCGTACGTGAAGGGGCTGGTCAAGGTGGTGTTCGCCACCGAGACCCTGGCGCTGGGCATCAACATGCCGGCCCGCAGCGTGGTGCTGGAGAAGCTGGTGAAGTACAACGGCGAGACCCACGCCGACATCACGCCGGGGGAGTACACCCAGCTGACCGGCCGGGCCGGGCGCCGCGGCATCGACGTCGAGGGACATGCAGTGGTGGTCTGGCAGCCGGGGCTGGACCCCCGGGCCGTCGCCGGTCTGGCCTCGCGCCGGACGTACCCCTTGAAGAGCTCGTTCTCGCCCACCTACAACATGGCCGTCAACCTGGTCGGCGCCGTCGGTCGGGACCGCGCCCGCTCGTTGCTGGAGCAGTCGTTCGCCCAGTTCCAGACGGACCGGTCAGTGGTCGGGCTGTCCCGCTCGCTGACCCGCAACACCGAGGCGCTGGCCGAGCTGTGGGGGCGGGCGGCGTGCGACCGCGGCGACTACCAGGCGTACGCGCGGCTGCGGGCCGAGATCGGGGCCACCGAGGCCGAAGCCAGCCGGGAGCGGAGTGCGGACCGTCGGGCCGAGGCGACCCAGCTGCTGCTGACGCTGATGCCGGGCGACATCATCCGGGTGCCGAGCGGCAAGAACCAGGGTTGGGCGGTGGTCATCGACCCCGACACGCGGACCGGCGACCGGGACAACCCGCGTCCCCTGGTCCTGACCGAGGACCGGCACGTCCGCCGGCTGTCCCTGGTCGACTTCCCGACCCCCCCGGCGGTGGCCGGCCGGATGCGGGTGCCCAAGCAGTTCAACCCGAAGGAGCCGGCCTCCCGCCGGAACCTCGGGGCCGCCTTCCGGTCCAAGCTCGGCGAGATCGACCTCAACCCGCAGAAGTACAGACCGGGGCAGATCAGCGAGGAGATGGCCGAGCAGATCGACGACCTGCGCGACCGCCTGCGGCGGCACCCCTGTCACACCTGCCCGGACCGGGAGGCCCACGCCCGCTACGCCGAGCGGGCGCTGCGCCTGGAGCGGGAGAACGAACGTGCCCAGGCGCGGGTGTCGTCGCGGACCAACACCATCGCCACCCACTTCGACAAGATCTGCACCGTGCTCGGCTCGCTGGGCTACCTCGGCGGCGAGACCGGCGACGACGTCACCCGGGAGGGGCGGATGCTGGCGCGCATCTACGCCGAGCTGGACCTGGTGGCGGCCGAGTGCATCCGCTCGGGGGTGTTCGACGACCTGACCCCGCCGCAGCTGGCCGCCGTGCTGGCCTCGCTGGTCTACGAGTCCCGCCGCAGCGACGACCAGTGGCGCAAGCCGCGGATGCCGGACGGCGTCAGCGAGGAGGCGATGACCCGGGTGCGCCGGATCTGGCGCGAGGTGTCGCTGGTGGAGCGGGACAACCGGCTGCCCCGTGGACCGGAGCCCGACATCGGCTTCAGCCAGTGCGCGTACGGCTGGGCGTCGGGCCGCCCCCTCGCCGCCGTCCTGTCCGACGGGCACCTGACGGCCGGCGACTTCGTCCGGTGGGTGCGCCAGGTGCTCGATTTCGCCGGTCAGGTCGCCGACGCCGCCGGGCCGGGCGAGGTGCGCGAGACCGCCCGGGCCGTGGTGCGGGCGATGCGGCGCGGCGTGGTGGCGTACGCGCCGGACGACCCGGCCGATGACGAGCTCGACGGCCTCGGGGGGCTCGCCGACGAGGCCGCCGGCGCCTGAGTCCCGCCTCGACGCGGCACCGACCGCCTCGACGCCGGCACCGACCGGCTCGGCGCGGGCCACCGCACCGCCCGGTCGGAGTGATAACGATTCACTCACGCTGGACAACGATGTCTGCCGAGGTGTTGTCTACGGCGGGAAAGCGGTTCACGATCGTCCCTATCGCTGTCGATCCCCCGGAGTCCGCCATGCCCTCAGCCCGCCCGCCGCGTTCGCGGCGACCGGTGGTGCTGGTCATGGCGCTCCTGCTCGGACTGCTGGGTCTGCTCGCCGGCGCCTCCGGCGCCGTCGCCGCCCCCTACGCCTCGGCGCCGGGCGATCCCACGCTGACGCTGCCCGAGGCGGCGGACTTCGTGCTCGGCCGCGGCGGCACCACGTACCTGATCGAGGCCGACGGCGATCCGGTGCCGGCCGTCGGTGTCGACCGGCTGCCCGCGGGTCTGCGGTTGGTCGTGCACGGTGACGGCAGCGCCAGCATCGAGGGGACCCCGACCGGCCCGGCCGGCAGCACCGCGGTCGCGGTGACGGCGCAGAACGGTGAGGGGTCGACCACGGAGGCCCTGGTGGTGACCGTCCAGCAGGGACCGGCGTTCCTCCACCGCGGTCCGCTGACCTTCGTGGCGGGCGCGTTCGCGAGCCTGCCCATCCGCGCTGCCGGCTTCCCGGCGCCCGGAATCGCCCTGGAGGGTGATCTGCCGGCCGGACTCAGCTTCACCGACAACGGTGACGGGTCGGCGACCATCGCCGGTACGCCGGAGGAGGGACCGGCCGAGTCGCCGGTCACGCTCACCGCGGTGAACGTGGTGTCCGACGTCGCGCTGACCACGACCGTCCGGGTGGTCGTCCGACCGGACGTGACCGGCGGACCGGTCACCGTCGCGCGCCCGACCGGACCCCGTCGCGCTCCCTGAGCCTGCTGCGGCCGCTCGGCTCGGTCTTCCTGGTCCGCGTCTCAACGGCGAGACGCGGATCAGGGCTCGGCGTAGGGTCGATTCCATGACCCGTTCCGTCGCCACCAACACAGCTGTCGAGCTGGCCGAGCTGCTGGACTTCGTCCGCCCACGCCACCACTTCCTGCTCGGCACCACTCGCCGTGACGGCCGCCCCCAGCTGTCACCGGTGTCCGGCGGCGTCGATCCGGACGGTCGCCTGGTGGTGTCCAGCTATCCCGGACGGGCCAAGGCAGTCAACGCGGAGCGCGACTCCCGGGTGTCGGTCTGTGTGCTCTCCGACGAGTGGGACGGGCCGTGGGTGCAGGTCGACGGCGACGCCGAGGTGCTGCACATGCCCGAGGCCGAGGACGCCCTGGTCGACTACTTCCGGTGCATCGCCGGCGAGCACTCCGACTGGGACGAGTACCGCGCCGCGATGCGCCTGCAGGACAAGTCGCTGATCCGGATCACCCCGACCCGGTGGAGCCCCATCGCCACCGGTGGCTTCCCCGCCGACGTCGCCGCCCGGTTGGACGCCCGCGACTGACGACGAGGTCGCGGGCTACGCCTTCCTGCTCTTCTTCTTCCCGCCCTTCTTGCCGAGCTCGGCCTGGGCGGAGGAGGACTTCCGCGGGTTCTTCTTGCCCTCCTTCGCTGCCTTGGCGTTCGCCTTCTTGGCAGTCGAGCTGCCCTTGCCCTTCTTCTCAGCCATGGTCGACACCCTAGAGAGGGCCGCTGACACGGGCCGGGTCGCTCGCCGTCGTCACCTGCCGATGCCGCCCGTGGTCGGACAGTGCACGGGTGGGGACCGGAGCCGGCGGTGGCGCCGCCCCGTCAGCTGGCCTGGGAGACCGTCGACATGTTGAAGTCGGGCACCCGGATCGGCGGCATCTCGGTGCGGTTGAAGAAGTCGTTCCACTCCCGGCACAGCACCTTCTCGGTCCGCCCGACCTCACTGATCCGACCGAGCAGCTCCAGCGGCGACTCGTTGAAGCGGAAGTTGTTCACCGCTCCGCTCACCTGGCCGTTCTCGATCAGGTACACCCCGTCCCGGGTCAGACCGGTGAGCAGCAGCCGCTCCGGATCGACCTCCCGGATGTACCACAGGCAGGTCAGCAGCAGACCCCGCTCGGTGCCGGCGACCATCTCCTCCAGCGAGGCCTCACCGCCTCCGTCGAGGATGAGGTTGTCGGCCGGCGGGGTGGCCGGACGGTCCGTCTTCGCTCCCCAGGCGCGGTTGCGGATCAGCTCGTTCCAGACGCCGTCGCGCATCCAGTCCACCGCGGCGATCGGGTGGCCGGCGTCCGCGGTGAAGGAGGTGCCGTCGGGGCCGGACCCGAAGTCGACGAACGGCATCGACTCCAGGCCGGGGCGGGCCGGGTCGGAGAACAACCGCAGCGGCAGGTCGGACATCCGGCTGCCGATCCTGGTCCCACCGCCGGGGGTGGCGTACGCGTTCTGGCCCTCCTCGGCGTCGCGGGCGCTGGCCGACCAGTACGCGTAGATCATCAGGTCGGCCACCGGACCGGGCGGCAGGATCGTCTCGTAGCGTCCAGGGGGCAGGTCGAGACGACGCTCGGCCCAGCCCAACCGGGTGGTCAGCTCCGCGGTCAGGGCCGTCACGTCGACGTCGGTGAAGTCCCGGCTGGCGGCGCCGACCCAGGCGGACCGGGCACCGTCGGCGGACTTGCCGTTGAGCTCGAGCCGACCGGTCGGCTGGACGCCGCGCAGGCGCAGACCGGTGGTGCTGCCCAGGTAGGTGGTGGTCACGATGTGCTCGGCGAACCCGTACAGCCGCTGGTCCCGGCCGGCGGCCTCCTGGAACGCCTGCCCGAGACCGCGGGCGACCTCGTCCAGGACGTCGATCGTGGTGCCGGCCGGCGCCAGGTCGAAGTCGTCCGCGGCCCCCCACGGCTGCACCAACGGGGCGGCGTCGGGGGAGGGCGGGGACGCCTGCGCGGCGGCCTCGGCGGCGGCCACCAGGGCGGCCACCTGATCGGCGTCGGTCACCTGCTGGCTCACGGTCCCGACCGCGGTGCCGCCGTCCACCTCGGCGGTGGCCACGACGGTCAGCTCGGTGCTGGTCATCTCCCCGTTGGTGGTGAGGGCGCTGCCCGCCCAGCGGAGGTTGGCCTCGGCCCGCTCGGTCACGTAGGCGATCGTCGGCCGCTTCGCCGCGGTCAGCGCCTGCTCGACCAGCCCGGCCGCTTCGGTCACTCTCGCCCTGCTCACGACTGACCTCCCTCGGTCTGGGTGTTGAGGATGTTGACTCCGCGGAACAGGGCGGACGGGCAGCCGTGGGACACCGGGGCGACCTGCCCGGGTTGGCCCTTACCGCAGTTCAGGGCGCCACCGAGGTGGTAGGTCTCGGGCCCCCCGACCGCCTCCATCGACCCCCAGAAGTCCGTGGTGGTCGCCTGGTAGGCCACGTCCTTGAGCTGACCCGCGAGCCGACCGTTCTCGATCCGGAAGAAGCGCTGCCCGGTGAACTGGAAGTTGTAGCGCTGCATGTCGATCGACCAGGACTTGTCGCCGACCACGTAGATGCCCCGCTCGACGCCGGAGATCAGCTCGGTGGTGGACGGACCGTCGGGGTCCGGCTGCAGCGACACGTTGGGCATCCGCTGCATCGGGATGTGGCCCGCGGAGTCGGCGTACGCGCAGCCGTTCGAGCGGTCCAGCCCGCGGAGGGCCGCCATCTGCCGGTCCAGCTGGTAGCCGACCAGCACCCCGTCGCGGATGATGTCGAACTGCTGGGCGGCGACGCCCTCGTCGTCGTAGCCGACCGAGGCCAGTCCGTGCTCGGTGACCCGGTCACCGGTCACGTTCATCACCGGGCTGCCGTACGCCAGCGTGCCGAGCTGGTCGACGGTGGCGAAGGACGTCCCCGCGTACGCCGCCTCGTAGCCCAGCGCGCGGTCGAGCTCGGTGGCGTGGCCGATCGACTCGTGGATGGTGAGCCACAGGTTGGTCGGGTCGACCACCAGGTCGTACGCGCCCGCCTCGACCGACGGCGCCGCCACGTGCGCGGCCAGCAGCGAGGGCAGCTCGTCGACCTCGGCGTCGAAGTCCCAGCCGGTGCCCGTCAGGTACTCCCAGCCGCGCCCCACCGGCGGGGCGATGGTGGACATGGTCGCGAACCCCGCGTCGGACACGCTGATCGCGGTGAGGCTCGGCATCAGCCGGATCCGCTGCTGCAGCGTGCTGGTGCCGGCCAGGTCGGCGAAGAAGGTGTTCTCCTGCACCAGCGTGAGGCTCGCGCTGGTGTGGCTGACCCCGTCCGCGTCCAGCAACCGCCCGCCCAGCTCCAGCATCCGGGCGCTGCGGTCGGCGTCGGGGACGTCGAACGGATTGACCTCGTAGGCCGACACCCACTCCGCGTCCGCGTACACCGGCTCGTCGGCCAGCTCCACGCGGTGCGGGGTCAGCGGCCGGGACACCTTCGCGGTGGCCACCGCCCGGTCGACGAGCGTGGCGGCGGCGTCCGCGGTCAGGGTGATGCCGGCCGCGAAGCCCCAGACACCGTCGTGCACCACCCGCACCGACAAGCCGAGCTCCTGGGTGTCGGCGCTGGACTCGAGGTCGCGGTCGCGGAAGCTCCGACGCGACAGCACCGCCCGGACGATTCTGACGTCGGCGTGCCGACAGCCGAGGTCAGCGGCCCGGGACAGCGCGGCGTCGGCCAGCGCGCGCAGCGGCAGCGCCGCGAAGGTCTCGTCGATCCTGCTCACCCGGTTGACCCTAGCCGGGCGGACCGACGGATCGTCGAAGCCGGTCGGCCCGTCAGACGGGTGGCTCGTGGGCGCGCACGCAGACCTGGGTGCTCCACCCGAGCAGGGCACTGACTCGGCTGGGAGCACCAGGACGGGACGGGGATCGGTCCGGCCTCGATAGGGTTGCCCGCATGAGTGTGGCCGTCCGTGTGATCCCCTGTCTGGACGTCCACGGTGGGCGGGTGGTCAAGGGCGTCAACTTCGTCGACCTGCGGGACGCGGGCGATCCCGTGGAGCTCGGGGCGGTCTACGACGCCGAGGGGGCCGACGAGCTGACCTTCCTGGACATCTCGGCCTCGGTCGAGGGTCGGGAGACCACCCTGGAGGTGGTCCGCCGAACGGCGGAGACGGTGTTCATCCCGCTCACGGTCGGTGGGGGCGTGGGCAGTGTCTCCGACGTCGACCAGCTGCTCCGGGCCGGCGCCGACAAGGTGGCGATCAACACCGGGGCCATCCACCGGCCGCAGGTGATCGCCGAGATCACCCGTCGCTTCGGCAACCAGGTGCTCGTGCTCTCCGTCGACGCCCGTCGCAGCCCGGACCAGCCGTCCGGGTTCGAGGTGACCACCCACGGTGGACGCAAGAGCGCCGGGGTGGACGCGATCGCCTGGGCCCGCCGCGGCGTCGACCTCGGCGTGGGGGAGATCCTGCTCAACTCGATGGACGCCGACGGCACCACCGCCGGCTTCGACCTGGAGATGATCGCCGCCGTGCGCGCGGTGGTCGACGTCCCGCTGATCGCGTCCGGCGGGGCGGGCCGGGCCGAGGACTTCCCGCCGGCCGTGGCCGCGGGCGCCGACGCCGTGCTGGCCGCCAGCGTGTTCCACTTCGGCACGCTCCGTGTCGCCGACGTCAAGCGGGCGCTGGCCGCCGCCGGTCATCCCGTACGCCTGACCCCCGGTGCCGACACCGAGCGCGAACCCGACCTCCACACCCCCGAGCGCCAGCTCGACCCCGAGACCTCAGGACAGGAGCAGTAGCCGTGGGCGACATCGTGGCCTGGTTGCCGTACGCCTCGCCCGAGGAGGCCGCCGAGCGTCTGGGCGGACTGCCCGACAACGTGCGGGTGGACTGCTACCGGGCCGACGGGGACGACTACCCGGACTCGGTGGCCGAGGCGCAGTTCTACGTCATCCCCTACATGCGTGGGGAGGAGACCCTGTCCTGCGCCGCCGAGATGACGGACCTGCGGGTGGTGCAGACGCTGACCGCGGGCTACGAGAACTTCCTGCCGCACGTGCCGGAGACGGCCACCCTGTGCAACGCCGCCGGTGTGCACGACGCCAGCACCGCCGAGCTGGCGCTCGCCCTGACCCTGGCGAGTGGTCGGCATCTCGACACCTTCGCCCGGCAGCAGCCCGAGGGTCGCTGGGCGCCGGTGTTCGGCAGCGCGCTGGCCGACAAGCGGGTCCTGATCATCGGCTACGGCCGGATCGGCGAGGCAATCGAGGCACGGCTGGCCGGGTTCGAGGTGGCCTCGATCACCCGGGTGGCCCGCCGCGCCCGCGACGGCGAACCCCGGGTGCACGCCACCACCGAGCTGCCCGACCTGATGGGCGAGGCGGACGTGGCCATCGTCATCGCCCCGCTGACGCCCGAGACCGACGGACTGGTCGACGCCGATCTCCTGGGCCGGCTGCCCGACGACGCCCTGCTGGTCAACGTCGCCCGCGGCAAGCTGGTGGACACCGACGCCCTGGTCGCGGAGACCGGGACCGGACGGATCCGCGCCGCACTCGATGTCACCGACCCCGAGCCGTTGCCGCCCGAGCACCCGTTGTGGCAGATCCCGAACGTGCTCATCTCCCCGCACGTCGGTGGGGCCAGCTCCGCGTTCTGGCCCCGGGCCGACCGGTTGGTCGCCGCCCAGCTGCGCCGGTTCGCCGCTGGGGAACCGCTCGAGAACGTGATCCGGGGGGCCCGATGAGCCCCACGACCCTGGCCGGCACCGATCCGGACTGCCTGTTCTGTCGGATCGTGGCCGGGGCGCTCCCGTCCCGCCAGGTGTACGCCGACCACACAGCTGTGGCCTTCCTCGATGTCGCTCCGTGGCAGCGGGGCCACACCCTGGTGGTGCCCCGGGCGCACGTCCCGGACCTGCTCACCGGACCGCCCCAGCTGGCGGCCATCGGGCCGGCGGTCGACGCCACCGCGCGACTGCTGGTCGACCGGCTGGGCGCCGACGGCCTCAACCTGGTCTCCTCGGCCAAGCCGGTGGCCGGCCAGGAGGTCTTCCACCTGCACGTGCACCTGGTCCCGCGCTACGCCGACCGTCCCGGTCTGTCCCAGCTGATCGGACCCGATCGCGGCGACGACAGCGACCTCGACGCCGTCTGGGCCGAGATCACGGCGTGAGCGGGTCCTCCTCCGCCACCGGCCGGCGGTTCGTCGACCCGGGGCCGCGGCAGCCGGTCCTGCGCTGGGTGGTCGAGCTCGCCCCGGCGTACGTGGTGGCGCTGCTGATCCTGCCCTGGGTGATCGCCCACGGTGTCGCGTGGCCGTGGCAGCCGTCGACGATCGACCTGCAGGTCTACGTGTACGCGGTGAACGACATGCTGGCCGGGAAGGACATCTACGCCACCTCCACCCCCGGCTGGAACCTGCCCTTCATCTACCCGCCGATCGCGGCGGTGCTGATGGTGCCGCTGGCGTTCGGGCCCTACTGGCTGTGGCAGCTGCTCTGGACGTTGGTGCTCATCTGGGCCCAGCAGTCGGTGCTGAGGCGCTGCGGGGTGCCGCGCGGGTGGGTGCTCGGGGTGATCGGAGTCGTGGTGGTGCTGGCCGTCGAGCCGATCCGCACGACCCTGGGCTACGGGCAGGTCAACACGGTGCTGATGGCGCTGGTCGTGGCCGACCTGCTGCCGTACCGACCGCCGGGACGTGGTCCCGGTCGATCAGGCGGCGGGGAGCGCCGCCGGATCCCGCAGGGCACCCTGCTCGGTCTGGCGGCGGCGATCAAGCTGACCCCGGCGCTCTTCGTGGTGTTCGCCTACCTGGCCGGTCGGCGGCGGGCGGCGATCACCGGCGTGGTCAGCTTCCTCGGCTTCACCCTGGTCGGGGCCGTCGTCCAGTGGTCGCCCTCGCTGGTGTTCTGGTCCAGCATCGCCGTGGGCGACACCCGGGCCCCCAACTCCCCGTTCTACGTCGGCAACCAGTCGCTGCTGAGCACCGTGACCAGGATCGCCGGGGCGAACGACGTGGCCACCACGCTCCTCGGCCTCGGTCTGTCGGCGATCGTGGCGGTGCTCGGGGCCGTCGTCGCGGCGCACTGGTGGCAGAAGGGCGAGCAGGTGTTCGCGGTGGCGCTCGTCGGCCTGTGCACCTGCCTGGCGTCGCCGGTCACCTGGACGCACCACTACGTCTGGGTGCTGCCGCTGGGTGCGGCGGTCCTGCTGCGCCGGACGCTGCCGCGCTGGGTGCGGCTGGTCGGCGGCTGCTGGGTGGTCTGGGTGAGTCTGTGCCTCCCGCTCGCCGTGCTCCCGTACGGCTACGACGCCGAGCTGGCGTACACGTTCCTGCAGCAGCTGGTCGCCAACCTCGGTCCGCTGCTGGGCCTGGCGCTGGTCGGCGGCCTCGGCTGGCAGATGGTGAACGCCCAGCGGAAGCGTGCGGTCGCGGCGGTACATTGACGCCCATGGCCCCCCACACGATCACCGAGGACACCACTGCGCCCAGCCCCGCCACCGGCTCCGGCGTCGACATCAAGCCCCGCTCCCGGGTGGTGACCGACGGGCTGGAGGCCACCGCGGCCCGCGGCATGCTCCGGGCGGTCGGCATGGGCGACGACGACTTCGCCAAGCCGCAGGTCGGTGTCGCGTCCTCGTGGAACGAGATCACCCCCTGCAACCTGTCCCTCGACCGGTTGGCCAAGGCGGTCAAGGACGGCGTGCACGCGGCCGGTGGGTACCCGCTCGAGTTCGGCACCATCTCCGTCTCCGACGGCATCTCGATGGGCCACGAGGGGATGCACTACTCCCTGGTCAGCCGGGAGATCATCGCCGACTCCGTCGAGACCGTCATGTCGGCCGAGCGGCTGGACGGCTCCGTGCTGCTGGCCGGCTGCGACAAGTCGCTGCCCGGCATGCTGATGGCCGCCGCCCGGCTCGATCTCGCCTCCGTGTTCCTGTACGCCGGCTCGATCATGCCCGGCAAGGTGGGCGACAAGGACGTCACCATCATCGACGCCTTCGAGGCCGTCGGCGCCTGCCTGAAGGGCTTGATCACCCGCGAGCAGGTGACCGAGATCGAGAAGGCCATCTGCCCGGGCGAGGGCGCCTGCGGTGGTATGTACACGGCCAACACGATGGCCTCGGCGGCCGAGGCGCTGGGCATGTCGCTGCCCGGCTCGGCCGCCCCGCCCGCCGTGGACCGTCGCCGCGACGGCTTCGCCCGCCGCAGCGGGATGGCCGCGGTGGAGATGCTGCGGCAGGGCATCACCGCCCGCCAGATCCTCACCAAGGAGGCGTTCGAGAACGCCATCGCCGTGGTGATGGCCTTCGGCGGCTCCACCAACGCCGTGCTGCACCTGCTGGCCATCGCCAACGAGGCCGAGGTCGATCTCACCCTGGACGACTTCGTCCGGGTCGGCAAGAAGGTGCCGCACCTGGGCGACCTGAAGCCGTTCGGCCGCTACGTGATGTACGACGTGGACCGGGTCGGCGGCGTACCGGTCGTGATGAAGGCCCTGCTGGACGCGGGTCTGATGCACGGCGACTGCCTGACCGTGACCGGCAAGACGATGGCCGAGAACCTGGCCGACATCGCCCCGCCCGACATCGACGGCACCATCGTCCGGGCGCTCTCCAACCCGATCCACCCGACCGGCGGCATCACCATCCTGCACGGGTCGTTGGCGCCGGAGGGTGCTGTGGTGAAGAGCGCCGGGTTCGACACCGAGGTGTGGGAGGGGACCGCGCGGGTCTTCGACGGCGAACGGGCCGCGATGGACGCGCTGGAGAACGGCACCGTGGTGGCCGGCGACGTGGTCGTCATCCGCTACGAGGGGCCGAAGGGCGGCCCGGGCATGCGCGAGATGCTGGCCATCACCGGCGCGATCAAGGGTGCCGGTCTGGGCAAGGACGTCATGCTGATCACCGACGGCCGCTTCTCCGGCGGGACCACCGGTCTCTGCGTCGGACACATCGCGCCCGAGGCCACCGAGGGCGGCCCCATCGCCCTGGTGCAGGACGGCGACCCGATCACCCTGGACGTGGCCAACGGCACGTTGGAGCTGGGGGTCGACCCCGAGGAGCTGGAGCGTCGCCGGGCCACCTGGACCCCGACCGAGCGACCGGCCCGCCGCGGCGTGCTGGCCAAGTACGCCAAGCTGGTCAAGTCGGCCAACGTGGGCGCGGTCTGCCTCTGAGCTGATCTGACTCCAACACCCCGCGTACGCGTACGCGGGGTGGTGGGTGTGTCCGGGCTGTCGTGCGGGCCGGAGCTGAAGATTCCGTCATTCGACGGAGTTCGTGAGCTCCGGGGCGGTCGGGCGACCAAGATGCCGTCGAGTGACGGAATGTTCGAGCCACCGGCTGGTCGGGCGCCGAAGGTGCCGTCGAGTGACGGAATGTTCGAGCCACCGGCCGGTCGGGCGCCGAAGGTGCCGTCGAGTGACGGAATGTTCGAGCCACCGGCCGGTCGGGCGCCGAAGATGCCGTCGAGTGACGGAATGTTCGAGCCACCGGCGGGTCGGGCGCCGAAGATGCCGTCGAGTGACGGAATGTTCGAGCTACCGGCGGGTCGGGCGCCGAAGATGCCGTCGACTGACGGAATGTTCCAGCCCCCAAGGTGACGGAACGCGGTCACGGACCGGCGGTGGGGCACCGCGAGTCGGACCGGTTCTGTCGGAGGCCCCGACTAGGGTGAGTTTCATCACCGGGCACGCTGCGGCTGGGTTTTCTCACTCGGCTCACAGCGGGTCCATCCGATACCATCTATGACGTGAGGTAGGCGACCACCGTCGCCGGTTCACGATCCACGACCGATGCCGGACCCACCAGCTCCCGGCCCGGCCCGACGCCAAGGAGAGTTCCGATCACCGATTCCGTCGTCGCATCGGGCTTTCTGACCAGCGCTGAGAAGCCACCGGCCACGCGTGCCGCCTACCAGACCCAACGGGTGCTGGAGTCGTTGCCCGCCGTGATGCTGGTGCTCCCGGTGCTCATCCCCGTCCTGCTGCTGGTCGTCTCGCCGACCGCGGCCTACCTCGCGTTCAGCGGCTACCTGCTCTTCTGGCTCGGTGTGTCGCTCAGCCTGGCCTTCCGGCAGGCCAAGGAGTACCGGACGATCAAGCGCTACCGCGCGATCGACTGGCACCAGCGGCTGCGGCACCTGACCGACCCGTACGCACGGATCCACGAGCTCGTCGACCGGCCCGACCTGACCCGGTCCGAGGTGGAGGAGCTGCACGCACTCAACGCCTGGGTGCACAGCGGTGCCGACGTCCCCGCTCCCGACGACGTGCACCACCTGGTCGTCATCCCCGTCTACAGCGAGTCCTCCGACATCATCGAGCAGTCGCTGGACGCCATCCTGGCGTCCGACTTCCCGGCCGACCGGCTGATGATCTGCCTGACCTTCGAGGGTCGTTCCCCGGTCTGGGGTGCCGCCGAGATCGCCGGCATCGAGACCGCGTACGCCCACCGGTTCGGTCACTTCCTGGCCACCCAGCACCCCGACGGGCTGCCGGGCGAGGGTCGGGTCAAGGGCGCCAACATCAGCTGGGGCGCCCAGCTGGCCCGCCAGGAGCTGCACCGGCACGGGATCGCCGACGAGCAGGTCATCGTCTCGGCGTTCGACTCCGACACCCGGCCGAGCCCGCACTACTTCACGGTGCTCAGCTACACGTACCTGACCAACCCCGACCGCGACGTCGACAGCTACCAGCCGGTGCTGCTGTTCCACAACAACGCCTGGGAGGTGCCGACCGCCTCGCGCCTGGTCGGCTACGTGGCCAGCATGTGGACCCTGGTCGACTCGACCCGGCCGGAGCGGCTCCGGATCTTCTCCTCGCACGCGCTGGGCATGAAGGCGCTGGTCGGCGTCAACTACTGGTCGACCAACGTCATCCCGGACGACTCCCGGCAGTACTGGCGGATGTACTACGGCAGCGACGGCCGGGCCAAGACGGTGCCGCTGCACCTGCCCGTCTACCTCGACGCCGTGCACTCGCACAGCTGGTGGGCGACGATGAAGGAGCAGTACAAGCAGATCCGCCGCTGGTCGTACGGGGTGATCGACTTCCCGTACCTGATGGAGCAGAACGTCCTCAACGAGCGGATCCCGTGGCGCGACAAGGCGCTGCAGACCTTCCGCCAGCTCACCCAGTTCCACCTGTGGGCGACCGTGCCGCTGCTCATCCTGTGCCTGCGGCCGCTGTCCAACTACCTGCAGCCGATCGTCACCCACTCCAGCCTGATGCTGTCGGAGCTGGCCGGGCTGGCCAACCTGCTCGCCCTCGTCGTCGCGCCGCTCAGCCTGGTCATCTCCGCCGTCGTCGCCCTCAGCCTGCTGCCCAAGCGGCCGAACGAACGATCCCGGCGGGTCTGGTTCAAGATGGTCGGCGAGTTCGCCGGTCTGCCGCTGGTCGGTCCGATCTTCTTCTGCCTGCCCGCCATCGACGCCCAGATCCGGCTGCTGACCCGCCGCTACCTCGGATTCCGCGTCACGGTCAAGCAGCGCACCAAGACGGCCCACCGGGTCCACTGACCCGGCGTCCGGACTCCGAGCGCGCTCAGTCGAGCAGCTCGGCAGTCCGTTCCAGCACGCCCGGTCGTCGTCCGGCGTACGTCGACCGAGACCGCAGGCCGCGGCCACCTCGGCCTGGTGACCGAGCCGGTCCTCGATCAACGATCTCCGCCCATCTCCGTGGCCGCCCAGTCGGCCACCCGCTGCTCGGCCTCGGCGTCGGTGACGTCCTCGACGCGGGTCATGATCGACCAGCGGTGGCCGTAGGGGTCGAGGACCGACGCGAAGCGGTCGCCGGTGACGAAGGTGCTCGGCTGCTCACGGACGGTCGCGCCGAGCTCGGCGGCGGCGGCGGTGGTGGCGTCGACGTCGGGGACGTAGATCGCGATGGAGTGGGTCACCGGACCTTCGCCGGGCGCGGTCAGTCCGTACTCCGGCAGCGCGTCGGCCAGCTGCAGCCGCCCCTGGTCGAGCTGCAGCTCGGCGTGCGCGACCCGGCCGTCCGGCAGATCCATCCGGCTGACCACCGAGGCGCCGAAGACGGCGACGTAGAAGTCGAGGGCCGCGGCACCGTCGGTGACGCAGAGGAACGGGGTGAGGGTGCTGTAGCCGGCGGGCCGGAACGGGATCGAGGTCATGTCCTCATCCTGGCGGCGAGCACAGACACCCGCTTGGAAAGTTCCGCCACCGGCTGCCGACGTCGCTCACGCACTCCTCGCACCACTCACGCACTCCTCGCACCACTCACGCACGCGAGGCGCCGCCCGCGTGAGCAGCAACCCGTGCGCGAGCGGGTCGGGAGCCGGCCGGTAGGGGGCCGGCCGAGGGAGCGGAGCAGCGTCTGTCGGTGCCGACGGCTACCGTCGGCCAGGTGACGGTGACTCCCCAGCGCGGGCTGGTGCGGCGACCGGCCACCGCCGAGGCCTTCAGCACCCGGCGGTATCCGGCCGGCGAGGCGCTCGCGCCCTGGATCGCGTACTTCTGGACCGTCGGCTGGGACCGCGGCGACGCCGGCCCGCTGGAGTCCACGGTGATCTCGTTCCCTTCGATGCACCTGACGGTGGAGTGGGGTGAGCCGGGAGCGGTCCGGCACGGGCACCCGATGCCGGCGACCCTGGTGCACGGGCTGATCAGTCGGGTCTTCCGGGTCACCCTGACCGGCCGAGGCGGCGTCGTGGGGGCGCGCTTCCGCGCCGACGGCTTCCACGCCTGGACCGGTCTCGAGGCGGCCGCCTTCACCGACCGGGTGGTGCCGGCCGGCGACCTGCTGGGTCCGGCGGTCGGCGCGCTGCACCTCGGGTCGGGACCGGACACCGACCCGGCCGAGCAGCTGACGAGGCTGCGCACCGAGCTGGAGCGGACCCGGCCGGCGACCGTGCCCGCCGGGGTGGGTCCGGTGGTCGATCTGATGGCGACCGATCCCGGTCTGGTCAGGGTGGACCAGGTGGCCCGCTCCGTGGCGCTGTCGGAGCGGACGCTGCAGCGCCGCTTCCGCCGGGAGGTCGGCATCGGTCCCAAGTGGGTGCTGTCCAGGTTCCGGCTGCAGGAGGCGGCGCTCGCCCTGGAACGCGACCCGGCCGTCGATCTCGCGGTGCTGGCGCCGCGGCTCGGCTTCTACGACCAGGCGCACCTGACCAACACCTTCGTGGAGATGCTGGGAGAGACCCCCGCGGCGTACGCGGCGCGGGCCGCGGCCACCCCGTCCACCACCTCGCCGACGGCCGCGCGCGGCCTCGGAGCCGGCAGCGGAGCCGGCCGGTGACGGTCCGGCTGCAACCGCTGACCCGGGCCCGGGTGGCGTCGTTGGGGGAGCGGGGTGCCGCCTGGACCGAGGCCCTGCCGGCCCGGCTGGCCGAGCTGACGCAGGACTGGGGCCTCGAGCTCGGCCGCCCCCTGGCCGGGGGCAGCAACTCCTACGTGGTCCGGGCCCGCACCACCGAGGGCGCACCGGCAGTGCTCAAGGTCGTGCTGGACGGCGACGAGCTGGAGGGGCAGATCCGGGTGCTCGCCGCGGCCGACGGCCGGGGTTACGCGCGGCTGCTGCGCTCCGACCTCGGGCGGCAGGCCATCCTGCTCGAGGCCCTGGGGGCACCGCTGCAGTCCAGCGGTCGACCGGCGCCGGATCAGCTGGCCGTGCTGGCCGACACCCTGGCCCTGGCCTGGCAGCCGGCGCGACAGGAGCGTCTCCCGACCGGGCAGGACAAGGCCGTCGGGCTGGCCAGCCTGATCAGCGAGCACTGGGACCGCCTCGACCGGCCGTGCCCGGTGGCCGTCCGCGACCAGGCCCTCCGCTACGCCGAGCGGCTCGCCGACGCCCCGCCGGAGACGCTGGTGGTGGTGCACGGCGACGCCCACCCCGGGAACGCGCTGGCCGTCCCGGGCCCGCGGGCCGGGGCGGAGACCGGCTACTGCTTCGTCGACCCCGACGGCTTCGTGGCCGACCGGGCGTACGACCTCGGGGTGGCCATGCGCGACTTCTCGTCCGGGGTGCTGCGGGAGGGGCGGCCGCTGGTCGAGTCGTACGCCCGGCTGCTGGCCGAGCGCACCGGGGTGGACGCCACCCGGATCTGGCGCTGGGCGTTCCTGGAACGGGTGTCCACCGGGCTCTACGTGCTCGGCTTCGGGTCGGAGGCGGTCGGGCGGCCGTTCCTGGACTCGGCCGAGCTGTTGCTCGACCACTAGGATCAGCGCCACCCTGCCCACCCCGAGCGAAACCGGGTGCCTCACGATGCCGCCTGCCCGTCGCACGCCCCACCGCCTGCGCGTGTCCGCGCTGGCCGCGATGATCAACCCGTCCTCGCAGCGGCTGGACGTCTGGCACCTGCTCGACGACGCCACCCAGCAGCTGGCCGCGGTGCACCGTGCCGGTCTGGACACGCAGCTGGAGCAGAGCCGGGTCCGGCGGCAGCTGGACCGCCTGGACGCGTACGAGCGCTACTGGCTCTATCCGGGACAGGAGCGCCTCGACCAGCTGCGGGAGCACTTCGACGCGCTCGACACCGTCGAGCTGGCCGCCGCGGTCAACCTGGCGGCCCGGCTGCTGGAGGAGTACGGCGACCGCGCGGCCCTGTTCGACGACGCGTCCCCGCTGGAGGAGCAGGAGCTGGTGGCGCGCGCGTCGCAGCAGCAGTTCTACACGGTCCTCCTGGCCGACGACTCGCCCCTGACCTCACCCGACGGTCTGGCCGGGTCGCTGCGGCGACTGCGCCGTCCCACCGACGACGTGCAGTACGAGATCCTGCGGGTGACCAGCGTGGAGGACGCGATCACCGCTGTGGCGCTGAACGGCGAGATCCAGACCGCCGTCGTGCGCCACGACCTGGCCCTGCGGTCGAAGGACCGGCTGCCGATCATGACCGGCCTGCTCGGCGTCGAGAACATCGAGGTGGCCACCGACCGGACGTACGACTGGGTCGAGTGCGGGCACTGGATCCGCGAGCTGCGACCGCGGATCGACCTCTTCCTGCTCACCGACGAGTCCATCGTGGCCGGGGCCGAGGAAGCGCCGGGTGTGTTCGACCGGACCTTCTACCGGCTCAACGACGTGACGGACCTGCACTCCACCGTGCTGGCCGGCATCCGGGCGCGCTACACCACCCCCTTCTTCGACGCGCTCCGCGCGTACGCCGCCTCGTCGGTCGGTCAGTTCCACGCCCTGCCGGTGGCGCGCGGGGCCAGCATCTTCAACTCCCGCTCGCTCAAGGACATGGGGGAGTTCTACGGCCGCAACATCTTCATGGCCGAGACCTCCTCCACCTCCGGCGGTCTGGACTCGCTGCTGGACCCGCACGGGGCGCTGCGGGAGGCGATGGACAAGGCGGCGCTCACCTGGAACAGCCGGTCCAGCTACTACGTCACCAACGGCACCTCGACGGCCAACAAGATCGTCGTGCAGTCCCTGACCCGGCCGGGCGACATCGTCCTGATCGACCGGAACTGCCACAAGTCGCACCACTACGGGTTGGTGCTGGCCGGGGCCAACCCGGTCTACCTGGACGCGTACCCGCTGGAGGAGTACTCGATCTACGGCGCCGTGCCGTTGGAGACGATCAAGCAGACGCTGCTCGACCTGGAGGCTGACGGCCGGCTCGACCAGGTGCGGATGGTGCTGCTGACCAACTGCACCTTCGACGGGGTGGTCTACAACCCCGAGCGGGTGATGGAGGAGGTGCTGGCGATCAAGCCGGACATCTGCTTCCTGTGGGACGAGGCCTGGTTCGCCTTCGCGGTGGCGGTGCCGTGGGTGCGGCAGCGGACGGCGATGGTGGCCGCCGAGCGGCTGGAGGACCGGCTGGCCAGTCCCGCGTACGCCGCCGAGTACGCCCGCTGGCAGGCGGAGATGGCGAACGTGCCGCGGAGCGCGTGGGCGTCCCACCGGCTGCTGCCCGATCCTGGCGCGCGGGTCCGCGTCTACTCCACCCACTCGACCCACAAGTCGCTGTCAGCCCTGCGGCAGGCGTCGATGATCCACGTCCGGGACGCCGACTTCAACAAGCAGACCCGGGAGGCGTTCGGGGAGGCGTTCCTGACCCACACGTCCACCTCGCCCAACCAGCAGCTGATGGCCTCGCTGGACCTGGCCCGGCGACAGGTCGACATCGAGGGCTTCGCGATGGTGCGGTCGGCGTACAAGATGGCCCTCGCCTTCCGGCAGCGGGTGCGCGCCGACCGGCTGCTGAAGCAGTGGTTCACGATCCTCGACGAGGCCGCCCTGGTGCCGGACCAGTTCCGGCCCTCCGCCGACCCGGCTGCCGGTGGCACCCAGGTCGAGCGCTGGAACTCGTCCTGGCAGAACGACGAGTTCGTGCTGGACCCGACCCGGGTGACGCTCTACATCGGGCACACGGGCCTCAACGGCTACGAGTTCCGTGAGGACGTGCTGAGCAACCGGTTCGGCATCCAGATCAACAAGACGTCGATCAACAGCGTGCTGCTGATCTTCACCATCGGCGTCACCTGGTCCTCGGTGCACTTCCTGCTGGAGGCGCTGCGGCGGGTGGCCGAGGACCTGGCACGCGAGCGGGCCGCCGCCAGCCGGGCCGAGCTGCGGCTGCAGGACGACAAGATCGCTGCCCTGACCACCGACCTGCCGGCCCTGCCCGACTTCAGCGACTTCGACCCGGCCTTCCGGGCCACCCCGACCTCGCCGGACGGCGACATCCGCCGCGCCTTCTACGCCGGCTACGCCGACGAGGACAAGGAGTACGTCCCGCTCCACCGGGCCGTCCGCCTGCTGGAGGAGGGGCGGCGGTTGGTCTCGACCACCTTCGTCGTCCCGTACCCACCCGGCTTCCCCGTGCTGGTCCCCGGGCAGAGCGTGTCGCGCGCGATCATCGAGTTCCTGATCCGGCTGGACGTCAAGGAGATCCACGGCTACCGGCCCGAGCTCGGGCTGTCGGTGTTCACCGACGAGGTGTTGCGCCGCACCGACGAGACCCGCCTCAGTCGCCCTTGACGTTGACGATCTGACGGAGGGTGTGCCGGGTCTCGACCAGGTCGACCGCGTCCGCCATCACCTGGTCGATGTCCTTGTACGCCCCCGGGATCTCGTCCAGGAACGCGTCCGTGTCCCGGTACTCGATTCCCGCCATCGCCGCCCGCAGCTCCGCGTGCGTGAACCGCTTCCGGGCCGCGGACCGGGAGAACTGCCGCCCCGCTCCGTGCGGAGAGGACTGCAGCGCCACCGGGTTGCCGAGGCCCGCGACCACGTACGACGCCGTGCCCATCGACCCCGGGATCAGCCCGAGCTCGCCCCGGCGGGCCGAGATGGCGCCCTTCCGGGACACCCAGACGGTCTTGTTCCCGTGCACCTCCTGGGTGGTGAAGTTGTGGTGGCAGTTGATCCGCTGCTGCTCGACCACGGGCTCACCCAGCCACTCCGACAGCTGGCGCACGGTCCGATCCATCATCTCCTCGCGGTTGAGCAGCGCGAAGTGCTGCGCCCACCTCAGCTCGCGGAGGTAGGCGGTGAACTCGGGCGTCCCCTCCACCAGGTAGGCGAGGTCGGGGTCGGGCAGCTCGATCCACCACTGCTTCATCAGACTCTGGGCGATCGTGATGTGCCGTCCGGCGATCTTGTTCCCGACCCCGCGGCTGCCCGAGTGCAGGAACAGCCACACCGTGTCGGTCTCGTCCAGGCTGACCTCGATGAAGTGGTTGCCGCTGCCGAGCGACCCCAGCTGGTGCCGCCAGTTCCGGGCGTAGGTCGCCGGGTCGAACTGCGCCTTGTCCGCGCGCGCCTCGAGGTCGGCCACCCGCGGCTCGGCGGTCGCCACAATCTTGGCGTTGTACGCGCCCGCCGAGGTCGGCACCGCCCGCTCGATCGACCGCCGCAGGTCCCGCAGCGCGACGCCGCCGGCGATCCGGTTCTCGATGTCCGATGCGCTGAACCGGGTCCGGACCGCGATCATGCCGCAGCCGATGTCGACCCCCACCGCCGCCGGCATCACCGCCCGCAGGGTCGGGATGACCGAACCGACGGTCGCTCCGCGGCCGAGGTGGGCGTCGGGCATCAGAGCCAGGTGCGGGTAGACGAACGGCATGGTGGAGGCCGTCCGGGCCTGCGCCTCGGTGTTGTCCTCCAGGATGCTCGCCCAGCTGATGAGCTTGTCGGTGATCTTCTGCATGCTCGTGTCCTCGTCGTGGTCGGTCTGCCGGTGGTGGGGATGCGTCGTCGCGCCGGCCGGCCCCTCGACGAGGAGACTGCGGCCGGCTACCCGGGTTCGCGCTGGTGCGGCGAGCGGAGGGCGGGGGAGAGCGACGGGTCGGGTAGGCGACCGGTGCGGAACGGCTGCGGACAGCGCATGGAACCGTGCTCCTCTCCCGACCTCGTGGCCGTCCTGGTGGTGGACCGGGCACGAGGGTAGCCCGCGCGACCTGCGGCGAGCACCGGGATTTCCGTGCGGAGGGGCGGGCGACAGAAACCCGCCCCTCGCCGGTCGGAGTGGGAGCGACACGCCGGGGTCGTCGGATCGAGCAGCAGATTCCCGTCACGAAGGAATCGCGAACGGGCCGGCACTGGCGGGTGGTGCGGTGACCGGGGTCAGGAGGCGGCGTCGGTGGGGCTGCCGCCGACCGCACGGCCCGCACGGCCCGCACGGATCGCGGGTGCGCCGCCGGTCCCGAGGTGCACGATCTGGTCGCAGTGGTCGATCAGCACGCCCGGGTCGTTGGCCAGCACGATCGCGGTGCCCTCGTGCTGGACGGCGAGCAGCACGTCGTCGACCAGGGTCACGCTGTCCGGGTCCAGCTCGCTGGTCGGCTGGTCCAGCACCAGCAGCGCCGGTCGACGCACCAGGGCGCGGGCCAGCGCCACCCGCTGCTGCTGACCGCCGGAGAGCTGCTCGACCAGGTTGTGCCAGGTCGCCGGTGCCAGGGCCAGGCTCTCCAGCTGCGCCTCGGCCCGGCGGATCGAGGGGCGCCCGGCGCCCCGCCCGTCGAGCAGCGCGACCAGCACGTTCTCCACGGCGGTCAGGGTCCCGATCAGCCGGTGGTCCTGACCCAGGTAGCCGATCCGGGCGGGCGACGGGCCGGCGCCGAGCGGCCGGCCGCCCACCTCGATCGTCCCGGCGGCCGGGGGCCGGAGCCCGGCGACGGTGGCCAGCACCGCCGTCTGGTCCGCGCTCGAGGGTCCGGCCACCGCGACCCGGTGTCCCGGCCGCAGCTCCAGGTCGAGGCCGACGACCACATCGCGCTCCGGTCCCGTGCCGGCCGACCTGACGCGCAGCCCGCGGATCGACGCCCCCGGGTCGCTCGGACGGTCGTCCTGCCGGCTCACGACTGCTCCTGACCAGCCGCGGGGCGGCGACGGATGGTGATGACGTCGGGGGACTCGGCCGCCACCATGACGGTCGAACCGGCCGGCCAGCCGACCATCAGCTCCTCCGGCAGCTGCACGGACCCGTCGGCGCCGATCACGGCGTACTGGTCGTGGCGTCGGCCTTCGGCGCCCACCCGGCCCTCCCGCATCCGCACCATCCGCTGCATCCGGTGTGCGACGGCCTCGTCGTGGGTCACCATCACCACGGTGGTGCCGGCGGCCGAGGTGGCAGTGACCAGCGTGTCCAGCAGCCGCTCGCGGGCGTCGTCATCGAGCTGGCTGGTCGGTTCGTCCACCAGCAGCAGCCGCGGGGGCCCGGCCATCGCCACCGCCAGCGCGGTCGCCTGCTGGTCGGCCCGGCTCAACGCCCCCACCGGGCGTCTGTCGTCGACCAGCCCGGCCGCAGCCAGGGCCTCGGCCCCGGGGTCGGCGGACCGACCCGGCCGGGGCCGGCCCGCGACGAAGCGGACGTTCTCCCGCGGGCTGGCGTACGGCAGGAGGTTGGAGACGGTGCCCTGCATCATCAGGCCGAGTCCCGCGGACCGGTAGCCGTACAGCTGGGCCTCGCTGAACCGGGCGATGTCCTCCCCGTCGACGAAGACCGCGCCCGCCGACGGTCGGCGCAGACCGGCGATGACGCTGAGCAGCGTCGACTTGCCCGAACCGGACGGACCCAGCAGCGCCACCCGCTCGCCCGGTGCGACCGTGAGGTCGACACCGCGCAGGGCGGCGACGTCGGTGCCCGCCACCCGGTAGACGTGGACGACGCCGACCGTACGGACGCCCGCGCCGGCACTCATCGCCACCGCCGGGGACGGATCTCGGCCAGCGCGCCCAGCAGGGCGATCACGGCGATGACCACGACGGCGCCGACCCCGATCGCCGCGATCGGCTCCCAGGCCAGGCGGAGGTCCAACGGCGGCCCGGCGGCGGACAGGTCGACCAGGGGCAGCCGCGGGGCGGCGACCACGGCCGCGACGGCTCCGGTGAGCAGACCGACGAGCACCGCCACCACCGCGGGGACGGCGATCTCCAGCGCGACCAGCCGACGCAGGCGGCCGGGTCGGACTCCGGCCTCGCGCAGTGCCCGCCAGTCCGCTGTCCGGTGGCCGGCGTCCGCCCACCGGGCCGCCACCAGGGCGAGCAGACTGAGCAGCAGGGCAGCGGCGCTGATCGTCACCGCGACCGCGGCGCCCCGGGTGGTCGCCTGGTTCTCCAGGGCAGTGCGCTCGGCGGTCAGGGACTCGCGCCGCTCCACCGACAGCCCTTCCTGCACCAGCCGCTGCTCGACGGCGGCCGGGGCGTCGGGCGCGAGCCACACCTCGTCGACGGTCTGGCTGGCGG
The DNA here is from genome assembly GCF_039536605.1 of Microlunatus aurantiacus. Classification (NCBI taxonomy): domain Bacteria; kingdom Bacillati; phylum Actinomycetota; class Actinomycetes; order Propionibacteriales; family Propionibacteriaceae; genus Microlunatus; species Microlunatus aurantiacus. Next base: position 241,652 of record NZ_BAAAYX010000014.1, read on the forward strand.
CGGGATCGGACAGGCCCTGCGCGTTGGCCAGGTCCACCAGCACCCCGGTGTCCAGGGCACGCGGCAGGATCGCGGCCCGGCCGACCACCTGCAGCTTCTGCTGCTGACCGTCCAGCCCGGTGCCGTAGCCGACACCTTCCTGACCCGGCACGGGCTCCACCGACGTCCCGGGAGCCAGCACGGCCGGCAGCGGGTCGGCGGTGTCGGTCGGCGACACCGTGGTCAGACCCGACCCTCTGCGGTCGAGCGCCCGGATGGTCAACCCCGCCGGACCGGGCTCGGGAACGGCACTCGTGACCTGCTCGGACACGGTCTGGTTGGCCGACTGCTCGCGCCACCGGTCAGCGGCCCGGAGCCAGCCCCGGGAGTCGGCGGTGGGCTGGCGGTCGGTGCCGATCGCGGCGACGGTGAGACCCACCCGGTACGGCTGGTTGGTCCGCGCCTGCAGACCGATCCCCACCAGGCGACAGGTGTCCGCGCACGGCAGCGCGGCGGTGAGCCGCTGGGTGGTCGGTCGAGTCGCCCGGTCGAGCTGGCCGAGCGTCACGCTGCGCCAGCTGCCCCCGGTCTCGACGGTGACCACCAGCGTGGGCGGGGGAGCGGGGTCGACCGCGTTGGGGGCTGTCGGGTCCGGCAGCACGAGGGGCTCGGCCAGGACGTCGGTGAGGTCGACCTCGATCCGGCTCCCGCGGAGCCCGATCGCCGGCGTGACCGTCCCGCGCAGCGCGCCGGCCACGTCGGCGACCCCGGCCCACTCCGGGGACCAGGCCGCGACCGCCGCCAGCCGGGTGCTGTCCACTGCGATCAGCCGGGCCGAGCCACTGAACTCGCCGACCGCGCTCTCCTGCACCGCCATCGCGTAGCGACCGCTCGGGTCCGCCGCCCGGACCGCCGTCAGCAGATCACCGTCCCGGGGCACCGAGACGGTCAGGACGGTGTCGGCTCCGGTGGTGGCGTCGGCCCGCAAACCCTGGTTGCGGACGGACAGGGCGAGGACCTGGGTGGCGAACACGGCCAGCGCCACGCCGACGGCGATGATCATCGCGGGGTTCAGGGTCGACGGGCTCCGGGCGGCGTGGCGACCGACGACCAGCGACGCCAGGGTGCGCGGTGGCCGGGTCGTGATGCGGGAGACGACCAGGACCGCCAGCCGTACCGCCAGCATGGCGACGGCCAGGGCCAGCAGGCCCGGGGCCAGCAGGCCGAGCTGGCCGCCGGTGGCGCCGAGCAGACCGCCGGAGACGAGCTGGTAGAGGCTGGCCACGGCCAGCAGGAGGACGCCGGCGTGCACCACGGCGCCGACGACGCCGAGCCGGCGGGCCTCGGCCTGCTGCTGCACCAGCTCGGCGAGCGGCTGGCGCAGGCTGCGCAGGCTCACCGCCACCAGGGCCACGACCGCGATCACGGTGGCGGCCGACGCGGAGGCGAGCACGGGGGCGCGCCACGGCTCGACGGGCGTGCCCGGACGCAGCGCCCAGTCGACACCCCACCGGGCGACGGCAGTCCCCGCCACGAACCCGAGCGGCAGTCCGAGGAGCAGAGCGATCAGCGGCTCGGTGTAGACCGAGCCCAGCCATCGCCGGCGCGGGACACCCCGCAGCCGGCCGACGCTCCACTCGGCGGCCCGTGCGCGGCCCACCCGCTGGAGGACGATGGCCAGCGCGTAGACGGCGAGGAACAGGGCCTGCACGCCGGTGACGAGGATCAGCACCTGGGCCGCGCCGGCCTGGGCGGTCACCCGGGTGAGGGTGTCGGGCAGCTCGCTGCGCAGCGCGAGCAGCCGATCCTGCCGGTTGACTGCGGCCTTGGTTGCGTCGATCGACTCCAGCAGGGCGGGCAGCTCGGCCAGGTCCAGTCCTGGTTGCAGCGTGGACCGGGCCGTCACCTGGACCGGCAACGGCAGGTCGGCGAGCTGGGCGTTGCTCATCACCAGGGCGTCGCCCTTGATCCCGGCGAGGACACCTGCGGTGGTGCCGGGTCTGACCAGCCCGGCGGTGCTCGTGGAGGCGGCCGCGTCGTACAGCCCGACCACGGTGACGCCGACGTCGTCGGCCCGGGCCAGGCTGAAGCGGATCCGGTCGCCCACCTCCACCTGCTGGCGTCGCGCGTCGACGGCGCTGAGCATGACCTGGCTCTTGACCGCCGGGCAGCTGCCGGCGCTGATCACGTAACCGTCGCACCGGTCGTCGACCCCGTTGACCTGGGCGTTCGTGCCCAGGGCGCCGGCACCGGGGCTCCAGATGACGATCGTGGTGGAGCGCACCAGGGTGACCGGCGGCTGCCACAGGGACGCCGCGGCGCCGGCGGACAGCACGGCCAGGGCGTCGTCGACCGGCACCCGGGCGGCGTCGTGGGACTCGCCGGCGCCCACGTCGGAGCTGACGGACAGCGAGGAGCCTTCCAGCCCACCGGTCTCGAGGGCGTCGGTGAGCGTGGACTGGTCGACCGCGCGCACCAGCAACGGACCGAGCATGGCGGTCATCACGGCGACCGTCGAGAGCAGACAGAGCAGCAGACCCGTCTGCGGTCGGCCGCGGACGCTGCGGAGCCAGAGTGGGGTCATCGATCGACCGTCGAGGCAGGTGCCTGGCTGCGGCGGCGTGCCTGGCTCCAGGGGCGGGGAAGCTGACTGGCTCGGGGACCGGGCCGGCCGACGGTCGACGCGAGCACGGCGCGACTCGGCGTTCGCTGGTCGCTGCTCGGCACGATGCTGACGCTCTCCGGTGAGGGTGGGGTCGTGGACGACGTGCCGCCGCGACCTCGGGCGCGCTCGGCTCGGGCATGGTAGCCATCGCTCCTGTGCGCCCGAAGCACACCGGTCCGGCGAAGGACCCGGTGACGTGGCGACCCACCACGCGGCTACGGGCAGCCCGCCGCCGGTCCTCCGGTGGCCTGGTCGGGCGTGGGCCAGCCGGATCGTGACACACCCGGGTCTCAGTGGTCGGAAGAGCCCCGACACGCCGGTCCGGGACGTTCGAGCCCCGCCGGATGTCGCCGCTGGCGAAAGGTAGGACGCCCGAGGGTCCTTCCGGATGGCAAGACACCCGGCTCGGCGGATTGACGCATCCCGCGGGATGGACGACAGTGAGCGGGTGCGTGCCTCGTTCCTCCTCGTAGTTTGTCAGCGTGTCGGCTGAGTTCAGCTCACCACCGACGCGCTCCCTCGTCTGCCTTCCGGCGGCGGGGGTTTTTTCTTGGCCGGGAGGCCCGGCGTAGCACGGGCGTAACATCTAGCAGGTTCGGAAACGACAGGAGTACGGCAATGGCCGACATGGACCCCGCCGGTGAGTTGACCGGCGCCCAGTCCCTGGTGAAGTCCCTGGAGAAGGTGGGTGCGAACACCGTCTTCGGGATCCCGGGCGGGGCGATCCTCCCCGCCTACGACCCGCTCTACGACTCCGAGGTCGTCCGCCACATCCTCGTCCGCCACGAGCAGGGCGCCGGGCACGCGGCCCAGGGCTACGCCATGGTGACCGGCAAGGTCGGCGTCTGCATGGCGACCTCGGGCCCGGGGGCCACCAACCTCGTCACCCCGATCGCCGACGCCTACATGGACTCCGTGCCCCTGGTGGCGATCACCGGTCAGGTCGCCGGGCCGGCGATCGGCACCGACGCGTTCCAGGAAGCCGACATCCGCGGCATCACCATGCCGATCACCAAGCACAACTTCCTGGTCACCAAGCCGGCCGACATCCCCGAGGCCATCGCCTCCGCCTTCCACATCGCCGGCACGGGCCGACCGGGTCCGGTGCTGGTCGACATCACCAAGGACGCGTTGCAGGCGAGCTCGGCCTTCACCTGGCCGACGCAGCTGGACCTGCCCGGCTACCGGCCGGTGATCAAGCCGCACGGCAAGCAGGTGCGTGAGGCCGCCCGGCTGATCGTCGAGTCCCGGCGACCGGTGCTCTACGTCGGCGGGGGAGTGCTCAAGGCCCACGCCTCCGCCGAGCTGCGCGAGCTGGCCGACCTGACCGGCATCCCGGTGGTCACCACGTTGATGGCGCTGGGGTGCATCCCCGACAGCCACCCGCAGAACATGGGCATGCCGGGCATGCACGGCGACGTGGCCGCGGTGGGCGCGCTGCAGCGCAGCGACCTGCTGATAACCCTCGGCGCCCGCTTCGACGACCGGGTGACCGGTGACCTCACCACGTTCGCCCCCGGCGCCAAGGTGATCCACGCCGACATCGACCCGGCCGAGATCTCCAAGAACCGCTACGCCGACGTCCCGATCGTGGGCGACGCCAAGGAGATCATCGGCGAGCTGACCAGCCTGCTGCGCAGCGGCGGGCGGCTGCCCGACGTGGCCGAGTGGGCCCGGTTCCTCACCGACGTCAAGCGCCGCTACCCGACCGGCTACGACCTGCCGGACGACGGCAGCCTCTCCCCGCAGCACGTGATCGAGCGGATCGGTGAGATCACCGGTCCGGACGCCTACTACGCCTCGGGTGTGGGCCAGCACCAGATGTGGGCCGCGCACTTCCTGCCCTGGGAGCTGCCCGGTCGCTGGCTCAACTCCGGTGGTCTCGGCACGATGGGCTACTGCGTGCCCGCGGCCATGGGGGCCAAGGTCGGCCGACCGGACTCCATCGTGTGGGGCATCGACGGCGACGGCTGCTTCCAGATGACCAACCAGGAGCTCGTCACCTGTGCCCTGGAAGGGATCCCGGTCAAGATCGCGATCATCAACAACCAGAGCCTGGGCATGGTGCGGCAGTGGCAGACGCTGTTCTACCAGGGCCGCTACTCCAACACCGATCTGAAGACCAACCGGATCCCCGACTTCCCGAAGCTGGCCGAGGCCATGGGCTGCGTCGGGCTGCGGGCCGAGGAACCCGACGACGTCGACTCGGTGATCGAGAAGGCGCTGTCGATCAACGACGTCCCGGTGGTGGTGGAGTTCGTGGTGCACAAGGACGCCATGGTGTGGCCGATGATCGCCGGCGGCGCCAGCAACGACGAGATCAAGGTCGCCCGGGACATGGCCCCGCGCTGGGAAGGGGAGCAGCTGTGAACGCCCCGACGACGAACACGGTCGGCACCCACACCCTGAGCGTGCTGGTGGAGAACAAGCCGGGCGTGCTGGCCCGGGTCTCCTCGCTGATCTCCCGCCGTGGCTTCAACATCGAGTCGCTCGCGGTCGGCCCCACCGAGTACCCGCACATGTCCCGGATGACTCTGGTGGTCACCCTCGAGGACCACGTGCTGGAGCAGCTCACCAAGCAGCTGAACAAGCTGATCGAGGTGCTCAAGATCGTCGAGCTGGAACGGGATGCGGTGCGACGCGAGCTCATCCTGGTCAAGGTCCGGGTCGAACCGGACCAGCGCGGTCAGGTGCTGGAGATCATCCAGCTGTTCGGAGCCAAGGCGGTCGACGTGACGGCGGACTCGATCACCCTCGAGGCCACCGGCAGCCCGGAGAAGCTCGACGCGCTGCTCAAGCTGCTGGAGCCGTTCGGTCTGCGCGAGCTCGTCCAGTCCGGTCTCGTCGCGGTCGGTCGGGGCAGCCGGTCGATCACCGACCGGACCCAGCGCGGCGAGCGCGCCAAGCACGTGCGGGTCGTCTGACGGCCGGTCCCCGCGGCTGAGACGTCGAGACCGTCCCCGCCCGGCTGTGGAACATTCGTCCCACCGACTGTGAACTCTTCCCCTCGACAAGTCCCACCCCTTCCGACAAGGAGAACCACCAAGTGCCAGCAGAGATGTTCTACGACTCCGACGCCGACCTGTCGGTGATCCAGGGCCGCACCGTCGCCGTCATCGGCTACGGGTCCCAGGGCCACGCGCACGCGCTGTCGCTGCGGGACTCCGGTGTCGACGTCCGGGTCGGTCTGCGGCCGGGCTCGGCGTCGGTGGCCAAGGCCGAGGCCGAGGGTCTCCGCGTGCTCAGCGTCTCCGACGCCGCCGCCGAGGCGGACCTGATCATGATCCTCGCGCCGGACCAGCACCAGCGGAAGCTGTACGCCGAGGAGATCGCACCCAACCTGCAGGAGGGCGACGCGCTGTTCTTCGCGCACGGCTTCAACATCCGGTTCGGCTACATCGAGGCCCCGGCCGGGGTCGACGTCTGCATGGTCGCCCCCAAGGGTCCCGGTCACCTGGTCCGTCGTGAGTACGCCGAGGGTCGTGGCGTCCCGGTGATCGTGGCCGTGGAGAAGGACGAGTCCGGGCAGGCCTGGGCGCTGGCGCTGTCGTACGCCAAGGCCATCGGCGGGCTGCGGGCCGGCGGGATCAAGACGACCTTCACCGAGGAGACCGAGACCGACCTGTTCGGCGAGCAGGCCGTGCTCTGCGGTGGCGCGAGCGCTCTGGTCCAGGCGGGCTTCGAGGTCCTCACCGAGGCCGGCTACCAGCCGGAGGTCGCCTACTTCGAGTGCCTGCACGAGCTGAAGCTGATCGTCGACCTGATGTACGAGGGCGGCATCGCCAAGCAGCGCTGGAGCGTGTCCGACACCGCCGAGTACGGCGACTACGTCTCCGGCCCGCGGGTGATCGACGCGCGGGTGAAGGAGAACATGAAGGCCGTGCTGGCCGACGTGCAGAGCGGTGCCTTCGCCAAGCGCTTCATCGACGACCAGGACGCCGGCGCCCCCGAGTTCACGGCTCTGCGCAAGAAGGGTGAGGAGCACCCGATCGAGGCCACCGGCCACCAGCTGCGTGGCCTGATGGCCTGGGTGAAGTCTCACGACGACGACTACGTGGAGGGTCAGGCCGCCCGCTGAGGTCGCTCACCCGTACGACCGCTGGAACCGCCTCCGACCCACGAGTCGGGGGCGGTTCTGCGTTCGTGGGGCGCCGTCGCCGCCGGCGGTGATGCTCGGGTCGACCGGATGGCGCCGGGGAGTCGGATCCGGCAGCTGGGTGGGCAGCGGGTGGTCCGGTTGTCGCCGGGGAGTCAGATCCGGCTGCTGGGTGGGCCGCAGGTGGTCCGGTTGTCGCCGGTGAGTCAGATCCGGCAGCTGGGTGTGAGCGGCGAAGGTCCGAATGACGCCGGGGAGTCAGATCCGGCCGATCCAGCGGCACCCGACCGCACCAGCGCGCCCACTCGGCACCGGTCAGGGGTCAGCGGGAGCGGACGGTCAGGTCGATCACCCGGGTGCCGTCGTCGGTCCGCAGCCCCGTGCCGATCACGTACAGGCGGCTGGGCGGTTCGCCCTCGCGGATCACGGCGTCGTCGTTGGCCAGCACGCAGACCGCGGTCAGCTGGGTGGTCTCCATCGGCACCGGGTGCCCGGCCACGCACGGACCGAACTCGTCGGCCAGCGCGGCCAGGGCCGCCGCGGCCGAGGCCTTGGGCACCTCCATCCGGGCCTTGAGCACGTAGTCGTGGGTGGCGACGTAGGAGCCGCTGATCACCCTGGTGTCCGCGGGCAGCTCGGCGTCGCTGTAGAACTGCACGTCAGCCAGGGTGATCGGGTCGCAGACGTAGCCGGTGATCTTGTTGGTGCACGGCGATCCGCGGTCGGAGGTGAACGAGAAGTACGGCACCCCCCAACCCCCGGCATAGCGGGTGATGAGCCCGAACAAGATCAACACGAAGGCGGTCATCAGCAGGATGCCGATGCTGATCCGCATCGCCTTGTTCTGCCCCTGAGCCACCGGGTCAGCGTACGGGACCGGGCCGGCCGGCAGGGTCGGAGCCGCGCCGGAGCGGAGGCTTGGCCGAGGTCAGCGCCGGACGGCGATGATCACGGAGGTGTCCTCGGCGACCATCACGTCGACGCTGGTGAACCGCTCGTCGGAGAGCCAGTCCTGCCGCAGCACGTCGACCCTCCCACCGGCCAGCGGGGGCCAGCTGGGACAGGGGACGAAGTCGTCCAGCACGATCATGCCGCCCTCGGCGACCAGGTCGACGATCTGCTCGCGCGGGAACTGGCCGGCGCTGCCGGCGTCCAGGAAGACCAGGGAGAACGGCCCGTGCTCGGCGAGGTCGGACCAGTCGGCGTGGATGACGTCGATGTCGTCGTCGGCGAACATGTCCATCACGCCGTGGGCCAGCTCGGGGTCCAGCTCGGCGGTGATCACCCGGGTGGTCTTGGGGGCCCCGCTGCGCAGCCAGGCGGCGCCGACGCCGCAGCCGGTGCCGCACTCGGCGATGGTGCCCGTGCGGGTGGCGGCCAGAGTGGCCAGCAGATGCCCGGTCTCGGTGCGGGAGGCCTGCACGTACCCGCGGTGGAGCGACATCCGCAGGGCGCGGACGACCAGTGCGGGCAGATCGGGCGGGGCGCTCACCTGGTCAGTGTGCGTGACGAGTCGGCGGGCCCTGCTCGGCCAGTCCAGCATGTGGGAAGCATTGTCCGGATGTTGGCAGGGAGATAGTAGGACGTCCTAGTATCTCCGTATCCACCCGCTCCGCCGACCACGGGAACGACCATGTACGAGATGTACCCCGACGACTGGGCCGCCGCCGCGCAGCCCCCGACGAACGGCGACCAGCCGCGTCGCCGAGCCCGCCGCGCGCACTCGGTCACCCCGTCGATTCTCGTGCAGGAGCAGGTAGTTCAGGGACACGTCGAGGACGACCAGCCTCGCCCCGAACCAGCCTGACCCGGCTCGTCCGGCTCGTCCGCAGGGCCCGGCGAGGAGACCACCGAACCAGCGGTCTCCCGCTCCCCGCTCAGAGCAGAGCAGCGATGGCGTCGCCGACCTCACCGGTCCGCCGCTGACCGCTCCGCTCGGCCAGATCGGCCAGCACCGCCTTCTCCACCCGGGCTGCCTCCTCGGTGAGGCCCAGGTGATCCAGCAGCAGCGCCACGGACAAGATGGTGGCGGTCGGGTCGGCGATCTGCTGACCGGCGATGTCGGGGGCCGAGCCGTGCACGGGCTCGAACATCGACGGGTAGGCGCCGGACGGGTTGATGTTGCCGCTCGCGGCCAGACCGATGCCGCCGGTCACGGCCGCGGCCAGGTCGGTCAGGATGTCGCCGAACAGGTTGTCGGTGACGATCACGTCGAACCGGGCCGGGTCCTGCACCAGGAAGATGGTGGCGGCGTCGACGTGCAGGTAGTCGGTGGTGACCTGGGGGTACTCGGCGGCCACGGTGGCGAAGATCCGCTGCCAGAGCCCGCCGGCGTGCACCAGCACGTTGTGCTTGTGCACCAGGGTGACCTTGTTGCGGCGCCGGGTGGCCCGCTCGAAGGCGTCCCGGACGACGCGCTCGACGCCGTACGCGGTGTTGATGCTGACCTCGGTGGCGATCTCGGCGGGGGTGCCGGCGCGGACGACGCCGCCGTTGCCGACGTACAGGCCCTCGGTCCCCTCGCGGACGACGACGAAGTCGATCTCGCCCTTGCCGGTCACCGCCGGGGACAGGGGAGTGACCGAGCCGGGGAAGAGCCGGCTGGGCCGCAGGTTCACGTAGTGGTCGAAGGCGAAGCGCAGCTTGAGCAGCAGACCCCGCTCGAGCAGTCCGCTGGGCACGTCGGTGGCGCCGGGCGCCGCCCCGACGGCGCCGAGCAGGATCGCGTCGGCCTGCGCCAGCTCGGCCAGCACGGAGTCCGGCAGCACCTCACCGGTGCGCTGCCAGTGGCTCGCGCCCAGGTCGTGGTGCGTGGTGGTGACCACGCCCTCACCGACCACGGCGTCGAGGACCTTGAGGCCCTCGGCGACCACCTCAGGTCCGATGCCGTCACCGCCGATCACGGCGAGCTGGATGGGTCGGGAACTCGTCGATGCGGTCACCGGCGCATCGTAACCACGCCCTGTCAGCAGGTCAGGGCCATCTCAGGAGGTGCGTTAGCGTGACCATCATGGCCAACCGATTGGCGCTGGAGTTCGAGCAGCGCAGGAACCCCCGCCCCCGGACCGCGAGCGAGCGGGCCGCGATCCTGGACGATCCCGGGTTCGGGACCAACTTCACCGATCACATGTCCGTGGCGACCTGGACCCTGGCCGACGGCTGGCATGATTCCGCCGTCGTGCCGTACGGACCCTTCGCGATCGACCCGGCGACGGCCGTGCTGCACTACGCGCAGGAGATCTTCGAGGGGCTCAAGGCCTACCGGCACGCCGACGGCAGCGTCTGGCTCTTCCGCGCCGACCAGAACGCCGCCCGCTTCGCCCGGTCGGCGCAACGGCTGGCGCTGCCGGTGCTGGAGCCCGACGACTTCCTCGGCAGCATCGCGGCCCTGGTGGCCGCCGACGTGGACTGGGTGCCCTCGGGGGGCGAGAAGACCCTCTACCTGCGGCCGTTCATGTTCGCCTCGGAAGCCTTCCTCGGCGTCCGGGCCGCTCACCGCGTGACCTACTGCTGCATCGCCAGCCCGGCCGGCTCCTACTTCGCGTCCGGGGTGAAGCCGGTCAGGATCTGGATCTCCACCACGTACACGCGGGCGGCCCCGGGCGGGACCGGCGCGGCGAAGTGCGGGGGCAACTACGCCGCCAGCCTGATCGCGCAGCAGGAAGCCGCCGAGCACGGTTGCGACCAGGTGATGTTCGCCGACGCCGCCGAGCACACCTGGCTGGAGGAGCTGGGCGGCATGAACGTCTACCTCATCACCACCGACGGCGAGATCATCACCCCCGAGCTGAACGGCTCGATCCTGGAGGGCGTGACCCGCGACTCGATCCTCACCCTGGCCGCCGAGTGGGGACTCACCCCGGTGGAGCGCCGGATCAGCGTCGCCGAGACCCTCGAGGGTCTGCTGAGCGGGAAGATCAGTGAGCTGTTCGCCTGCGGCACGGCAGCGGTGATCACCCCGATCGCCTCGTTGCACAACGACGAGGGTGACGTGGTCGTCGGCTCCGGCGAGACCGGTGAGGTGACCGCCGCGCTGCGCAAGGCGCTGATGGACATCCAGTACGGCCGCACCGAGGACACCCACGGCTGGCTGCAGCGGGTCGTCTGAGCGGCTGCGTAGGCCTAGCGTTCTGGCCCCGGCCTGGCTTCGGTCGAACATTCCGTCATGTGACGGAATTCTCGGTCCGGGTCGGGCCGGGTGTCCGAACACTCCGTCGAGTGACGGAATGTTCGGCGCGGGGCCGGGCCGGGCAGCCGAAATGCCGTCGAGTGACGGAATGTTCGGCGCGAGGACCGGCCGGACAGGCGAAGTATCCGTCGAGTGACGGAATGTTCGGCGCGAGGACGGGCCGGACAGGCGAAGTATCCGTCGATTGACGGAATGTTCGAGACCGACGACGGGCAACCGGCGACGCCACGCCACGACTCAGATCCTGGACAGGTGCTGGCCAAGACCGCGTCCATGCGGTAGGACTGTTTCCATGTCCTCCGTGGTGATTATCCTGTAGCGCGCTGAAGCCTTCAGCGCGCCGACCTCCTGTGCTTGTACGGGAGGTTTTTTGTTGCCATGACGCACCTCGAGCCTCCAGCACCAGAACCCACCGCACGAACACCGAGCAGATCGAAGGAACCGCAGATGTCGACGCCCGTCAGGTCAGCGCCGGTCCCGTTCCACGTGTACGACACGACCTTGCGGGACGGGTCGCAGCAGGAGGGTCTGAACCTGTCGGTCAACGACAAGCTGGCCATCACCGCGCTGCTCGACGAGCTGGGGGTGCACTTCATCGAGGGAGGCTGGCCGGGCGCCAACCCCAGCGACACGACGTACTTCTCGGAGATGGCCTCGGGCGCCGTGCCGCTGAAGAACGCCACCCTGACCGCGTTCGGGTTCACCCGCCGGGTGGGGATGAAGGCGGCCGACGACCCGCTCACCGCCGCCCTGCGCGACTCGCGGGCCGACGTGGCCTGCATCGTGGCCAAGTCCCACGACCGGCACGTCGAGCAGGCGCTGAAGACCACCCTGCGGGAGAACCTGGCGATGGTGTCCGACACCGTCGCGCACCTGCGCTCCGAGGGGATGCGCGTCTTGGTCGACTGCGAGCACTTCTTCGACGGCTACCGGGCCAACCCGGCGTACGCGCTGGAGGTCGTGCACACAGCGGCCGAGGCCGGCGCCGAGGTGGTGGTGCTGTGCGACACCAACGGAGGCATGCTGCCGCCCTGGATCGGGGAGATCGTCGGGTCCGCCACCGCCACGGGAGCCCGGCTGGGCATCCACTGCCACAACGACACCGGCTGTGCGGTCGCCAACACCCTGGCCGCCGTCGATGCCGGCGCGATGCACGTCCAGGGCACCATCAACGGCTACGGCGAACGGACCGGCAACGCCGACCTGGTCACCGTCGTGGCCAACCTCCAGCTCAAGTACGGCTGGGACCTGCTCCCGGCCGGATCGCTTCAAGAGGCGACGCGGTTATCGCATGCGATCGCCGAGGTGACGAACGTTCCATCGAGCGCTCGCGCCCCCTATGTTGGCCTGTCGTCGTTCGCCCACAAGGCGGGACTGCATGCCAGCGCCATCAAGGTCGATCCCAACCTCTACCAGCACATCGACCCGGTCGAGGTGGGGAACGACATGCGGATGCTCGTCTCGGACATGGCAGGCCGAGCGAACATCCAGATCAAGGGATCCGAGCTCGGCTTCGACCTCTCCGACCGCGAGCTGGCGGCGAGGATCACCGAGAAGGTGAAGGACGCGGAAGCGGCCGGCTACACCTACGAGTCCGCGGACGCCAGCTTCGAGCTGTTGCTGCGTCGCGAGCTCGGTCAGCTGCCGACGCTGTTCGAGGTGCACTCCTGGCGGGTCTTCACCCAGTCCCATGCGGGCGGCGAAGCCGACACGGAGTGCACCGTGCGACTGACGGCCAAGGGGCAGTCGCAGCGGGTCGTGGGCGAGGGCAACGGACCGGTCAACGCCCTCGACCACGCCCTGCTGAACGCCCTGTCGCCGGCCTACCCGGTGGTCGACCGGTTCTCGCTGGTCGACTACCGGGTCCGGATCCTCGATCAGGGTCACGGCACCGATGCGACCGTCCGGGTGCTCATCCAGACCACCAACGGTCGGCGGACCTGGACCACCGTGGGGGTGGGCCAGAACATCGTGGAGGCCTCCTGGGAGGCCCTGCGCGACGGCTACCTCTACGGTCTCATCCACGCCGACGACCCCGCCCCGGTCAAGCCCGGTCTCGGTCAGCTGGCGGCCGCGCACGGCTGACCCCTGGCGGTCGGCGTGGGCGGACGGTCGCCCCCAACGGATCAGGTTAGGGTAGGTAACCCTTACCTGACCACGAGGAGACTCATGCGTACGCCCCGACCGTTCGGCTTCCTGGCGGCCGTCGCCGCGCTGCTGCTGGTGCTGGCCACCGGCTGCTCCGCCACCCAGCCGTCAGCTGCGGCCGGCGGGGCGACGGGCGACGGCTGGTCCTTCACCGACGACCTGGGCGCCACCGTCACCCTCGGGTCCCGGCCGGACAAGGTGGCCGGTCTCAGTGACGTCGTCTACTCGCTGATGAACTACGGGCTGCGGCCGGTGGCCTCGTTCGGCTACAGCGACCTGGCCACCGACCCCCGGTTCGCCGATCTCGACACCAGTGGGGTGGTCGAGCTCGGCACGACCTACGGCGAGATCGACATCGAGGCCCTGGCCACGGCCGCGCCGGACGTGATCGTGACCCACGTCTACCCGACGGACACGAAGGGGACCGTCGACCAGACGCAGCCCCGGTACGGGTTCAAGGACGTGGCCCAGCAGAAGCAGGTCGCGGCCATCGCGCCGATCATCACCATCGTCATGGGCGGCTCCGCCGCCGACGTCATCCAGCGGGCCACCGAGCTGGCTGTCGCCCTCGGGGCATCGGCCGACAGCGGACCGGTGGTCGAGGGCAACGCGGCCTTCGAGCGGGCCTCTTCTGCGCTGACCGCGGCGGCGGCGTCCGGGGTCGTGACCCAGCCGATGTACGCCGAAGCCGCCAACGTCTACGTGGCCAAGGCCCCCGACGACCCGGGGCTGCGGATGTACGCCGACCTCGGCATGACCTTCGTCGGGCCGAAGCCCGACGCCTACTACTGGGACATCATCAGCTGGGAGGACTACGACACCATCGGCGGCGATCTGGTGCTCTACTCCCAGCGCGGCTTCGGCCCCGAGCAGCTGGCGAAGCAGCCGACGTTCGCGGCCACCCCGGCGGCGAAGGCGGGACAGGTCCACCCGTGGGTCTTCGCCGGCATGGACTACCCGTCGCAGGCCGCCTACATGACCCAGCTGGCCGGCTGGCTCACGGAGGCGACGAAGGTCAGCTGATCCGGTCCAACACGACCCCGACGCGCTCCGGCACCCGGTCGCCGATCGTGAACGCCCCGGTGAGCGCCTCCCGGGCGCGCTCGAACCGTTCCGGGGTGTCGGTGTGCAGGGTGAGCAGGGTCTGACCGGCCCGTACGGTGTCGCCCGGCTTGGCGTGCAGCTCCACCCCGGCGCCGGCCTGCACCGGGTCCTCCTTGCGGGCCCGACCCGCGCCCAGCCGCCAGGCGGCGACGCCGACCGCCAGCGCGTCCAGCGACGCCAGCACCCCGTCGGTCCCCGCGGTGACCACCTCGGTCTCCCGGGCCGTCGGCAGGGTCGCGTCGGGATCGCCGTCCTGCGCGCGGACCATCGCCTTCCAGACGTCCATCGCCGAGCCGTCGGCCAGCTTGTCGGCCGGGTCCACGTCGCCCCGTCCCGCCGCCGCGAGCATCTCCCGGGCCAGCGCCAGGGTCAGCTCGACCACGTCTGCCGGTCCGCCGCCGGCCAGCACCTCGACCGACTCGCGGACCTCGAGCGCGTTGCCGGCGGTCAGCCCGAGCGGGGTGGCCATGTCGGTGAGCAGGGCGATGGTGGTCACCCCGGCGCCGGTGCCGAGGCGGACCATCGTCTCGGCCAGCTCCCGGGCGTCGGCTGCCGTCTTCATGAAGGCGCCGGAGCCGACCTTGACGTCCAGGACGAGCGAACCCGTGCCCTCGGCGATCTTCTTGCTCATGATCGACGACGCGATCAGCGGGATGATCTCCACCGTGCCGGTCACGTCGCGCAGGGCGTACAGCTTCTTGTCCGCCGGAGCCAGCCCCGACCCGGCGGCGCAGATCACCGCGCCGACCGACTCGAGCTGGGCCAGCATCTCGGCGTTGCTCAGGTCGGCGCGCCAGCCGGGGATCGCCTCCAGCTTGTCCAGGGTGCCGCCCGTGTGACCGAGCCCCCGGCCGGACAGCTGCGGCACCGCCACCCCGCACGCGGCGACCAGGGGAGCGAGCGGCAGGGTGATCTTGTCGCCCACCCCGCCGGTGGAGTGCTTGTCGGAGGTCGGTCGGGACAGCCCGGAGAAGTCGAGGCGCTCACCGGAGGCGATCATGGCGTCGGTCCAGCGCTGGAGCTCGTCCGGCTCCAGCCCGACGAACGCGATGGCCATGGCCAGGGCGGACATCTGCTCGTCGGCCACCGCGCCGCGGGTGTAGGCGTCGATCACCCAGTCCACCTCGGCGTCGGTGAGCCGCGCCCCCCGCCGCTTGCCGTTGATCAGGTCGACGACCTCGTACGGCTCCTGCCTGCGCTCCGGCCGGTCCGCTCCGGTCATCCGCTCCACTCCGGTCATAGGGGGAGTATGCCGGTTCGGGTCGCTAGGGTGACCAGATGCGCATCGCCCGTTTCTCCACCGGTGGCGACCCCGCCTTCGGCATCGTCGAGCTGGCCGCCGACGGCGGCAAGCACCCCGACACCATCTCCACCCTCACCGGGGACCCCATCTCCATGCCCGTCCAGCTGAGCGGTGAGCGGCACGAGCTGGAGGCCGTCCGGCTGCTGGCGCCGGTCATCCCCCGGAGCAAGGTGGTGGGGGTCGGGCGCAACTACGCGGCCCACGCGGCCGAGCTCGGCAACGAGGTCCCCGAGGTGCCGCTGCTGTTCTTCAAGCCGAACACCTCGGTGATCGGACCCGACGAGCCGATCATCTACCCCGAGCCGGTGCACGAGATGGCGTACGAGGGCGAGCTGGCCCTGGTCATCGGCCGGATCTGCCGGGACGTGCCCGCCGAGCGGGTCGACGAGGTCATCTTCGGCTACACGGTGGCCAACGACGTCACCGCCCGGGACCTGCAGAAGACCGACGGTCAGTGGGCCCGGGCCAAGGGCTACGACACGTTCTGCCCGCTCGGGCCCTGGATCACCACCCACCAGAGCGTGGCCGAGATGGGTGACGTGATGATCACCACGACGGTCGACGGCGAGCAGCGCCAGCACGGCTCGACCTCGCTGATGCTGCGCGACATCACCGAGCTCGTGGTCTACATCAGCTCGTTCACGACCCTGCTGCCCGGTGACGTCATCCTGACCGGCACGCCGGCCGGCGTGGGGGAGCTGCTGCCCGGTCACGAGGTGGCCGTCTCCGTCGACGGCATCGGCACCCTGACCAACACCGTCATCCGCAAGTGAGTCATCCGCACGCAAGCAGTTCCGAGAGTGAGCCCGTGACCAGCACCGATCCCGCCGTCCCGTCGACCGCCACCGGTCCCGACCCCGTCCTGGGCGATCTCGCCCCGGAGCAGGTCCGGGTCCGGTTCCCGCCGTCGCCGACCGGCAACCTGCACGTGGGCAACGTCCGCAGCGCCCTGTTCAACTGGGTGTTCGCCCGGCACTACGGCGGCACCTTCGTCCTCCGGATCGAGGACACCGACGCCGGGCGCAACCTGGCCGAGTCCTACCGGGGTCTGATGGACGCGCTCACCTGGCTCGGTCTGGACTGGGACGAGGGGCCGCAGGTCGGCGGACCCTACGGGCCGTACGTGCAGTCCGAGCGCGGCACGATCTACACCGACGTGACCGCCAAGCTGCTCGACTCCGGGCTCGCGTACCGCTGCTACTGCACCCGTGAGGAGCTGGAGGAGCGGGAGAAGGCCCGGCCCAAGGGCGCCCCGTCGGGCTACGACGGGCACTGCCGGGACCTCACCGCCGAGCAGGTCGCCGGGTACGAGGCCGAGGAGCGCACCTTCGTGGTGCGGATGCGGGTCCCGGACGCACCGATCGTCTTCCACGACCTCGTCCGTGGTGAGATCACCTTCGAGGCCGTCAACGTCCCCGACTACGTGCTCGTCCGCGGCACCGGCGAGCCGCTCTACACGCTGGTGAACCCGGTCGACGACGCGTTGATGGAGATCACCCACGTGCTGCGCGGGGAGGACCTGCTGCCCTCGACGCCGCGCCAGATCGTGCTCTACCGGGCGCTCGCCCAGATCGGGGTGGGCAGCGGGCGGGTGCCGACCTTCGGCCACCTGCCGACCGTGCTGGGCGACGGCAACCGCCGGTTGTCCAAGCGGGACAAGGGATCGGGCCTGGCGGAGTACCGCGAGAAGGGCTACCTGCCCGAGGCGCTACTGAACTACCTGGCCCTGCTCGGCTGGGCGATCGCCGACGACCGTGACGTGTTCACCATCGAGGAGATGGTGGCGGTGTTCGACATCCTGCGGGTGAACGCCAACCCGGCGAAGTTCGACGCCAAGAAGTGTGAGGCCATCAACGCCGCCCACATCCGCCGGCTGTCCACCGACGAGCTGGCCGACCAGCTGGTGCCGTTCCTGGTGGCGGCGGACCTGGTCGCCGACCCGCCGACGCCGGAGCAGTGGTCGCTGCTGGTCGGCGCCACGCCCCTGATCCAGGAGCGGATGGTGACCCTGTCGGAGGGGGTCGAGCTGATCCGGTTCCTGTTCACCGCCGACGCCGACGTGGAGATCGACGACACGGCCGCGCTGCCGGCCAGCGCAGGACCGGTGCTGGAGGCCGCCGGGGCGGCGCTGCGCACCGTCGAGCCGTACGACCACACAGCGATCGAGGCCGTGCTGCGGTCGGCCCTGATCGAGGGGCTGGGTCTGAAGCCGAAGCTGGCCTTCGGTCCGGTCCGGGTGGCCGTCACCGGCCGGAAGATCTCGCCGCCGCTGTTCGAGTCGCTGGAGCTGCTGGGCCGGGACTCCTCGCTCGCCCGGATCGAGGCGGCCCGGGCCGGCCTGCCGCAGACCTGACGTGGCTGGGAGAGCGCACACCGACCCGCACGGGAAGAAGGGCTGACGTGGCCAAGAGGAACCGCCGCTCCGGGAACCCGGCCGTCCGGGCCCAGCCGCCGTCGTCCTCGCCCGGATCGTCTCGGCTGGCCGGTTACGACCCGCAGCTGCCCGAGGCGCTGCCGCCGGACGGAGCGCCCTACCCGCAGATCCTGCGGGGTCCCAGCTACGTCTGGTGGCGCGCGATGCTGGGGGTGGTGTTCGGTCTGTCCCTCTACCTGCTGATGACGTCGGTGGTCACCCAGGCGGTGCTCGGCATCTCCTGGGGGGTGGTCGGGGCGGGGGCGCCGTTCGCGGAGTTCTCCCGCCGGGCGCTGGCCTTCGAGATCCCCGCCGGGATGATCGCGGCCAACCTGGGGATCGCGACGCTGATCCCCATCTGCTGGGTGCTGATGGCGATCGTGCACCAGGTACGGCCCCGCTGGCTCAGCTCGGTGCAGCCCCGGCTGCGGTGGCGCTACCTGCTGATCTGCGCCGCGGCGGCCTTCGTGGTGCTGAACGCGGTCACCCTGATTCCGCTGGCCCTGGGGTCGACGGCGGTCACCGTGGCTCCGCAGGCCGGGTTCTGGGGCTTCCTGGTGGTGATCATCCTCACCTCCCCGTTGCAGGCCGCCGCCGAGGAGATCTTCTTCCGTGGCTACCTGATGCAGGCACTGGGCAGCTTGGTCGCCCACCCGGCGTTCGGCGTGGTCGTGTCCGCGCTCATCTTCGCCCTGATGCACGGGGTGCAGAACCCGGCGCTGTTCCTCAACCGGCTCGGCTTCGGACTGCTGGCCGGGGTGCTGGTCTGGCGTACCGGTGGGCTGGAGGCGGGCATCGGCGCCCACGTGGTCAACAACATCTGCGCGTACGTCATCGCCGGGCTCACGTCCTCCATGGCGGCCGTCCGCGGGATCAGCTCCGTCAGCTGGCTGGACTCGGGCATCCAGCTCGGTGGCTTCGCCCTCTTCGCTGTGCTGGCCCTGCTGGTCGCCCGGCGGATGCGGCTGCGGACCCGGGTGGACCTGGCACTGGGACGCTGACTCGACAGCAGCCGGGGTTGCTCGTTTGGTGAGATCGGTGCGGATCTACTAACATTGCTCCCCGTGCCCGGGGACGGGCGCGACACGTCGGAGCAGTCCGACGATGGGGTATGGGGTAATTGGCAGCCCGGCTGATTCTGGTTCAGTTAGTCTAGGTTCGAGTCCTAGTACCCCAGCGAAGCGGACCTTCGCTGGAGATCACCGATTCGTCGGATGACCACCGAGTTGGTACGCTTCCGCGGTCCGATCTTCCCTCCAGGGAGGGTCGGGACGAGCTAGGGCCCCGTTGTGTAGCGGCCTAGCACGCCGCCCTCTCAAGGCGGTAGCGCGGGTTCGAATCCCGTCGGGGCTACTTGACTGACCTGGCTTCGACCAGGCACCTTGCGATCTCCCTCCTTCGCTGACCTATCAGCTCCCCGCGCCGGCCAGCATCCTGTCGACGTCGAGTGGCTGCATCGTCCTCGAGCCGGCCAGCGCGTCTTGAACGCCGGCTGAAGAGCTGCGGCTTCCCGGATCAGAGCGGTCTGAGGGTCTGGCCGAGCAAGGAACCTCCGCGATCGAGCGTGGTCGCTCTCCGGCACCACGAAGGACTCCCCGCACGGTACACGGACACCTCGGCTTCCCTGGGGTTCGTCTACTATCTGCGTATGGATGCGGATAGGCAGCATGTTCCTGGCCTGAACCCGGGAGAGCTGGTCGACCCCCAGTTCGTCGAGCTCGCCGTCGAGGTGTTCAGCATGCTGGCTGACCCCACGCGGGTGAAGATCGTGCTGGCCCTGCGGGGTGGTGAGCTGCCGGTCAACACGATCGCCGTCGCGGTCGACAAGGCCCCGGCCTCGGTGTCGCAGCACCTGGCGAAGCTGCGGCTGGCCCGGATCGTCGCGACGCGCCAGGACGGCACCCGGGTGTTCTACCGGCTGGCCAACGAGCACGCCGGCCAGCTGGTCACCGATGCCGTCCACCAAGCCGAGCACGCCCTCGGCCAGCCCCGCCACCACCAGACCACCACGGACCCTGCATGACCGACCACTCGACGAGCCACCCCCACGACGCCCACCACCGTGCGGGGTCCACCCACCACCACGGTGATCATGACCACGAGCACGGTGATCGTGACCACGAGCACGGTGATCATGACCACGAGCACGGTGATCATGAGCATCCGGGCGGTCTGAAAGGCCTCCTGTTCGGGTTGTTCGTGCCGCACAGTCATGATGCGGCCGACTCGGTCGACGACGCGTTGGAGGCCAGCCGGCTCGGGGTCCGGGCGGTCAAGATCAGTCTCGGGGTGCTCGGCGTGACCGCACTGCTGCAGGTCCTGGTGGTGATCATCAGCGGTTCGGTCGCCCTGCTGGCCGACACGGTCCACAACTTCTCCGACGCCTTGACGGCGGTGCCGTTGTGGGTGGCGTTCGTGATCGGTCGCCGGCCGGCCTCCCGCCGCTACACGTACGGCTACGGCCGGCTCGAGGACCTCGCCGGGCTGTTCATCGTGGCCATGATCGCCGTCTCCGCAGCGGTGGCGGGGGTGGCGTCGATCCGCCGCTTCTTCGAGCCGCAAGCAGTCCAGAACCTGGGCTGGGTGCTGGCAGCCGGGTTGATCGGGTTCGCCGGGAACGAGCTCGTGGCGGTCTATCGGATCCGGATCGGCCGCCGGATCGGTTCCGCGGCCCTGGTCGCCGACGGCGTCCATGCGCGGACCGACGGATTCACCTCCTTGGCCGTCGTGGCCGGCGTGGTGGGCATCTGGCTCGGTTTCCCGCTGGCGGATCCGATCGTCGGCCTCCTCATCAGTGCCGCGATCGTGGTGCTCCTGATCGGCACCAGCCGCGACATCGGGCGCCGCCTCCTCGACGGCGTCGACCCCCGGCTGGTCGAGCAGGCCGAGCTGACCGTGGCGTCGGTGCCGGGCATCGTCACCGTCGACGACCTGCGGATGCGGTGGTCCGGCCATCGGCTGATGGTCGAAGCCACCGTCAGCAGCGACCCGACCATGCCCGTCGGACAGTTCCACGAGCTCGAGCACCAGGCGGCCGATCTGCTCCGTGGCCGGCTACCCCGCCTCGACACCGTCCGGCTCACCCCGGCCGCCCACCCAAGCGGCCACGACCACCTCTGACACGCCGGTGACGTGGCGGGTTGACCATGCGACTCGACAGCCCCAAGATGTAACCGTGGTTACACAACACGGTCTCTGGTGGGTGATGCTGTCCTACCGTGTCCCGCGGGAGCCGTCGACCCCACGGATCGCGGTCTGGCGGAAGCTGCGCAGCCTCGGTGTGGCGCAGGTCGGCGAGGGGCTGGTTGCTCTGCCGGAGGACGCCCGGACTCGTGAGCAGCTGGAGTGGGTGGCCGCCGAGGTCGACGCCGCCAGTGGTTCGGCGATCGTGTGGCGGGCGGAGATGCTGTCGAGGCGCGACGAGGACCAGGTGATCGCCCAGCTGCAGCAGGCCCGCGCGGTGGAGTACCGCGCCCTGACCGCCGAAGCAGAGGATCTGACCCGCGCCTGGCTGGACACCGACCAGGCGCGGGCGTCGAACCGGCTGCGTCGTGAGCTGCGGCGGATCCGGCGCCGGGACTACTTCCCACCACCGGAGCAGGAGGCGGCCCGCCGAGCGGTCGAGGCCCTGACGGGCCGGTCCGGTCAACCGGCCGCGACGACGGGTGGTCGGGCGTGAGGTGGGTGACCCGGGCCGGCGTCCACATCGACCGGGTCGGATCGGCCTGGCTGATCCGCCGGTTCATCGACGACGTAGCGACCTTCGGGTTCGTCACCGACATCGCCGACGTCCCCGCGGGCACGATCCCGTTCGACATGCGCGGGGTCGACTTCACCCACCACGGCGACGACTGCACATTCGAGACGTTGCTCCGCCGCCACGACCTCCTCGACCCGGTGTTGTGGCGGATCGCCGCCATCGTCCACGAGGCCGACCTCGAAGACGACCGCTACGACGCCCCGGAAGCCGCCGGTCTCGACGTCGTCCTCCGCGGCCTGTCCATGACTCTCGACGACGACGAGATCCTCCTCCACGGCATCGCCATCTTCGACGGGCTCTACGCCTACTGCCACCGCGCCCTGCTCGCCGGAACGGACGCGTCATGACCCACCCCGAACCCGAGACCACCCAGCCGCGCACCGCGTCCGACGCGGACTCGACGCCGACCGCTGCCGGCGACGTCGTGCCGTTCGGTCAGGCCACGAAGGCGTGGTTCCTGATCAGTCTGCAGACCTTCGGTGGCCCGGCCGGGCAGATCGCGGTGATGCAACGCACCCTGGTCGACGAGAAGCGCTGGATCGGGCACCGCCGGTTCCTACACGCCCTCAACTACTGCATGCTGCTGCCCGGTCCGGAGGCGCAGCAGCTGGCCATCTACACCGGCTGGCTGCTCAACGGTCTCCGTGGTGGTCTGGTCGCCGGTGTCTTGTTCGTGCTGCCCGGGATGTTCGCCCTGCTCGGCCTGTCCGCGGTCTACGTCGCCTACGGTGACACTCCGCTGCTGACCGGGCTGTTCCTCGGCCTGTCCGCCGCCGTCATCGCCATCGTCCTCCAGGCCGTGGTCCGGGTGAGCCGCCGCGCACTCACCCACCCCGCCCTCCTCGGCCTCGCCGTCGCCGCGTTCCTCGCGCTCACGTTCTTCGCGGTCCCGTTCCCCCTCGTGATCCTGGCGGCTGGACTGATCGGGTGGGCTCTGGGGCGGATCTGGCCGGCGATCACCTCCCCGCCGGCTCCGAAGACCGCCGATGACGGCCCGGCCCCGTTGATCAGCGACGACCATCTCCACGCCGACCAGCCCAGCGTCCGCCGGAGCGGCATCATCCTCACGGTCGGACTGGCCGCCTGGGCGCTCCCTATTCTCGCGGCGGGGCTGGCGTTCGGCAGGGACAGCATCTTCGTCGACCAGGGACTGTTCTTCTCCGGCGCGGCGCTGGTCACCTTCGGCGGCGCCTACGCCGTCCTCTCCTACGTCGCCCAGCAGGCGGTGAACGTCTACGGCTGGCTGCTGCCGGGGGAGATGGTCCGCGGTCTCGCTCTGGCCGAGACCACCCCCGGCCCGCTGATCATGGTCGTCCAGTTCGTCGCGTTCGTCGGCGCCTACCGTTCTCCCGGCGACCTCGACCCCTGGACCGCTGCCGCCATCGCGTCGCTGCTGGTCACCTGGGTGACGTTCGTGCCGTGCTTCCTGTTCGTGCTGCTCGGTGCTCCCTACGTCGAACGGCTCCGCCACAACCGGTCGCTGACGGCCGCGCTGACCGGGATCACCGCCGCCGTCGTCGGCGTGATCGCCAACCTCGCGTTCTACTTCGCCGCGCACACCCTGTTCACCCAGAGCCACAGCTGGAGCCGCGGCATCATGCACGCTCAGATTCCCGTCCTGGTCAGCATCTCCGTGCCAGCCGTCGCCCTGACGGTTGTCGCCTGCCTGCTCGTCTTCGTCGTCAGGTGGTCCGTGTTGCGCACCCTCGGCGTCTGCGCCGTCCTCGGCATCCTCACCCAGGTCCTTCTGCTTCGTTGACCGGCGGACGCGCTGCAGATCCGCGGTGTACGGCACCTGGCAGCGGACTCACTGCCACCGGGAGCCTTCACCCGACGCCTCCCTGCCGAGCCGGTCGGGGTGCGCCGATCGGTTGGGCCGGCGTGCTCGCGGACGTCGGGTGCCTGAGCGTGTTGCCCGGGCGGCTGTGATGCCGGCCCCCCAGCCGGGTGCGTAGCCACCGTGAGGCGGTGTCAGGTCCGCGGTCTCGATGCCGGAGGTGTGCAGCAGCCAGGAGATCACGGAGTTGGAGTTCCACATGTCGCCGGTGCCGAACGTGTCCCGCCCCCAGGTGTGCCGGGGCACGTCGGCGACCTGGGCGACGAGGGTCTGGGCGACGAGAGGGCTGAGCGGGAAGAGGGTCGGTGGCTCCGGCGCCAGGTGCTGATCGGGGATCGTCCCGTCGCGCCAGCAGCGGATCTCGTAGCGGAACAGCTGTGAGCGACCGAGGCAGCGCAGCCCGACCGGACCGGTCGTCACCACGCCCCGGGTGGCGGTGTGCTGCCCCCACGCCGGCGCCATCTCGATCACATAGCGGGTGCCCGGTTCAGGATGCACCTCCAGGGCGGCGTGGAACAGCGGCCGGGGCCGCCGGCGCTCACGGTGAGCGTGGTAGGCCTCCCACCACCGGCTGGTGTGGATGACGACGTGTCCGCCGGCGCCGACCGGGAGCCACCACAACGTCACCCGTGCCCCGTCGGTGGTCGGGGGGACAGCTGTCCCCGAGGGCGTCGACGAGGCGATGTCGTTCTCGGACATCAGGCGACCGCCCGAGCGGGGCCGTGGAAGAGGTCAGCACGCAGCAGACCCAGGGCCGCCTCGGCGTTCGGTACGGCCATGAGGAACCTCCTCCACCGGTGAGCGGCGGGTCGGAAAGCGGCAGGTCGACGCGGTCCCGCCGGTCCCCACGCCGGTCCGGGCCGTGGTCGTCGCGAAGCCGCTGGATCGCCACTCCGGACAGTAGCAGGCAATTACCAGAAAAAAGTTGCCATCTTCTCGGTGTGCGGTGTGTGTGAGATCCCGGCCACGTGGGTATCGGTGAACAGTGTCGAACTCTGAACCCTCCCCGCTGATTCGCCCACCGGAGCTGGCACCGCCAGCAGGTTGGAGCTGTTCTTCGACCTGGCGTACGTGCTCGTGGTCCTCGAGCTCGCCAAGGGGTTCTACGAGGATCTGAGCTGGCCGGGCGCACTGGTGTTGATCGGGCTGTTCGTGACGATCTGGTTCTCCTGGGTCGGCTACACCCTGTACGCGAACAGGTTCGACACCGACGACGTCGTGTTCCGGATAGCCAAGCTGATCGCCACCGCGTCGATCGTCGGCTGCGCCGCCAGCGCCTCGGATGCGGTCGGGAAGTTCGCGGTGCCGTTCGCGGCCTGTTATCTCGTCAGCCGTCTGGTCCTTCTCGGTCTCTACCTTCGGGCCTGGCGTCACGTCGAGGAGGCGCGGTCGACGATCCAGGTGTACCTGCTCACAGTGGGAGCCAGCGCCGTGCTGTGGGCGGTGTCGCTGATCGTGCCGGACCCCTCGCGCTATCTGGTCTGGGCGGTCGCTGTCGTCGTGTCGGCCGCCGGACCCCTGCTGGCCACAGTGATGTCCGACGACGTGCCGTTGCAGATCGAGCATCTGCCTGAGCGGTTCGCTCTGCTGGTCATCCTCGTCCTGGGGGAGGCCGTCGGCGGCGCCGCCCGCGGCGTGCACGACGCGTCCTGGACTCTCGTACCGATGGTGGTCGGGGTGCTGGCTTTCGCGGTCGCCGCCGCCATGTGGTGGATCTACTTCGACATCACCGCACCCAGCAGCACCCGGGAGCTCAACGAAGCCGATGACCAGGACGACTCGCCCGACGACGACGACGCCGCGGACGGTGGCGGGGCCGGGGACACCCGCCATGACCTCTTCGTCTACGCGCACCTGCCGTTGACCCTCGGCATCGTGGTGGCCGGGGTGGGGCTGGAAGGACTGGTCGTGCACCCCGACACTCCGGGGCCGTCGGCCGCCACGTGGGTGTTCGCCTCCGGCGTGGCCACGTTCCTCACCGGGGTGGCCTTGGTGATCAGCGGGACGACGCAGACCGTGCGCTCCATCTGGCCGTGGCCGGCCGCCGCCATCCCGCTCGTGTTGTTGGCCGCGCTGCCGCCGTACCCCTCCAGTCTGGTGCTGGTCGGGGTGTACGCCGTCGGCATGCTGGTCCTCGCCTGGCAGGGGACCCGCGCCAGTCGCAGGTCCGACAACGCCCTGAGCGGTGCGGACTGAGGCGCCCGGGAAGCTCTCGTCCCACGGGGGTCAACTGAGCAACAAGCGGCAACAGATCGCCGCCCCGCACCGGCGTCCAGTTGGATCGGTGACAGGCCAGCCCACGACGACACAGTCCCGACCAAGGAGCTTCGATGACGATTCCCGCCCCGCTGGACACCTCCCAGCTGAAGTCGATGGAGCGGTTGCCGTTCAAGACGGTGGCTGGTTATGGGGCTGGTGACTTCGGTTTCAATCTGGCGTTCAGTCTGAGTACGGCGTTCTTGTTGTACTACTACACCGATGTGGCCGGGATCTCGGCTGCCGCGGTGGGCACGATGTTCTTGGTGGTGCGGCTGTGGGATGCGTTCGCGGATCTGCTGGCCGGTCGGTTGGTGGATCGGACGATGACGCGGTGGGGGAAGTTCCGGCCCTTCATCATGTTCGGTGCGGTGCCGTTGATGTTCATGAGCTTCCTGGTCTTCCACGTGCCGACCAGCTTCGACGCCGGCTTGAAGCTCATCTACGCCTACGCGACGTACGCGGTCTTGGGTCTGGTCTACTCGTTGGTGAACATTCCCTACGGCTCGTTGGCGTCGGCGATCACGCAGTCGGTGCACGAGCGGGCGAAGCTGGTGGCGGCGCGGGCGTTCGGCGCCGGGATCGGTGGGGTGATCTTGACGTTCGTGGTCGGGAGCTTCATCTCCGATCTGCGCGGTCAGAAGGCTCTGATCGAGGGGCCAGAGGATCTGGTCGCCTATCAGGCGGCGGTGCAGGGCGTGTTCACGAAGGTCACGTTGGCGTTCATCGTGGTGGGTTCGTTGGCGTTCTTCTTCACCGCGTGGGCGTGTCGTGAGGCGGTGGTCCGGACCCAGCCGCGGATCTCGATCAAGGAGACGTTCGGCACGTTGCGGTCGAACAAGCCGTTGGCTTATCTGTGTGGGTCGAGCTTCTTCTACCTGATCGGTGTGTTCGCTGTCGGCGGCAGCACTGCTTTGGGTCTGCTGCACGAGTAGGTGACAGGTTCGGTCAGGCGGCTTGGGCCTGGTTGATGGTCAT
>NZ_BAAAYX010000015.1:0-4958 GCF_039536605.1 Microlunatus aurantiacus
GGGCCAGGTTACGGCCCATCACGGCCAGGCCGGTGACACCGATCTGCGCGAGCTCAGTCATGATCTGCGTTCCTTCCGGGTGAGGTGCACTCAACCCGTTGTCGTGCGTGGGTTGCTTCGGGACGGTCGGTCAGGATGTGGAGGCTTGGTCGAGCTGGCCACGGACGGTGTCCTCGAGCTCGGTCCAGGAGGCTGTGAACTTCTCGACCCCTTCGGCTTCCAGGGTGGCGACGACGTCGTCGTAGGACACGCCCGCGGCTTCGAGGCGGTCCATCACCTCCCGGGCGTCGGCTGCGGAGCCGGTCACCATGTCGCCGTGGACCTCGCCGTGGTCGGCGAACGCGTTCAGGGTCTGCTCCGGCATGGTGTTCACGGTGCCGGCGACGACCAGCTCGCTCACGTAGAGGGTGTCCGGCAGCGACGGGTCCTTGACCCCAGTCGACGCCCACAGCGGACGCTGCTTGTTCGCGCCCTGGGCGGCGAGCGCCTCCCAGCGTTCCCCGCCGAACGACTGCTGGTAAAGCTCAAAGGCCAGACGGGCGTTGGCGATCGCCGCCTTGCTCTTCAACGCGTCGGCCTCATCGGTGCCGATGGCGTCGAGACGCTTGTTCACCTCACTGTCGACGCGGGAGACGAAGAACGAGGCCACGGAGTGGATGCTGCTCAGGTCGTGGCCGTTCGCGGCCGCCTGCTCCAGACCGTCGAGATAGGCCTCGATGACGGCGCGGTAGCGGTTCAGGGCGAAGATCAGGGTCACGTTGACGCTGATCCCTTCGGCGATGGTGGCGGTGATCGCGGCGAGTCCGGGCTGGGTGGCCGGGATCTTGATCAAGGCGTTCGGGCGTTCGACGGTCTTCCACAGGTCGACGGCCTCGGCGCTGGTGGCGTCGGTGTCCATGGCCAGCAGCGGGCTGACCTCGATCGACACCCGCCCGTCGACCCCGTGGGAGGACCGGAAGGTCTCGGCCATCACGTCGCAGGCGTTGCGGACGTCATCGGTGGTCAAGGCACGGATCGCATCGTGCACCGAGGCCCCCTGGTCCGCGAGCTCGGCGACCTGGCTGTCGTAGGCGCTGCCTCTGCTCAAGGCCGCGGCGAAGATGGTGGGGTTCGTGGTCACGCCGGTGACGGACCGGGTGGCGACCAGATCGGCCAGGTTCCCGCTGTCAAGGCGGTCCCGGGACAGGTCGTCCAACCAGATCGAGACGCCGGCGTCGGCGAGGTTCTTCAGGCGATCACTCATGATGTCCTCCAGAAAGGGGATGCGGATGGAGAGGTGGATGGTGGTCAGGCGACGGTGTCGCCGGCGTGCTGCTGCCGGTCCGCGGTCGTGATCGAGCCACTCGCGGCCCGACGGGGGGCGGTGCCTTCGGCGGTGACGGACTTGAGGCTCTTCCGTGCGGCGGCGGCGACCGAGGCACCGGTGAAGCCGAACGTGTCGAACAGCAGCCCGGCGGCTGCGCTCGCACCGAAGTGGTCGATGCTGACGATCTCTCCGGCGTCGCCGACCAGGTCGCGCCAGCTCCCGGCGATGCCTGCCTCGACGCTGACCCGGGCTCTGACCATGGTGGGGATCACCGCGTTGCGGTAGGTGTCGTCCTGCTCGTCGAACCACTCCCGGCACGGCATCGACACCACGCGGGCGGCGATCCCTTCGGCGGCGAGCATGGCGGCGGCGGCGACGGCGTGCTGGACCTCGGAGCCAGTGCCGATGAGGATCACGTCGGGAGTGCCGTCGGTGTCGACGAGGACGTAGGCACCTCGGGCGACGTCGCCGGTGTCGGCGAAGCCGTCGGTCCCGCGGGGCACGACGGGGAGCGGCTGCCGGCTCAGCAGCAACCCGGCCGGCCGGTCGGTGTTCCGCAGGATCTGGGCCCAGCAGGCGGCGGTCTCGTTCGCGTCCGCCGGGCGGACGACGTCCAGTCCCGGGATGTTCCGGAGGGAGGCGATGTGCTCGATCGGCTGGTGCGTGGGGCCGTCCTCGCCGAGGCCGATCGAGTCGTGGGTCCACACGAAGGTGACGGGCAGCTTCATCAGCGCGGCCAGGCGGACGGCCGGTCGCATGTAGTCGCTGAAGGTGAGGAACGTGCCGCCGTAGGGTCGGGTGCCGCCGTGGACGCTGATCCCGTTCAGGATGGCGCCCATGGCGTGCTCGCGGATGCCGAAGTGCAGGGTGCGCCCGTAGGGGTCACCCGGGAACATCCGGGACTGCCGGTCGGCCGGCAGGAAGCTCGGTTCCCCTTCCATCGTGGTGTTGTTGGACTCGGCCAGGTCCGCGGAGCCGCCCCACAGCTCGGGCAGCTTCGGGGCCAGCGCGGTCAGGATCTTGCCGGAGGCGGCGCGGGTCGCGATGCCCTTCGGGTCGGCTGCCCAGGAGGGCAATGCCTCCTCCCAGCCCGGTGACAGCTCACCAGCCACCAGGCGGTCGTGGAGGGCCTTGCCGCCGGGATTCGCGGCAGCCCACCGGTCGTAGGCGACCTGCCACTCGGAGACGGCGGTGTTGCCGCGATCCACCAGGGATCGGGTGTGGTCGATCACCTCTTCGGAGACGTCGAAGCTCAGCTCCGGGTCGAAACCGAGCGCACGCTTGGTCGCCCGCACCTCCTCGGCGCCGAGCGCGGAACCGTGGGACTTGCCGGTGCCGCGGGCGGTGGGCGCCGGCCAGGCGATGATCGTGTTCAGCTGGACGAAGCTGGGGCGGTCGGTCACCCGACGAGCCGCGTCCAGGGCGGCGAGCAGCGCCGGGACGTCCTCGGCGTACGTGGTGTCGCCCTGGGTCCAGTCCACGGTCTGGACGTGCCAGCCGTACGCGCGGTAGCGGGCCGCGGTGTCCTCGCTGAGGGCGATGGTGGTGTCGTCCTCGATGGAGATGCGGTTGCTGTCGTAGATGACCGTCACGTTGCCGAGCCGCTGGGTGCCGGCCAGCGACGACGCCTCCGAGGTGACGCCCTCCTCGATGTCGCCGTCGGAGGCGAGGACGTAGATCTGGTGGTCGAAGACCGACTCACCGGCCCGGGCCTCGGGATCCAGCAGGCCCCGCTCGCGACGGGACGCCATGGCCATGCCGACGGCGTTCGCCAGCCCCTGGCCGAGCGGACCGGTGGTGATCTCGACGCCCTTCGTGTGCCCGTACTCGGGGTGGCCCGGTGTCGCGGATCCCCAGGTGCGCAGGGACCTCAGGTCGTCGAGCTCGAGCCCGAACCCGCCCAGGTACAGCTGGATGTAGAGGGTCAGAGCGGAGTGCCCGCAGGACAGGACGAAGCGGTCACGGCCCGGCCAGTGGGGGTCGGTCGGGCTGTGTCGCATGACCTTCTGGAACAGGGTGTAGGCCACCGGGGCCAGGCTCATCGCGGTGCCCGGATGCCCGTTGCCGGACTGCTGCACGGCATCGGCGGCCAGCAGGCGGATGGTGTCGATGGCCCGGGCGTCGGTGAGGGTCCAGTCGTCGGGGAGGACGAGCGCGCTCGTCAGGGTGTCACTCATGGTGATCAGCAGATCCTTTGTCAGGGTCGGGGTGTCTGGGGTCGGACGGGACGGTCAGCACCGGTGGACGTCGTCGCCGTCGGAGTGAGCTCGAGCGCAGCGATCGCGCGCCGGAGGATGTCGTCGGGTGTTCCGTCGATGGAGACGCTCGCGCCGTCCTCGTCGGTCTCCAGCGACTCGAGGGTGGCGAACTGGGAGTCGAGGAGATCGACCGGCATGAAGTGCCCGGTCCGGGCGCCGATCCTGGCTCCGATCAGGTCCCGTCCGCCGTCGAGGTGCAGGAACCGGACCCGGGCGTCGGCGGTCCGGAGGATGTCGCGGTAGCGCCGCTTCAACGCTGAGCAGGTCAGGACCTGGTCGCCGTCGAGGTCCTCGATGCGCCGGCAGATGCGGCGGAGCCAGGGCGTGCGGTCGTCGTCGTCGAGCGGGATGCCAGCGGCCATCTTGGCGACGCTGGCGGGACTGTGCAGGTCGTCGGCCTCGGTGGTGGTCCAGCCCAGCTCGGCGGCGAGGAGCTCGGCGACGGTGGACTTGCCCGAGCCGGCGACACCCATGACGACCACGGCGGTCCTGCTCATCACGCCACCACCCGATCCTGGGTCGCACCGGAGGGTGGGCGGGTCGCAGCGGTCGTGTCGGAACTCGTCATGTCTCGCTCCTGGAGAATGGGCTGGGGGTGGGTGGTGAAGGGACGTGGACCGGGCCGCCTGGTGGGCTCGGCCCGCTGTCGGAACGGCCGTCGCACCGTGTGGTCAGGCTCGGTGGTCGGGGGCGAAGTCGTCAGGATTCTCGTGCTGGGCCGCGACGGCGGCGAGCTTGCGGGTTTCGGTCTCGTTGCGGATCTCCTTGAACCGGGCATCGGTCAACGGGTACCTGATGAAGATCAGCATCGCGATCAGCGCACACACCGCCGGCAGCAGACCGATCGTGGCCTTGATCGCGATGATCGCACTGTCCGGCTGCACCGGGCTCGGGTTCACCGCACTGGCCGCGACATAGCCACCGACCGCCAGAGCCCACGCCCCCACCGCGCCGCCGATCGACTGAGTCACCTTGCGGGTGAACGAGAACAACGCATAGGTAGCCCCCTCACTCCGCTTCCCGGTCATCCACTCCCCGTACTCCACCGTGTCAGCCTCCAACCCGAACATGACCGTGTTGATCAAGCTGGCACCCACGCCCTTGATCGCCAGCGTCAGCAGCACCAGCCAGAACATGTTCGCCGGAGCGAAGAAGAGACCCACCCCACCGACCACGGTGAACACACCGCAGAACTGGAACACGTTCTTCTTGCCGAACCGGTCGATGATCTTCGGGATGAACGGCGTGACCACCAAGGTGATACCCGTGTTCACCAAGGTGATGATGCCGACCAGACCGATGTTGCCCAACACGTACTGGGCGTAGAAAGGGTCTGCTGCACGAGTAGGTGACATCTGATCTGTGGTGCCGGGAGGTGCCGCTGGAAGGATGTT
>NZ_BAAAYX010000016.1:0-11118 GCF_039536605.1 Microlunatus aurantiacus
TGGACATCCTTCCGAGGCCGAAGCCCCTGATCTCGGATGTCCGTCAAACCGGGTCACTCCCACTCTCCAGTCCCAGGTTTTTCAGCGCGCTCGCAGCCAGCACAAAGCGAACGGGATCAACCGAGACACCCACTCGTCAGTATCCATCGAGCACCGCGACTGAGCATCAGGTCGCAACAGCCTCTGACCCGGGCCTCACGCGGCACCAGACCGCACCCGCGCACCACCCTTTTCACGGCTCCATAGCCGTCCATGGACGAATGGGTTTTTCAGGAACTCCCGGTCCATCCGTAGGTCGGCGACCTCGGTCCGCAGCCGTTCCAGCTCGGCCCGCTCATCAACATCCAGCGCCGGTGGCGGGCTGTCGTCTCGAGCCCGTGCCTGCGCGACCCAGCGGCCCAGCAGCTGCTCACCGACCCCGATCTCTCGGGCCACGTGCGCGATCGGACGGCCGGTGTCGATCACCAGCCGGGCCGCCTCCCGCCGATACGCCGGCGTGTAGGACTTCCGCTTCTTCGAAGCCATGACAGACATCCTCTCCGCGGACCCGAAGGCCCGCTAACAAGGTGTCCGTCAAACGGGGTCAACCCCACCCGCCCAGGGCTTCGAGGGTGTTGGGCGGGCTCGCCGCACTGGCGTATGGCTATGAGGGTGAGGGCCGCTCGGTGTAGGGGGTTGGGTGAGAGGCACACGGGCGCTTTAGGAGCAGGGGCGGCTCGGTAGGACCGGTAGCGTGACCTCCTGGTCCAGCAGATGCGGCACCCTCGGTGAGCGGCGGCATCGTCGCCCTACTCGACGACGTGGCCGCCATGGCCAAGCTCGCGGCCGCCTCCGTCGACGACGTTGGCGCGGCGGCCGGCCGCGCCAGTGCCAAGGCGGCGGGCGTGGTGGTCGACGACACGGCTGTCACTCCGCGTTACGTCCACGGCTTCACCGCTGACCGCGAGCTGCCGATGATCAAGCGGATCGCGGTGGGGTCGCTGCGCAACAAGTTGCTGATCATCTTGCCGGTGATTCTCGTGCTCAGTGAGTTCCTGCCCTGGTTGTTGGCGCCCATCTTGATGATCGGCGGGATCTACCTGTGTTTCGAGATCTTGTTGCCGGTGCCAGTACCTAGTCGGGTAAGGGCGGACGTGCCTGGTGAGGAGTGACTGCCGGGCCCACCCGGACCCTGGTCGAGAGCCCATAGGGGATCGGTGGCCCACATGGGTGCGCGCAGGCCCGACGGGCTTGCAAAGCAGCGGAGAGAGCTTCGGCCGCTCTGCAAGTCGCACGGGGGGTCGAGGCGGTTCCGCGGCCGTCACCACTGGACAGCAGGCGTCACCCCGAACACGAACTTGTCGACAGCCAGGGCGGGAGTGTCACCGACGGACTTGAAGGTGAGGTAGACCCGGTGCCGGCCGGTGGTAGCAGCCACGTTGGCTGGAATGTCTCGGTAGGAACGCCAGCCGCCGGTGCTCCCGACGGAGAACGAGCCGATCGGAGCGGCCGTTGCCGAGTCCAGTCGAACTTCCACCAGGGCACTGGATCCGTCGGAGATCCCTGAGGCCACGCGAGCGACCAGGCTCTTCTTCTCCTGTGACCCGAAGTCGAGGTCGTAGGCCACAGAGTCACCGTTGCTCGCTTCGATCGCACCGTCCGCGCTGCGAACACCTTGCTGGGTGGCGTAGTTCTCCGCCTCGATCACGGCTGTCTGCTTCGGATCGATCGACGGAGGAGCGGTAGTGGTCGGAGTTGGCGCGGGTGCGCAGTCGGAAGGCGTTGGAGTCGATGACGCGCTAACAGTGGGTGTGGGCGTGGGCGTGGGTGTGGGTGTGGGTGTCGTGGGGGAGGGACTCGTGGTGGCTGACGGACTTGGGCTCGCGCCGGTGCCGCGGTAGGCGATCTTCACGTAGTCGACGAGCATGGGGACTCCGGGGCGGGTGGCTTGCGTGGGGCCGCCGCCCAGCGCCGCCGGGAACTGGCCACCGATGGCCACATTGAGGATCAGCCGGTAGCCGGCGTGGTCGCTCAGTGAGGCCCACACGTCGGCGGGCACCTGTGACTGGCGGACGGTATGGACTTGTTTGGAGTCCAGGTACCACCGCATCACGTCTTCGGATCCGGAACGGTCCCACTCGAAGGCGTACAGGTGTTGTTGTCCCCACAAGTCTCCGGTCTCCGGGGCGACTCCACCGTTGCTCAGGCCGACCGGCTCTGCACATGGCCCGCCCCATTGCGCGGCGTAGCCACAGTGAAGGGTCGACCAGTTCCGGTTAACCCCATTCACGGACTCAGCGAGGTCTGGTTCACCAGACGCCGGCCAGTCCCACCGTTGGGTGCGCTGGGTTGCCCCGAGGGCCCAGCAAGCCGGCCAGTAGCCCTTGGCGTCTTCGCCGTGCACGTCGGGCATGGCCAGCTTGCACTCCATGCGCATGGCGGCGCCGTCGGCGGGCTTATAGTCCGCCTTGGTCTCGGCACGACCCGAGGTCCACCGTCCCTGGGCGTCGCGCAGGGGAGTGATTCGCAGGAACCCGTCCTGCCGACGGATATTCTCGGTCGAACGTGTCATGGTCTCGATCTCGTCCGTGCCGAACCCATTCTGCGGTCCACCGGGATATCCGGTTCCTTCGATCACGTCCCAACCGGCCGTGGACGGGAGTCCGGCTCCGGTGAAGTCTTCTTCGAAGACCACTGTCCAGTCGTCGGCCGCAGCGGCTCGAATTGTGGTGAGCGACAGCGCAAGGATGAGCAGACCTAACAGGGTGGGAGCAACGATCTTGCGGGCGTTCATCGGAAGCCTCTTTCATCTCTAGGCCGTTCTAGGGGGCGGGCCGGCAGGCAGATCGGCAGCGTCAGGGTGTGTGACGTCAACTGTTGATCTCATAAATCTGTACGCGCTTGGTCGCCCACAGGCGCAAGACAGGCGGCAGCAGGGGCAGACCGGCGCGGCTAACACCATGGCGCCACGCCGGCGGCAACACGAATGTGTTAGACGCAACCGCTACGTGACGGGACCAATCCCATGGCTTGCGAGGAAAGCTTTCTGAGGTGGATCGCGATCGTTGTTCACCATGGACTCCATTGTGGGAGCGCTCTCACGCGGCTGTAACCTCACGTTAACGTTCGGCTCGAGCCGCGTCAATGGCTTCGTTCAGGTCGGCGTTGTGCCATTGGTCCAGTCACCCGCCCTTGACTTGATTCCGGCGAGTATGAGATGCCGTCGTCGGAGGCGTGCTGACCGCGCGCCTGATCTGGCAATGGCGCTGGTGATCTTGTCCATCGTGTTGTACCGAATGATCAGGAAGGTCGACACGGGACCGTACTCCGACCCGGCCTGGTAGATGGTGTCAAGAGTGGGTTACGACGATTTTGGCGACCCGGTGGCGCACGCGCAGATCATTGACCTAGTCTCCCGCTTGTGGAACGCGTTCCGCCCCGACATCGCCTTCAGCCTTCCGATCGGCCTCGGGCAGGCGGGGGGCGGGGGCTGCCTGCGTTCGCCGTGATCATCGGACTTCAGAAGAGTGCGGGCAACCGAACGGTCACGGCGATGATCCAACGCTACGACGCCTTCGAGCACGCGAAGGCAGGTGATAGGGCAGCCGGCAAGCGGACCATCACTGTGGGTGGCAGCACCCTTACCTCGGGGGAGATCAACGCTCTTGCGGACCTCTACGGAAGTCCCGACGACCTCCTCAAAGCGGATCCGTCGGAGCTGAAGGCCCTCGTCGCGCTGGTGCGCCGTCAGGTAGCGGGCGGCACAGTGGCGGAGTCGGAGTGGGATCGGGCGTCGGGTGGTCGGTACACCCAACTGAACCTCAAGAACTCGCCACACTTTGCGCCACGCAACTCCACGATCATCAACCCACCCTCGGGATCACCCACGCCGGGCCCCGACCATCTGACCACCTTCACCCGCTTCTACACCGAGACGGTAAAGGCGATCCAGGACTCTCAGCTCGAGTCCGACCCGGTCAAGAAGCAGGCTCTCGCTGACCGCTCGACAGCAACCGCAGGATTCGCCGAGCACTACCTCATGGACGCTTTCAGCGCCGGGCATCTGTTCAATAAAGACGACTTCATCGAGAAGCTGAGGACAAACCTGGACACCCTGGCGCCGGCAAACTTGACGGCGCTGTTCAACTCGGTCGCCATGGGAGTAATTGCCGACAAAAAGTCCAAGGACCTGCTGGACGACTACGAGACGGTGGACACACACTACGGATTCCACCCCAATTTCAGCCGCCCAGCGGCGTTCCAAGGGCTCTTGGAGCAGCTGTACAAGGACCCCGATGGACGTCAGGCGGTCTACAGCGGTCTAGTCAAGGTCGTCCACGACCAGCTCAGCAACAATCCCGCCGGAGCTGGAGCGGTTGGCGTCGATGTCGAGAACAAGTTCGAGAAGTGGGTCCTCAGCGGGGACCGTACCCTCGACAAGAGCGCTGACTCGCAGCGCATCATCACCAAGGCACTCGAACAGTTCCGCGCCGTCCTCGACGACCTCCGCTCTGCGCCTCGCTCGCTTCGGAGCCCGACCGAAGACATCGCCAAAGTCACCGACTACTTCCCGAAGCCGACCGCAGCGTCGCAGGTCGCCATCGCGCGGATGGTCACCAAGGCCACCGACGCCGCGGCGAGCGGGACCGGCGCGGCGCTGGTCGACATCCTCAAGGTTGAGCTTCCCTCCATTCTCGACGCTCTAGAGAAGCGTGGGAAGATCAAGAAGGCCTAGCTGCCTCAAGCGGTCCTGGCCGCTCGTTCGCCTCACCGGGGTGTCTCCTCGGCAACCGTATCGACTAGGGAAGACACGACCCGGCAGGTGCCCATCCCACCGCAGTCAGCGGGCGCCGTCTGGTTCCGCGGTTGATCCCTTAACGGAGCGTGACCGGCCTGCGACGCTCAAGGGTCAAGAAGTTGCCGGCCCGCCGTTGCCGCGCGGCGGGTCGGTGGCTGCTGTCGGCTGCAGCTCTAGCAGCTGGCATTCGGATTGATCCTCCCGCGCCCTGACGCTGCGTCGGCTGCAGCGGACCGAGCCGACGCGGGGCACCAGGGCCCATCGTCTAGAGTTCCCTCGTATGAGGCTGGCCGCCACGGAAGCTGACGTCTCATGACAGCCACGGAATCGATCGGCCGCGACCGGCCTGGCTGTGTAGTGGTCCGGGGGAATCCTCCCGCGGCCCTGGTGGCAACCGCATTGGCTGGCCTACACAGGATCGGGTCCGGGCGAGCTGTGGTGTTGGTGCGTCTCAGCCAGCCGACCCCGGTGGCTGCCGCCCTGGTGCATGCCGTGGTGGAGGAGCTGTTGCGGTGCGGTTGCGATCAGGTGATTGTCGCGGGCGCGGTCTCCACCGCCGACCGCGATCGCGGCTTCACCGATCTGGGACAGCTCGCCCGGATGGCGGGGCTACCCGGTCACACCGACAGCGGGATGCCGTACGACCTGATCGACTTGTGGGATTCGACGGTGCCCGCCGAAGTGCCACCGGGCAGTGTGCTCGCTGGGGGTGCGGTCTCCGCCGCCTGGGTGGAGGCCGACACCCGGGTGGTCGTCGGCCGCAGCACCACGGACATCTTCGACGGCTATCTCGGCTGTCTGTCGACCTTGATCGGCGTCGCTCCCGAAATACCGGGCGCTCGACCCGCGGACGTCGTCGCCGCGATCCTCGAGCACGCACCACCAGGTTTGGCCCTGGTCGACGCGACGGTGTCCAGCGATGGCCCCGACGGGGCCCGGCTGCTCCGCGAGCACGACACGAACACCGTGATCGCCGCCACCGACGCGGTTCTCGCGGATGCGGTGCTGGCCACCCTGCAGGGCGAGGACAGGTCGGCCTCCCCCCTCGTCGAGCATGCCCTGCGGGTGAGGGGCCACGTGATGGACCGGGTCGAGGGCGACCTTGCCCGGTTCGAGAACTGGCACGGTGTCTCACCGATCGTCCGGGCTGCTGCCTGTCGCGCCGCCTCTCACCCCCGCGCCGGCCGAGTGGTCGCCGCGGCCATCGGTGAGCCCGACATCGGTTCGGCCCCGGTGGATCGCGTGCTGACGGCGGTCAGGTCCGTGCTGACACCCCTGGTCCAGGCGTCGGGGGAGCCGGCGGGTCGTGCACCGCTTGTGCAGGTGCTGTCGGGTCTGGCCGGCGCCATTGACCAGGTCCGGGCCTGGACGGGTGTTGCGGCGAAGGGTCACGTTGAGCGGGTTGTGGTGCCGCTGGGGTTCGACCCGGCCGCGTATGAGGATGCCACCTACGATGAGCTTCCGGCGTTCCTGGCCCCGTTCGAACGGTTGCTGGAGGGCTTGCGGCCCAACGCGGACGGCATGCGGTGGTGCCTGGTCGACGGGGCCACGGTCTTCGCGGTCGAGCGGGAGATCGCGGTGGGCTTCGATGAGTTCGTCGATCGGGTGGATGTGGCCGCCGGCATCAGCTTGATGGCGGACTACCTCGGCGGGCGACGGGTGACCCTTTCGACCACCAGCGACGGTCGAGGCGAACGGCAGGCCGAGCGGAACCTTTACCTGCCGCAGCCCAACTATCTCGCGTTCTGGGGTGGCAAGCCGATCGACGTCTGCAAGATCGAGCTTGTGCAGCGCGATGCTCACGCGCATCGGCTGTACTGGCGCACCGTGGCGAGTCTCAACGGATCCGCGACGTTCGACGACGGTGTGCTGGCGTTCACCGACCTCGGTGCCGGCCGGATCCGCGTCGCCGTCCGTGGCCGGCAGCTCTTCACCCTCCCGGACGCCTGGGCGGGCTTCGACGTGACTAGCATGCCGGAGCTGCGGGATCCGCTGCTGGAGGAGGCCTACCGGCGGTTCTTCACCGTGACGTTCGACAATCTGGAAGCCTGCTTCGAGGGCCGCGACGCCACCATCGGGGTGGCACCACCCGACGGTGAGGTTCTCCTCACCGGAATGGTTGACCTGCTGCTCGACCTGGCCGGCTCGTGGTTGACTGACCGGGCGGGCGACACCGGGGCGGTTGGCGATGGAGGCGGCGAGCTGGATCGACACGGCTTCCGCCATGTTCGCGGTGACGGATGAAGATCGCGGTCACGGGCACCTCGGGACTGGTCGGCACCCAGGTCGTCCGAGCCGCACTTGAGGCAGGTCACGACGTCCGGGCTATCGTGCGCCGCGAGACGCCGGCCCGCACTCTGCCTGGTCGCGAGATTGAGCGGGTCCGGTCCGAGCTGGATGATGAGGTCAGTCTGCGGGCTGCCCTGTCGGGCGTCGACGGGTTGGTGCACTGTGCCGCGGTCTACGCGTTCGGTGACCAGCGGGCCGCCGAGCTCGACCGTGTGAACGTCGAGGGTACGAAGACCATCTTGCGGGCGGCTGCGCGCGCGGGCGTCAGCCGGGCGGTGATCACTTCCTCTGCGATCACCTGCGGTTCGAGTGCGGGACCGCTGGAGCGCGACGAGACCGATCGGCCGGGACCGGAGCGGGTGCCGCACTACTACGCAAGCAAGATCGCCCAGGAGCAGGCGGCGCTGGAGGCCGGCGAACGGGAGGGCTTGGCGGTGGTGCTCGCGTTGCCGAGTGTGGTGCTCGGTGGGCCGTACGTCCAGCTCGGTCCGAGCAACGCAATTGTGCTGCGGTACCTGCTGGATGCGACCCGCAGCACCTATCCGGGTGGCGCAAATGTCGTCGACGCACGCCACGTCGGCACCGGGCACGTCCAGCTGCTGGAGGCCGGCCGCGCGGGGCAGCGGTATGTGCTCGGTGGGGAGAACGTGACCTGGCGGACCCTGCACGCCCTGGTGGGGCAGCTGGCCGGTCTCCCGGGGCCTTACGCCGAGGCATCAGCCAGTGTGGCGTGGGCTGTCTCGGCCGTGGCGGAAGCGTGGGCGCGCGTCACTGACACTGCGCCGCTGTCGTCGCGGGAGGAAGCGCTCACCGTGGGTCGCTACTACTGGTACACGTCCGCTAAGGCCAGACACCTCGGCTACCAGCCGGGGACAGCGCGCCAGGCCGTGGCCAGCTCGTTGGCCTGGCTGGCCGCGGGTACGGAGCTGCCGCGGTGGGTCCGGGAGTCGCTCCGGCTGGCTCCGGAGGTCCGGGCGGCGCGACCGCTGGTTCCGCGGCCACTGCAGCAGTGAGGTCGGTTGCTGCGCAGGGGGGGTCGGCTCAGCGCGTGACCTCGATGTCCAGCTGCACTGTGGCCTGGTCGCCGCCGCTGATCACGACTGTCCCGCTGTAGTGTTCGCCCGCGGTGAAGGAGTCTGCGGACAGCTCCACTCCCACTGTCACGTCCTGCTCCTGGCCGGCCGGAACGGTCACCCTGGTGGGGTCCAGGTCGATCGTCGCGGCGATCACGTCTCCGGACGGGTTGCGCAGTGCGCCTGGCTGGAGGCGCACCGATCGTGCCCGGGTGTGCCGGTTGAACACCGTGACCAGTCCTTCCGCTCGGCCACCTAACCGCCCGCCGAGCTCCAACGTGATCACCCGCGGACTGGCTGCGGTGTCCGGATCCGCAGTGCCGTCGGTCGAGGCGGACGGTGGAGGGGGGTCGGCAACGTCGTCGGCCGGGCCAGGGCTGGACGATCGCCGGCGTGGGGGGCGCTGGACGGTGCGGACCGACGGATCCAGAAGATTCTTTGTCAGCTCGTTGCCCAGGAAGATCACGTCGCCGAGGTAGTCGACACTGAGCCGTCCCACGCTGAGCAGGTAGTGGGCGCCTTCGCGTCCGGCATCGCGCAGGTAGGTCCTACCGGCCTCGGTCCAGTCCTGTTCGCCGCTGAGGACATCTCGAGACATCTGGGTGGAGCGCTGCAGCAGGGCAGCCTGGCTGCGGAGTGACTGCCGGGCGAGCTCGCCGAGCCGCGCCAGGCCTTCCGCCGAGGATGAGCCGGTCATCGACATCGCCTTCCTGGTCGTAGCGGGCCCGCCCGCTTCCCTGCGATGGTAGGCCCAGCGCCGTCCGCGATCCATGCCCGCCGACCGGTCACCACTCATCAGGTCGAGGAATCAGGACTGATCAGGTAGGAGTGGTGGAACCCGAGTCGGGGATCCCCTCATTCGGCGAGGCCCGGGTCGTAGTCCTGCAACTCCGGCATCAGCACGCGATGCCGCAGCGTCAGGGACGGGTAGTCGTACACGGTGATGTGGTTCTGGCCACGATTGGCGGTAAACAGCAATGTCTGGTCCGTCGAGAGCTGGCAGGCGTAAATGCCGTCCACCAGGGCGCCCCGGCTGACCCGGAAGGACTCCGCGAACAGCTGCAGGTTGGTGAAGACGTTGCCTCTGCTGAGGCTCTCGACCACGGTCGACGCCGACTCCCGGCCATACCCCAGGCCTTCCAGGGCGGGGTGTTCGTCGATGATCCGGGTCTTCGACAGCGTCTGCAGGTCCACGAAGACGACCGTGGAGCTGCCGCCGGTACAGAAGATCAACTCCGTGTTCGAGATGGTGACGTCAGAGTTGATGTGGGCGGGCACGTCCCGGTCCGCGACCCAGTGCCTGAGCACCCGACCGTCGACGGCGTCGATCTCGAAGGCGTACTCCCGCAGCCACGCCATTCCCCAGTGCTGCCAGT
This sequence comes from Microlunatus aurantiacus, assembly GCF_039536605.1. Lineage (NCBI taxonomy): Bacteria > Bacillati > Actinomycetota > Actinomycetes > Propionibacteriales > Propionibacteriaceae > Microlunatus > Microlunatus aurantiacus. Next base: position 9,516 of record NZ_BAAAYX010000016.1, read on the forward strand.
CGTGACGGTCCGCGGGATGAACACGAAAAGACACCGCGTAGAACGTGTCGACCACCGGGTGGCAGACCAGGTGCCAGCAGGTCGTCGGCAAGGGAACGTGACGGACTTCGCCGGTGTGGCAGTCGAAGATGCCGACCTCACGGGCTTCGCCTTTCGTCGGATGGTCCATGCCGCCGTACACGATGAAGCGCCCGGACGCCGTGCGCTTCATGGCGTGCGGCACCTTCAGCTGGTGGGGCGCGACCTGGTCTGCTTTGCTGAGTCGGTTGACGTCGAACTTCCACAGATGTTCCCCGATGGAGGTCAGGAACTGCGTATCATCCAGCCACACCAGGTGGGTGCTGCCCTTGATCGTGGTGTCCGGGACCTCGAACCCGAGGGTCGACACCCGGTCGGCTTCCTCGAGCGTGTTCAGATCGTAGAACAGCAGGTGCTGACCGGTGTTGCCGAGGAACCCGACCCGGCGCGACGGATCGACGTTCGGAGCGTGGCCGCCGGAGGCACCACCGAAGTAGTTGATCTTGTACGCGTGGTCGCCGGTCGCGGGGTCGTACCGAAAGAGACAGATGCCGGCACGGCCTTCCAGACCGTTGAGACCGTTGCCGTCGAGGGCAATGTGGAACTCGTAGGGATAAGTGCGCACCGCAGATCCATCCTCGCCCCGGCTGATCCTGGTGGCAGGCAGCCTACCGGGTAGCGCGGTGACGGCATCTCACCTGTCGCACCGCACTCTCGGTGCCACGCCGAGACGAAGGCGAAGGGGTCCGGCTGGCCCGGGATATCGCGAGGACTATGCCTCGGAGTTTGAGGCGATCAGAGCCGTTGCGGACCCAGTTGTGGATGACCCCAGAGACGCTGCGGAAGTGGCTGCGGCAGGCCGCGGTCGACGCCGGTCGCTGATCCCGTCAACGGAGTCCGTGTAGACGCATTCGGGTAGTGAGAAGGAGGCGAATTGCGGGTCGCGGATGCCCGGATAGGGGGCGGACAGCTACCCGAGTGACGAGCCGCTGGTCGTCGATGTTAAGCGACCGTTATACGGAGATGGTGGATCGGGGTTCTCACCGGCCTGCTGCCAATTGGACGCCGGGAGAAGCGGCTGCAGCGGATCCGGCTGGGCTCGAAGGCGTCGAGGACCAAGGAGGGGACCCGGTCAGCCATCGTCGTGGGTTGGTCCAGATGGCAGGCGGGTGGCGACGCCGAGGAGGTAGTCGCCGCCGACGTAGGTGCGCCAGCGGTCGGCGGTGTGCAGCCCGTGGCAGGGTAGCTCGCCTCCCCGGCGGTGAGTCGGTGGTCGGGGCAGCCGGATTGTCGTCGAGGTCGTCGATGAGCGCCTGGACCTGCTGCAGCACCTGGCCGCGTCGTCCAACCCTGCAACGATTATCCCGTGATCGTTCTCGCATCGAGACGTCGTACGTCGGGTCGCTGATGTCGCCGACCCGCGGCGTACTCACCACCCGCCTGAGTCTCTAGGGCAGTCCTTCAGCGAGGGCATGTGAGAGCAACGCCTGCGCGGTCCATCGGAGTTGTCGCGCGGCCTCCTCTGGGATTGCCCCGTTTTGACGGACAGGTTCGATGGCTTGGTCAGGCTACCTGTGCGTACTGG
>NZ_BAAAYX010000017.1:0-13511 GCF_039536605.1 Microlunatus aurantiacus
GGAGCCACACGGGTGGGGAATTTCGGTGAGCGTCAGTGGGGAATTTCAGTGAGCACCATCAAACGCCCCGAGCTGACGGGCGGGTGCCGAGGGCTCATCCGGCTGGCGGGTGGGGACGCCCCTGTCTCCGCCCGCGGGCCGAGCCGCTCTGGCCGCCGGTCGCCGACGGCAGGAGCGACGACAGCAGGAGCGGTGACGCGACCGCGTGACCGTACGCACGACTGCCGGCTCGACACGACCGGGACTGGAAGGGACACCCATGAGCGAGTCCGCCGACCCGGACGTCACCGCTGCCGCGGCCGAGACGAGGCGTCTGTGGCTCCGGGCCCTCACCGAGCTCGATCCACGTCACACCGACCGGTCCTGGTACCGGAGTGCCCACGACCTCGCGGTCTCGCTCCGCGCGGCCGCCGAGGACGAGCGCTCCCTGCTGTCCCTGATCCACCAGGCCCTGGTGCTCCAGCAGTTCCTGCTCGAGGTCGCCAGCCGACCGACGACCGTCGGGGACCGGGCGGCGATCGTCGATCAGGCCGACCGTCTGTTGGCGGAGGATACGAGATTCGAACTCGTGAGGGCGTGAACCCAACCCGCTTTCCAACCCGGAGGACACCTGCGGTCGCCGCTTCGCCGACCGCGTCCCACTCGTCAAATTAGCGTTCGGAGATGTGGACGGACCGTGGCGAACGTTGGCGGTCGAGACCCCAATTGAGACCCGCGCTGGAGTCGGGGCGCTTCGCGTAAGGCGGCTTCACACCCAACTTGCCTTGCGCTAACCCCCTGCTTGCAAAGTCCACGATTGGGTCCTTCGCAAGCGTTGCTAGGCGTAGGTCCCGACGATGGAAGAGGTTGCGGGGCGGGGCCTTGCGCAGTTGCTGCTGCAACTGCAGCCCTCCGATACCTTAAGTCCTTGGAGCGGCGCTTGGTCTACACGGTCTTCAGGCCGCGGTCGTTCTCCGCGGCAATGTGCAACCTTGCTTGCGAACGACCTTTCGGGCGATACTGCAGGCCTCGCTGGCAGAGTACGCATCGGGTCGTGGCGGCAAGTGCGTGTTCGCAGTGGGACCGGTTGGGGTCACGCTGGGTCAGGCTTTGGGGCGGGGGCCGCTTGCAGACCGCCAAGTTCCCTTTCAGCGCATCGAATGCACATTGATCGAGGTGGGCACCAGGTCCACGAGTAACTCAGCCCCTACGTTCTCCCGAGGAGTCAGCTACGAGGGCATAAAGAGCCATGAGGTGTGTGGCAGCTTCGGCTGCTTTGCCCCGTCTTGCGAGTGTGTCCTCCAGCCTTGTGAGCAGGTCGATGGCCGACTCGGTTCTTTCGGGTTTGGGGCGAACGCCTGACCACTCCGCGACGGTTCCGGCCCAAGTCTCGGACCACTCCCCCGATCCTTCAGACGTTGCTTGGTCGGCGAAGATCAGGTACTCGACGTCATCGACCCGGACTGGCGCTTCAGCAGTGCTGAGCTCGGCTGCCCATAGATCCAGGTGGGCAACGAGGGCTTCGTAGCTAGACGGTCGTGACCAGTCGAGGGTCAACGGGACGCTAGGCATGTTCGTGCGGAACCAGCGTTGCACGATGGCATCCATGACGGGAGTCGGTCGATCGCTGACTGCTTTCGTAGCGAAGTAGATGTACTTCGTTCCGAAAGCTGGTCCGAGATGCTTGAGGAACCCGGGGTCGCTCGAACGGCGCTGGCTGACGTAGCGGTATGCAGCGACGCCGCCTTGAGTCCGCGCAACCTCGGCTATGTCGTAGACGACGTCGGGGAAGTGCGGTGTTGCCGCGATGACTCTGGCGGTTCGATACGGGCCGTATCCAACTGGGCCGTAGCCCCAGATCATCGCGACGATGAAGGCGTCTAGCGCAGATGATGCGTCCCTGATTTGTCGGGCCCAGGACGTGGCCACTTGCCTGGACACCGGCTCCGTTCCGAGCCGCTCAAACAAGCTCCGATGCTCGGGCAAATACTTCAGCCAAAGTGCCGGCGTCCAGCGAGAGGAAACCTGAGCCCGTCGTCCAGCGGCTGCCCAGCTATCGAACGATGTCCGGAGGCGTATTGGCACTGGCATACGAACAAGGTAGTCCCAGAGGGTTCGCCCGGTGTCGCCGACGACTGGGGCCTATCAGGCAGATCTGGGCGCGATCGAGGCGCTGCCCTGCTCAGCGCCAGACGGCCTTTCCGCCCTTGTCAACGGGAGCTGCATGTGCAGTTTACTGTCGCTCAGCGGTCGATTGCGCTGACCTGTGTCCCGATCGTGTCTCCTATGGTGACGGTCACCAGCTGCCACCTGGTTGCAAACGTCCCGTCGGCAGAATTCTCGCGCGCCATTCCCGGCGTTGGGGCTGCTGAGAGTGTCCCAAGAGGCATTGAAAAGTCCGGTTCGCGCGAGCGGCTACCGCCTCACCTGTGACTACCGTCTGGCACCGCATAGCGGTAGGAGATCGGCTTGAGGTCGGAGATCTGAGGGACCCAAGGGGTCAAGACTCGGAGGGTCCCACCCGTTGCCACGGGCATGCGGCCGCTGCGGTCTAGGTCGATGCTGTGAACGAGCGCAAGCATGGTGTTTGGATGATTCTCCCGATGAAGGACGACTTCATTATGTGTAAGGACGACCTCAGCCCCTAGAGAGGTAGTGCCCTTAACCTCTACATAGAGTCGCTCGCCTCCATGACGACGCGCATCGAGGTCGAAGGAGGATGTCGCCCCGACGTCCTTTACCGACCAGCCTTGGTCTTTCAGATAGGAGCTTGCAATTGAGACGGCGCGCTGTTCGACCGCCCGCCTCTCTGAGACTGTGAGCCGGTACCCCTGCCCTCTTCCTCGCCGGCCAGCTGCCCGCTCAGCGAGGGTCAAGGCATCAGATATCTCGGGAGGGAGCTCGCCCGGAAGAGTTGACGACCCGTCCGCCTCGATATATAGGTGCGCCAGGGTGCGAACCGCAAAGCGAAGGTCGGCGGCCAAGTCAGAAGAATCAGGGATTGCCCCAAAGTCATAGCTGATTGCTGCAACGATTCCCGGTGCGTAGCTCCGACCAAGCGATGTACGCGCGCCTAGCTCGATGGTGGCCACCAGATCGGAGCGCGACGACAGATCATTCGCAAGCCGCTCCCTTGCCCAAGATGCACGGGCAAGGAGCTCATCCTGAGGTCGCGGCCGCAGCTCGCCTCCCGCCCACCGGGTGGTGCCCTGACCAATAGCGAGGTAGACGCGGTCGCCACCCGCGCTGAATAGGTACACGACGTACCATCCATCTGTGGCTGACGGCGAACGGCTCTCGCTGTAGACCCTCGCCCATGGAACTTCTGTCTTTCGCCCTATCCCGTCTTTCCCTTCCACCGCCAGATCGCGGACGCGAGGAGGAAGCTCATCAAGCATTGATTCCAATTCTTCGCGCATCCAAGCAGCGATCTCCTGTCGGACCAGACGACCCCGCCGCGCCATGTCCGGGGTGTTCAGTGCAGTCCAGGTGGTCTGGAGGAGCATGACTTCCTCTAGAAGATCGCGCATGTCGCGCACCTTAGCGAGCTGCGCGTAGACCACCACAGACGCGACACGGTTTGAAGGGAACCCGAAGCGAGCGTCAGCTGACGGAGATCAGCCCGACCCGTCGATAGTCTTGCCAAGGGGTAGCCGGCGAGCGGCTCCGAACGTAACCTGCCGTCGAAGGCGAGGTGCACTTCGGAGGCGTTCAACTCTATGTCGAGACCCTGCGAGCCGATCCACTCCCAACCACCGCCATCCACAGAGCAGGCTAAGGGCTCGTTGCGAACCAGACGACGCCAATGAGGCGTCGTACACTGCACCGATGTGAGCGATGAGGTCAAGTACCCCCAGATCCGGTTGCATCTCCTCATCGCTGGCGAGGACAGGCTCGCCAAGCACCGAACCGTGCTCCTTGAAGTGTCCGCAGTAGGGGCCGTGCCGCTTGCGAGGCGCTTGTCCTGTGGGGGTTCCGTCCAGGTGTGTAGGAGCCACGACATGCAAGGACTGCGCAAGGAGATACGGAACGCCGTAGGGTCGCAGATCGTCGGCCAGGACAGCCAGCGTCGGCCTCATGAGCGTGTCGCAGTCTGGCACCGGCATAGGGGGACCGGCGCCGGTAGGTCTTCCCAGGAAGACTCCAACCAGAGGCTGCACAGCCTCCGAGCTGCACCTACCCGAGCTGTTGAGGCGGGTGTAATGGGCCCTCTCCGCAATCCGCAGACGGGGTCCAAAGGACTCTGGCGCCGCCACGCAATACGCTCTGGAGGTGACGTCGGTGAGGTCGAAGCAGCGCGTAGCTGACCACGGTGAAGTGTTCACGCCTCCAGAGTTGGTCGAGGCGATGATCGACCTGGTTGGTTCAGAGCTAGGACGGTCGGACTCCCGCTTCCTAGAGCCAGCTTGCGGCTCGGGCAACTTCCTGGGCCCGGTCCTGCAGCGCAAGCTGGGGACCATAGATGCTCGGTACAGCCGAAGTGACTTCGAAAGGCGACATCATGCGCTGCTCGCTCTCATGTCTATTTATGGCATCGAACTCCTCGCAGATAACATCGCCGAGTGCCGCACCAATTTGCTGGAGATCTTCGCCGTCCACCTTGCGGTTGAGGATGGGGATGAGTGGCATCTGGCGGCCCATCAAGTTCTCAGCGTGAACATCGTCCACGGCGATGCGCTCACGATGACGACAGCCGGACATCGGCCGGTACCCATCAGTTTCGCGGAATGGTCCTACCTCGGCAGAGGCCGATACCACAGGCGAGACTTCCGCCTCGACACCATGACGCAGTTGTCGACCACCGGAGAAGACACCCTGTTTGCGGGGATGCAAAATCAAGACATGTTCACGCCAACTCGCGATCATGGCTCTTTGACGGTCGATGACATCGCCCGCGGTGACGACACATGAGTGGCCAGGTTGCCCTGAGTCTTCAGAACCGCAACCCCGACGTCCTTTCATGCATCGCTAACCTCTCCAATGACGAGGTCTTCACCCCGCCAGGCTTCGCGAACCAGATGCTCGACATCGTGGCGGAAGCATGGGCTGACGCTCACCATGGTGCGTCTATCTGGGCAGACTCGTCGCTGAGATTTCTAGACCCCTTCACCAAGTCAGGGGTCTTCCTCCGAGAGATCACATCGCGTCTCAACGAGGGTCTTCGAGACGAACTCCCCGACCTGCAGGAGAGAGTCGACCACATCCTCACCAAGCAGGTCTTTGGTGTCGGGATCACGCAGCTCACTAGCCTCATCGCTCGTCGTAGCCTCTACTGTTCCAAGCGAGCGAGTAGCACGCACTCAATCGTCAAGTCCTTCACGGACGCGGACGGGAACATCCTCTTCGAGCACGTCGAGCACACCTGGGTTGGCGCGACCGATTTCCTTGAGACTGCCGATGCCGACGGCAACCCGGTGACGAAGGGCACCAACGGGAGGTGCAAGTACTGCGGCGCAAGCCAGAAGGCACTCGATCGTGGCAACGAACTTGAGACCCACGCCTACGCGTTCATCCACACCGACGACATCAAAGCTCGCATCGCCGAGCTGTTCGGAGACGACATGCAGTTCGACGTCATCATCGGAAATCCTCCCTACCAACTTGACGACGGCGGCCACAACAACTCCGCAACGCCGATCTACCAGCTCTTCGTGGAAAACGCGGTCGCGCTCAACCCGAAGTTCGTCGTCATGGTCACTCCCTCACGGTGGTTCGCCGGCGGACGCGGCCTCGACAAGTACCGGGAGCGCATGCTCAAAGACAGGCATATGCGAAATATCGTCGACTACCCCAAGTTGTACGACGGATTCCCAGGAGTCAAGATCCGTGGCGGCATCTCCTACTTTCTCTGGGATCGCGATTACGACGGGCCCTGTGCGATCCAAACGATGTGGGATGGCAAACCTTTGGGAGAACCGGTATCGCGCCGGCTTGATCAGTTTGACGTCTTCGTGCGGTGGAACGAAGCTGTGCCAATTCTGGAGAAGGTCCTCGCGAGAGCTGAGCCCGTGCTCGCGGCCCGAGTGTCCAGCCAGAAGCCCTTCGGTCTTCGTACGTTCTTTCATGGCTCTGCTACCCCCGCTGGGATCAAGGATCCCGTCAAGCTGTACGGCTCCCAACGAGTCTCATGGATCGACCGGTCCGAAGTGGTTCAGAACCTGCAGTGGGTAGACCAGTGGAAGGTGCTTATGAGTCGAGTGCAGGGCACGAGTGCTGCGGTTGAGCGCATCTTTCTCGGCAAGCCGATAGTTTCAGGTCCAACCGAGGCATGCACCGAGACATACCTCGTCGCTGGTCTCTTCAAGACCGAGACGGAAGCCAAGAGGTATGCCATCTACCTGCGCACACGCTTTGTTCGGTTCCTGGTATCGCTGCGCAAAGGCACTCAAGACGCCCCGCGCGGCGTTTACGGATTCGTGCCAGACGTCCCCCTGGACCGTGAGTGGACTGACTCTGAGCTCTACGAGCGTTATGACCTGACCGCCGAAGAAGTCGCCTTCATCGAGTCGAAGGTGGCCCTGCATACCGATGAGTAAGCCCATCGACGACCTGCTTCCACAGAAGCCGACGTCGCGTCTCCGCATCTATGCCTACTCCATCGAAGACCGGGCTCACGACGGCATGCTCAAGATTGGGCAGACGACCAAGAGCGTCTCGGCACGCGTAGAACAGCAGCTCAAGACCGCCCTCGTCAAGAACTACACGATCCACGTTGACGAGACCGCCGAGCGCGACGACGGCTCCCTTTTCACCGACCACGAGGTCCGAGCCCGGTTGAAGGTCAAGGGCCATCCCAAGGTCGCCCTGGAGTGGATGCAGTGCACGCCGAGGGACGTCCAAACAGCCATCACCGAAATGCGCCTTGGACAGCGGCTCACCGGAACGCACCATGAGACCTTCTCGATGCGCCCTGAGCAGGCCATAGCTGTCAACAAAACGCATGCCTACTTCCACTCCATCTGGAAGGAGGACATGCATGCTGTTCCGCGGTTCCTTTGGAACGCGAAGATGCGGTTCGGAAAGACATTCGCGAGCTACCAGCTAGCGAAGAAGCTTGGCGCAAAAAAGGTCCTTGTGGTGACCTTCAAGCCCGCAGTCGAGGACGCCTGGCGAAACGACCTCGACTCACACGTAGACTTCGATGGATGGCAGTATTTTTCGAAGATAACCGGCAGCGACCCGACGGCGGCCAACAAGAGGCGACCGCTGGTCTACTTCGGCTCGTTCCAGGACCTGCTTGGCCGAGACAAGGCCGGCAACATCAAGGCGAAGAACACGTGGCTGCACGAAACCAATTGGGACCTGGTCATCTTTGACGAGTACCACTTTGGGGCCTGGCGCGAGAACGCGAAAGAACTCTTCGAGGGCGAAGATGAGAGCGAGGCCAAGAAAGAAATACACGCCGAATTCAACCCCGGGCTGGATGGTTTCAACGAAGAGCTCGATGAACTGGGCGAGGCCGAAACTGACTTCCTGCCTATCACAACCAAGGCTTACCTATACTTGTCCGGAACGCCATTCAAGGCCCTCGCAACTGGCGAGTTCATCGAGGAGCAGATCTTCAACTGGACCTATACCGATGAGCAGCGCGCGAAGCAGAGCTGGCAGTCGACGTACCCCGACAAGCGGAACCCCTACGCCGCGCTACCGGAGATGCGGCTATTCACCTACCAGATGCCAGACGAGCTGGTGGCGATCGCCAGTCAGGGTGAGTTCGATGAGTTCGACCTTAACGAGTTCTTTTCCACCACGGGTACTGGTACGGGAGCCGCCTTCAAACATGAGAACGAGGTTCAAAAGTGGCTTGAGGTCATCCGAGGTGCCTACGCTGCCACCCAGGTCGACAACCTCAAGCTCGGGGCCAATAAACCACCGTTTCCCTACTCAGACGTGCGGCTTCTCCCCTACCTGAACCATTCGTTTTGGTTCTTGCCAAACGTGGCGTCCTGTCACGCGATGGCGAAGCTGCTCAAAGAGAAGCAGAACACCTTCTTCCACCAGTACCACGTTCGGACCGTCGCTGGTTCCGGCGCAGGCGTGGGCCTCCATGCCCTGCCGCCGGTGCGCTCAGCGATCGGCAACGGTCACGACACCAAGACCATCACGCTGTCATGCGGCAAGCTGACTACAGGGGTCACGGTCCCGCACTGGTCGGCCATTCTGATGCTGCGCAACCTCAATTCGCCCGAGACCTACTTCCAAGCCGCTTTTCGGGTTCAGTCGCCCTGGTCGATCAAGAACCCGAACGGCGATAACCCTAACGAAGAGGAAATCCTCAAGCCCGTTTGTTTCGTATTCGACTTCGCGCCGACTCGCGCGCTGCGACAGATCGCCGAGTACGGGGTGGGACTCTCACCGGAGGCCGCCAACCCTGAGGACGCAGTCAGCGACTTGGTGAACTTTCTGCCGGTCCTGGCCTACGACGGATCGCACATGACGCAAGTTGACGCCGGCGCCATTCTCGACATCGCCATGGCCGGCACGTCAGCCACCCTGTTGGCGCGAAAATGGGAGTCGGCTCTCTTGGTGAACGTGGACAATGACACCCTCAAGAGGATTCTCTCCGATCCGAAGGCGATGGAGGCCATCATGAAGATCGAGGGTTTCCGCGCCCTCGGTAGCGACGTCTTCGAGACCGTTATCAACAAGAGCGAAAAGGTTAGGGCTACCAAGAAGGACAAGGGTGAGGATGTCACGGCCACTGAGAAGAAGGAACTTTCTCAGGAGGAGAAGGACTATAAGTCAAAACGGAAGCAGATCCAAGAGAAATTGATTAAGTTCGCTACCCGGATTCCTGCATTCATGTACCTGACCGACTTCCGTGAGAACACGCTGAAGGACGTCATCACCAAACTCGAGCCGGACCTGTTCAGGACTGTCACCGGGTTGACCGTGGACGACTTCAATCTGCTCGTCTCGCTCAACGTCTTTAACAGCTCGCACATGAACCAGGCCGTGTTCGCGTTCCGACGGTACGAGGACTCCTCACTCTCCTACACCGGCATCGAAAGCCACGAAGGTCTCCGTCACTTCGGTCTGTACGACACGGTCATCGCGCGGGAAGCGGACTAAGCGCACCCCGTGGCCGCACGTACCTGACGCTTCCCAGCGTGTATCCCCGGCTGTGCGGACATGGACCTGACTAGCACCCGACCCTCTGGCGCTCGCCTGGTATGAAACAGCATCGCACCGGGATTGTTCACCCGAGGCGAGTGAGGCGAGCTTTCTTGATCTCCACAGCGGAATCAGCACTTACGCTATGATTTTGCACTGGTCTCGGACCTTAGGCGCCCGCCGCGGCGACGGTGAGCAAATCGTCTGGATTCCAGACCCGCTTAGCGATCTCGCGGTAGAGGTTGCCACGCTCGACCACATCGGCAGACCTGAACTCCTCGTGCGGCTTGAACGGCAAACCGGTAGTCTTGATAAATTCGACGAAACCCGGGTTCTTCTCGTACGCCTGTGGATCTAAACTTGACGCGAGTAGGTTCTGGCTAAAATACCGTGGCCGCTTTTCGGCGTAAGTGTCGTCGTTGTAACTGGCGTTGAACGATTTAGGCAGCAGTAGCAGATCACCGATTCGGTTTCGATGACGCTCGAAGTCGGCCTCGTGAGTAAATTCGTCCGCGTGCCGCTTAGCATGGTTGGCCCAAATGTGTTCGACCTCGTACTTGACCTTTGAGCCATTAGTCAACTCGATATAAGGCGACGCCTGCCCCGAGCCGACCATGATGTAGTCGGTGATGCGAGCAAGAATCTTGTGGAGTTGGCCACGGTTCTGCTGGTGCACGTAGAGGTCGTCGTTATGGTCAAAGTTTTCGTCTACCTTGAGGAGGTACTCGCGGAGGAATTCGGCGAGGCTGGCCGCATCTAGTCCACGGATATCGCGCATAACCGTGAACATGGCGTACTGCATCGTCGAGTAGGCGGTGGCCCGGAAGTTCCAAATCCGCCAAGCCAGCAAAATGTCCGTGAAGCGGGCGACGATTTCAAGTTTGTGATAGACGGTCTGTTGGCTGTCGTCCACCCCCACTGGTGCCAGAAGAAGCTGGTCTTGCAAGGTGAAGCCAAGGTCCGCGTTAAAGCGGACAAATCTCAGTGGGCTATCTGAGTTGAACGGACCAGAAGATGCCTTGAGGATTCGCTCGTACTGGTGACTGTAGAATTCGAAGTCACGAACGATGAATCTGTGGTAATCCGCGCGGGTCACAAGCCCAATATCGTCGTGCACCCCGCGTAGCCAGCGGTGGAACTCGGTGCCGATGCGATCCCAGTCCTCGGGGCGTGCGCCCTTCCTCCGCTCCCGAATCTTCGTGGAGTACTGGCTACGCAGCCATGTCTTGAGGAAATCTGAGCTGGCGTCATCGCCATGCTCATCGAGGTTGCGCAACCGCCTGCGCCACAGGTCGTTGGCCTTGGTGCGGGGTTTGCCGTCCTCGATGTTGGCCAACAGATACCCCTTTAGCATGTCTGCCGGAGTCAGTTTAAGCCCGCGGTCGTTCATGGTCTCGAAAATCGCGTATGCGTCGTCATCAGCGTACGCAGTGATCTGGACGAGCTGAACCCGGTCCTTAAGCCAATCTATAAAGAAGGGAAGCGCCTTCTCTTTCAACTCGTCGGGAAATAGACCGTCCAGTTCGCCATACCGGCCGACGAGTGTGTGAACCGACTCTGGAGCGTCTGCGGGTGGCTCGTACTCGCCGTTCTCAAAGAGCGCCTCCATGCAGCCCATGCGGTCGGCCACGTCCAAATTGAACGACTTCTCACCGAACTTCTCTGAAAAGATCAATTGGTCAATGTCGACGATGTCGTCGCGGCCTTGTTGTAAACGACGCAGGTAGGTCAACAACAGCGTCAGACTGGTGAGCCTTTGTTGGCCATCAACAACGAAAGGCTGGCTCCCCTTCTGCGAGATGATGATTGATCCGAGGTAATAGCCCGGGTACTTGGCGACCTCCTTACGGGCATGGTCAGGATGGTGAAGTTCAAGGAATTTGGCAGTCAAATCGGCGACCAGCTCCGCGATCTGCTTTGATTCCCACTTGTACTCGCGCTGGTAGTAGTCAATCGCATACTTCTGGTTCGCCAACACTCCGGCGATTGTCTTAGCAACGCCTTCAATGCTGCGCTCGATGTCATTCATCCCTCTGCTCCTCAGGTGTAGATGACGAACCCGCCACGGGTTCTAGGAGGTAGACGTTCTCGAATTGGTCAGCGCAGATGGGATCGGTGCGGAGGAATTCTGCCATCAGTTGTTCGAGCGTGGACCCCTTGTCGGCATCAGAGCTCGCGGTGGTGCGCAGATCCTGGAGGACGTCGTCGATCGTGCTTGACATGTCCGAATCCTGCCGCACGTCGACTATCTGTCCAGTGTGGGGCCGGCGACAGGCTCGAGGGGGGGGCGCGAGGACCGGCCCGCAGCGAGCGCTAGCGAGCGAGGACACGGACCGCCGCGCCGGCGAGCGAAGCGAGCAGCTTGACGGAATACGGGAACTGGTCACGAATCGATAGCTTCGTTCTAGGATCACGGCCGTGGACGTCGCCGATATCATCGCCCGCTACCGCCGGGGCGCGTCGATGCTGGCCCTCGCCAACCAGCACCACACGTCGCGACACACGATCCGGCGGATTCTCAACGCCGCCGGCGAACCCACCCGGCCCACCGGCCGCCCTCGCCTGGACGTGTCGTCTGAGACCATCGCGGAGCTGTACGAGGCCGGAACCAGCTTCCAGGAGATCTCCACCAGCCTCGGCATCCACCCCGACGCCGCCCGCACCCGCTACAACGAGATCCGCTCCCAACGCGGCCTCACCCGTCGCGGCCGGTGGCACCAAGTCCTCCTCGACGCCCTCGACCAGCAACCCACGATCGCGGTCCTACCAGCCGCCGCCGACCACCTCGGCCGCCACCCCACCCGCAACGAAGCCCACGCCGTCCGCCGCGCCGCCCGCGACCTCGCCCGCGCCGGCGACGCCACCCTCGACCATCAGCTCCTCACCTGGCAGAACCGCAGATGCCCCTACCTCGTCCTCACTGCCGTCGACACCCCGCCGCCGTCGGCCGCCATCGACAAGAGCGCCGCAGCCTGCGCCGCCGACCCCGCCAGGGCGAACTCGCTGACCCCCAAGAAGCGACGTGCCTGATGGCCGTGCAGTGGCATCCCGTGCTGGACCAGGCCCTCGCCCAGACCGCCGTTGTTGGCGTCGCCGAAGCCGTATCGCACCACCTGGGCCGGCGACCCACCAAACCCGAGATCACCGCCGCCCGCCGAGCCGCCCACCGCTACGCCGCCACCGGACAAGCCCAGCTGACGCTGCTGCCCTCTGCGACCGCCGGACGGAAATATCGGGTCCTGGTGCTAGCCCGCCCAGACGTTGACCTCGACGACGTCCAGGAACTGCGACAAGCGCTCGCCGCGCCCGCCAGGAAGGCCGCCAAGCCGCAGGGCCCGGGAACCAAGGACACCGCCCGCCGCGCCGAGTCCCTGCTCACACAGGTGTGTCACGCCACCCGGGCCGCCCGGCTCCTACCCGTCAACCAGCTCGAGCCAGCGCACGCGAAGCTGCTCGCCGAAGACCTCACCGAAGTCGTCGCCGGCCTCGCCACCCTGGCCGCAGACCTCACCCGCCGCTCACGCGAGCACACCCCCACAGCCCGCCCCGACTAGGGAGCCCACCGGCGATTACACACAGCCGGGCGCCACTTAGCCAGTGATGGTCTATCCCGATCGACCCGTCCGGCGATTGCTGGACAGAGTTGTAATGCATCGGTCGGCGGTGGGGCCGATGTTCAGCAGACAGGGCGACACCAAGAGCGTTATGAGATCGATGCTCGAACTATTGGCCGAGTTCTTCTATGCTCGCGTTGCAAGAGTGCACTATGTGGTGTAAGTGACCAATGTTCCGATGTGTGTCGGGGCGCACAGCGGCGCAGCTTCCAGGAGGAGCGGCGAAGCATGCTGTCAGCCGAGAGCAGCGACATCCCCGGCCGCGGCGCAATTGCCCTGCGGCAGGCAGCGCCCCTGCGGCCGTCCAGGTATCGCGGGGCCCAACCTCAAGTGTCTATGCGATGGATCGTGGCTGAACTGTGCGTCTTCGAGTTCGTCGCAACTCGGGGAGGTGGGCCCTTGAGACGTTGACTGATCTGGATCCGTTCCTGATTGGTCTCAACGCCAGTCGTTGGTCTGCCGACCTACGTCACTCAGCAAGAAGGACGCCTCCCATGATCGTATTGACTTCTCTGCAGACGGTCTTGCCGCTCGCTGTGTGGACGCCGAGCACGGTACAGAAGCTGCTGCTTTCTGTTCTGGGCCTGGTGATCATTCTCGCCGGCATTGCTGTCATCGCCAAGGCTGGCAAAGCCAACTACGCCGAAACGGCTCGCATCGGTTTCAACGTCCTCGCCGGCATCGTCATCGCCGCCCTCGGCGCCGGTGCGATCTCCTATGCAGTCTTCGGCAAATCACTGCTTGGGAGTGACCCGGTTTGACGGACATCCGAGATCAGGGGCTTCGGCCTCGGAAGGATGTCCA
>NZ_BAAAYX010000018.1:0-6240 GCF_039536605.1 Microlunatus aurantiacus
CCAGATGCCTACTCGAAGCCGGCGGATTCAGATCTCGACTACACCCTCGATTCTGAAGAGCCGCTTTGATGTCACGCACGGGCGTGGTGGTGGTGCGGCGCACGACCCCGGTTTTGCCGTCGGTTCGCGGCTCATCGGCGGCTACCTGACCGGATCACGTTCCCAAGCTCGTGGTGCTCTCTGACTCTGCTAACGCGTTGCTGACTCTGCTCCAGATCGGCACGGATGTTCACGGACGCAGACCGACAGCGTTCCCGGTCGTGCGCCCCCGCCGGGAACCTGACGACGCAGCTAGCGCTCCTACGCGTATCAGAAGGGTGGAAGTTCGAATCCCTCCAGGTGCGCCACCAACAGGACCTCGGCGGACCCCCGCACTCGAGGTAGCCACCACGCGCGTTCATCGCACGCAGGTGTCAGCGCCTCCCAACTCGCTTCCGCAACATCACCAGGCCGTCTCCGCTGAGGTCGTCCAGTGCCTCGGTGCGGCCGGCTGCGGCCATCAGGATCGCCTCGCCTGGTCCCGTCACCTCAGGTCCGTCGCCTGCGGTCCAGTCGACATCGGTGGCGACGAGTCTCAGACCCTTGGCATTGCCCTTTGACGGCAGCGTGGGGGCTCCCAGCCAGAAGCTCAAGACAGACACCAGACGGTGCTCGGGGATCACGCGCGGCAGGCCGAGTGCTCGCCTGATGTCTTGATGGTGGATGGTGCCATCCGTCAGAGCGATGCCACCCATGAACCCAGATGGCAGGCCATTCGGACGCTGGTTCCGGGCCACGAGATCGATGATGCCGGCCGGGTCGAGGCCCCTGTAGCGCGACAAGGCGATGTCGTTCACCTTGCCGATGCGTAGACCGCCGCGCACGAAGGTCGCAACGGTCGCGGCCTTGGACAGTTCGTCGTAGCTGACGACATGGGTGGCGACATCACGGATTCGCCACTCGGTACAAAGGGACTGAGCCTCCCACTGGGCAGGCGTGAGTTCGCGGAGCAGCGCCAGCAGGTCGGCGCGCTCCTCCTCCGCAAGCGGCATCAGGTCAGGCTTGCTCATGAGACGTCCAGTCCGTCGCGGGTGATGGCCGAATACCTGCTGAGGTAGAGGGGCCAGCCGTCCGGCGCATCGAGTCCGGCTTGCAATGACTCCCAGCCCGCACCGTGCCGCTCGATGTGGCGGTGCACCAAGGTGACGCGGGTGCGCGACTCGTCCTCTGCCGTGAAGGTGATCTCGACCTCGCTCGCGCGGTCCAGGTCTGAGGTGACCTGCCAGTCGGGCCCGATGTCCCAGCTGAAGGCGATGGTGTTGGGCGGATCGAAGATCAACACCCGGCCCCACCGACAGATGCTCCCGTCGACACCACGGTCGTAGAGGTCACCCCCGGTGTGCTGTTCCAGGACCGTCTCGGCAATGGGAACGGCCAGCATGTTGTGTTCACGCGGCTTGATCTTGTCGAGATCGGCGAACTGCCAGAACGCCGCCTCGGCGGGTAGATCCACCACGACTTCGCGCCGCACCACCCCATCGGACTGCACCGTCACGCGATCCCTCTTTCCTGTTCGCTGCGGGTCGCGAGATTCCCGAGAGCATCGGACCAGAACTGATCAAGCTGACGGCGGTACCGCGCAAGGCGAGCCGCGTCGATGCTGTAGACCCGTTGCCGCCCTCGAGGTTCATCTCGCACGATCCCCGCCTCACGCAGCAGCTTCAGATGCTGGCTCACTGCCGGCCGACTGATCGGCATGACATCTGCCAACTCCGCGACGCTGCAAGGGCCCAGTGACAGTCGCTCGATGATCGCCCGACGGCTAGCGTCGCCGAGCAGGGACCATGCGTCTGATGGGTGAGCCGTCACGAACGCGTAAGTTACCACTTACCGGACGACGGTGCGAGTAGGGCGTCGGTCGATCGGTTGCACAGAGGTACAGTCCGTCGAGCCTGATCTTGGCGTGAGGGTGGGTCTGTCGCCGTCGTAGTCATCGTGAAGGAGCCAGGCGGCACCGACTCCTTCGATCGGAGCTCAGAGCTCAGAAGGGGTAGCCCCCCGGACTCTGCTGGACAGTGATCCACTGGGTCTCTGTGAAGGCGTCGAGGTTGGCTTCCAGTCCGCCGGCGCGGTACCCGTTCCCGGACAGTCCGACACCGCCGAAGGGGGCGATCGCCTCGTCGGCGATGGTCTGGTCGTTGATGTGGACCATGCCGACCGGAATCCGCTCGGCCAGCATCAACCCGGCCATGACGTCTCGGGTCACGATGCCCAAGGACAGCCCGTACGGCGTTCCCGCAGCCAGTGCCGCCGCCTCGTCGAGACCGTCGAAGGCGATGACCGGCGCCACCGGCCCGAAGATCTCCTCCTGATACGCCCGCGCCGTCTGCGGGACGTCGGCGAGCACCGTGGGTCGGTAGAACAAGTCGTCGTACTCCCCGCCGGCGACGAGTCGCGCACCGGCCGCGACGCTGTCGTGGACGATGGCATGCACCCGGTCCCGCGCCCCGGCGTCGATGAGCGGGCCGTAGGCGACGTCGGACTCGATCGGGTTCCCGACCTGAAGCCGCGCTGCCCGTTCGGCAAGCAGTGTCGCGTAGTCATCCGCGAGCCGTCGGGAGACCAGGTGGCGGCTCGACGCCATGCACACCTGGCCGGCCTGGATGAAGGAGCCGGCCGAACCGGCGCTGGTGGCCAGCTCGAGATCGGCATCGTCGAGGATGATCAGGGCCGAGTTCCCGCCCAGCTCCAGATGCACCCGCTTGAGCAGCGGAGCTGCCAGCTCGGCGACGATCCGTCCGCCCGACGCCGAGCCGGTATAGGCGATGACCGGAACGTCAGGGTGGATGACCAGCTGCCGACCGATGTCGCTGCCGCCAGGCAGCACATGGAGCACGCCCGGCGGCAGCCCTGCTTCCTCGAAGACCCTGGCCAGCGCGAGCCCGCCACAGATGGCGGTCCGCGGATCCGGCTTGAGCACGACGGCGTTCCCGACGGCCAGAGCCGGCCCGATCGCCCGAGCGGCGAGGATGACCGGCGCGTTGAACGGTGCGATGACGCCGACGACACCGACTGGCACGCGCCGGGTGAAGGAGAGCCGAGGCTGGGTCGAGGGGAGGACCTGACCTCGCGGATAGCTGGCGAGTGCGGCCGCCTGCCTGAACTCCTCCGCCGGGCCACCCGTCCCGGCCCAGTAGCGCGGCACTCCTGCCTCCCGGATCGCCCATTCCTCGAGCTCGGCGTGGTGCTCCTCCAGCAGGTCCGCCGCCCGTCGCAGGATGGCGGCCCTGTCGTCGTACGGGGTCGCCGCCCAGGCCGTCTGCGCCTCGCGGGCCAACCCCACAGCGCGATCGACATCCGCGGCCGAGGCCGCACCCACCTGGCCCAGCGTGTGACCCGTGGCCGGTTCGACGGCCGGGTAGGTCTGTCCGCCGCCGACGGTCCAGCCACCGCTGAAGATCCGGCCTTCCCACGCGGCGCTTCCCAACAGCTCGACCATGATGGCTCCCGGGGTGGGTGGAGTGGGCGCCCGACTGCTCGAGTCGGCGCCCGGGCCACGACGAATCCCGACAATGTATCGACCATCGGCGCGCTGGTGGACCCTGGTCGCGCACGTAACGCGTCGTACGACGCCATGCGTCGGCCCGAGCACACTTCCGCGAGGGGTGAAGCGCTCCGTCGATGCGCCCCGGGCGCAGTCCATGCCCCTGGCTCGCCTGGGACCGACCGCGCCACGGTCATCCAGACGCTCAGGCAGGCCGACGATCCAGAAGTCGTCACAGGACCGAATCAGAAGCAGGAGGGAAGAACACCCTCGACAGGACAGCCCCGGGTGCCATGGCCGTCACCGGCTGTGACTGTCAGCTGGTGTAGGCGATCCGGGTCCAGCGCAGCGGCTCGCGGCGGTTGTTCGTGACGGTGACCTTCAGGTAGTCGTTGGCGTTGTCGGAGCCGTCCACGGTGATGCGCTGGAGGTTCGGGGCCGATGACGACGTGAGGCCGTAGAAGTCCAGCCACGGCGATCCGGGAGCCAGGGGTCGGTCGGCGTTGTAGAGGTGGCTGTCCCCGTTGAAGAGGTAGACGGGCCCGCCGTAGGCGCGGCTCTCGCGGGCGATGGCGGCGACGATGGGCTGGAACGCGTAGTAGTCGCCGAACTTCGGGTCCGTGGCGGTGGGGTCGAACATGTCGGCCTGCGTCATCAACACCACGGCGCGGTTGTCGCGACGGTGCCCTTTGGCGAAGGCAGCATGGATCTCGGAGACGGCGTCGGCGGTGCGTCCGAGCACCTCGACAGTCTGTTCCGGGGTGGCGGTGGTATTGCCAGTCCATGGAGCGAGGCTGTTGTTGCTCCCGACGATGTGCACAGCTGCGAAGGACACGCCGTCACGCACGTAACGGACGTTCTCGGGATAGCCGGCCACCGCGTCGGAGGTGACACGAGTCGGTTTGCCGAGGGTGTAACCCGGGCGGGGGAAGAACACGTCGCGGACGGCATCCAGCCGCTCGAGCGGGTTGTAGCCGCCGTTGTTGGGACGGTGGCAGTCGGTCCACTCGTTGTCGCCGATGGTGTAGACGAACGGGTCCTCGAACACGTCGACATCGGACTTGATCAGATCGAAGTACTCGTCGCTGCAGACGCTCGACCCGTTCTTGATGTCACCGAGGTGACTGACCCACTGCACGTCGCGATCGGCGTTGATCTGGCGGATGTTGGCAGGGAAGTGGTCGATCTCGGCCTGGCCGTACGGGATGTCGCCGATGACGGCGAAGGTGAACCCCTTGCCCAGGTGGTGGTCCGGCCGACCATCGTGGGCTTCGGCCGGGCCGGCGGCACCCGCGGCCAACAGGCACAACGCGGTGGCGGTGACGGCAGCGGCCCAACGGTGACGCAGCATGAGATCTCCTCGAAACGGCGGTGGCGCGGGCGGAGATTCCGCAGCTGTGAGCGTTGCCCAGCCAGGTGACCGACAGATGACCGGTAGAAGATCTCTCGGCGCCGTCAGTCGGCGGGACTCGGCGGCGATGCCAGCTGCCCAACCCGCAGAGGCCGCCCATTCCTGAAGACCAGTGCCGGAGCTCCCACCCCGATGAGTTCCGGGCGCTTCCCGAGTCTTCCCGCGCATGAGCGAGACACCTGTCGGTTCGGGCAAGGTCGTGGTCAATCGCGCGATGTCGGTGGACGGCTTCATCGCCGGTCCCGACGGCGCGATGGACTGGATCATCGAGCACACGACGACGTACGAGTTCCCCGAGGTCATGGCGGCGACGGGAGCGATGCTGATCGGCCGGGGGACCTACGAGGTCGCCCGGCGGATGACGGCCGAGGACACCAGCTACGACGGTGGGCCGGTCTTCGTGCTGACCCACCGGCCACCGGACGAGCCGGATCCGGCTGTCACCTTCCTCACCGGTGACCTCGGGGACGCGGTCGCCACGGCGCGCGCCGCCGCCGGCGGGTTGAACCTGGAGATCCTCGGAGCCGATCTGGCCAGCCAGTGCCTGCAGCAGGGACTGGTCGACGAGGTCCTGGTCTACGTCCTGCCGGTGTTGTTCGGTGACGGCGTGCGCTTCTCGACCGCGGCCCTGGGCCGGGTCGACCTGGAGCCGATCAGCAACCAGCAGTCGGGCCCGGTGACCAAGCTCTGCTTCCGCGTGCGGAAGCAGAGCGCCGCGCCCGAGCCGGTCAGACCCGGGTCTTCTTCGTCTTCTTCGTCCCCAGGATCGTGAACGCCTGCACCAGCACCCCGACGCCCTCGCGGCTGACCACCGTGCCGTGGTCACGCGTCTGGCGGTTGTCACATCCCGGTCCCCAGACCAGGCCGGCCTTGGTGGCGATCGCCTCGCCGACCTCCGGCATCGAACCCGGGGCGACCTTGGCCTTGGCCGCCGCGGCGGCGAACACCCGGGACGGCGTGGTGCCGGGACCCGGGAAGTAGCGCGGGGTGTCGAGCAGGGCGCACAGGTCGTCGAAGAGGAGCTGTGTGGAGCGTCCGCCGTGCGGATCACTCACGGTGTCAACTGGTTGGGGGGCTCGGCACACGTGACACCACGCCTGCGTCATCCCATGGATGCATTCGTCAGCCACGCTGACACCTACCTGTCTCTCACCCCCAGCATAGGCCGGAATCGCACGGTCGTTCGCCGAGTGCTTGTGGACACCTTCCCCGACGTGGGAGTCTGACCCTGCCCCCTCCACTAGGGATCGTCGGGCACGTACCTGCCCGTGGAAAGGAAGTGTGGCGTGGCCACAGTCAGTTTCAA
>NZ_BAAAYX010000019.1:0-25158 GCF_039536605.1 Microlunatus aurantiacus
CCAGATGCCTACTCGAAGCCGGCGGATTCAGATCTCGACTACACCCTCGATTCTGAAGAGCCTATTTGCTGGGACCACAAAGAAGAGGGATTTGGTCACCACGAATCGCTATGTTCAATTTGATGCCGATTTTTCAACAACCATCGCGGCGCGTGCGACGGGCAGCGAGACCCTTGCCAGCAATCACAGCGGCGATTGCGATGAGTAGGCCGCCGGTCAACAGGTACGGTGCGTTCAGCTGCCAGAGCAGGAGGAGGCCGCCCAGGAGTGGGCCCATAGACTGTCCGAGGCTGTTGGCCGCGTTTTGCAGGCCGAGCGACGCGCCTGCCTGCTGCTCTCCCCCACGCTTGGAGACCAGGGCCGAGACGTTAGGTGCGATGAAAGCCATGCCCAGGGAGAGCAACCCCACGAACGCGAAGACCAGGGGCGGGGTATTCGCAATGGCAAGCAAGGCGATGCCGGCTCCCAGCATGGCGAAGCCAACGCCGATCTGTTTCATCTCGCTGACCTTGTCGGCGAGGACACCCACCACACCTATCTGGAAGACGGCCATGACGAGACCGCATAGGACAAAAACGTAGGCCACCCCGGTTGGACCGAAGGCAAATTTGGCCTGAGCGAAGAGGGCGACCGTTCCTTCGAACATTGTGAGCGCGAACTGTGCAGCCAGTGTCAAGAGGAGAAGCGGTGCCAAGCTTCGCAGCAAGACAGGCCAGTCGGGACTCTGCTGACGACTTGGCCCGGCCTGGATGGGGTTTGTCGGCCGGTCGTGAAGGGATTCCGGTAGCCACCGGAGGGCGGCAAGCATCGTGAGAAGCCCCAACAAGGCTGCTGCGAAGAAGGGGATCGAGAAACTGTCTACCTTGAGATGCTCTGTGCTCCATCTGAGGTGCCAGTCGCGCGTAGCCAGCAGACCCCCCACGGCAGGTCCTACCACCACCCCGAGGCTTGCCGCGGTGCCGAGCCACGCCATCCCCCGGCTGCGCTGCCGCGCCGTCGTCATGTCCGCCACATAGGCGGCCGATACCGGCAAGGTCGCCGACGAGAGAATACCTCCCCCGACCCGCGCCACATAGAGCAGCCAAAGCGAGGTCGACACCCCGAACATCACCTGCGCGACCACGTAGCCGGCAATACCGAGCAGGATCAGCGGTCTGCGGCCGATGCGGTCCGACCAGCGTCCCCACAGCGGCGCGAAGATGAGTTGCATCAGCGAATAGACCCCCGTCAGGAACGCCACGTGCAACACCACCGCCCGCGGCGAGGCGCCTTCTTGAAGGGCGAGCCGCTCTACGTAGAACGGAAGCACCGGCAATGTGATGCCGAAACCGATCATCACCACGAACATGCAGACGAGGAGGACGGCGAGGTGCTTCCTCATCGCGGGTGGCACGGGACCCTAGGACTGAGCACCATGGCATCGGCAAAAGGCTGCTCCCGCGTCCGAGTGTCAGCCGACGACGCCCTGCCGGTCCCGTTTGCACCGGCGCCGACCTGCATCTCGGACCGGAGGAGCAGCGGCGCGTTCACCCCCCGCTCAGAGTCGTGGAGATGACGCCGCATATCCTTGGGCTCCTAGCCTTGCCTTTTGTTTGGTCGGCCCGACCATGTTGGCCCGACCAAGTTGTTAGGCGAATTCTGTTGTCGTCTTTTTGATCGAGCGGAACCGTGAAATGCGTCAACGTGTCATTATCGGCGCGGGTCATGCATGACACTCTTCCGCGACGAGGAACGAATTCACGACCAGCACTTTGGCATACTGAAATGCTCCGCACGACGAGCTCGATCTGGTGTTGGAGAGAATGGCCGTTGAGGATGCCGTCGGCTTGGTGAGGCTTTCGACGATCAGGTTTTTCCGTGGCGGTGGTCCGTGCTCTGGTGGCCGCCGTGGCTGTGACCTCGGTGCAGGAAAAGATGCGCGGTCATCACGACGATGATGCCGGCATAGGGAAGCGCGGCCAGCAGGTGCGGCCCATGGTCGGTGACCAGGTACAGGACCAGGCCCAGGGCGGCCAACGCCAAGACGATCGCGCCGAACCATTTCACCCGCTTGTTGTCTGCGGTGACGGCGCCCGGGCCGGTGGGTGGCTGCCCGTCATGGTTCATGGTTGTCTCCCAGTGGTTCGTTCATGATCTCGGTGGTTGGTGAGTCTTGGGGGTGCAGCGAGAAGTCGGCCGACTGTCCGCCGCCGACGTCCATCACGGTGCCGTGGACTCTGATCCGCACCGGGTCGGCGCGACAGGGCTGGAGCTGCAGGTGCAGTGTCTCGGCGGTCACCGACACGTCGATGCGGTGCCCTCGATAGACAACGCGGAAACCCACGCTGCGAAGCCGCGGGGGCAGGCGCGGAGTGAAGGTGAGCCCGTCATCTGCGATCTGCAGACCGGCGAACGACCGGACGACGAGGTCTGCCGTGCCGGCCATGGCGCCTAAGTGGATGCCCTCGCGGGTGGTGCCACCCTGCGTGTCGTCGAGGTCGGCCATCAGAGCCTCACGAAACACGGTCCAGGCCCGCGCCAAGTCGGTGCGGGCAAGGACGGAGGCGTGGACCACCCGGCTGAGCGTGGACCCGTGCGCGGTGCGAGCCAGATAGTACTCAACCGTCCTTCCCAGGTCCGCGGCCGTCATGGGGTAGCCGAGCCGGCTGAGCTGGGCGAGCAGGACCTCCGGGCCGAGGAGATGGATCAGCATGAGCGCGTCGGCCTGCTTGGCCAACTTGTACCGGTTCGTCGTGTCGTTCTCGGCTTCCAGGATGAGGTCCAGCCGGCCGATGTTGTTGTACGTCGCGCGATAGTGCTTCCAGTCGAGCTCCGCCAAGTCTTCGTAGCCATCGAACTGGCTGAGAATGCCGTCTTCGTGGAAGGGGACGGCAACCCTGCAGCTTAGATGTCGCCAGAGCAACACCTCGTCCCGTGTCACCTGCACCCGATTGGTGAGGTCGTCGGCGGGGTGGCCCTGCAACGCCTCGAGACTGTCGGCGGCACGCTCACACACCCAGGAGGTCAACACGTTGGTGTAGGCATTGTCGCGGACGCCGCGTCCCGGCGTGCCCGGGTAGCCGTCGTGGTACTCGTCGGGACCCATCACCCCGGCGATGTGGAACCGATCGTCGGACGGGTCGAATGTGGCCAAGGAAGCGAACATCCTGGTCACTTCGATGATCAGCTCCGCGCCGCGCGCGGCCAGCCAGGTCAGATCCCCGGTGGTCTGGAAGTGTCGCCAGGCGTTGTAAGCAACGGCCAAGCCGACGTGGCGTTGGTGAAGTGAGTTGTCCGGCATCCACCGGCCCGAGCGGACGTTGTACAGCTGGTGCGGGGTTTCCTCTCGGCCGTCGCTGCCGCTCTGCCACGGAAACAGCGCACCGTGCAGACCACCGGCCCGGGCCGCGTCGCGGGCCGCGTCGAGGCGCCGCCACCGGTACTCCAGCAGCGCTTCGCTGACGGACGGCAGCCGCAACCCGACGACCGGCAGCACGAACAGCTCATCCCAGAACACGTGCCCCCGGTAGCCTTCCCCGTGCAGGCCGCGGGCGGGCACTCCAGCATCCAGCGCCGCCGTGTGCTCGGAGACGGTCTGCAGCAAGTGGAAGACATGCAGGTTCAGCACCAGCTGGCTGTGCCGGTCGGCGTCAATTCTGACGGCGAAACTGTCCCACAACCGTTCCCAGGCCGCCTGGTGCGCACTCAGCAGCCCGCTCACCCCTTCTGGGCTGCGTGCCAACTCCGCCAAAGCGCCAGACCGCGGTCCGCTGACAGCGACATCGCGGGAGGTGACGACGGCGACAGTCTTGGTCACCGTCACCGGCTGCCCATCCTCCACGTGCACATCGAACTGCTGCATGTACCGGCCGCCGTCGATCATCGGCTCACCGGCGGTGACGTCCAGGCCGCCCCCGAGGACGGTCCGGACCGCCGTGGCAACGCGAATCCCGCTTTGGCGGGTCTGCACCTCACAGACAACCGTGCAGGCGTCAGATTGGCGAAACCTCACCTGGACCAGATGTCTTCCGCTGCTGGCTTGGGCAGGCACGTTGGTGTTGGTCACGGCGGCGTCGACGCCGACCTTGACACGAATGACCCCGCTCCAACCGCGCGGTGTCAACGTGGTCTCGAGCGCGGCCAGATGCGGACTGTGCATGGACACGACACGCCGCTGTTGCACGTCCAGCCGCTGCCCGTCAGCTCCGGTCAGAACCGCTCGGCGCTGTAGCAGCCCGCGGCGCAGATCCAACTCGCGGCGCTCACTGTGGGAGGTCAACTTCCCTCTAGACCACCAACCACCCTCACCCATGCCGACGTCGACCGGTAGCCAGTTGGGGACGTTGACCAGCTGCTCCTCCTCGATCCGACGGCCGTGGATCGTGCCGACCAGCCGGTTGTAGATCCCGGCCAGGTAGGTTCCGGGATAGTGAACTCCGTCACTGCTCCGTTCCGGCAACGCGCCACGGGTCACCATGTAGCCGTTGCCGAGCGCGGTGAGAACCTCCCGGTGACCCTCATGGGCCGGGTCGAAACCGGCATACACCAGCAGCCAGGGGTCGGTGCTGGCGACGCCCAGGTCAAGCTCTCCCACGTCGCCGAGGACGACATCCGCGCCGACGGACTCCAACTCGTTCCGACGGTCGGCACGGTCGATCCCCACCACTAGCCCGAAACCCCCCCGATGGGCGGCGGTCACCCCGGCCGGCTCGGCTTCGACCACCGCGGTCCGCGCGGGCGAGACGCCGAGCCGGCGCGCTGCCTCCACGAACAGGGCCGGATCTGGTGTCACGGGCAGGTTCAACGTCACGGCCAGCTGACCGTCCACGATCACGTCGAACATGCCGGCCAGCCCTGCGGCGGCCAGCACCGCGTCCGCGTGCCGGCTGGCGGTCACCAAGGCGATCGGGATTCGTCCCGCCCGGAGCCGACCCAGCAACGCCATCGTCCCGGCGTAGGTTCGCGGTTCCTGCCGTGATAGGTGGGACAGGAACAGTTGGTCTTTCCGTGCAGCCAAGCCGAAGGCCGTCCACGCCTGCGGAGGGTCGTCTGCTGCACCGAGAGGAACCGTGATGCCGCGTGAGGTCAGGAATGCGGCTACGCCGTCCTCCCGGCTTGGGCCGTCCACAAAACGGCCGTCGGTGTCGAACGCCACCTGTCGCTCGTGGGTGGCGCCCAGTCGCGGGTCGAGCAGGGCGGCGTCGCACAGTTCCTTCCATGCCGCCGCATGCAGGGCAGCCGTGTCGATGACCACACCGTCCAGGGCGAACAGGACCGCGTCATAGGGAGACGACGGCCGATGACGGGCCGGGTCGGGCGGCCCCCGGTGTCCAAGGTCGGGACCAGAGACCATCTCAGACCGGTTCGCGGACGGGCTGGACCGGTCGGTGGAGGCCCGGTCCGGGGGCGACGGCCCACTGACAGTTCCTGATCTCTGGCAGGTCCTGACGGTGGCTGCGGACAAGCCGTCGGTGGTCGATCACGTTGTCCTTTTGCTTCTCCGCTAGGCGCGGGTCGAGGGAAACAGTCATGGGTGGTCCGCTTCTTTCCGAGGTGAGGCGCACGGGGGGAAATTCGACGTGTCAGCTAACGGGTGGGTTCGGCGGCAAGGTCTGCGGCCCGGGTCTTCGTCGCCTCGGCCTCCGAAGCCTGGGGCAGCCGCAGCCGTTTCAGCAGCAGCGCGTTGACGGCCACGATGACGCTCGAGCCGGACATGGAGATGGCAGCAATCTCGGGGCTGAGCGACAGCCCCAAACTTGGTTCGAAGACGCCGGCGGCGATCGGCAACGCGACCACGTTGTAGCCGATAGCCCAACCGAGGTTTTGTCGCATCTTCCGTAGGGTTCCTTTGCCGATACGGAGGGCGACCGGAACGTCCAACGGGTCCGAGCGCATCAACACCACATCGGCAGTTTCGATGGCAACATCGGTACCGGCCCCGATCGCGATGCCCAGGTCCGCCTGCGCCAAGGCTGGGGCGTCGTTGACGCCGTCGCCGACCATGGCGACCCGCTTACCGGCCGCCTGCAGCTCGGACACCTTCGCGGCCTTGTCCTGCGGCAGCACCTCAGCGATGACGGTGTCGATGTGCAACAAGGCGGCGATGCGTCTCGCCGTGGCCTCATTGTCACCGGTCATCATGGCCACTTCGATCCCCGCTTCATGCAGGGCTGTGATCGCCGCCGCCGCCGTGTCGCGCACCGCGTCGGCCAGCGCTATTACCCCAGCAACTTGACCGTCGACAGCGACCAACACCGCCGTTCGGCCGGTGGAGGCGAGCTGTTCGCGCTGCTCGGCCACTGCGGCGATGTCAACGCCCTGGGCCGTCATCAGCTTCCGGTTCCCGACGAACACCCGGCGGCCGTCTACGACGGCTCCGGCACCGTGTCCGGGCACATTGTTGAACTCATCGGCCTTCAAGACGGCGGCACCCTGACTGTCCGCATAGTTGACGACCGCTCCGGCCAGGGGATGTTCGGACTCTCTTTCCACGGCGGCGACGAGGGCGAGAAGGTGGCCGCGGTCGATCCCGGTGGCGATGAGATCAGTGACTTCAGGTTCGCCCTTGGTCAAGGTTCCGGTCTTGTCCATCACCACCACGTTGATCCGGGCCGAGGCTTCCAAGGCGGTGGCATTCTTGAACAGGATGCCGCGCTTGGCGCCGAGACCGGTGCCCACCATGATCGCGGTCGGCGTCGCCAGCCCGAGCGCGTCCGGGCAGGTGATCACCACGACCGTGATGGCGAACAGGAGCGCTGTCTGCACGCTGGCCCCGGTGATCATCCAGACGGCGAAGGTGGCGCTGCCGCCGATCAAGGCCACCAGCACCAGCCAGAACGCCGCCCGGTCGGCCAGCCGCTGTCCTGGCGCCTTGGAGTTCTGCGCTGCCTGCACCAGCGCCACAATCTGAGCCAAAGCGCTGTCCGCGCCGACCTTGGTGGCGCGCACCCGCAACGTGCCGGTGGTGTTGACCGTGGCACCGATCACCGGCGACCCGACACTCTTGCTCACCGGGAGACTTTCACCGGTGACCATCGACTCGTCGATGTCGGACTCACCGTCCTCGACGGTGCCGTCCGTGGGGACCTTGGCTCCGGGCCGGACCTGCATCAGATCCCCGACCAGCACCTCCGAGGTGGACACCTCGACGGTTTGACCGTCCCTGATCACCAGCGCCTTCGCCGGCGCCAGCTCGAGCAACGTCCGGACCGCATCGTTCGCTCCGCCTCGCGCCCGCATCTCAATCCAGTGACCTAGCAGCACAAAGCTGGCCAACACGGTGGCCGCCTCGTAGAACACGTCACCGCCGCCGGTGAGGGTCACGATCAGGCTATACAACCAGCCGGCCCCCACACCCACCGCAACCAGCACCATCATGTCCAAGGTTCGGGCCCGCAACGCCCGGAACGCCCCATCAAAGAAGATCCAGCCCGAGTAGAAGATCACCGGTAGGGACAGGATCAGCGCGAAGACGTCGTCGCGCAAACCGAAAGGTGCAGGCACCGAGAAGCCGATCACCTCCCGGCCGATCGGTGACCACAAGGTGATCGCCACCGACAACACCGCTGCGACGACGAACCTGTTCCGCATGTCACGAACCATGGACGCCATCGAACTGCCGCCGTGGCTGCTGCCGTGGCCCATCGCTTCCTTCGCCGACCTCACCGCCGGCTCACCCTTACCGCCATGACCGCCATGCGGATCCGCGACCCCGTCGGTCATGGCGTCCATGGCGCCATGCCCCGTCCCCTCGTGGTCCGCAGAGCGAGCTGCGGCGTCACCGTTGTCGGAGCCGTGGGTTGACGACGAGGTGGTCGCGTCGAGGTCCTGCATCGGATCGCAGATGTGTTGGGGCACCGACCGGCCTGCGCAGTGGTAGCCGCAATCTCGTACCCATGTGGTCAGGTCGGCGATGGAGATTTGTCGAGGGTCAAAGGCGACGCTGGCCGTCTGCGCAACCGGGTTTGCTTCCACGTTCAACACCCCGGCACGTCGCGACAGGACCGATTCCGCGACGGCCTTGGACGAAGCCCAGTTGACACCCTGCACTTCCATGACCTCGGTCTGGATGTGTGCGCTCATCTGCATCGCCCTTCGCCAATCATTGGCACACTAGTAACTGGGCCACCCTCATCGGAACTTCATCACTTCTGCGAGCCATTCTCTGTAGGGTGGGACACAGCGACGGCACGCTTCACGATGCCGATGTCATGGTCGAAGGCATCATCGACGGAAAGTTCCGTACCTGGAAGACTTGGACCTCATGGTCGCGCCGGTGGAGCGTCAACTGTCTGGGTTGCACAACACCGACGATCTACTATTTTGCATAGTAGCCCTCCCGGATGTATGCACCGCCGACGGGGTGCGACGTCGCCTGGGTCAGCCACGCATCCGGCAAGACCGGCGCCCATTAGGTCCGATGGGCAGCGAGACCCAGGCCATCATCGGCTTCGCCCACGGCACCCGCCGGCAAGATCCCCGGCCGGCCGTCATGCCCGTGCTGAAGGACGACCAGCGCAATCTGCACCCCACCCGCATGGTCGACCGCGTGGCTTCGCGTCACGTGGCCTGCTGGCGAGCGGACCAGCCCTCCCAGCCCGATCACTGCACAACGCCGCGATGACGAAGCCGAGCGCCGGCGCCGGCCGCAGCCCGGTGGTGCTCACCCGGCGCGGCAGCATCGGCGCCGCCGCCTCCCGCCCCCGGCACCGCCGTGTCCGACCGGGTCGGGCTTCGGTCACCGTCTCTTCGACCCGGCCCGGTAGCCTCGGCGTGGCCCGTTCCCCGCAGCGTGAGATCGGTTCACAGTCGTCGGCGATCTCCTTGCGCCTCGCCGCTCGGTGCCGCCGCCCCCACGGACGAGCCGATCCTGACCCCTCGGAGATGCCGAGTTTTCAGAGGCACCCGGTCACACATGCGCCCACTTACCGATCATCAAGATCAGCAACGCAGCCAGCAGAACGAAAGCGACCACGACCAGGACCGTAAAGATCCACCGGCCCGGCTGAGGGTCGTGGCGCGGCTCATCCGGCTCCACGGGATCATTCTCACGTGCCGGTCTCATCATTCCGTTCTGCACAGGCGGAGTCGTAGGCTGCGGTCGTCCTGCGCACAGCGGCAGCGGCGGACGCGCCGGTTCCGGCGGTGAGGAGCAGCGGCAGACCAGGCCGTCAGCCCGGCGGCCGTTGAGGCGGCGCCGTGGTCGATGCCAGTTCGCGGACCGGCATCAGCTGAACCTGTCGTCGACGCTCGCCTGGCAGACTGACCTCCGCCTGGAGTCAGGACGCGGGGTCGCTGGGCCCGGTGGCCAGTGGTGCCCCGCACGACGGTCGCCGTCGTTGGCGGTACGCCTTCGACGGCGCCGGTTCGTGGTCGCTGGAAGGGAAGCATGGTTCAGCCTCGCGCTGACGCGATGAGCTGGTCGAGGCGCGCAGCGCTGACCTTGCCGATCTGGCGCCCCGCGACGCGTCCGTCGCGGTCGAGGACCACGGTCACGGGCAGCCCGGGTGAGCGCAGGGTCGCGAGCAGTCGCCCATCGGCGTCGACCACCTGCGGATAGCGGACATTGACCAGTGGCAGGAACTCCTGGGCCCAGTCGGCTCGGTCCTTGGTGTTGACGCCAAGAAACTGGACGTCGGAATACCGGACGTGGGCAGCCTGCAGGGCCGGCATCTCCTCTCGACATGGTGTGCACCAGGTGGCCCACAGGTTGACCACCGTCGGTCGTCCGCTGAGGCGTGCCAAGTCCACCGGCGGGCCTGCGGTCAGACACGGCAGGCTCAGCTCGGGCAGCGCGTCTTCGGCCTTCGTCGGTGTCGCGGGAGGGTCGGACTGCGCGATGACGCCGCAGCCGGTGAGGTTCGGGACCGTCACCGGCAGGGACGGCTGCCCGCGGGTGTCCACGCCTGGCACGGCGGGCGGTGGCGGTGAACTCAGACAGCCGCTCAGAGTGGCCAGCAGAACGGGCAGGACGGCTAGCCGGCCGAGCAGCACACGCATATCAGGCACCATGGGCAGCGCTCAGAGCTCGACGGTGGTGAACGACCAGCCGCCGTCGAGCGAGGCGTGCACGCCGGCGTCGGTGGCCACGTACAGTCGCGCGGTGGAGTTGGCGTGCAGAGCCTGCGGCGCCCCGGGCAGGGTGGCGCGCTGCTGCCAGGTCCGTCCGGCGTCCAGGCTGAGATGCACCGAGCCGTCGGGTCCGACACCAGTCACGGTCTGGGCGGTGGACCAGTCGATCAGCATCAGCGAAGGACCGGCTTGCTCGGTCCAGGTCAGACCCGCGTCAGTGGAGCGACGCAGTCCCTGCGCGGTGGCGACCAGCAGGCTGTCCGGGTCGGTAGGGCTGACCGCCAGGTCCTCCATCACAGTGCCGGGCCGCTGCCGCCATCGCCGCAGATCAGTGGTCACCAACAGGGAGCCCGAGACAGCGTCAACGCCGTACACGGTCGCCCCCGTGGCGTCGATGCCGTGAAAGTCGACTTCGCCGTCCAGCGACCGGGGCTGCCAGGTAGCGCCAGCGTCGCCGGATTCGACCAACCCCAGCGACCACGGTTCATCCCCACGGCCGTCGGGATGCCCGCTGGCCAGGAACCGGTCGGGCCCCACCACGGTGAAGCCCATCAAGTCAGGTGTGCGCGTGGACACCAGTCGGGCGGGTCCGTCGTCGTCGAGCCGGTACAGACCCTGGTGGGTGGCTGCGTACAAGGCGTCGTCGGCGGGGTTGACCCCCAGCCCGTGAACGTGACGGACCGGCGCCGGCGCGGAGGACGGGACGGTCTGCCGCCACAGCAGGGCACTGACCAAGACCACGGCGGCCGCGACCAGCACCGCAATTCCCCTCCACCGTGAGCCTCGGCGGACAGGTACCACGGCGGACCCCAGCACGTCTTCTCCACCCACCTGAAATACTATAGGTCATAGTAGTCGAGGTGGCGGTGCTGAGCGTGGATCGGCCTCAAATGCCGGGCGGGCAGTAGTCGAGGACCACCGCCATCGTGGCCGGCAGCGCGGCGACCAGCAGCGGCAGCACCGTCAAGGCCAGGCCCGCGACCGCTACCGGGATGCCACGGCGGCCCAGCGGGTGGCGGGGCCCCAAGAGACGCTCGCACCGCCGCACCGCGCTGGCCCCTCCGGCACCCAGGGCCGACGTCGGCACCTGGGCGCCGGCCAGCAACACCAACGCCTCGGCGAGAACCCTCCGCGGATGCTGCGCGGCCGCGACATCGTCGGCCCGCATCTCGACGAGCTGGCAGATCTGGGCTTCGGCCCGCCGGAAGGCGGGGACGAACGGGAAGGCCGCCCGCAACGCCGCGGCGCCGAGCAGCGGCAGATCGTGCCGCTCGCCCAGGTGCGCCCGCTCATGGGCCAGAACCGCCTGCAGCTGGGCAGGATCGAGCAGCCCCTGGGCGGCAGTGGTGTAGACGACCAGACCGCGTCGGCCGGGAAGGCAGTACACCAGCGACCGGGCGTCCGGCACCGCCACCAGGGAGGACGCGGCAGGGGCGGCCAGGAGCGCGATCTGTTGATGTTGGCGGCTGCGGCAGCGATGCACCTGCCGCCACGTGTGGAGCAGAGCGAGTCCCAGGCGGGCGATGACCGCCGCCGCGGCGAGCATTCCCACGGTCGCCGCCGCCGCACCGCCGGCGGTGCTGTACCGCTGCTGGATGGCGAGCCAGCAGGCGTGCAGCAGGTGCGCGGCCTGATCCCCGAACGGCAGCACGGGCACGGTCAAAGTCATCCCGGCGAGCACGGCGGCGGCCACCGTGGAGGCCGACAGCGCCTGCCACGCCAAGATGCCCACCAGTGGGGAGCGGTCCGGCCACCGCATGGCCTGCAGCCAGCGGCCTCCGACGGTGCCGGTGAGCACGGCGTAACCCAGCAGGACGGCGGGAATGATCACGTCCGGCGCTCCGCGGCGTCGAGAGCCGCCCGCAGCCGGTCCAGGTCCTCGGCGGGAATGTGCTCGACGAAATGCAGGAGGGCCGCGGCCCGGTCGGGGGTGTCGGCCAACGCCTCCTCCATCAAGGCGGCGGCGTGGGCCTCCCTGGAGGCACGCGCTGAGTAGCGGAACGCGCGTCCGTCCTTGATCCGGTCCACGAAGCCCTTGGCGTGGAGGTTGTCCAACACCGTGAGGACCGTGGTGTAGGCGATCGTCCGCCCGCTCCGCAGATCCTCGACCACCTCGCGTACCGACACCCACGTGTCGGCATCCCATAAGTGGGCCATCACCGCCGCCTCGAGCTGACCCAGACGTCGCATCGCACCGCTCCCCTCGCCGCCGGTCTTGTCCCGCTCGCCGCGGGACCGTCGGCATTGTCGTTCACCCTGTCTCCTATGCTGCATAGTAGAGGAGTGGGAGGCGCCCGCCCCCGCAGGTGAGGAGGACTCGGCATCCATGCTGCCACTGTCCACCGGGGAGCTGATCATGTCGGGGCCGCTGCTGGTAGCAGGGGCGGTGGCGGCCGTGGCCGGGGCGGTGTCGTTCTTCTCCCCCTGCTGCCTGCCGTTGGTGCCCGGCTACCTGTCCTACGTGGCCGGCGTCTCCGGTGCCGAGCTCACCGGCGAGCCGCCGGCGGGGCCGCGGAGGGAGGCTGTGGCGGGCTCCTCGGCGGGGTCAACAGGGGGACATCAGGCTGTGGCCACCACAGCTGTCACGGTGCCGGTGCGGGGGCGGACGGTGGCCAGTGCGGTCTTGTTCGTGGCCGGCTTCACCACCGTGTTCGCCTCGTACGGGATGCTGTTCGGTTCGCTGGGGGCCTGGCTGCTCGCCTATCAAGACATGGTGGTTCGGGTTCTGGGGGTGGTGACGATCCTGTTGGGGCTGATGTTCACCGGTGTCCTGTCCCGGCTGCCACTGGCCTCGGCCACGCTGCGGCTGGACTACCGGCCCAGGACCGGCCTGCTCGGCGCGCCGGTGGTCGGCGCCGTCTTCGGCCTGGGCTGGACTCCGTGCATCGGCCCCACCCTCGCCGCCGTGCTGACCTTGTCGACCACCAGCGCCACCGCAGGACGCGGGGCGTTCTTGTCGGTGGCCTACGCCCTCGGACTCGGCGGCCCGTTCATCCTCGCCGCGCTGTCGTGGCAGCGGATGACGCGAACGTTCGGCTGGGCCCGGCGCCACGCCCAGGCCATCATGCGGTTCGGCGGCAGCCTGCTGATCGTCCTGGGCATCGTGCAGGTGTCCGGGCTGTGGCGCTGGGTGACCTCATGGATTCAGACGCTGGTAGCGAACTGGGTGGTGCCGCTGTGACCACGACGCGCACGGCCTGGCTGAGCTGGGCAGTCGAGCCCACCGATCGGCATCGTCCGATCACCATCCTCGCCACCGTCGGGCTCTTCGCCGGGGTGCTGATGGCCTTCCTCGGCCTGCCGCCGGTCGACCTGCACGGACCGCTGCACCACCTGGGCCTCATGGATCCGTTCTGCGGCGGCACCCGAGCCGCCTACTACACCCTCCGGGGCCAAGGCGGGCAGGCCTGGCGCTACAACCCGCTCGGCCTGGTGGCGGTGCTGGCAGCCTCCGTCGCGGTCGCCCGCGCCGCCGCTGGTCTGCTGACCCGCCGATGGGTGAACCTCACGATGCGCTGGTCCCCGGCCCGGCGACGCACCCTCGTGGCCACCATCGTGGTCGCGGCGGCCGCCTTGGAGGTGCGGCAGCAGCTGATCGCTCCGCTGCTGATGGCGCGATGACGGCCCGCGGCCATCGGACCGGGCGGACCGTCGTCGCCGCGGCCATCGTGGTGGCGTTGGCGTTGTCCGGGTGCACCACCCAGACGGCCGGCGACGAGAACACCCGCACCCGGTCCCAGACCGGCTACATCGGCGGGGCGTCGCTGACCCGGATTCCTCCCGATCAGCGCCGGCCGGCGCCGATCGCTGCCGGGCCCTCGCTCGCCGACCCGTCCCGGATCGTCTCCAGCGGCGACTACCCGGGCAAGGTCGTGGTCGTGAACGTGTGGGGATCGTGGTGCGCACCGTGCCGCAAGGAGGCGCCCGAGCTGGAGGCGGTCAGCCGGTCCCGCCGGGATGTGGCGCAGCTCATCGGTCTCGACATCCGCGACTACGATCCCGCACCGGCGGCGGCGTTCGTCCGTGCCTTCGGGGTGACCTACCCGCAGATCTACGACCCCCGCGGTACCCAGCTGGTCAAGTACAGCGAGCTGCCGCCCAACGGCATCCCGTCCACCTTGATCATCGACCGGCAGGGCCGTATCGCGGTGCGGATCGTCGGAGCGATCACGCGCGGCACGCTGACCCAGATGATCGACGACGTCGCCGCCGGACGGTAGACCTAACGCTGCGGCGGTGTTCCCGGCTCGACCAGGCGCAGGGCGACGCGTGGCGCGGGCGCGGGCGGCGGCTCGGCCACCCGCGCCAACGCCGGCAGACCGGGTCGGGTCAGCCACCCCAGCGCCCACCCCCACAGGCCGGCCAGCACGACGGCGCCGACAGCGAGACTGGGCGGCCACCGCAGGTCACCTTGAGCGGCCAGACCGACGAGCTGCCCGCTCCACACCAATGCCGGCATGGCGGCGGCGAGGGCGGCCGACCCCAGCCGGGGGCGCACCGTCTCCACCACCACCGCTCCGGCGATCGCCCCGAGCGCGGCGAGGACGTAGGCGCCCTGGGTCAAGACGACGCCGCCGAGGGCCACGGCAGCCACGATGGCGACGATGGCTCCGCGGCGCAGCAGACCCCGACGCCGCAGGAACAAGACCGGCGCGGTGATCAGCGTGGTCGAGATCAGATAGCCGCCCAGGCCCACGGCGGCCTCCAGCTCCGCGGCCCGATGCCCGGGCGCCCCCTCCGGCACCGGCACGAACGAGGCCCGGGCGCCGGGTTCGACGAACGCCGACACGTAGCTCAGGAAGAATCCGGCCAGCGCAGCCGCAGCGGCCAGAGCCACGACGGCGGCGCCGTGACCCGGGCCACCGGCCACCACCGCCGAGCGGACCGGACTGGCGAGGAGCAAGATGCCCCCGACGAGCAGCAGCAGGTGGGTGGGACTGACCAGGGCGTCCAGGCCGGTCTCCACCCCGAAGGCGAGATGCCAGGCCAGGTCGAGCAGGCCGCCGATGGCGAACACGGCCACTCCGACCAGCCCCCAGCCGTAGCCGCTAGGAATCCGAGACCGCCACGGCGTTCCCTGCCGTCCACGCAGCAGCACCAGCGCCACCGACCAGGCCGCCGCCAGGGCGAACGCTCCGTACAGCAGGGCGTGCCACGGCGTGAAAAATGAGTCCACGGTCGCGAGATGCAGATGCGCCCAGCCGTCGAGGTAGACCCCGGCGACCATCGCCACACCGAGCAGCGCCGCGACCATGTCATCGCGAGCCGTCGTCGTCACGTCACCCATCACCGGATGATACCCCCCAGGGGTAATGAATACCAAGGGTTCATGGCCGGGACCGTCGCGGCCCGGCACGTGAAAAGGCGGCACCCGACCCCAAGATCAGCGCAGCTGCCACCCCCAGCAACGCGGCGACCGGGTACCCGAGGAGCAGGTCCTGCCAGCCCAGCGACAGGGGCAGCACGCGATAGCCGAGATGGGCGACCCAGTGCACCACCGCCACCAGGACAGCGATCCCGGCCACCGTCCAGCCCAGGACCCGGCGCGCGTCCACACCCGCAGCTGGCGGTCGATCTCCCGCTGCCGGGCCGACGTGGCGCGCTCGGTGCGGCGGACTGGTCGCCGCCGTCCGCGCCGACGCCGCCGCGGTCCTCGGTTCTCGGCCATCACGCCTCCGGCGTCGTCTCGGGGTCAGGAGCGGTAGGAGAGCACGGTCATCATGCCCAGCTCGCCGTGGTAGATGTTGTGGCAATGGCTGAGCCACTGCCCCGGATTGTCGGCGTCGAAGTCCACGCTCACCCGCTGCATCGGCAACACGTTGATGGTGTCCTTGCGGAACCCGCGACCGCTTGTGCCGGCGACCGAAAAGGTGTGGCCGTGCAGATGCAGGGGATGGAACATCATCGACCTGTTGTCGATGACCAGCCGCACCCGCTCGCCGCTGCGCACCGGTAGCGGATCGTGCTGGCCGTAGGCCTTGCCGTTGATCAACCACCGCCGGCCCCCGTCGGCCATGCTTAACGTCACCGCGAGCTCGCGATCCGGCGTCCGCGCCGTCACTGCGGCCGCCGGCGTCGCCTGCAGCATCGGATACTCCAGTCGCTGCCGGGTCAGTTCCGGAGGCCGAATGTCGGCTGGGGGGCGCGCGCTGCTAGCGGTGCGCAGCAGTGCGAACGCCGCCGGGTCAGGCTTGCCCTCGGGCACCGCGACCACCGGGAACACCCCGTCACCGGTGGTGACGACCACGTCGTAACGCTCCCCCATCCCGATGATCAGCGTGTCCACCGTGACCGGCTCCACCGGGAAGCCGTCGGTGTGGGTCACGCTCAACCGGTGACCGCCGACGGCGAACCGGTAGGCGGTGTCGGCGCCGGCGTTGATCAGGCGGAGCCGCAGCCGCTGACCGGGTCGGGCGGTGATGACGTGCGGGGCGGCCGGGAGCCGGCCGTTGACCAGATGCGCCGGATAACGCACATCACCGGTGTCGGAGCCGAGCGGGTCGGCGGCCGTTGGCATCCCCATGCCCCCAGAACCCATGCCGCCGCCGTTCATGTCACCCATGTCGCCCATGCCCATCGACCCCATGCCGTCGCGGCGGGCCCGAGCCAAGATCACGTCCGGGGAGTCGCCCCAGCCGTCGGTCCAGTCGTCAAAGACCAGGACGGCCTCGTCGTCGTAGCGGCCCGGCTCGGCGGGATCGTCCACGATCAATGGCGCGTACAAACCGGTGTCAAGCTGGGGACCGACGTGCGGATGGAACCAGTAGGTTCCCGGATGCGCGACGGTGAAGGCGTAGTCGAAGCGGGCCCCCGGTGCCACGGCGGGCATGGTGAGGTCGGGCACTCCGTCCATGTCGTTGCGCAGGGCCAGTCCGTGCCAGTGGATGGTGGTCGGCTGCGGCAGGTCGTTCACCAGCCGCACCCGCATGAGGTCGCCGACCGAGGCGCGCAGCGGCTCGGCCGGCAGCAGGCCGTCGTAGGTCCAGGTCGCCACCTCCCGACCGCCGAGGTCGACCGTGGTCGGTCGCGCCCGCAGCACCCGGTCGATTGTGCGTCCACTGCTGGGGCGGCGGGCCTCGGCGGCCGCGACCGCCGGATCAGCGGGTCCGACCGGCTCGCCGGCGAGCACCCGGCGGATGCCCAGCCCCGCACCCACGGCCACCACAGCG
The DNA here is from genome assembly GCF_039536605.1 of Microlunatus aurantiacus. Taxonomy (NCBI): domain Bacteria; kingdom Bacillati; phylum Actinomycetota; class Actinomycetes; order Propionibacteriales; family Propionibacteriaceae; genus Microlunatus; species Microlunatus aurantiacus. Next base: position 17,220 of record NZ_BAAAYX010000019.1, read on the forward strand.
CCCGTCCCGGCCAGACCCAGCACGGCGCGGCGGCTCAGACGACCTCCCCGAGGCCCCCTGGTGTCCGAGAACGGTGCTGCCGGGACACGAGCCGGTGCCGCGTCCTCAGTGCTCACGGTTCTACTATACAACTTAGTAGAGAGGGCTCCGGTGGCGCGATGAACCGCGTCGTTCCTGCGGGCCTCCGTCGGCGGGCTCTCCGGACTCGAGCCGTGCCGAGAGGCTGTGTTCGTGGCGGTTGACTGTTGCGGCGATGTGAGGGACACCCAGGAGACGGGCCCGCTCAGCTTGGTCCGGCGTTGCGAGGTCGACGCCGCATGGTTGCTGCGAGATAGCCGCCGAGCGCGCCGACGGAGACCAGTCCGGCGCTCAGTAGCGGCGCCCGCCAGGGTCGCATGCGCTGAGGGTCGGCCGTGACCACGTCACCTACCCCTCGAATGAGCGCCGCGGCCAGAGTCGCCGCCACGAGGTGGCGCCCGACCGACTCCAGTCGCTCCACCAACGGCTCGAGCTCTTGTGCCCGAAGGTGCAACTCGGGTCCTGTATCGATAGCGGCTTGGAGTCGGTGGAAGAGGTCAGGAAGCTCAGAGAGGAAGGCGGCGGCGTCGACCCCGCTCTGCGCGAAACTCTGGGCCATCGCGCCCACCGAGAACCGGTCGACGACCGCCTTCTGCGCATAGGGGGCAAGCACCTCAGCCAGCCGGAACTGCGGGTCGAGCAGGACCCCCATCCCTTCGGCCATCACGACCATCCTGAAGATCACCACGAGCTCATGCGGCAGCTGCAGGTGGTGGCGACCGACGACAGCGAACAGTTCAGAGATCAATTTCCCGAGCGGAACCTCTGCTAGCGGGCGGTTCCGGTACAGGTCCACCACGGGAACGAGGTCGGCGCTCAGGGCCGCTCGGTCGACCGCTGCGTGCCCGACCGACAGGTCGGCCAGGGCACCCGCCGCCTTCTGGGCGCTACCGCGGGTGAGCGCAAGGAGCAGGTCGGCCAACCCGTTGCGGAGACTCTCGTCCACCTCCCCCACCATGCCGAAGTCGATCAAACCGATCGTTCCACCGTGTTCGATCAGCAGGTTTCCCGGATGGGGATCGGCATGGAAGAGCCGGTCTTCGAAGATCATCTTGGCAATGGCCCGGGTAGCGCGCACGGCAAGGGCGCGCCGATCAATTCCCGCGCCGTCCAGTCCGTTCAGGTCATCGACCTTGATCCCGCGGATTCGCTCCAGGGTGAGCACGCGCGACGTGGTCGTCGCCCACACGACCCCCGGTATGTGAACGGAGGGGTCCGCAGCGAAGTTCTCGGCGAACCGGTCGGCGTTGTGGCCCTCCCGGAGGTAATCCAACTCGGCTCGCAAACTGCGGGCGAATTCGTCGGCGACACCTTCCACGTCGTAGGCAGCGGCTGCCTTCCAGTGCCGGCCCGCATAGACGGCCAGGTTCTGCAGGATCTCGAGATCCACCTCGATCTGCTCGCGGGCACCAGGACGTCGCACCTTGACCACCACGTCGGTCCCGTCGAGCATCCGGGCAGCATGCGCTTGCCCGATCGAGGCGCTGGCCAGCGCCTCCGGATCGAAGAACGCAAACGCCTCCGCCGGCGACAGGCCGAGTTCCTTCTCGATCAGCTCCTGAACCACCGACCCGGGAACCGAAGGCGCCGAGTCCTGCAAGCGAGCCAGCTCGACGCGATACGGCTCCGGCAACAGGTCCGGGCGCGTGGACAGCACCTGGCCGAGCTTGACAAAAGTCGGCCCCAACTGTTCGAGCGCGAGCCGCAGATGCTCAGGGTTCGAATACGGCCGGTCCCGCCGGACGTGACCGAGCAGACCGTGATGAAACGGCAGCCACCGATCCAGACCGGCCGCCCCGACGAGAACGCCCAGACCGTGACGCAGAAGGGTGTCGGCAATCTGCCGATACCGGTCGGAGTGACTCGCAGTCACCCGATCTCCCCCCTGAGGTTCGAGCTGATGCCGGCGAAAGCGCCTGCGTTCCACCCAGAGCTCTCCCGCTCGCTGAGCAACCCTAACCCGGTGTGCGATGAGGGCGAGGCAGGGTCGATGTACCGCGCTCGTGCCCGTTGCCGCCCGAGCACGGTGTCTCGTGGCCGACCGCGCACCTGGCCCGGATCGCGGCGGCCCGCTAGCTCCCTGCACCGGACCCCACCACCGTGTTGGTGATCAATGAGACCGGTTCCGCACGGTCGTAGGATCCTGCAGCATCACACACGATCACGATCCGTGACTGACGTTATTCGTCGACTGCTCCGGTGGGGCTGGTGACTCGTCCAGGGAGTCCAGAGGGGAGTTCTCGACGCCGGCAGAGTCGAGCTGTGCTTGTCGAGTACGCATCTCCGGATCACGTTGAGCGCGGCCACGCTTCAAGGGGCCAGGACACCACTGCCGAAGACGGTCGCGTCGACGACCTCTGTCACCGTGAGGTGCGTCAAAGCGACCGGGGGTCATGTGTCGATCGCGGTCACCGCCTCCGGGGGCCACTTCGGATCCCCGAGGCGTCGAGGGCAGAGAAGTCGATCACCCCACCGTGGCGATTGTCTTCGGGAGCTCTTTGGATCTGTGTTCGGCCAGCCAGTCCAACACCCAGCCACAATGATCCGGATTCAGTTGCTGCCAGTGCGGCCAGAAGCCACCCCCGCAGCGATCCTGGCCCATCTATGGGATGGTACCCCCGGGGGGTTAGGACCTTCGACCCTGGTGGCGCGAGCACGACCGACCGACAGTAGTGGTACCCGACATCGCTATCGACTCGATGCCAGAGGTACGACTTGTAGGAGGACCGCATGAACACGCCACCGTACGCACCGCCCCACACAGGGGAACTTCGATGATGGGCAACGGTTACGGAATGGCAGGAATGTGGCTGCTCTGGGTGTGGGGGCTGCTCATTCTCGCCGGCATCGGCTACCTGGTCATTGCCACGGCCACCGATCACCGCAGGCGCAACCCCCGGCCGGACGGGTGGCCAGACCACCCGCCGCACCCCACCGCGGCTGCGCCCCGCGAGCTGCTGAATCAGCGGTACGCCCGCGGCGAATTGACGACCGAGGAGTACACCGAACGGCTCCGGGTCCTCACCGAGAGCACCGAGCGCTAGCGACACTGCCGTCGCGACATCGGTGCATCCTGACGACGGCCGGCGTCGCAGCAAACCATTTCTGGACCCGGCAGGCTGCAAAGGGAGGCAACGCTTATGTCCGCCGAGTCCGCCGAGTCCGCCGAGTCCGCGGTGACACGGGTCCACGCCGACTGGCTCACGGACAAGGCGGGCCACCGGCGGCGACTGCGTCGCATCGAGCAGCTGCGCGGACTGCAGCGTCTGGTCCAAGACGACCGATCGTGCGTGGAGGTCCTCATCCAGGTGTCCGCGGTCGACCACGCCCTGCGAGCCCTGTCGATCCAGCTGCCCGACGACCACCTGCGGCACCGCGTGCAGCCAGCCACCCAGGCGGGGGACCCACCGCAGCCCTACCTGGACGAGATGTCGGTAGCCCTCGCGCGGCTGATCCGGTCCTGACCGGTGAGCGACCCTCAGGGCACAGAAGCCGGGGGTGAGGTCGTTCGCGGCCGGTGCAGCCAGCCACGTGACTCGCGTGGCATCCTCAGTCCGGTCACGGTCTGCCCGCCCGCACGCACCCCTTGTCGTCGATCCATTGGGTGCCGCCCTCGTCGAATTCGTGGCGTGGCTGAGTGCCGGGAAGCCGTGACGGCAGAGCGCACACGTTGCCAGTCAGATCCGTGCGGGGCAGGCACCGGCCGAAGCTGCCGACCGCGGCCTCGCTCAGATACGCATCCGCACAGCTCACGCGCACCCTGCGCGCCGAGGCAGCCGGGGCTGGCGTCATGGTCCACCCCGCCCAGGTGAACGGCACACGCCTCAGGATTGGTTCAGCACCCACCCGTAGGCCTGCTCGCCCGTCGACGAGCCCCAGGTCGTGTGTCTGCAGCTCACACCACCGCTGCGAGACCTCAACCGGCCGGGGGACGCGGCACCGAAGCTCGACCCGATCCCCCATCCCTCTGGTCGGGCGGCTCCCGTGCGGCGATACGACGCCGAGACGGCGATCGCGGACTCGCAGGGCTGTCCGCATCACTGTTTGACCGTCGGCAGCACCCGGCACATCTGTGCGTCTACCAGTACACCCCGGCCGCGGGCAGCAACACCCCGAGAAGCGGCACCACGGTCAGCGTCGTGGCGCACACCAAGGCCAGCGCATCTCGGCGTCTCGAGCTGGGTGAGGAGGCGAGGAGCCGGCGGATTCGCTCGGCGGTGTGCCGTTCGGCGAGCGCCAGGCCACCCGCGGTGGCGCTGCTCCCAGGAGTGCTCATGGCCAGCAGGGCGGTCGCGACCACCCGCCGGCCGTGCCGGGCGGACGCGGCGTCGTCAGCAGCGAGCTCGGCCAGCCGTCGCACCTCAGCGGCGTACCGGCGCAGCAGCCGGCCACGCCCGAGGATGCTGGTGACAGCCTCGGCCCAGGTGATCTGCAGCGCGTGCCGCCGACGCAGGTGTTCACGTTCGTGATCGAGCACGGCGTCGATCTCTCGTGACCCGAGTACGTCGAGGGTCGGGGAGGTGATCACCACCAGCGGGCGCCGGCCCGGGATGCAGAAGGCAGAAGCGCTCGTGCCCGGCACCAGGTGGGCGTCTTGCACTCGAGCCGATCCCGCGGTCGTCTCGACGGCTCGCCGCATGGCTCGTCGGACGCGGCGGCCTTGTACAGCCAACGTGGAAAAGGCGGCCGCGATGACGGCGCCGAGCGTCATCGGCAGCAGCACCGCGAGGTTCGCCAGCCAGGGAACCGATGCCGTACCCGCATATGCCAGGTGCAGGGTGCTCTTGTCGGCGGTCAATAACAGCAACAGCGTCTGCTCGAGGACATCATGGGAGATGAGCAGGGCCGCACCCGTGACCGCGGCCACCAGAGCGGCCGCGGTCAGGTGCCACACCAGGAGCCCGAGACGCGGCCGCGCCGATACCCACCGACCGCCGGTGAGTGCCCGATCGGCAAGCACACCCACCGCCAAGGCATATGCGAGCAGTCCTGCGGCGATGAGGACGCTCATCGCCGCGGGTGATCGTTGAGGGCGTCCAACGCCAGCCTCAACGACACGGCGTCGTCCGGGTCGAGCTGACCGGCGAAGCTGAGCAGGGCTGCTGACCGGTCGTCGGATTCGTCCAGGACCGACCCCATCAAGTCTGCGACGTACTCGTGCCGGGACCGGGTGGGGTGGTACAGGTACGACCTGCCGTCCCTCTCCCGGCTGAGCCAGCCCTTCGCTCGCAGCCGCTCCACGACGGTGATCACGGTGGTGTACGCCGCCGGTCTCGTGGCGGCCAGGTCATCGACGATGTCGCGCACCGTGACCGGGGTGCTGCGAGCCCACACCGCCACCATGATGCGTTCCTCCAGCTCGCCGAACGTTCTCATGCGGCTCTGCCCTGCCTCTCTCCACGTGCTTCCCACGCATCTTCTACATTACCTAGTAACGTAGAAGCATGGTCGTGACGGGAAAGCCCGACTCGTGGATCGAGGACAGCATCACGGTCCGGCGGATGGGTCTGGCGGACCTGGCCTGGGTGGTGGCTCAGCATCGGTCTCACTTTCCCGACAACGTGATCGGTCGACTCGGTCTTGGGCTGCTGACCCGCTACTACCGGACGTTCCTGGACAGCACTTTCGCTGTGGCCACGGTAACCGAGGTGAGCGGGGTGCGAGCAGGGTTCTTGGTGGGTGTCCTCGACACCGCCGCGCATCGGCGGTTGATGTGGCAGTTCCACGGCTTCTCGCTGGGGTTGGCAACGCTCCGCGCCTTCCTTCGCCATCCAGTCCTCGGGGTGGGAATCGTGCGCCGCCGATTGTCCCTGCGGCTTCACCCGCCCGCACCGATGCCGGCTGAGCGCGTCGCGGTCCTCTCCCATGTTGCCGTCGATCCGGACAGTCAAGGCCGCGGTCTGGGCGTCATGATGATCGACCAGTTCCTGGCGGCCGCTGCGGCCGCCGGGGCCGACCGGGTCTGCGTCGCCACCGCCGATCACGCACCCCGAGCTGCCTCCATCTACCTGCGCCGTGGATTCGTGCTGAGCAGCCGCAGCCGCACCTTCGATGGTCGGTACATCCGTCTCTACGACCGCCCCACCGCCGCGCCGGCCCCATGAGCATCCGCTTCAGACCACCCGCCCTGGCGAAGCTGGCCGCTTGCGGCCTCATCCTCGTTCTCGGCGGATGCGGCACCATCCCCGCGGGCAGCGATCCCCGGGCCTCACCCGCCGGTGCTGACCGCCCGACACCGAGCATCCAGACAACCGACGCCTCACCGTCTCCCCCATCAGTGGTCCCGCCCGCACCCACCCCATCGGCCGGACCGGGCGGGGACGGCCGCTCTGAGCCCCCGCTGCAGACGGAGGCAGTGATAGGTCCGGTGCCGCCAGCTCAATGGGCCGCGATGAAGAGGGCCGGCATGGTCCGCGGCCAGTGCCCGGTGACCCAAAGGAGTCAGCTTCGCCGCATCGACGTGCCCTACGTCGACTTCCGGGGCGACGTTGGGCGCGGTCACCTCATCGTGCGGTCCGATACCGCCGCCTCCACCGCCCGGATCTTCACCCGCCTGTTCCAGATGAGGTTCGCGATCCGGCGGATGGAGGGTGTCGAGGCCTACGGCGGTGACGTGTACAAGAGCTTGACGGCCGACAACACCTCCGCCTACAACTGTCGTCGCGCAGGACAGATCAACGCCCCGTTCGCGCAGTCACCGCATGCCAACGGCCGCGCGATCGACATCAACCCCGTCGAGAACCCGTGGAAGGACCCACGCTGTCGCTGCTGGTCACCCACCGGCACGCACGCCGCCCGCACCCCAGGACCCGGCAAGATCTTGAAGAACGATCCCGTGTGGCGGCTGTTCGACAACGAGGGCTGGATCTGGCAGAACATCGACGTCCCCGACTACATGCACTTCGACACCGGCTACCCCTCCAAGCCCTACCAGCCCGCCCAGCCGTCCCAGCGCCAGTAGCTCGAAGTTCGCCCCGCGATGGCCCGGCTGTCTGAACGAGACGTCCAGATGAGTGACCCCAAAGAGTGACCCAGAAGAGCGCCCTGAGTTGTTCTTCTACGTTACCTAGTAACGTAGACAATGAAGCCCAGGGCACCACCGAGGGAGGGTTCGTGGTCGGCAGGTCTGGTTCGGTACCACAACAACATGCGCGGGACCGTCCGCTGCGGCGTTTCCTCCACGACGACGCCGATCTCCCGGAGGCCCTGGACGTCCTCCGGGAGGTCCGTCGGATACTCGTTCGGGCCGATCATTGGCGGACAGAGACGCTGCCGATCGCCGGCGGGCCGCTGGACCTTCTGCTGGATCCGTTGACCGCCTGGCGGGCCGTGCGCGGCCGATCGAACGTGCTGCAGCCCTCGGGAGTGGCCGGCGCCTACCGGGCGGTCATGTCATCACATCACGCCGCAGCGGTCGGGCTGCATGAGCTCTTCACCGGCGTGGCCATGCTTAGGGCGCGAGCCGAGACACTGCTGACCGCCTCGCTGGTCGACCGCCTTCTCGCGATTGGAGCCCTAGCAGAAGTCGATGCGACCGTCCGGTCGCAGATCCTGCTCGTGCCGCATCGAGGCGACGTGTTCGTCGCCGACAGCCTGCATCACCAAGGAACCACCGATTTCTGCTACCTCGGTCGCCTGTCCTTCGCGGGCCCCGACCTGCTCTGCGACACCGACTGGCACGAGACGCTGTACCGGGTCCTCGATCTGGGGTGCGGCGCTGGAGTCGGAGCCATCATCGCCAGTCGCAGCGCGGAGGAGGTGGTCGGTACCGACGTCCTCCCCCGGTGCGTCCGGTTCGGGCGCCTCAACGCGGCCCTCAACGAGGTCACGAATGTGTCGTTCCAGGTGGCTGACGTGATGG
>NZ_BAAAYX010000019.1:25198-34501 GCF_039536605.1 Microlunatus aurantiacus
CGGGGTCTGGTCGTTGACCGCCGAGGGGGCTGTCGCGGAGGTCGGCGGCGACGACTACGGACTTGAACTCCCCGCTCGCATGATCAGGGGCGCTCTGGACCAGCTCGAGGTCGACGGCACGATGTACGCCATCCTCCTGGCCCCCGTGATCGACGGCATCCCCTACGCGCCGACGGCGCTGGAACGGATCTGCGACAGCCGGCCGTGCCAGGTCATCCTGCACCCGCTCCTGGAGTACTACGAGTTCAGCGACCGGTTGACCTACCAGACCCACCACATCGACAGGCTGGTCCGCTACCTCGCCGTCATCGGCCCAGACGAGCGCTTCTCCGTCCGTTATGCCGCCCTCGACCGACCGCGCTGGTGGAACTCTCGGCTCCGAGCAGCACCGGGGCGTGCCGCCGACCGGCTGCTCCGCGGACTGTCCACAGCGTCGCGAGCTGTGCCTGGATGAGGGATGCCACCCAACGGCTGGCATCGTGGGTCAGCGCAGGCATCGGCCCGGCCTGAGCGCTCGCCACCCTCCCGGTGACCCTGACGATTAGCCAGACAGGTCGCCGTCTCCCGAGGGGGGTGTGTGATGGGCCAGCCTCAGCTGGTGGAGCAGACCGACTCCAGGTCCTCGGTCTGCTGACCGGGCTTCAGCGTCACGGCCGGTGACTTCTTGCTGTTCGCGGTCGTGGTCGTGGCAGTGCCGTGCGGCACGGACCCGGGAGAGGTTGGATGAGTCGTTGGCACGGTGGACGCCGGCTCGGTCGCCGTCGGGGTCGACGGTGCGGACGTGTTCTCCTTGGCCTGTGACGCGGTGATCTTGCTCGCCACCATGTTGTGCATCTTCGCGAAGTCCGGGCTGCCCGGGTAGATCACCGGCGGCACAAACGCCACACTGGAGATCGGCTTCGCCTTGGCCATAAGAGCGAGCTCCACCATCGTGTCGATCTTGCTCGGCGGGATGTCGGTCTTCACGATCTCCTTGCCAGCCGCAGCAATCTGATCGAAGTTGGACAGCACCGTCAGCGGGTCCAGCTGATTAAGCATGGCGCTCATCACGCACTTCTGCCGAGCCATCCGGTCGTAGTCGGAGGACTCCGACCGCGAACGGGCGAACCACAACGCACGCCTGCCGTCCAGCAGCTGGTTGTCGCCCTTGTCGATATAGCCGGAGATCCTGCTCGTCCCGCCACCAATCGGAACCCGCCGGTTCACATCGACCCGAACTCCGCCCACGGCGTCGATCAGGGCCTCGAAGCCTTTCAGGTCGACCATCGCGTAGTAGTTGATCGACAGTCCCGTGGCGCCCTCCACGGCTTCCTTGGTGGCCTGGACGCCAGGGTCCTTGACATCGTCGGGGTAGAGCCCCTTGCGGGTGCTGGCGTAGGTGTAGACGGCGTTCAGCATGCAGGTGCCGTCGTCGCAGCCGAATCCCTTGGGGAACTTCTTGCGCATCGGGGACCCCTTCGGAAAGGGCACGTCCTCCATGTTGCGGGGCAGGCTGATCAACACCGTGCGGCCGGTTTCGGCGTCCACGCTGGCCACCGTCAGACTGTCGGGCCGCAACCCCGTCCGGCCCTTCCCCGCGTCGCCGCCGAGCAGCAGAATGTTGTACCGGCCAGCCTGCGCCCTGGTTTCCCCGCCACCGGCGAAGACCTCGGTCATCAAGCTGCGCTGAGACGACACAAACGACGCTGACGCGACGAGACTCCCGACCACCGTCAAGGCCAGCACACCGCTCAGTCCGGCGAACCCCAATCGATGGTGACGGGCCAACTCCGGCGGCCGGGCAAGCCGCCACGCGTCGATAAGCAACAGCGCCCAACCGATGCCGAGGGCCACCAACAGCACCTGCAGCACGACCAGCACGGTCGCAGTGGTGAACAGGCTCAGCACGCCCGAGCGCCAGGCCAGCGCCCCAAGGCCTAGCACCACCACCAACGCCCAGACCGTCGCCCAGGTACAGATCGCGATCCGACCGATGGTCCTGTTGCCGGCAGCCAGCTGTGCCGAGCCCGGCATCACGAGACTCATCCCGACAAAGCCGAGCGCCCGGCGGAGCTTGATCGCGTCGCTGTGCTGCTGCGCAGTGCGCCACGACGGCGCCGGCAGATGCGTCCCCCTGAAAGGCATGTGTTCTACGTTACGGGGCAACGTAGAAGCAGACCGGGAACTGACAGTGTGTCGTGGCATCGTGCGACCCCCGTGCGGCAAGACGGGCACCTTCGTGCTCAGCACAGCGCCCTGCAACAATCACTTCCGCTGCATCAGACTCAACCGCACGGTGTGTCCGGAGAGTCTCAGGAATGCCGGTGCGGTTCAGACGACGATTCGGCCTCAGATCTGTGGGACTGTCCCCCGTCCCCTACGCCCGCCCCGCCGCACCTTCGGCGGCTCCATCCTCGTTCCAAGGCCAGGCCTCCGACAAACCCAGGCGATTACAAAGAAATGAGAACGACGCGCCGGCGTGAAGGGCGCCTTCCGGTCCTTCAACGTGCGCGTCGTCGAAGGTCCTCGGGGACGACGAACGGTAGCTCGTCGCGATCCTTACTGGTGTCCTCGCATCCTCGGCGGCGCTGGTCGGGTTCACCCGCCAAGTCGATCGTGGACCGACTCATCTCCGTCAGCAACGTCATCGAAACCGGCACCACGTCCTACCACCTCGCCCAGCGCACCAACTGACCAGCGGCGACTGAAGCTGTGGCCACTACCACTTGTTGTCTACTATCCGCGCATGGATGCACGTATGAAGCATGTTCCGGATGCCGCGACAGGCGAGCTAGTTGATGCCCAGTTCGTCGAGCTGGCCGTGGAGGTGTTCAGCATGCTGGCCGATCCCACGCGGGTGCGGATCCTGCTCGCGCTGCGGGGTGGTGAGCTGCCGGTCAACACGATCGCCGCCGCGGTCAACAAGGCCCCGGCCGCCGTGTCGCAGCATCTGGCGAAACTGCGGCTGGCTCGGATCGTCTCCACCCGCCACGACGGCACCCGGGTGTTCTACCGGCTGGCCAACGAGCACGCCGCCCAGCTGGTCACCGACGCCGTCCACCAGGCCGAGCACGCCCTCGGCCAACCCCGGCACCACCGGACCGCGCCAACGGACCCCACATGACCACCAGCTCGACGGGTCATCCCCACGACCACGACGCCCACCACGGTCATGACGACGTGCACAGCCATGACCCCGCTGGCCACGACCATGCTGATCATGAACATGCAGGCGGTCTGAAGGGGTTTCTGCGCGGGTTGTTCGTGCCGCACAGTCACGACGCGGCCGACTCAGTCGACGACGCGCTCGAGGCCAGCCAGCTAGGAGTTCGGGCGGTCAAGGTCAGCCTCGGCCTGTTGGGGCTCACCGCACTGCTGCAAGTCGTGGTGGTGATCATCAGCGGCTCGGTCGCGTTGCTGGCCGACACCGTCCACAACTTCTCCGACGCCTTGACCGCAGTGCCGTTGTGGGTGGCGTTCGTGATCGGCCGCCGCCCTGCCAGTCGCCGCTACACCTACGGCTTCGGCCGGATCGAGGACCTCGCCGGCCTGTTCATCGTGGCCATGATCGCCATCTCCGCGCTGGTGGCCGGGGTCGAGTCAATCCGCCGGTTCGTCGAGCCCCTGCCGGTCACCAACCTGGGCTGGGTGCTGGCCGCGGGGCTGATCGGGTTCGCCGGCAACGAGCTGGTCGCGGTCTACCGGATCCGGGTCGGACGCCGGATCGGCTCCGCGGCCCTGGTCGCCGACGGCGTCCATGCCCGCACCGACGGGTTCACCTCGCTGGCCGTGGTGGCCGGCGTGATCGGGATCTGGCTCGGCTTCCCGCTCGCCGATCCGATCGTCGGCCTGCTCATCAGTGCCGCCATCGTGGTGCTGCTGATCGGCACCAGCCGCGACATCGGCCGCCGCCTCCTCGACGGCGTCGACCCCGGACTGGTCGACACCGCCAAGCGGACCGTCGCGTCAGTTCCAGGCATCGACACCGTCAATGATCTACGGATGCGCTGGTCCGGGCACCGGCTGATGGTCGAAGCCACCGTCAGCAGCGACCCGACCATGCCCGTCGGACAGTTCCACGAGCTCGAGCACCAGGCCGCCGACCTGCTCCGCCACCGGCTGCCCCGCCTCGACACAGTCCGGCTCACCCCAGCCGCCCATCCGAACGGCAGCGACCACCACTAGCCCCAACCCCAACAGCAGCCCGTTGGACGGGGGTATCGCTCGAGGTTTCATCCAGTGCCGGCACCGTAGGGGATCACTGTGCGGCGCTTCCCGCCGGGCGCCTGCAACGGGGGCCGGTTGTCTGCGTCGACGCCGATGTGTTCGACGTGGTAGCTGGCGAGCAGGCGCCGCATCTCGCGCTGCACGTGCTGCTGGACGAGGGCGGGGCCGGAGGCGGGCGTGGTGGCCAGCCGGACCAGCAATCGGTTTGATGCGGTCTGCTCGAGCTGGAAGGTGGCGACCTCGGGGATGCGGCCGAGCAGGGAGCCGAACGCCAGGGGCGCGACCCGCACGGTGGACTCCTAGTCCCCGGCGGCGGCGGGGAAGGTGAGGATGTCGGCGGTGCGTCCGGTCACGTGGATCGCTGGCGCCTGATTGCCGCAGGGGCAGGGATCAGGCCGGGCAAGAATGCTGTCGCCGAGGTCGAGCCCCACCGGCAGCACGTAACCAGCGGTCCTGGCCACGGCACGGTCGCGGTCTTCGAGCCTGCGGCCCCACGCCCCCAGCGACAACATCACCACCACGCCAACACTGAAGTCGACCACCGCCCACGGCAGCCGGCCCTCCTGGCGCAAGTCGGGCATCACCTCCCCGACCAAAGCCGCCATCACCACCCCGGCAGCGAAATGCTGCACCCCGCTCATCAGCCTGGGTCCGGGCCGACGCCACACCGCCACCAACGACCCCAGCACCGCGGCACCGCGGCACCGACCGGGAAACTCACCAGCACCGCCGCCTGCCCCACCAACCCCATCGACACTCCCATCGGCCGACTGTGTGAAGGGGTGAACCGCACCGGCCGGGTGTGTGCCACCTGCGGTGCCGAGGTGCCGCTCGGCGAGCCGTTGCGGGCGGCCGTAAGGACCGTGAAGCCGAGCAGCACCCGCCCAGCGGCACCACCGCCCGTGCCGCCCGACCCCACCCGTCGAGAGCTCCGCGACTACCCCATCCCCGAGGAGATCCATCCCGTTTCCTCCGACGACCGGCTCGACTTCGAGAACGCCTTCGAGATCCGCCCGCTCCCCGGTGGATGCATGATCAACTTCAGCCCGGGCGGCCGCAGCTACTGAGTCGACCGACGGCGACCTGCCGGGGTGTCGGGACGTCCACCACGTGGAGCCGTGACCGCCGCCGTCGTCAGCGGACCGGTGGTCTGCCGGATGATCAGCTCCGGCGCGAGGACCTGCTCCCGCACGTCGACCGTCTCGTGATCCAGTCGGCTGACCACGCGGGCCACGGCAGCGTGGGTGAGCGCCGCGGCGTCCTGGCGGATGGTGGTCAGGGCCACGTGGGAGAGGCGGGCGAGCCGGCTGTCGTCGTAGCCGGTGACGGAGATGTCCCCCGGCACCGCCAGTCCGTTCTGACGGAGGACATCGAGGACTCCGGTGGCGGCGCGGTCGTTGAAGACGGTGACGGCGGTCGGCAGCGGTCGTAGGTCCAGCAAGGCCCGGGCGGCGCCGGCTCCGTCGTCCTCGGTGAGCCCACCGGACAGGATCAGGTCGGCATCGGCGAGCCCGTGCCCCGCGAGCGCCGTCAGGTAGCCGCTGCGACGCTCGGCGGCCCCCGGGGCACGGCCACCGTCGATGTGGGCGATCCGTCGATGACCGAGTCCCACCAGGTGGTCGACGGCTTGGTGGAGGCCCGCCGCGTCGTCGGTGCGCACGACGTCCACGTCGCGGTGTCGCACGGACCGGGCGAGCACGACGACCGGCATCGTGGCCGCGAGCTGGCCGAGGGAGGACGTCGGCAGCTCCGGCCCGAGCAGGATCAGCGCCTCACAGCGGTCCTGCAGCAGACCGGCGACAGCGCGGCGCTCATCCCGGTGAGGGGTCACGGCGCTGAGGGTGAGCTCGTAGCCGAGCGCCTCGGCCGCGGGGTAGAGCCCACTGACGAGGTCGCCGTGGAAGGCGTGCTGGACGCCGAAGACGACCCCGATCAGCTGGCTGCGACTGCGCCGGAGCAGGCGTGCGCGGCTGTCGGGTCGGTATCCGAGCTCCTCGGCGGCGCGGCGCACCCGCGCGCGGTTCTCCGGGCTCGCCCCGGCCACGTCTCGCATCACGATCGAGACCAGGGGCACCGACACGCCGGCCCGCGCAGCGACGTCGGCCAACGTGACCCGTCGGCCGGACTCTGACTGCGATCTCGCTGCCACGAGGCCACCGTAGCGGTGGACATAGAACGTTCTAGGCATGGGGCTTGTCAACGCGACGACCCTACCGCCATACTCGTGGCCTATAACGTTCTAGGTTCGAGTGAGGGAGGTCGTGATGGTGAGAGACGATGACGGTCGGCCGGTGCGGGTCGCGCTGATCGGGTCGGGGCGGATGGGCTCGTTCCACGCGGAGTCCCTCACCTACCGGATCCCCGGCGTCCAGCTGGCTGCCGTGGTCGATCCGGCTCCAGGGGCGGCCAGTCGGATGGCGACGGCGTTCGGAGCGAGTGCGGCGTACACCGATCCGGCCGCTGTGTTCGCCGATCCGACGGTGGACGCCGTCGTGATTGCCGCTCCGGCCCGGTTCCACGCCGAGCTGATCGTGGCGGCGGCCCAGGCGGGCAAGGCGGTGTTCTGCGAGAAGCCGGGCGCTCTCACCCTGGCGGACCTCGATCGCGCGCTGGGAGCGGTCGCCGAGGCCCAGGTCGTGCTCCAGGTCGGCTTCAACCGACGCTTCGTCCCTGACTGGGCGGCGGCCCGGCGGCTGATCGACGACGGCACCCTCGGCACACCACGACTCCTGCGGTCGGTGACGCGCGATCCCGGAGGCTTCGACCCGGCCCGGGTGGCGCCCGACACGATCTTCAACGAGACGCTGATCCACGACTTCGACACGTTGTCCTTCCTGAACCCGGGTGCGCGAGCCGTCGAGGTGTTCGCGGTCGCCGATGCGCTGGTGGAGCCGTCGTGGCGGGACCGCGGTCTGCTCGACACCGCGGTGGTCACCGTACGGTTCGACAACGGGGCCGTCGGGGTGGCGGAGGCCTGCTTCGAGGCCGCCTACGGCTACGACGTGCGGGGCGAGGTCTTCGGAGCGAAGGGCATGGCCACCATGGGCGACGGCCGGGTGGACGGCATGGTCTTCTCCGGGTCGTCCGGGCGGGTGGCCGCCACCGCCCGCAGCGACCAGGAGCTGCTGGCGGGGGCGTACGTCGAGGAGCTGGCCGTCTTCGCCGACGTGGTCCGCGGCCTCGACCCCGTGCCCGTCGGCGGTCAGGACGCGCGAGCCGCGCTGGGCATCGCGTTGGCCGCCGCTCAGTCCGTTCGCCTCGGCCGCCCGGTGCAGCTCGGCGAGGTCGGCGCGTGAGCACCGCGTCGGAGGCCGGCAGCAGCGGGGTCCGGCTCGCGGTGTCGGCGGAGATGGTGTTCCTCGAGCTGCCGTTCGTCGAGCGAGTCCGGCGGCTCGCCGACCTCGGCTTCGAGGTGGAGATCTGGGACTGGACCAGGAAGGACGTCGCCGAGCTGGCGGCCACCGGAGCGACGTTCTCGTCCATGACCGGGTACGTCGACGGCACGCTGGCCGACCCCGACGGCGCCGAGCGCCTGCTCGCGTCCGCCCGACGGAGTCTGGCCGTGGCCGAGCAGCTGCAGTGCCCGAGACTCAACCTGCACGGCACGGGTCTCGACGACCGCGGGCTGCCGGTGGTGGCCAGCGACGCTGCCTCTCCACAGATGTGGTTGACCGCCGCTCGGACGTTGACCGCGGTGGCCGAGCTCGGCGAGCAGGCGGGTCGGACGTTCACCCTGGAGAACCTGAACACCGCCGTCGACCACACCGGGGTTCCCTTCGCTCGGGCGGCGGACACCCTCACGCTGGTCGAAGCGGTCGACCACCCGAATCTGCGGCTCAACCTCGACCTCTACCACGCCCAGATCGGCGAGGGGAACCTGATCGAGCTGGTCGAGCGGGCGCTGCCGTGGATCGGCGAGATCCAGGTCGCCGACGTCCCCGGCCGCTGCGAGCCCGGCACGGGGGAGATCAACTACCCAGCCGTCGCCGCGACCCTCGACCGGCTCGGGTACACCGGTGTCGTCGCTCTCGAAGCCTGGGCGTCCGCCGACACCCTCGCGGCCCTGGAGAGCTTCCGATCCGCCTTCGAGGGACACGCTGGTTGACCTCGCCGATTGCCACGACGGGGCGGGGCCGGCACGTCCGGACGGCCTTACGATGCGGGGATGAGGGTCAGCCGCTCTGGTCAGGCAATTCACCTCAGCACCGGGGTAACCGTTCGCTATGTCGACATGGGGGACTCGGCGGGCGTTTCGGTGGTTCTCCTGCATGCCTGGGGTGAGTCCCTAGGCTGCTTTGACCGCCTCCTCCCCTTGATGCCCACCACGATCCGAGTTCTGGCGATGGATCAGCGGGGCCACGGGGGCAGCGACAAACCGGCGGATGCGTACTCACTCTCCGACTTCGCCGGGGACGTGACCGCCTTCCTGGATGCGATGGGACTGGCCGCCACGGTTCTGGTCGGATCGTCAAGCGGGGGGTATGTCGCGCAGCAGGTAGCGATCACCAGCCCGGAGCGGGTGCGCGGCCTCGTTCTGGTCGGTGCGCCACGCAGCCTGCACGGTCGGCCGCCTTTCGCCGACGAGGTCGACCAGCTGACCGATCCGATCGACCGCACCTGGGTGGAGGACTCACTGACCTGGTTCCCACGATTACATGATGTCCCGGAGTGGTACATCGCGGCCCGCGTCGACGACGGCGTGACCACACCGGCGCGGGTCTGGCGGCAGGCGCTGACTGGACTCACCGAGGCGACCCCTCCGACGGAGACAGGAACAATCCGCACTCCCACGCTGATCATCTGGGGGGAACGGGATGAGCTGCTGCCCCGGTCCGACGCTGGTGCCCTCGCCGCCGCGATCCCGGGTTCGCGGCTGGTTGTCTATCCCGACACCGGTCATCTCGTGCTGTGGGAGCAACCTGCGCGGGTGGCTTCCGACTTGACGGCGTTCGTTGCTGCCTGCCTTGAAAGCGAGCCTCCCACCACCTAGGGCCAGCGTCGGCGAACCGCTAAGGCGTCGCTGGACTCGGAGGCCCTGGGAGTGACCCGGTTTGACGGACATCCGAGATCAGGGGCTTCGGCCTCGGAAGGATGTCC
>NZ_BAAAYX010000020.1:0-475848 GCF_039536605.1 Microlunatus aurantiacus
CTGGTCAGGTGGTCCACTTCTGGAAGAGCGCTACTGGTCCACATCTAGAAGAGCGCTGACACCTTGCGCTGCGATTAGCAGGCATGACCACTCCGGCATCGCGGCAGACCGACAGTTGATCGGTGAGGTGACGGCGCGGGTCAGGCTCTGGTTTCTGTCGCCCAGGATGGCCAGGTGTCTGGGGCGGCTGTCGGGTCGATGCCTCGAAGTCGGACGAGCCGGACGTCCTGTTGAGCGTGCACGACCGCCCACAGGCTGTGCGGTCGTCCTCGGCCGTTGGCTCGGATCCACTCCAGGACCTCGTCGATGTCGGCCTGGATGAGTTCCCACTCCTCGCACGACCAGGGGCTGTTCCAGAAGTAGACGCGGTAGGCCGGGTCGTCGACCTCGCTGGTTTGATCCCGTGGGTCGATCGGCGACGCGAGCACGTCTCAGTGCGAGTCACGCCGAGTTCTCAGCTTCGGACGCGGGCGTTGAGCCGGCGTTCGACTACCGTGGGCGGCCCCTCTTCCCTCTGAACGGAGCCCCGTGCTCGAGCTCACAGCGACCTTGGTCGCCGCCATCGCCGCCGTCGTCGTCGTCCTGATCGCGCTGGTCGTCCTCATTCGCAGCTACCGTACGGCGCGCCCGGACGAGGCGTTGATCATCACCGGGCGCAGCGCGTCCAAGCCGTCGAAGGTCGTCGTGGGCGCCCGTTCGGTGGTCTATCCCTTCGTCAACAAGGCCTACACCCTGAGCCTGGCGTCGCGCTCGGTGCAGGTGACGGTGGAGGGCATCTCCAAGAACGGCATCAAGCTCCTCCTGCAGGGCGTGGCACAGGTCAAGGTCGGCGGCGACGAGGACAACGTCCGGCTCGCCGCCCAGCGCTTCCTGCAGCAGCAGGACCAGATCGAGCGCTACACCCAGGACATCCTGGCCGGGTCGCTGCGCTCGGTGGTGGGCACGCTCACCGTCGAGCAGATCATCCACGAACGCGCCGCGCTCGCGAAGTCGGTGCAGGACGTCGCCCTGGAGTCGCTCAACAACCAGGGCCTCATCGTCGACACGCTGCAGATCTCCAGCGTCGAGGACGACACGAACTACCTGCGGAACCTCGGCCGACCCGAGAGCGCCCAGGTCGAGAAGGCCGCTGCCATCGCCGAGGCAAACGCCCGGCAGGAGGCCGCCGAGAAGCAGGCCGTCTCCGACGAGGGCATCGCGATCGCCCAGCAGCGGCTGGCCATCCGGCGGGCCGAGCTCAAGGAGCAGACCGACGCCCGCCAGGCCGCCGCCGACGCCGCCGGGCCGCTGGCCCAGGCCGAGCAGCGCCAGGCCATCATCCAGCGCGAGGAGCAGGTCGCCGTCCGGCAGGCCGAGCTCAAGGAGCGCCAGCTCGACACCGAGGTCCGCCGACCCGCCGACGCGGCCAAGTACCAGGCCGAGCAGGAGGCGGCCTCCCTGCTGGCCCGCCGCCGGGCCGAGGCGGAGGCCCGCCGGGCCGACGGTCTCGCCGAGGCCGAGTCGCTGGAGGCGGCCGGTCGCGCGGAGGCGGCCGCCGTCCAGGCGAAGGCCGAGGCGTACCAGCAGTTCAACGACGCCGCCGTCATCGACCGGCTGGTCGAGGTGCTGCCCAAGATCGCCCACGAGCTGGCCGCGCCCTACGGCAACATCAAGGACCTCACGGTCATCTCCAACGACGGGGCCGGTCAGCTGTCCCGCAACGTCGCCGGGAACGTCAACGACACCGTGACCATGCTGGAGAAGATGACCGGCGTCGACCTGCGCGCGCTGGTCAACCGGATCTCGACCGACCGCCGGGACGACGCCGAGCCGGCAGTCGCGATCGTCGACGGCCACCGCTCCGAACCCGTCGCGGGGCCGGTCGGCTAGCCCGGAGGTCGGCCCAGCCCGCCGCCGAACACGCCGTCGCTCGGTGGCCGCGACCAGGAGCCGGGGGAGAGCTGCCGGCTGGAGCCGCTGTGGGGCGCCCGCAGGCCGACCAAGTCGCAGCACCCCGCTCCCGGGTTTAACAGACCCGAAACCTCGCACGCGTAGGCGTGAAACGCCGCTCTCGTAGCGTCCCGCTGACCACGTCGCGCGCCAGCTCTCAGCGAGGGAACCCATGAGCACAGTCGAGGCCGAGATCGAGACCAAGCACCCGGTGGACCGGGTTCCGCCGTTGGCCCGGCTCGCGCCGTTGGGTCTGCAGCACGTGCTGGCCATGTACGCGGGCGCGGTGGCGGTGCCGCTGATCGTCGGCGGGGCGCTGGTCGAGGCCGGGAAGCTGGCACCGAGCGACCTGCCGTACCTGATCAGCGCCGACCTGTTCGTGGCCGGCATCGCCACCTTGATCCAGTCGCTCGGCTTCTGGCGCTTCGGGGTCCGGCTGCCGCTGATGCAGGGCTGCACGTTCGCCGCCGTCACGCCGATGATCGCGATCGGCAACCAGTACGGGATCACCGCCATCTACGGCTCGGTGATCGCCTCCGGGCTCTTCATGATGCTGCTGGCACCGGTGTTCGCCAAGCTGCTCAGGTTCTTCCCACCGTTGGTGACCGGCACGGTGATCTTGATCATCGGGTTGTCGCTGATGCCGGTGGCCGCGGGCTGGGCCGGCGGTGGTGCGGGCTCCGACGACTTCGGCGCCCCGGTCAACCTCGCCTTCGCGGCGGCCACCTTGATCATCATCTTGGTGATCGAACGGTTCGCGCCACCCGCCTTCGCCCGGCTGTCCATCCTGCTGGGGTTGGTGATCGGCACCCTGGTCGCCGTACCGTTCGGGCTGACCGACTTCAGCCACGTCGCCGACCAGGCCTGGTTCGGAGTCAGCACCCCGTTCCACTTCGGTTTCCCGACGTTCCAGGTCAGCGCCATCATCTCGATGTGCATCGTGGCGCTGGTGATCATGACCGAGACGACCGGCGACATGCTGGCCGTCGGCGAGATCGTCGACCAGCACGTGAGCCCGCGCCGGTTGGCCGACGGGCTCCGGGCGGACGGGCTGTCCACCGTGCTCGGTGGCGTCTTCAACACGTTCCCGTACACGGCGTTCGCCCAGAACGTGGGCCTGGTCTCGCTGACCGGGGTGAAGTCCCGGTACGTGGCCACCTTCGCCGGCGGGGTGCTGGTCGTCCTCGGGCTGCTGCCCAAGCTGGGGGCGGTCGTGGAGGGCATCCCGCTGGCGGTGCTCGGCGGTGCCGGCATCGCCTTGTTCGGGATGGTGGCTGCCAGCGGCGTCCGGACCCTGGGCAAGGTGCACCTGACCAACAGCAACATCCTGGTGATCGCCGTCGCCGTCGGCGTCGGCCTGCTGCCGACGGTGAACGGCGAGATCTACGCCCAGTTCCCGGTCGGGTTCCAGATCATCTTCGACTCCGGCATCTCGGCCGGTGCCATGACCGCCATCGTGCTCAACCTGCTGCTCAACAGCGACGCCGCCAACCAGCGGGTCAAGGGCGACGGAGAGCACGCGTCGTACGACGCCGTCCGGGGCACCGCGGCTGACACCGAGGTCCGCCAGGGCTGACGGGCGCGACCGGTCTCGCTCGTCGGCGGGGCGGCCGGTGCCCGCGACGACCCGCCGTCCAGTCGGCTCAGCCGAGCCGACCGCGCAGCCCACTGGCCCGGTTGGCCGGACGGGCGACGGCTCGCCGGACGGCGTCCTCGGAGCCGAACACCTGCACCCGGCGGCTGGCCCGGGTGACAGCTGTGTAGAGCAGCTCCCGGGTCAGCAGCGGCGAGTCGGGCGGGGGGAGCACGAAGGACACGACGTCGAACTGGCTGCCCTGGGCCCGGTGCACGGTCATCGCGTGGGTGGTCTGCACGGCGTCCAGCCGGACGGGGGAGACGAGCATCGGCGCACTGCCCCGGCCGAACGCGGCCCGCACGCCACCGCCATCGGCCACCACCACGCCGGTGTCGCCGTTGAACAGGTTGAGGTCGTAGTCGTTCACGGTGACCAGCAGCGGCCGGCCGAGATACCACTCACCGTCCTCGCCGTAACCGGGAACTGCCTCGGCCAGCCAGCGCTCCGCCTCAGTGCTCCAGCGCGACACCCCGAACGGTCCGTGCCGGTGCGCACACAGCAGCCGGTGGCGGTCCAGAGCGGTCAGGGCGCCGCCCACGTCGCCGGCGGCCGCCGCCGACCGCAGCGCGGCCCCGGCGTCCGCCACGGCGGCGGCCAGCGGCTCGATGCCGTCCGGCCGGGCGGGGGCCAGATCGGTCTCGACGAAGACGACGTCGTCAGCGCCCCGGCGCAGCACCTCCATCGCAGCGTCGCCGTCGGAGGCGCGGACCGCTCGGGCCAGGTCCTCGATTGCCCCGCCGTACCGCCAGGTCCGCTCGAGCCGCACCACCGGGGAGGTCGTCGGGACGCTGTCGTCGGGCGGGCCGGCCACCGCGCCCAGGGCGCTGGTGATGTCGGCCAGCACCGCGCCCGCCTCCACCGAGGACAGCTGGTCGGGGTCGCCGACCAGCAGCAGCCGGGCGTCGGAACGGACCGCTTCCAGCAGCCGGGCCATCAGGGTGAGCGAGACCATCGACATCTCGTCGACCACCACGACGTCGTACGGAAGCCGGTTGTCGGCGTGGTGGCGGAAGCGGCCGCGGGTGCCGGGCAGCCAGCCGAGCAGCCGGTGCAGGGTGACGGCGGACAGGTCGGCGACCCGGGCGACGTCGTCGGGCGCGAGCCGGTTCCGGGCGTCGGCGAGCGCCTCCGACAGCCGAGCGGCGGCCTTGCCGGTGGGTGCAGCCAACGCGATCCGAGGCGCCCGACCGGGCTGGTCACCGAGCATGGCCAGCACCTTGGCCACGGTGGTCGTCTTCCCGGTGCCGGGGCCGCCGGCCAGGACGGTGACCCACTGCCGGGCGCTGACCTCCGCCGCCCGCCGCTGAAGATCCGGCTCGCCGTCATCCAGACCCTCGCCGGTGAACAGCCGGTCCAGTGCGGCGGTCAGCCGGTCCTCGTCGACCGGCGGTGGCGGCGCTGAACGGCGGTCGACCAGCTGACCGCGGACGGCCTCCTCCTGACGCCAGTAGCGCTCCAGGTAGAGGTTCCCGGCCACGAGCCGCAGCGGGCGTCCGTCCGGGGCGTCCGGGCCGTCGGCCAGGGCCCGGCTGGCGCGACAGCTGGCGAGCCACTCGGTGGGATCGGGCCAGGGCAGGTCGGCGACCTCCAACCCCTCCTCGGTCGCCTCGAACACGTCGTCGGCCACCGTGGTCAGGTCGACGCAGACCGAGCCGAGGCGCAGCGCCCGGACGGCCAGAGCCAGGGCCAGGGCCACCCTCTCGTCGGTCTCTCCGGTGATCCGGGTGACGGTGGTCGCCGTGTGCACGTCCGCCAGCTCCAGCACCCCGGCGGCGTTGAAGGTGGCGAGCAGTCCCGCCGCCCGGGTCGCCTGGAGCACGTCGGCGGTCCGGCCGTCGACGACGGTCATGACGGACCCCGATCCAGCAGGTCGGAGAGCTCGGTGATCAGAGCCGACGGCGGACGCCAGCTGAAGACGCCCGCCGGCACCCCAGCCACCCGTGGGGTGGTCGGACCGGCCATCCCGCGCAGGAACAGGTACAGCGCGCCACCGAGATGCTGGTCCGGGTCGTAGTCGGGCAGTCGCCAGCGGAGCATCCGGTGCACGGCCACCTGGTAGAGCAGGGCCTGCAGCGGGTAGTGCGCCGTCTGCATGGCCGCGGCCATCGGCTGCGGTCCGTAGTCGGCCACGCTGAGCTCGCCGGGTTCGCCGCGCCCGAGCCAGTTGGTCTTGTAGTCGACCACCAGGTAGCGCCGTCGCTCGGGCGGGCCGACCCGCAGCACCGCGTCGATGCTGCCGGTCAGGTAGCCGCGCAGGGACTCCTCGGCCAGTGGCGGCTGGCTCAGCAGCTCCGGGTAGTCGACCAGCAGGTCGTCCGCCGCCAGATGCCGGGCCAGCAGGGGTGCGAGGTCACCGAGCCGGACGTCGGCGCGGGGGCGGTCGCCACCGGCCAAGGGCAGCTCGAAGACGAGCTCGCAGAGCCGGTCGCCCGGACTCAGGTCGGCCAGCGACCGGTCGTCGGCCAGCGGTCCCAGCGGGGTGGCCAGACTCGGCAGCAGCGCCTCGGCCAGGACGTCAGCGGTGAGACCGCCGTGCGGCAGCCGGGAAAGGACGTCGGTGGTCGCGGCCAGCGTCGCCGCGGGTAGGTCGGCCGCGGTCGGGTCCAGCACCTCCAGGACCGCGTGCACGGCGGTGCCGAAGTCGACACCGGCGGGCAGGTCACGCAGGGGGGACGGCAGGTCCCAGCCCGGGCCGGCCGTGGCGGGCAGCAGCGTCGGGGGCGGCGGCGCTGCGGCGTCGGCCAGGCTCTCGTCGTCCTCCTTCACCGGTTCGGGCTCACTGCTCACCCCGGCAGCGTGCACCGCGCCGTGGGCGGCAGCGGTCAGCGACGAGTACGACGTCCGCCGCCAGGCCGTGTCCAGCAGCCGCTCGAAGCGCCGGGCCCTGAGGGAGACCGGGGCGGGGCCACCGGGCCGGCGACGGGTGGGCGGGCGGGAGTGCACCTCTTCCACACTCAGCACCCGGGTCGGGTCACCGGTCAGCAGCCGGGCGCTCACCGGCACGGGTTCCTGCGCCGGACCCGACGTCGAGGGATAGCTCGGCTCGGGGTCGCCGGCCCGGGCGGGTCGAGCCCAGAACCGGTGCAGGGCCGAGGTCGTGGTGGTGCGGGCGTCGGCCCACCAGGTCACCACCTGGCACTGCGCCCGGGTCATCCCGACGTAGGTCAACCGGAGGTTCTCCCCGGCCTCCTCGGCCAAGGAGCGCCGGAACCGCTCCGGTCGCCCGGCGGCCTGCCGTCCGCCGACGTCGAGCACCTCCGTGCCGTCCTCGTGCAGCCGCAGCACCGCGTCCCGCTCGTCGGTGGGGACGAAGCAGTCCCACGCCTCCGGCAGGTAGACCACCGGGAACTCCAGGCCCTTGCTGCGGTGCAGGGTGAGGACCTGGACGGCAGCGGCGTCGGTGGCCAGCCGCCGCAGTCCCTCGGTCACGTCGTCGTCGGCGACCGCTACGTCGATGGCCTCGGCCAGCCACTCCCGCAGACCCGCGACCCCCAGCTGGCGCCCGGTCATCAGAGCGTGCAGCCGCTGAGCCACGTGACGGAGGTCGGTCAGCAGCCGCTCCCCGTCGGGACGGGCCAGCACCCGCTCGCTGAGGGCGGTGTCGGTGCCCATCGTCTCCAGCAGGGCGGCGACCCCCCGCCCGGCCAGCACCCGGCTCCAGCGACGGAAGTCGTACGAGAGGTCGGCCAGCGCCGCCTCGTCGGCCTGGGCCAGCCGGGGGAAGGTCCAGCCGAGCAGGCTGGTCAGGGCGGCCTCCCGGACCAGCGGCTGTCGGGGTTGCTCGAGGGCCTGCAGCACCCGCAGCCAGTCCCGCGCCGCCAGCGAGGAGAACACCGAGTCGGACCCGTGCAGGACGGCCGGGATGCCGGCGGCGGCCAAGGCATCACGGATCTGCTCGCCGGCGGCGTTGCGGCGCACCAGCACCGCGAGGTCGGACGCCTGGACCCGCCGCGGTGGCCGGCCGTCCAGCGTCAGCATCGCGCCCGCGCCACCGGCCTCGGTGGTCCCGGCCGTCTGGTCGACCCCCAGGTCCAGCCGGTCGGTCCCGTCGACCACCGGCGCGGCCCCGCCCGCGCCAGCACCCAGCAGGTCGGCGATCTCGGCGACCAGGTCCTTGGTGATCCGTCGGCGCAGCCGGTTCACGTACTCGAGCTCGCCGTTCTCCTTGGGCGGCAGCACTCGGACCCGCAGCGGGGCACCAGCGCCGGTGAGGCGGCGATCCGGGTGCGCGCTGCCCACCGGCCGGACGACGATGGCCGGATCGCCGAGACTGGCCCCACCCATCACCAGGTCCAGGCCGTCGAGCAGCGCGCGGTCGCTGCGGTAGCAGGTGCTGAGGGTGGCGGTGGTGGTCGACTCACGGGCGACCTGGAGGTAGCTGTTCACGTCGGCACCGCGGAACGCGTAGATCGCCTGCTTCGGGTCGCCGATCACCACCAGCGTGCTGTGGCGGTGGAAGGCGCGCCGCAGGATGTCCCACTGGATCGGGTCGGTGTCCTGGAACTCGTCGACCAGCACCACCGGGAACCGGTCCCGCAGCCGCTGGGCGGCCAGGTCCCCATGCCGAGGGTCGGCCAGGGCGTCCCGCAGCCGGGTGAGCATGTCGTCGTACGTCAGGTAGCGGGCGCGTTCCTTGCGCCGCCGCACCTCGGCGACCACCTCGCGGGCGAAGCCGACCCGTTCGTCGGCCCGGGCGCCCGCGCCGAGCTCGGGGACCAGCCGGATCGGACCGGCGTGGACCACGTCCTCGGCCAGCTTGAGCGCGTGCTCGAAGGTCAGCAGCGGCTGGTCCGCCGTGGCGTAGCGGCGCAGGTAGACGTCGCGGGCGACCTCGGAGGTCAGCTCGGCCAGGTGCTCCACGAACACCGCATCAGGCTCGGGGTCGCCGAGCACGCCGAGGTCGTCCAGCATCCGCAGGCAGAACTCGTGGGTGGTGGCGATGGTGGCGGCGTCGAAGTCGGCCAGGGCCCGAGCCACCCGCTCCTGCCGTCGGGCCAGCTCGGTCCGGTCGACGGCGAGCAGCAGGTGCGCGACGTCGTCACGCTCCGGCACCGGGGCGCCCGGGGGCGTACGACCCAGGGCGTCGCTCAGCTGCGCCTCCAGCCGGACCAGGCGCTCCCGCACCCGCACCCGGAGCTCGTCGGTGGCCATCCGACCGAAGGTGACCATCATCAGCTGGTCCAGCTCGACGTGACCCTCGGCCACGTAGCGCGCGGCCAGCGCGGCGATCGTGTACGTCTTGCCGGTGCCGGCGCTGGCCTCCAGCACGGTGGTGCCGGTGGGCAGCGGACCGAGCACGTCGAACGGGGTCGGGGTCGGTCCGGCCGGGGTCGGAAGGGCTGCCGGCCGGGCCGGGGCGGGAGCTGCGTCCGGTCCGGGGGCCGGCTGCTCGTCCCAGCCGTCCCCGTCGGCGACCGTCGACAGCCCGGCCGGCTCGGTGCGCGCGGCGCGCTCGCCGGTCCAGTCGGGGCTCATCGCAGCTCCTCCACGGTCAGCAGGGGCTGGAAGACCCGACGGGCCAGGGTGCCGAACCGGCTGGGTTCGGCGAGGGTGCCGCGTTCCTCCTCGGGACGGGACCGGATCGCGGCCAGGTCGCCCAAGGTGACGCCGGCGCCGAAGAACCGCTCGTACGCCGCGTCGCGGTCCCAGGTCCAGTCCTTCTCCGCCGACGACTCACCCGGGGTGACCTGCAGGTCGCGGAACCGCAGCCGGGCGTACTCCAGCGACGTCCGCGGGGCGAACGGCAGCGGCTCCCGCAGACCCGTCGCGTACAGGTCGAGCTGGTCGTCGAGCACCAGGGCGGCCCAGCCCGGGTCGACCGGTCCCAGCAGCGAGGTGCCGCGCCGGCCGATGCTGACCGCTCGCCAGTCGAGACCTGGATGGGCCGCGGTGAGGGCCAGCAGCCGGGTGAAGGCGCTCAACCGCTGCTTGGCCCCGAGGCTGGAGTAGCTGACCGAGACCAGGGTGGTGCCGTAGAGGGGTCCGACGGTGCCGGTGAGCAGGCGCTCGCCGACGTCGAGGGCGAGGTCACGGCTGTCGGGCTCGCCCACCAGCCACGGGCGGGCGCGCTCGGCCACGTCGCTCGCCTGCCGCTGGATCACCTCCAGCGCGCGACCGCCCAGCGCACGCGGTGGCAGACTGCCCCGTCGCCACTCAGCGCCGACCAGCCGGTCGGGATCGGCGCCCTGCAGCAGCTGCGTCAGCATCCGGTCACCGACCGCCCAGCTCTCCAACCCGTCGAGACTGACGGGCAGCTCGTCGGTGATCGGGTCGCGGTCCTCCCAGGTGGGCAGCCCACCGCGGTCCCGCAGCAGGGCCTTGACGGGGTGCTGGAAGAAGCGGATCAGGTCGGCGATCGCCACCTGATGGGTGTCCCGGTCCGGCAGCGGGTCGTGCGGGTAGACCGCGAGCCCGTCGGTCCGCTCCCGGGCGGCCGCGCGCGCCCCGCGCAGGGCGGCGCCGTCGAAGCTGAACGGAGGACGGCCGTCGTCGGCGCTGAAGTTCTGGCGGTCGAACGGCTGCAGCGGGTGACGGTGCAGCACCTGCTCGCGGGGCAGCCGACCGTCGGTCGTGCGGACGGTCTGGTCGACGGTGTCGAGCAGCTCGCCGATCGGCACCGCGGGCGGCCGGGACGCCCCGGTCCGGGGATCGGCCCCGCTGTACAGGACGACCAGGTGCTCGGTCGCGCTCATGACCGCGTCGAGCAGCAGCTGCCGGTCCTCGCTGCGCCGGTCCCGGTCACCCACCCACGGGTCAGCGGCGAGCACGTCGTCGCCGTCGGCCCGAGCACGACGGGGGAAGGCCAGATCGTCCATCCCCAGCAGGCAGACGACGCGGTGGGGGACGGATCGCATCGGGTACATGGTGCAGACCGTCAGCGTCCCGGTCCGGAAGTTCGCCCGCCCGGCCCGACCGCCCAGACCGTCGGCCAGCAGGGCCTGCAGCTCCGCCCTGGTCAGCACGGCCTGCTCCGCCGCCTCCCCCTCGGCCAGCGCGCTGAGCACCCGGAACGCCTGGCCGGTCTGCCAGCTGTCGGCTGTGCTGGTGGCGGTGAGGGCCTCGATCGTCTCCTTGGCCAGCTCCACCCAGCGGGGCATCGGGTGGTCGGCGTCGAACGCGGTGAAGGCCGTGCCGAGCCGGTCCACCAGCTCGGCCAGGCGACCGATCAGCTCCACGTCGGAGGAGTCGACCTCGTCCAGCGGCAGCGCCGTCCCGATGAAGTGGTTGCCCTCCTCGTCCATGGTCACGCCAAGCAGCAGCCGGTCCAGTCCCGCTGCCCAGGTGTTCTGGCCGAGGTGCTCGAGCCCGTACGGCTTCCGCGACGCGGGGTCGAGACCCCACCGCACGCCGCTGGCGGCGACCAGCTGCGCCAGCCGGTCGAGGTCGTCGGCGCTGAAGGAGAAGCGTCGGGCCACCGGGGGCTGGGCGCACAGGTCGAGCACCGCTGACGCCTCGAGCCGGGAGCCGGCCAGATCCAGCACGCTGCCCAGCACCCCGAGCAGCGGGTTCAGCCGGCGCAGGGCGCGGTCGGCCAACCGGACCCGGATCCGGTGACCGGGGTGCTCGGTCTCGGTGCCGTCGTCGGCCAGCCCGAACGCGGCCGAGACCAGCGGCGCGAACCGCTCGATGTCGGGACACAGGACCACGACGTCCCGCGGCTCCAGGGTCGCGTCGTCCGCGAGCAGACCGACCAGCAGCTCGCGCAGCACCTCGACCTGACGGTCCTGGCCGTGGGCGGCGTGCACCTGCAGGCTGCGGTCCGTCGCGTCCAGCACGGGGCGTTCGGCCGACGGTCGGGGACCGGCGTTCGCGGCCAGGTCCTGCTGGAGCCGGGCCAGCAGGGTGTGCGCCGGTGGCGGTGCGGCGACCTGATGGTGCTGGTCGGCGGGTCCGGCCCCGGCGAGGACCAGCTGCAGCTCGCGCGAGTCGCGCCCGAGGTAGCCGAGCAGGCGGTTCTCCACCACCTCCAGACTCGTGTCGTCGCGGCGTCGGCCCGCCGGTCGGGACGGCCGAGCCGCGAGGGCGTCCCACAGCACCGGAGACGGGTGGGTCAGCCACAGGTGCACGTCGCGCTCGGCGCCGAGGGCGGTCAGCACCCGATGCTGCGTGCGGTCCAGGCCGGTGAGCCCGAACACCGACAGCCGCTCGGGCAGGTCCAGGTCCGGGTCGCCGGCGGTCAACCGGTCGAGCGCCGGCGGCAGCCGCTCGGCGGGGGAGGGGACCGCGAGCTCGGCGCGCAGCCGCCGCCACAGCTCGGCCTGCCAGGCGCGGTCGGCTCCCAGGGGTGCGCCGTCGGTGTCCACGTCCTCCCCGGCCCGCCACCGGTCGAGCAGCTCCGGTCGCTCGGACCCGTACCGGGCGAACAGGTCAGCCGCGCGGCGTGCGGTCAGCCAGCGCCGACCACCGCGTGACTGCTCGGCCGAGCGGCCGCGCAGGTGGCTCCACAGGAGCTCCGCCCAGGCGTCGTCCCGCGCCGCGTCGAGGATCGCCAGGATCGGCCAGACCGCACGCGACGGGTGCCACGGGTCGGTGTCGGGGTCCACGTCGGTCACCGGGCCGAGGGTCTCGGCCACCAACCGGCGGACCGAGGGGAAGTCGACCCCGGCGCACACCCCGAGCCGGTCCGACAGCTGCTGGGCCAACCACCGCTCCACCCCCCGGGTGGGCACGGCGACGACCTCGGTCGCGAACGGGTCGGGCAGCGGGGTGGTCAGCAGATCGGCCAACCCGGCCACCAACCGGTCGGACCGCTCGGCGCGGTGCAGGTGGAGACTCATGGTGCGCTGAGCCTAGACACCGGCTCGGACAGTCCGGCTCCTCCGGCCCTGCCCTGATCCCGTGGCGTCGACCGGGGAGGTGCCGGGCGGCGCCGAGAAGGAGGATCAGTCACGTCTCCGGCCGCTCAGCGTGCCTGAACCTCCTTGTCGACGAGACCATCGCCAACGCCCCGACCCCTACGCCCACAGCGAACCGTGCTTCCCCCGCCGCCGGCGCGGGCCTACGGTCGGGCCATGGGAGACGTGGTCGCCTTTCCGCGCCGGCCGGCGCCCGAGCCGGACCGCCCGACGCGCGAGCCGCTGTGGCGGGAGCTGGTCGGGCAGGTGCTCCGCGCCCGCCGCACCGATCGGGGAGAGACCCAACGCGCCGTCGCGGACCGGGCCGGCATCTCCGTGCAGTACCTGTCCGAGATCGAGCGTGGCCGCAAGGAGCCGTCCTCGGAGATGCTGGCCGCCGTCGGTGGGGCGCTCGACCTCCAGCTGGTCGATCTCACCCGGGCCGTCGGCCGTCGGTTGATCTCGACGGCGGGCCGGCCGGCCGGACCGGTCGCCCTCGCCGCCTGAGCCGCCACCCTCCCCGGCTCGCCACGCCTAGGCCGCCAGCTCCTTGCGGCTGGTGATCACCGCGTCCACGATCCCGTACGCCATCGCGCTGTCGGCGTCGAAGATCTTGTCCCGGTCGGTGTCGGCGCGGAGCCGGTCGGTGGTCTGCCCGGTGTGCCGGGCCAGCACCTCCTCCATCTGCGCCCGGATCCGCATGATCTCCCGCGCGTGCAGCACCAGGTCGGGCAGCGTGCCCCGGCCCTCCGCCGACGGCTGGTGCAGCAGCACCCGACCGTGGGGCAGGATAGCCCGCCGCCCGGGGGACCCGGCGGACAGCAGCACAGCGGCCGCCGACGCCGCCTGGCCGACGCAGGTGGTCGCCACCGGTGCGTGGATGAACTGCAGGGTGTCGTAGATGGCCAGCATCGCGGTCATCGAGCCACCGGGGGAGTTGATGTACAGGTTGATCTCCCGGTCGGAGTCCTCGGACTCCAGGTGCAGCAGCTGGGCCACGATCACGTTGGCCACGCCGTCGTCGAGCTCGGTGCCGAGGTAGACGATCCGGTCCGACAGCAGCCGGCTGTAGATGTCCAGCGCCCGCTCGCCCGTCGGTCGCTTCTCGACCACGTTCGGGATCGTGTAGCCGCTCACCGGGCTGCCCCCGTCCGAAGGGCCGGGCCGCCCAGCACGGTGGCGAGACCGACCGACTGCCGCCCGCCCGGACGGATGTCGTCGAGCGTGGTCACCACGTGGTCGACGAGCCCGTACGCCCGCGCCTCGGCGGCCGTGAACCAGCGGTCCCGCAGCGAGTCGTGCGCGATCCGTTCCAGCGGCTGACCGGTGTGCTCGGCGATCAGACCGAGCAGGACGTCGCGGGTGTGCTCGAGGTTCTGGGCCTGGATCTCGATGTCGACGGCGGTGCCGCCGATGCCGGCCGAGCCCTGGTGCAACAGCACCCGGGCGTGGGGGAGGGCGTACCGCTTGCCGGGCGTACCGGCCGACAGCAGGAACTGGCCCATGCTGGCCGCCAGCCCCATCGCCAGCGTGCTGACCTCGTTGGGGATCAGCCGCATCGTGTCCATGATCGCCAGCCCGGCCGAGACGGAGCCGCCGGGGGAGTTGATGTAGAGGCTGATGTCGGACCGCGGGTCCTCGGCCGACAGCAGCAGGAGCTGGGCGCAGATGCGGTTGGCGATCGCGTCGTCGACCTCTTGGCCGAGGACGACGATGCGTTGGTGCAGGAGTCGGCTGAGGAGCTGTTCGTCGAACAGGCCGCCGATCGGGGTGGAGTCGCTCATGGCCACCACGCTGCCCGGGCCGAGACGGCCGCACCAGAGCGTGCTGCCGCGGGCGGATCCGCTCTCGGCAGATCATGATGACCACGGATCACCGCGCCGTGAGACGCGCGTCACACCGGGAGCGGACGTGGCACGCTTCCGGCAGCGGGCGCTCGACGAGGAGCGCTCGGGCTGGGAGTGATCATGACACTGGTCGTCGGCTGGGCCCTGACGGGTCTGACCATCGTCGTCGCCGGCGTGCTGGCCGGTCGGAGCCGCCGGGCCCTGCGGGTGGGGCTGGCAGCCGTCGCCTTCTCGCTCGCCGGTCTGGGGGCGGTGGGCCTCGCGGTGCTGGTGGCCACCGACACCGACCTGTCGGCGATCGCCGCCGCATCCTACCTGCCTGTGGTGCGCGACCTCGCCGCCGCCGCTGCCGGGTCGCCGCTGGCCTCGGTCGTCGTCTCCCTGCTGATCGCCGTCCAGGCCACCGCCGGCCTGCTGATCCTGTTCGACGGACGGTGGGTCGAGACCGGGCTCGCCGCCGCTGTCGGGGTCCAGGTCGGGCTGCTGGCGCTGGGCTGGTGGGCCTTCCTGGTCAGCCCGCTCGTGATCACCGCGCTCGTGCTGCTCTGGCGGGCCCGGCGTCGAGACGTCGACCGGCCGCTCTACCTGCCCGACATCCTGGACGCACGGGAGCACGACCGGCGGTCCTGAACCGCCGGGACGAGCGTCGTCTACGAGGCGTCGACCGCGGGAACGATCCGGATGTCACGATCGGCGCCGTCACCGAGCGCCACCAGGGCCTCCTGGTATCCGGGACTGTGGTACGCCGCGACGGCCGCCTCGACGCTCGGGAACCGCACCAGGGCGCTGCGGGTCTTCTGCCCGCCCTCGAAGACCTCCGCGGGGACCCCACGCGCCAGGAACTCCCCACCGGCCGCGCGGATGGCCGGGCCGGAGAGGGCCACGTAGGCGGCGAGCTTGTCGGCGTCGCGGATGGCGGTGAAGGTGTTGATCCAGTACGCGGTCACGGGTGTCCCCTCAGAGCAGGATGACCCCTGAGCGTAGTCCTGCGCACGGCCGACGGCGGCCCCGGTTCAGGCCACGAGCTCGGGATCCGGTCGTGGTACGGCGGCGAAGCGGCTCGGCCCGAACCAGGTGGTGACGGCCGGGCGCAGCCGGGCCGGCCCGGTGATGACCACCGCGCCGGCCCGCAGCACGGCGGCCCAGGTGTGATCACCGCGCCAGACGGCGACCAGGTCGCGCAGGGACCCCTGCACGGTCAGGGAGATCTCGTGCCCGGGGTCGGCGTCGCAGACGTCCGCCTCGGACGGCGACAGCACGATCCACCAGTAGCGCTGGCGCGGCGGGACGTCGGTCAGCTCGAACCGCACCACGGTGGTCCCGGCCGGCACCGTGCTGAGATCGACGTTGCGGTGCAGATCCCACATCAGCAGCTTCGGGTCCAGGTCGGCGTCGCCGAGCACCCCGGTCCAGCGGATGCCCCAGGCCCCGAGCAGCTCGATGGCCGAGCGCAGCTCCTCGCCGGCGGCGGTCGGGGTGTAGACGACCTCCCGGCCCTCGCGCCGCCGATCGACCACCCCACTGGCCACGAGCTGGTTCAGGCGCTTGGACAGCAGGGTGGGCGACATCCGCGGCAGCCCGCGCCGCAGGTCGTTGAAGTGCCGGCTCCCGGCCAGCAGCTCCCTGACCACGAGCAGCGTCCAGCGTTCGTCGAGCAGCTCCATCGCCTTGGCGACCGGGCAGAACTGGTGGTACGGCGATCCCATGGTGACGACGCTACGGGTCGGCCACCCGGACACACCAGGTACAGATCTCGTACTAGTTCGGGGCGACCGGGCGTCCTACCGTCGAGGAGCCGGAGCAACAGCTGTTCCGGTCTCGAGGGGAGTGACCATGACCCAGACCATGATCGACGACGCCGCGCTCAAGGCCCGCCATCGGGCGATGTGGGCACTCGGGGACTACACCGCCGTCGCCACCGAGGTGATCGCCGACCTCGGACCGCGCCTGGTCGCGGCGGTCGGGGTCCGGCCCGGGGAACGGCTGCTCGACGTGGCCGCGGGTGCGGGCAACGTGGCGCTCCCGGCCGCTCGGGCCGGTGCCCGGGTCACCGCCTCCGACCTGACCCCGGAGCTGCTCGAGCGGGGCCGAGTCGTCGCGACGAACGAGGGCCTCGACATCGCCTGGGAGACCGCGGACGCCGAGGCGCTGCCGTACGGCGACGACAGCTTCGAGGTGACCACCTCCTGCGTCGGGGTCATGTTCGCCCCGCACCACCAGCCGGCGGCCGACGAGCTGCTCCGGGTGACCCGCGCCGGTGGCCGGATCGGGCTGATCTCCTGGACCCCGACCGGCTTCATCGGGCAGATGTTCGCGACCATGAAGCCCTACGCGCCACCGCCCCCGGCCGGCGCCTCGCCGGCCCCGCTGTGGGGCGAGGAGAGCCACGTCCGCGAGCTGTGGGGCGATCGGGTGCGCGATCTGCGTGCGCGCCGGGAGCGGCTGCCGATCAGCCACTTCCGCAGCCCAGAAGAGTTCCGGGACTACTTCAAGATCAACTACGGCCCGACGATCGCGGTCTACCGGTCGTTGGCCGACCAGCCCGAACGGCAGGCTGCCCTCGACCGTGACCTGCTCGAGCTCGCCCGCGGTGCCGCCACCGGCCGGGACGAGGGGATGATCATGGAGTGGGAGTACCTGCTGGTGACCGCGGTGGTGGTCTGAGCGCACGCGGCCGGGGTCGGCGTCAGAGCCCGAGGAGCCGGCCGCACTCGGCCGCGTCGCGGGCGAGCCAGTCAGCGCCGGCCTCCCGCAGCTCGTCGCCGACGCCGTAGCCCCACAGGGCCCCGACCGCGCGTACGCCCTGCGCGTGGGCGCCCTCGATGTCGTGGCGCCGGTCGCCGACCATGATCGTCGCGGCGGGCGCGGCGTCCAGCCGGTCCAGCACCCCGGCGATCGTCTGCGCCTTGGACGTCCGCCGCTCGTCGGTCCCCCCGATCACCGTGAAGTACGAGGTCAGACCGTGGGCCTCGACGATGGCCCGTGCTGTCGTCGTCCGCTTCGCGGTCGCGGTGGCCAGGGTCGCGCCCCGGTCCACCAGGGCACCCAGCAGGTCCTGGACGCCCGGGTACCGGGTGGCCCGGTGCAGCCCCTCACGCAGGTAGTACTCGTGATAGGCCTGCGCCGCCGCGTCCAGGCGATCGGGTCGGACACCGGCCAGCGCGAGGAACTCGCGCAGCGGCGGTCCGAGGTGGACCCGCAGCTCGGTCTCGCTCGGCACCGGCACCCCACCGGCTCGCAGTGCGTGCTGGAAGCCGGCCAGGATCCCGGCGGCGGAGTCCAGCAGGGTCCCGTCGATGTCGAACACGACGGTCCGCCCGTCCAGCCGGGCGGGCATCAGGACGCCAGGCTCGCCAGTCGCTCCTGCACCTGCTTGGCGCTCGGGTTGGTCATCGCGGAACCGTCACTGAAGACCAGGGTCGGGACTGTCTGGTTGCCGTTGTTGAGCGAGGCGACGAGGTCGGCGGCACCGGGCTCGCGCTCGATGTCCACCTCGTCGTAGGCCACGCCGGCTCGGCCGAGCTGCGACTTCAGTCGGAAGCAGTAGCCACACCACGTGGTCGTGTACATCGTCACCTGTGCCATGACCACAGCAACTCCGTCGGCGGGCGGCGGATTCCCGGCCCGTCCGGGACGTGACCAGAGCCACAGGGCGCCCGCGAGGAACCTGTTCCACCGCCGTCACCGGGTCGTCACACTCCGGTGCCACCCTCAGGTATGACCCTGCTCGCGGACCTGATGGTGCCCACGCTGGGCGAGCCGCGCTTCGACTCCCCGCTGGCTGACTTCATCGCCGACCGACGGACCAACGAGCACTACGTCTCCGAGGACGACCGGGTCCTCCTGCACGACACCGTGCAGCAGCTCGCCGACCTCGGGCTGCCCCCGGAGCAGGTGCCGAGCTTCGAGCCGGGCGGCCCCCGCCGCCGACTGTTCTTCGCGCCCGGCAGCACCAGGGTCGGCGTCGTCACCTGCGGTGGGTTGTGCCCGGGGCTGAACGACGTCATCCGCGGTCTGGTGATGGAGCTGGCCGAGCACTACGGGATCACCGAGCTGACCGGTTTCCGGTCCGGCTACGCCGGGCTGGTGGAGGGGGGACCGGAGCCGATGCGGCTCACCCCCGAGGTCGTCCACGGCATCAACCGTCAGGGAGGCACGGTGCTCGGGACCTCCCGGGGGGCCCAGGATCCCGACGCGATGGTCGATCGCCTGCTGACGCTGGGCATCGACCTGCTGTTCGTCATCGGCGGCGACGGGTCGATGCGGGGGGCGGCTCGGATCTCCGCGGCGATCGACCGCCGCGGCGAGACCATCGGGGTGATCGGGATCCCCAAGACGATCGACAACGACATCCCCTTCATCG
This sequence comes from Microlunatus aurantiacus, assembly GCF_039536605.1. Lineage (NCBI taxonomy): Bacteria > Bacillati > Actinomycetota > Actinomycetes > Propionibacteriales > Propionibacteriaceae > Microlunatus > Microlunatus aurantiacus. Next base: position 18,610 of record NZ_BAAAYX010000020.1, read on the forward strand.
GCCAGAGCTTCGGCTTCGTGACCTCCTTCACCGAGGCGGCCAAGTCGATCAACGCGGCCATGGTGGAGGCGCACTCCGCCGTCGGCGGGGTCGGGCTGGTGAAGCTGATGGGGCGGCACGCAGGTTTCATCGCCAGCTATGCGGCCCTGGCCAACCACGTCGCCGACTTCGTGCTGATCCCGGAGGTGGCGTTCCGGTTGGAGGGCTCTGGCGGCTTCCTGTCGTGTCTGGAGCAGCGGGTCAAGGACCGGGGCAGCGCGGTCGTGGTGGTGGCCGAGGGTGCCGGCCAGGACATCCTGGAGTCGGCCGAGGACACCGACGCCTCGGGCAACGCGCGGCTGGCGGACATCGGCACCTTCCTGCGCGACGCCGTCGTCCGGCACTTCGCCGCGGTCGACGTGCCGCTCACCTGCAAGTACATCGACCCCAGCTACATGATCAGGTCGGTTCCCGCCTGCCCGCACGACGCCGTCTACTGCGTACGGCTGGCCCAGGCCGCCGCCCACGCGGGGATGGCGGGTCGGACCGCCATGGTCGTCGGTCGGCGGCACAACCGCTTCATCACGTGCCGATCGCGCTGCTGACCACCGAGCGCAACCAGGTCGACCCGCACGGGGACCTGTGGCTCAGCGTCCTCGAGTCGACCGCGCAGCCGGTGTCGATGGCCTGATCAGGCGCGGCGCTGCCGGGCCAGGCGTCTGACCACGAACCAGATCACCGCCACCGCGACGACAGCCACCACCACGGCCTGCAGCGCTCCGATGGAGGACTCGACCCGGTGCCACTGCTCACCGAGCAGGAAACCGGCGAGGACGAGGGCGGTGTTCCAGATCAGGCTGCCGGCCAGGGTCAGGCCGATGAAGGCGGGCATCCGCATCCGGTTCACCCCCGCCGGCACGGAGATCAGGCTGCGGAACAGCGGGATCATCCGGCCGAAGAAGACAGCCTTGCCGCCGTGCCGGTCGAACCAGTCGTCGGTCCGGACGATGTCGTCGCCGCTGGTCAGCGGGAGCCTGTCGGCGGCCCGGCGCAGCCGCTCCAGGCCCATCCGCCGACCGATCCAGTAGAGCGCGACGGCGCCCACCACCGACCCGATGGTGGTCCAGATGAGCACCGCGACCAGGTCCAAGGTGCCGCGGCTGGCGGCGAAGCCCGCGAGCGGCAGGATCAGCTCGCTGGGGATCGGCGGGAAGATGCTCTCCAGCGCGACCGCCAGCCCGGCTCCGGGCGCGCCGAGCGTCTCCATCAGCCAGATGATCCAGTCGGTCAACGGCCGGACTCCGGGAGCTCCGCGGGCCGGGTGGTCCGGCGGCCGTCGGCGGGGTCGTCGGGCATCGGGAGAGGTTACCCGACCCGGACCGGGACCCGGGGGGTGGCGATGCCTGCACACCCCGCTGACCGTTCGGTGGTGAGCACTACGCTCGCGACGTCATCGCGCGCCCCGGCGCGGTACGGAGGGAGCACCATGCGGTTCGCCGTCCACCTGGCCGACCTGTCCTATCCCGGCGGGCCTGCGGCCCTGGCTCCGACGCTGACCTCGCTGGCCCGGGTCGCCGACCAGGGTGGGATCTCGCGGTTGACCATGATGGATCACTACTTCCAGATGGAGCCGTTCGGCGGACCGGCCGAGCCGATGCTGGAGGGCTACACCTCGCTCGGCTACCTGGCCGGGCAGACCTCCTCGGTGGAGCTCGGTCTGCTGGTCACCGGGGTGACCTACCGGCACCCGGGCCTGCTGGCCAAGATCATCACCACCCTCGACGTGCTCAGCGGGGGTCGCGCGGTGCTGGGTCTGGGCGCCGCCTGGTACGAGCGCGAGCACCTCGGTCTCGGTGTCCCCTTCCCGCCCACCGCGGAGCGGTTCGAGCGACTGGAGGAGACGCTCCAGATCGTCCGCCAGATGTGGAGCGACGACGACGGACCGTACGCGGGCAAGCACTACCAGCTGGCCGAGACCGTCTGCCTGCCGCGCCCGGTGCGGCGGCCGCCGATCATGGTCGGCGGTCAGGGGGAGCGCAAGACGCTCCGGCTGGTCGCTCGCTACGCCGATGCCTGCAACCTCTTCCCCGCCGACCTGGAGACCGTCCGGCACAAGCTGCAGGTGCTCGACGCGCACTGCGAGACCGAGGGACGCGATCCGGCCGAGGTGGCCCGGACGATCATCGCCGGGACCGACGGTGTCGCCGACCCGGACGGGTTCAGGCGCGAGCTGGAGGCGTACGCGGACCTGGGCTTCAGCATGGTCTGGGTCGGCCCGCCGCCGAAGGCGGCCGACCCGGTCGGCTGGCTGACCGAGCTCACCGAGCGCCGGCTGCCCGACCTCGCCGACCTCTGAACCCGCTTCGTGAGCGACCGCTACCGGGTCCGGAGGGCCGTCGCCGAGGACTGGTCGGTCTCCCGCGCCATCCGGCTGCAGGCGCTGGCCGAGGCGCCGCTGGCCTTCGCCTCGACCCTGGAGCGCGAGACCGCCTTCGATCCCGACCAGTGGCGGGAGCGGATCGCGGGGGCGGCACAGTTCCTGGCCGAGACCGACGACGGCGAGGTGGTCGGCACGGCCACCGGTGTCGCCGACCCGGGCGAGCCGGGCACGACGCTGCTGGTGGCGATGTTCGTCGCCCCACCGGCACGCGGTCAGGGCCTCGGTGATCGGCTGGTCGCAGCCGTCGTCGACCAGGCGCGGAGCGACGGGGCCGACCGGGTGCTGCTGCACGTCGTGGAGACCAACCCGGGGGCCGAGCGCCTCTATGCCCGCTGCGGTTTCGCCCGCACCGGGGCGACTGTGCCGCTCCCACACCGCCCGGACCTGATCGAGCACGAGATGGTGCTGGGTCTCTGACCGTCGGCGACGCGTCGGGATCCGCCGGGAGGTGCTGGATCGCAGCCTTCGCCTCTGCACCGCCTGCTCGCCGCTGCACCGCCTACCCGGTCCTGCACCCTCAGTAGCCGGTGCACGGACGCCGTGGAGGTGCAGCGAGCGGGCAACCTGTTCGTGAGCGATGGCCGAGGGACGTCGGAGTCGATCGGCGCGCAACGCTCTCGCAGCGGGGGAGCACGCAATGTCTGCCGCGGTAACTAGGGTTGGTCCCATGTCCGCCGCCGTGAGTCCGCCGCTCGACCAGCCGCGCATCGGCGGCGACCCGGAGCTGCTCCTGGCCGCGCTGGACCCGGAGCAGCGGGAGGTGGCCACCGCCCTGCACGGCCCGGTCGCCGTGATCGCCGGGGCCGGCACCGGCAAGACCCGGGCGATCACCCACCGGATCGCGTACGGCGTGGCCGTCGGGGCCTACCAGCCCACCGCGGTGCTGGCCGTCACCTTCACCACCCGGGCCGCGGGGGAGATGCGGGGACGGCTGCAGCAGCTCGGTGCCCGCGGGGTGCAGGCGCGGACGTTCCACTCCGCCGCGCTCCGGCAGGCCCAGTACTTCTGGCCGAAGGCGTACGGGGGGGAGTTCCCCTCCGTGCTGGACAACCGGATGTCGCTGGTCGCCGAGTCGGCCAGCCGGCTGCGGGTGCGGGTCGACACCGCCCGGTTGCGCGACCTGCTGGGCGAGATCTCGTGGGCCAAGGTCAGCAACACCACACCCGAGGACTACCCCCGGGTGGCGACCCCGCTCGGCCGCACCGTGTCCGGCACCGACCCGGAGACGGTGGCCCGCGTCTTCACCGGTTACGAGGACCTGAAGCGGCAGCGGGGGCGGATCGACTTCGAAGACATCCTGCTGTGCACAGCGGCGCTGCTGGCCGAGCACGACGAGATCCGCACCCAGGTGCAGCGGACGTATCGGCACCTGGTGGTCGACGAGTACCAGGACGTCTCCCCGTTGCAGCACCGGCTGCTGGAGCTCTGGCGTGGTGACCGGGCCGAGCTGTGCGTGGTCGGCGACCCGGCCCAGACCATCCACTCCTTCGCCGGCGCGCAGGCCGACTTCCTCACCGGCTTCGGGCGACGGCATCCGAAGGCGACAGTGGTCCGGCTGGTGCGGGACTACCGCTCGACCCCGCAGGTGGTGGCCGCCGCCAACGCGGTGATGCGGTCGGCACAGACCAACAGCGGCGCCCCCGGCAGCGCCGGACGGGGCGGCACCATCGACGCGGTGGTGCTGCAGGCCCAGCGGGCACCCGGTCCGGAGCCGGTGCTGCGGGAGGCCCCCGACGAGGCGGCCGAGGCGGCGGCGATCGCCGACTGGCTGTCCGGACTGGCGGCGCGCGGCGTCGACTACCGCGAGATGGCCGTGCTGTTCCGGATCAACGCCCAGTCCCCGGTGATCGAGCAGGCGCTGGCCGAGCGGAACATCCCCTACCTGGTGCGCGGCGGCGAGCGGTTCTACGAGCGCGCCGAGGTGCGGCAGGCGCTGCACGCCCTGCGCACCCAGGCGCGGGCGGTCACCGAGCTCTCCGGCGGCGAGGGGCGGGAGGCGGTGGCCGAGGTGCAGGCGGTGCTCGGGGCCCTGGGCTGGACCGCCAAGCCGCCCGAGGGGGCCGGGGCAGTGCGCGAGCGCTGGGAGTCCTTGGCGGCCCTGGTGGCGGTCGCCGAGGACCTGGCCGAGTCCGCCGAGGGTCCGGTCGACCTGGCCCGCGTGGTGACCGAGCTGGAACGCCGGGCGGAGGCCCAGCACGTGCCGACGGCGCAAGGCGTGACCGTGTCCACGCTGCACTCGGCCAAGGGGCTGGAGTGGGACGCGGTGGCGTTGTTCGGCATCCAGGAGGGATCCCTGCCGTTCGTGCTGGCCACCCGTCCTGAGCAGGTGGCCGAGGAACGCCGGCTGCTCTACGTGGGGGTGACCCGGGCCCGGGAGCATCTGCACGTGTCCTGGTCACGCAGCCGCGGGGGTGGTCAGGCCACCCGCAAGCCGTCCCGCTTCCTCGACCCGCTGCTGCCTGCCGCCCAGCGGGGTGCCGCGGCGGCCACCGGTCAGCGCCCCCGGAAGAAGGGCACGGTGCTGTCGGCGCACTGCCGCAGCTGCGGCCACGCACTGCACGATGCGGCGGAGCGCAAGATCGGTCGGCACAACGACTGCCCGGCCACGTACGACGAGCACACGTTGACGCTGCTCAAGGAGTGGCGCAAGCAGCAGGCCGGCGAGGAGAAGGTGCCGGCGTTCTGCGTCTTCACCGACGCGACCCTGGTGGCGATCGCCGAGTCGCGCCCCACCGACCCGACGTCGTTGATCAAGATCCCGGGTCTGGGGCAGTCCAAGCTGACCAAGTACGGCGAGCAGGTGCTCGCGATCATGGGGGCAGCGCCCGAGCGCCGCTGACCCCGGCCCACCCCGTGAGCCGGCGGGCGGCGGCCACGACCGGGGCGGTGATCGCGGGCTCGTCAGGGTCCAACCGACCACGGCGGCCGGTCACCAGGATGCAGCCCGTGAGCCGCCGGTCGACGGCGGTGATGGCGCTGGCCATCGCCACCCGACCGAGCACCGTCTCCTCCCGGTCGACAGCGAGCCCTGAGCAGCGCACGTCGGTGAGCTGCTCCAGCAGCGTGGGCCACGAGGTCGTCGTGTACGGGGTCAGCCGCGGAAGCGGTCCGCCGGTCAGCAGCTCGGGACGGGCAGCCAGCACCAGCTTCCCCACCGCGGAGGAGTGCGCCGCCGTGAGCATCACCTCGTCGGCGCCCACCTCGTGGTCGGGGTCACGGTCGGCCCAGCACGGCACCGGTCCGGTCAGGTCGATCAGGTGCACCCCGTGCCGGATGCCGATCCGCAGCGTCTCGACCACCTCGCTCACCGCCACCGGGCGGCTGGTGCCGACCTGCCCGGCCAGCTCCTGGGCGCGCCGGCCGAGGGCGAACCCGGTCAGACCGTCGATCCGCACCAGGTAGCCGTCGCCCACCAGCAGGTTCAGCAACCGGTACGCGGTCCCTGGCGGAACCTCGGCGTAGTCGGCGATCGCGCGTGCCGTGGTGCCCGGTCCGAGCCGGGCCACCGCCTCGAGCAGCAGCAACGCGCGCTGCACGGCCCGCGGTTCCTGCCCGCCCGGTGCGCGATCACCTGCCCCCTTCACCGGGTCAACGACCTGTGCGGTGGGGTGCGGGGGCGCCGTCCCGCCGCCCGGTCAGCTCCAGCTCGCCCTCGGCCGTCCGGCGCACCGCGACTGCTCCGGGCAGGGCGTCGTCGGACTCGGCCCGATCGACCACGCCGAGCCGGAGCCGCCGCTGGGGTCGCCACAGCCGGAGGAACAGGATCCACACCGGGCCGACCAGCAGGAGGGCGGCTAGCAGCGCCGCGCCGAGGACCGAGCCGTGCCGCAGCTGGCCGACCAGGATCACCGTCAGCATGGCCAGCAGACCGGAACCGGCGACTGCGGCGGTCACCGCGGTGCTTGGCGTCAGCTCTCCGAGACGGGTCAGCAGCACGGCCATGGCGAGCACTCCGAGTGCGTACGCCAGCAGCAGCGCGACCCGGGTGGCGGTCGAGATGGCCCCGGCCAACGCCGAGCCGCGACCGAGCAGCACCAGCACCGCTCCGGCGACCACCAGCACCGCGGAGACGGCCGCGGCCGCCCGTACCGGCGTGCGCAGCCCGGTGTCGACCTCGCCGAGCCGCCGCGGCAGCACGCCCTCGAGACCGAGGGTGTAGACGAGCCGGGAGACCCCGTTCGCCGACCCGGTGACCGTGCCCAGCCAGGAACACGCCAGAGCCAGGTGGAGGGCGACCACAAGCCCGGTCGGTGCGCCGCCGGCGGCGCCGAGCAGGTAGGCGTCGACCAGGGTGCCGCCGCGCCCGGCGACGGCGGCCAGACCCGCCACGAGCACCAGTGAGCCGCACACCACGGGTGTCCACCGGAGCACCCGGGTGGTGGTGATCAACCCGCGACGGGCCTCGGGTCCGAAGAAGGCGGCGCTCTCGAACCCGGCCAGGGCGAACACGCTGATCAGCATGATCCGCTGCAGCTCGTTGCCCTCGACCGGCGGCCACGGCGCTCCCGCGGCCCCGGTCCCGGGCACCAGGAGGCAGCCGAGAAGGAACAGCAACGAGCAGCCCTCCACGACCAGCAGAACCCATCCGGCCTGCCGGACGCCGCTGACCACCACGAGGGCGACCGCCGCCACCGTGGCGCCGACCACCGCGACCAGGGCCGCCGAGCCGAGCGCCGGTCCACCGAGGGCGACCACGATCGCCGACACCGCCAGGCTCAGGTGCATCAGGCTCATCGAGGCGCTGCCGCCGAACTTGAGCAGCAGGCCGGCCGCGACCGCGCCGGCCGCCCTCGGCCCGAGTGCGGTGGCGACCCATGAGTAGAGACCGCCCGAGGCCGCGATGCGGGCAGACAGCTGGCCCAGGCAGGCAGCTACGAACCACATCCCGACCGCGACCGCCGTGGTGACCAGCAGTCCTGTGACCGGGTCGGAGACCCGGTGCAGGAGAGTCAGCAGCACCACCATCGAGGCGACCGGCGCCGTGGTGGAAACCGCTTGGCCCAGCAACCCGAGACCGCTGAGCTGCCGCCGTCCGAGGGGGCGGTGGGGGGAGACGACCCGGTCGGGGTGCTCGCCGGCCGAGAACGACCGGTCGATCGCATCACGCAGCGCCGACATGGCCGCGAGGCTAGGAGGCAGGTGTTTCGTCCGTGTGACGAACGTCTTCCGGTTCGTCGACGTCGGGTGAGAACGCGGACGGGGCCCGCTCCCACCGGCTCGACCTCAGCCGGAACGCCGGCGTTGCCGCCTCGACGTCCCGGATGAGCAGACTCCCCGCATCCCGTTCCCCCTGAGGTGAGGAAGCCCCCATGCCCTTGACCCGTCGTCACTTCATCCAACGCATCGGCGCGGCCGGAGGTGCCGGTCTCGCGTACGGCGCTCTGTCCAGCCTCGATCTGGCGCCGTCGGCCGCAGCCGACTCCTTCAAGCCGCTCAGCCCGACGGATCGACCGCCGGCCGGGCACCGCCGGGTCGTCGTCCTCGGGGCCGGTCCGGCCGGTCTGTGCTCGGCGTACGAGCTGGCCAAGGCGGGCTACAAGGTGACGGTCCTGGAGGCGCGCAAGCGACCCGGCGGCCGTGTCTGGTCCGCCCGTCGCGGCACCGTCGAGACCGACCTGCGCGGTGAGACCCAGGAGTGCCGGTTCGCCAACGGCGGCTACATCAACGTCGGGGCCACGCGGATCCCTCAGAGCCACCTGACCCTCGACTACGCGCGGGAGCTGGGGGTCGAGGTCATCCCGTTCAGCAACCAGAACGCTGACGCCCTCGTGCGCTACGCCGGCAGCACGCCGCTCAACAACACCGCGATCCCGTACCGGCAGGCGAAGGCCGACCTGTTGGGCTACGTCTCCGAGCTGTTGACCAAGGCGACCCAGCGGGGAGCCCTCGACGATGTGCTGAGCTCCGAGGACAAGGCGCGGCTGGCGGAGTTCCTGCGCTCCTACGGGGACCTGTCCAGCGACGGGCGCTACGTCGGCAGCAGTCGCCGCGGCTACATCGAGGAACCGGGAGCCGGAGTCGACTTCGGCACCGTGGGCGCGCCGCCGTCGATGTCGGACACCATCCGCAGCGGCATCGGCCGCAACTTCGCCTTCGACTTCGGCTACGACCAGGCGATGCAGATGCTGACCATCGCGGGCGGCATGGACCAGCTCTACTACGCCTTCAGCCGGGCCCTGGGGGGCGACGTGGTCCAGTTCGGCGCCACGGTCACCTCGATGACGAACACCACCGACGGTGTCACCGTGCAGTACGCGGTGGGGGACCGCCGGGTCAATCTCAAGGCCGACTACCTGATCTGCACCATCCCGCCGAACCTGGTGGGTCGGCTCGGCCACAACCTGCCCACCAGCGTGGTGGCGGCCCTGCAGACGCCGGTGCCCGTCTCGTCCGGCAAGCTCGGTATCGAGTACAAGTCGCGGTGGTGGGAGACCAAGGAGCGCATCTACGGGGGCGCGTCCAACACCGACCAGGACATCTCCCAGATCATGTACCCACCGGACAACCACGGCAGCAAGCGTGGGGTGGTGGTGGCTTACTACGCCACCGGCGCCCGGCACGACCGGTTCGAGGCACTGCGGCACGGCGGGCGGCTGGCCAAGGCGGTGACCGAGGGTGCGACCATCCACGGCAAGCAGTACACCAAGGGCATCGCCTCGTCCTTCTCCGGTGCCTGGAAGCTGACCCGGCACTCCGAGGGCGCGTGGATGAGCTGGCCGGGCGGCGCCCGGGAGTCGCAGGCGTACAAGACGCTGCTGCAGCCCGTCGGCCGGATCTACTTCGCCGGCGATCACCTGTCCAACGCCATCGCCTGGCAGCACGGGGCGTTCGTGTCCGCGCGCTCGGTGGTCAGCCAGATCAACCAGCGTGCCCACCGCTGACGCCACGCCACATCCGTCCCCACCACCGAAGGAGCTTTCCATGATCACGTCCACCGCAGCGGTGTTGCGCCGCCCTCAGAACCTGCTCGTGCTCGTCCTCGTGATGATCATCATCGCCCTGCTCGCCGGGCCGGTGGCCACGGCCAAGAAGAAGAGCGACTACGTCCGACACGTCGACGCCGCCGCCGCGAACCCGATGATCGCCAGCGGGGTGACGCTGCTGCCCCAGGCCAAGATCTACAAGTCCAGCGGCCTGGGACCAGCCTCCCTCAACCCGTCCGCCACCCGGGGCACGCCGGAGTCCTACGTCGACGCCGACCAGTTCCCGGGCGGCACCTTGACCGGCGGGGTGACCATCACCGAGGCCCAGGGGATGAACGTCCTCCGCCAGATCCAGGCCAACCTGGGGGAGCGTGGCCTCTCGCTCTCCGACGTCACCACGATGCGCGTGTTCCTCGACAACGCCCCGGGCGCCGGCCAGGCCGACTACGCGGGCTGGAACCGGGCGTACCGGCAGTTCTTCGCCAACACGGACCTGCAGACCGGCAAGGTCCTGCTGGTTCCGATGGGCACCGGGCAGCCCGCCAAGCCCCTGGTGAAGAACGCCGCCCGTCCCAGCCGGTTCGCCCTGGAGGTCGCGTCCCTCCCGGTGGCCGGCTGGCTCGTCGAGGTCGAGGTCGATGCCGTCTACCCGCGCTGAGAGCGCCGACAGCCGCCTGCGCTTCCGTCGGTCGCTCGGGCTCTACGCCTCGGGTCTCACGGTGATCACGACCGAGGCAGGGGGTGACAGGTTCGGGGCGACCTGCCAGGCCTTCCACAGCGCGTCCCTGGACCCGCCGCTGGTCAGCGTCGCGCTGAGTGCCGGATCGGGGACGGTGGCGGCCATACGACTGGCCGGCCGATTCGCCGTCCACGTGCTCGCGATCGACCAGGAGCACCTGTCACGTCGATTCGGCCACCCGGGCACAGACCGGTGGCGCGGGCTGATCACCGACCGCACGCCGGCCGGGTTGCCCCGGCTGCCGGGTGCCCTGCTGACCCTCGACTGCAGCGTGGCCGCCGACCACCCGGCCGGCGACCACGCGCTGCTGCTCGGCCGGGTCGACTGGCTCGACGCCACCGAGTCCGTCGAGGCTCGCCCGCTGCTGTTCCACCGTGGCGACTACCACTCCCTGGCGACCCGTTGACCATGACGGCCGGTCGCCGGGACCCCGGGCCGGGCCGCCGTCGTGCGGTCCGGCCCGGGGGCGTCCGGCTCCCCGGGACCCTGCCGGACCGAACCGCACCCGGACAACGCACCAACGATCCGAAGACGTGCCTCTTATTCCGTTGCGCGCGCTCCGGGGGTTGCCCTAGCCTGTTCCTCGTGCCGCTGCTCCTCAGCGTGCGCGCAGCAGATCCGATTCCGAGAAGGTGGTGATGATCATGGAGATTCTCGAGTGCACCGTGGGTGCGGTCGACGTGTCGATCATGCGCGTCACCGCCGCCGACGCGCGTCCTGCCGCGCAGGCTGCCCGGACCCAGCTGCTGCCCGACGTCCGCACCTACTCCATGGCCGGAGTGGGCCTCTACGAGGTTCAGGGTCGCGACAAGAACATGTGGGGCGGTCACGGGACCGACATCGACGGCGCCGTTCTCGGCTTCGACCCCACCTCCTTTCCGACCCGTTTGGGACCACCACCTGATCACCCGCCGGTGAACTGACCACCGGCAGCAACCATCAGGCCGTGACTCCCAGACAACCGGGATTCACGGCCTTCGTGTTTCCTGGCCAGCAACGAGCAGACAAGTTGGCTGAACATGAACGAGACAGCACGAGACCTGATGGGTGCGATGACCACGCTCCCGGGGACGGGTCCCTCGGAGCTGGACCTGCGGACACTGCCCTGCCGCCGAAGCGATCCGGACCTGTGGTTCGCCGAGTCGCCGACCGACGTCGAGTCGGCCAAGGCCCTGTGTCGCGACTGCCCGCTGCGCCTGGAGTGCCTGGCGGGAGCCCAGGAGCGGCGGGAGCCGTGGGGGGTGTGGGGTGGAGAGCTCTTCATCCAGGGTGTCGTCGTGGCGCGCAAGCGTCCTCGCGGCCGTCCGCGGAAGCACCCGCTGCCGGAGCCGGTGGCAGCGTGACCGTCCCGGCGGAGCGGGCGAGATGAGTGAGGGAGCCGGTCCCGGCGAGCCTGGCGGTCCAGGCTTGCCGGGGCGGGTCTTCCACGCCGTACGGCTGTGGCTCGGTCGGGCGCTGTGGTGACCGAGGCACCGTGCCGTCGGTTCCGGTGACGACCGCGGTGTGACCGGAGTTCCCAGGAGCCTCCCCGGACCGCGAGCCGGGGGTCAGTCGCCGGCGTAGTCGGGCAGGAACTCCTCCAGCACGTGACCGAACGCGGCCCGGACACCGAGCTGGGAGAGCACCGCCAGCCCGCCCAACCACACCCGGTGGATCAGCAGGTAGCTCGGCGGCAGGTTGAGCCGCATCCCCACCCCGCCCGATCCCTGGATGTCGCGCACCCGGATGAACTGCTCCCGCATCCAGTCGCGGGAGAACTGGAACTCCTCGACCGCTGCCGGCTCGACGAACGGAGCCAGGTACTCCATCAGGTCGTGGGCGTCGACGTCGTCCCCGACGAAACCCTCGATCTTGAGCTGGGCGTGCACCTGCTCGGCGTCCCCTCGCTCGGCGACGCGGAGGATCCGGCCCATCGCCGACGGCAGCCCGTCCGGCATCCGCGCGACCAGACCGAAGTCGATCACTCCCAGCCGCCCGTCGGGCAGCACCTTGAAGTTGCCCGGATGCGGGTCGGCGTGCAGCAGACCGACCAGCTGAGGGCCGGCGAAGAGGAACCGGACGTAGCGCAGGCCGATCGCGTTCCGCTGGTCGACCGGGTCGTCCCGGACCGTCGACAGGGGGCGGCCCTCGATCCACTCGCTCACCATCACCCGAGAGGTGGCGGCGAGCACCGGCGGGACCACGAACTCCGGGTGGCCGGCGAACCCCTCGGCGGCCTGCTGCTGGTGACTGGCTTCGAGGGTGTAGTCGAGCTCTTCGCTGATCCGTTCGGTCATCTCGTCGATCAGCGGCTTGACGTCCATCCCCCCGGCGAGCGGGGCGATCACCTTGGACATCCGTCCGATCTGACGCAGGTCGGACCGCAGCGCCGCGTCGGCACCGGGATACTGCACCTTGACCGCCACGGCCCGCCCGTCACGCCACACCCCACGGTGGACCTGCCCGATGGAGGCGGCCGCCGCCGGACGGGGGTCGAGCTCGACCAGGTCGCGCTTCCAGTCCGATCCGAGCTCTCGGACCAGCACGGAGTGCACCCGGGACGTGGGCATCGGGGGAGCAGAGTCCTGCAGCCGGGTGAGGTGCTCGCGGTAGGGCTTGGCCATGTCCTCGGGCAGGACGCTCTCGAACAGACTCAGGGTCTGGCCGAACTTCATCGCACCGCCCTTGAGCTCGCCCAGCACCTTGAACAGCTGCTGCGCCGCTCGCTCCTGGAGCTCGGCGTTCACCCGCTCCGCGGAGGAGCCGCCCAGGCGCTTGCCCAGGCCCAGGGTCGCGCGCCCGGCGAAGCCGAGGGGCAGCGAGGCGAGCCGGGCCCCGCGGCGCAGGCTGGATCGCGCGAGCGGGTCGTCGGTGTCGCTCATCTGGTCAGGCACGCTCCTGAGTTCTGCTGGTCCTCGGCGTCCGCCGGAGGGGGTGTGGTGCGGGGTCCCGGGGCGAACAGTCACCATTCTGCGCGCGACGTCCAACAGCACCCGCACGCCGGGTCCGCCGACCAGACGCGCCGCTGCCAGGACCACGCGTCCGGGCCGAGCTCCACCGTGGCCGACGCCGTCTCCACCGTACGCCCCGCGAGGTGAGCCAGGGCCTGGGTCGTGGCCACCGCCGCCGCCCAGTCGGCGGCGAGCGGGTCCCAGTTGGCCCGGATCCGGCACAGCTGCGCCAGCAGCCGCGGCCAGGCCGGATCGACCCGGGTCCGCGCCAGGTCGCTGCAGCCGAGGCAGCTGGTCCGACCGGGCAGCACCAGCGGTCCGACCACGGCCCCGCCGGCCCGGGGCCGGACCAGCAGGTGCGGGTGTCCCGCGTGGGCCAGACCGGTGGTGATCGCCCGGTCGACCTCGAGACAGGACCCGACCACGAGGGTGAGGTCCAGGCCGTCGGCGGGCTCCGACCAGTGGCCCGCCCACTGCACCCGCTCGTCACCGGGGAAGCAGCCGAAGGCCGGAGTGGCGCCGTCGGGATCGACGAGGAGGAGTCGGCCGACGCCGGCCCCGAGCAGCTGCTCACCGATCCTGGTCCCGACCGGCCCGAGCCCGATGAGACGGACGCCGAGGTCCGCGGGCTGCGGCGTCGGGGGTTGGAGGAGACCGGCGGCGGCCAGGGCATCGACCACGGCGTCGAACCGGTCCGTCGAGACCCCGAGACGGGCGGCCGCGGTGCCGAGGTCGCGGCGCCGACACCGCCCGTCCATCAGCTCCAGCAGCCGTTGCAGCGCACGGTCGGGGTCGGCCACGACCACGGCGTCGGAGGCGTCGAAGCCCAGCTGGAGCTCGTGCTCGTCGCGACGCAGCAGGATCAGGTTCGACCGGAGCCGGACGCGGTCGTCGGGCCCGGGGGTGAGCACATCGAGGGACAGCACGCGGTCAGTGTGCCGCCGATGACCCGGCGGTGGGACGCCGTCCACGGCACCAGTTCGGAACGCCACCCCGTCTCGGTGCGATCCGGTGGGTGCGTGGACGCCGGTGGAGGACCGGTGCTGACGACGGACGCGCCGGGAACCACTGGAAGGACTCCAGTGGTTCCCGGCGCGTTCAGGTCGGTTCGTGCGCCCGGCGGAGTGCGTGCAGGGAAGGGCGCGCTGCCGATCGGGTCTGGCTCAGGCCTTGCCGAGGATGCGGTTCAGGTTGGTGCCACAGACGGGACACTTGGCCTTGGCCATCCGGGTGCCCTTGTCGTTGACGTGGACGTCGCCGCTCGCCTCGCGCTTCTCCTTGCACTTCACGCAGTAGAACTCGCCGCTGTAGGTCTCCGCCATGATGTCTCCTTGCTCGTCGGCCGGGCTTCGGTGGTCGTGACGACCCGAGTGGTCATCTGCTCAGCCCTTGGTCGCCGGTTACTTTACGACAGGTCACGGCGTACGGACCGGAGCACGCCGTCCGGGAAGGACGAAACCTCCAGGAACATCGGTGCCGCTTGCCTTCCCCTGCGAGCGGTCCGACCATCTGGAGGTTTCGTGGAACCGACCGTAACCGCCTGCTCGGGTCGACGTCAATCGCAGGATCTGCCGGAACCGCCCGACGTCATCCACCGGCTGTGGACAACTCTGTGGACGGGGTGTGAGCAAGCCGCGACTCGGTGTGGACCACCGCTGGGCACGCCGTGTTGGCCGGCGCGTCACCATGTGGAAACCTCGAGTGGACGAGGATGGCCGTCGAGACGGGGGAGTGGGATGGACGAGCACGAGCCGGCCGCCGCCGACGTCCCGAAGGTCGAGGTGCGGCGCAGCAGCCGGCGGAAGCGGACCGTCACCGCCTATCGGGAGCGGGACACCATCGTGGTCCTGCTGCCCGGTCGGATGTCGGCCCGCGAGGAGCGTGACTGGGTCGACCAGATGGTGCGCAAGGTGCTCGCCCGGGAGGCCCGGACCGCCGGGCCTCGCGGCGACGCCGAGCTCGCGGAGCGCGCCGCGGCCCTGGGGGAGCTGCATCTCGCCCCCGTCCTGGGTGAGGCACCGACTCCGGCGGCGGTCAGCTGGGTGAGCAACCAGCGGCACCGGTGGGGATCCTGCACGCCGAGCACCCGCACGATCCGGCTCTCCGACCGGTTGAGGCGGCTACCGGGGTGGGTCGTCGACTACGTCCTGCTGCACGAGCTCGTCCACCTCGTGGAACCGTCGCACTCGCCCCGCTTCTGGGCGCTGGTGGGGCGCTACCCCGAGGCCGACCGGGCCCGGGGGTACCTGGAGGGCTACCAAGCCGCCGGGGGACCGGACGGGGCCGGCGAACGAGAGCTCTGGGGTGAGCGGGACGCCTCGGGCGGGTCGGCCGGCGGCGACGTCGACTGAGCCCGACGGTTCGTCCTCGACCGGCCGGCTCAGAACCGGTGCCGGCGCCGTAGGGCGGCCGGCAGGTAGGCCGCTCCCGGGGCGTCGGCGGAGCCGGCCGCGACGTCGCGGGGGTTGGAGATGGCGCACCGGCGCAGCGACAGGCAGCCGCAGCCGATGCAGGAGTCCAACCCGTCCCGCAACCGCTCGAGGGCAGCGATCTGCTCGTCCAGCCGTGACCGCCAGTGACGGGTGATGTTCTGCCAGTCGGCCCGGGTCGGGGTGCGGCCCTGGGGCAGACGGGCCAGCTCGCCGCGGATCTCCTCGAGACTGAGGCCGACGTTTCCGGCAGCCCGGATGAAGGCGAGACGGCGCAGCACGCTGCGCTCGTAGCGTCGCTGGCCACCGCCGCTGCGCCGGGCCTCGATCAGACCCTGGCTCTCGTAGTAGCGCAGCGCCGACGCCGCGAACCCGCTGCGCTCGACCACCTCGCTGATGGTCAGCACGTCGTGACCGTCCACCGCACCTCCAGCCCGTCAGGCCCCGGCGGCGGGCTTGACCTCAACTTAACTTGAGCTTCAACAATGGCAGGAGGGAGCCGGGCAGACAAGAGATCCCGGACGGACGAGGAATCGAGAGCACATGTCTGTGGCACTGATCACCGGTGGATCGGCCGGACTGGGACTGGCACTGCTGAACGCGCTGACCGAGCAGGGCTGGACGGTGGTCACCGACGGCCGCGACGCCGAGCGGCTGGCCGCCGTCGAGCGGCGCGGCGTGGTGGCCGTCGCCGGTGATGTCGCCGACCCGGACCACCGGGCGACCCTCGTGGACGAGGTCCGACGACTCGGTCGGCTGGACCTGCTGGTCCACAACGCGAGCTCGCTGGGACCGCTGCCGCTGCGGCCGTTGCAGGACCTGAGCGTGGACGACCTCCGGGCGACCTGGGACGTGAACGCCGGGGCGCCGCACGAGCTGACCCGTGGCCTGCTCCAGTGGTTGATCACCGCCGAGGGGGTGCTGATCTCGGTGTCGTCGGACGCCGCCGTCGAGCACTACCCCACCTGGGGTGCGTACGGGTCCGCCAAGGCTGCGCTGGACCACCTGACCGGGACCTGGGCGGCCGAGGTGGGCCTGCTCGCGTACGCCGTCGACCCGGGCGACCTGCGCACGGCGCTGCACCAGGCGGCTTACCCCGGCGAGGACATCTCGGACCGGCCGTTGCCCGCCACCGTCGTGCCGGGTTTCCTGGAGATCGTCCGGCGCCGCCCTCCCGCCGGCCGCTACCGGGCGGTCGACCTGCTGCCGGCGGGGGTCTGAGATGTCTGTGCTCACCGAGTCGCCCAGCACCGTCTTCCGGCCGCCGCCGGACGCGTTCGCGCCCGCCCCGGCCGAAGCCCGCGGGTCGGAGCGGGACGACGTCCGGCTGCTCGTGGCGAGTCCGGACGGCATCGTGCACGCCCGCTTCCGCGCGCTGGCCGATCACCTGCGACCCGGGGACGTGGTCGTGGTCAACAACTCCGCCACGGTGGCCGGCGAGCTGGACGCCGTCGGGCCCTGCGGCGCCGCGGTCCTGCATCTGTCCACCCCGCTGAGCGACGGGACCTGGGTGGTGGAGGTGCGGACCGCACCGGACGCGGCCCGGTCGGTGCTCGACGCGGCGGCCGGGGACGCCTTCACCGCGGGCGGCGCCACGCTGACCCTGCGGGAGCCCTACCCGCGACCCGGCTCCTCGCCGAGCGGCCGGGGCAACCGGCTCTGGCGGGTCGGGGTCGCCGGCGACCTGCCGTCGGTGCTGGCCAGGACCGGCCGACCGATCGCCTACGGCTACCTGGACCGCCGCTACCCGCTGGTGGCGTACCAGTCCGTGTTCTCCACGGTGCCCGGCAGCGCCGAGATGCCCTCGGCCGGTCGTCCGTTCACCCGGACCCTGGTCACCGCGCTGGTCTCCCGCGGCATCGCCGTCGCGCCGATCACCCTGCACACCGGTCTGTCGTCGCAGGAGGCCGGCGAGGCGCCGCAGCCGGAGTGGTTCTCCGTGTCGGAGGCCACGGCGAGGCTGGTCAACGCCGTCCGCGCCGGGGGAGGGCGGGTCGTCGCCGTCGGCACCACCGTCACCCGGGCTCTGGAGTCGGCCGTGGCCGGCGACCGGCTGGAGGCCCGAACCGGTTGGACGGAACGGGTGGTCAGCCCGGCCGACCCACCCAGGGTCGTCAGCGGGCTCGTCACCGGCTGGCACGACCCGCAGACGTCGCACCTGCTGCTGGTCGAAGCCGTCGCGGGGGCGGCCCTGACCCAGGCGGCGTACGACGCGGCGGTGGCCGAGAGCTACCTCTGGCACGAGTTCGGCGACAGCGCTCTCCTGCTGCCCTGACCGACGCACCGCCGGAACCGGGTCGGCCCGAGCGACCGGCGCCGCCGCACCGCACGATAGAAAGACGTGGGCAGCAGACGGGGGCGGCATGGTCGGTTTCGATCGAGGGCAGACGCTGGCGCAGCGCTTCCGGGCGCACGCCGGTGAGCGGACCCACCTCTACGGCTACCTGCTGCGCGGGATGGCCGACGACCTCGAGGCGGGTGGCCCGGTGGGCGAGGTCGTCCGGGGCTACGAGCGGGCGCCGACCGGCGCGGTCATCCAGCTGCGGCTGCTGGCCGGGATCTTCCGGTTGGTGCTGACCGGCCGGGCGCCGACCCTGCTGCCCTACTACGCCTGCCTGGGTGGGACCGCATCCCCGGAGACGGCCTGGGCGGTGGCGCGGCCGGTGGTCGCCGACCACGTCGGCGAGCTGCGCCGGGCGCTGGCCATCGCCCCGCAGACCAACGAGGTGGGCCGTTCGGTCGCCCTGCTGGTCGGGTTGTTCGACCTCACCGCCGCCACCGGCACGCGCCGTGTGCGCCTGCTGGAGCTGGGCGCCAGCGCCGGGCTCAACCAGCTGATCGAGCGGTTCCGGGTGAGTGGCGAGGGATGGACCTGGGGCCCGCCGGAGTCGCCGGTGCAGCTGCGGGACGCGGTGCTGGGCCCGCTGACGGCTCTCGGTGCGGGGCGGGCACCGGTGACGCCGGGGCCCGCGGTCGAGATCGTCGCGGCCCGGGGGTGTGATCTCGAGCCGGTCGACGCCACCAGCGCCGAGGGTCGGCTCCGGCTCACCTCGTTCGTGTGGCCGTTCGACGTCCACCGGCACGAGCGGCTCGCCGGCGCGCTGGCGCTGGCCGCCCGGCACCCGCCTCAGGTCGACCGCGCCTCCGCCGCCACCTGGCTGGGCGCGCAGCTCACCACCGGCCCGGACCCGGACACCCTGACCGTGGTCTGGCACTCCATCACGCAGCTCTACTGGCCGGCGTCGGAGATCGACGCCGTCGCGGCCACCCTGAGCGCGTACGGGCAGGAGCACCGGGTGGCCGTGGTCGGGATGGAGTACCCACCCGAGGGTGGTCGACAGGAGGAGCCCGAGGTGCGGACCACGCTCTGGACCGGCACGGGCGCGCCGCCGCGGAATCGCCTGCTCGGCACCGCCCACGACCACGGCATCCCGGTCCGGATGGCCGGCTCAGGGCCCGCCGGCTGACCACTCCGCGGCCAGCAGACCGTAGACCAGCAGATCCACCCAGCCGTCGGCGGACCGCTCGACCTCGCGGAAGTGGGCCTCGGGCCGCATCCCGACCCGTACGCACAACGCCGCCGAGCGTTCGTTGCGGGCGTCGAGACGCGCCTCCACGCGATGCAGTCCCAGGGTGCCGAAGGCGAGCTCGAGGACGGCGCGGGCGGCCTCGGTGGCCAGCCCCTGACCACCGTGCTCGGGATCGAACACCCAGCCGATCTCCCCGCGGCGCGCGTCCTGACTGCGTAGGAACAAGATGACGTCGCCGGCCAGCTCGCCGGTGTCGCGTCGCCAGCACCCCAGGGTCAGCGCCTGGTCCTCACCGGTCAGGTCCGTCCGCGACAGGATCGGGCCCGCGAGCCGGTCCAGGAGGGTTGTCCGGTCCTGAGGCTCGAACGGCAGGTATCGGCAGACGTCCACCCGGCCGCGGTAGGCCAGCATGGCCTCGACGTCACCGACCACGAACGGCCGCAGGGCAAGCCGACCGGTGAGGACCGGGTACGTTGGGCGCAGCAGCATCGCCGGGAGCCGGGCTAGCGGTTCGCCCCGCCCTCGCGGCCGTCGTCGTCCCCGGGCTCATCCGGGGTGCTCCCGCCGTCGGAGCCGTCCACCGGGGTGCCGGACGGGTCGGTCGCACTCGTCGGGTCGTTCGTGGCCGCGTCGGTCTCCGCCGAGTCGAGCAGGGCGGCCAGGGCCGCGTCGAAGTCGTCGTCGCTGCTCGCCGCCGCGCCCTCCCGGGCCACGAAGCCGAGCGGGTCGTCGAGGTCGGCCGAGGTGGGCAGCAGATCGGGATGGCTCCAGACGGCGTCCCGGCCCTCGGCACCACGGGCGTCGCGGACCGCCGCCCAGAGGTTGGCGGCATCCCGCATCCGGCGGGGTCGCAGCTCCAAACCGACCAGGGTGGCGAACGTGGCCTCCGCCGGTCCGCCGGTCGCCCGGGAGCGGCGCACGGTCTCGGCCAGCGCCGAGGCGGCCGGCATCCACGGGGCGGTGGCCTGGCTGACCACGTCGTCGACCCAGCCCTCGACCAGGGCCAGCATCGTCTCCAGTCGCTCCAGGGTGGCCAGCTGCTCAGGGGTCTTCTGCGGCTCGAACAGCCCGCCCTCGAGCTGGGAGGAGAGCTCGGCCAGGTTCTCCGGATCGACGCGGCCGACGGCCTCCTCCAGGGCAGAGGTGTCGATGGTGATGCCGCGGGCGTACTCCTCGACCAGGGTGAGCATCTGCTCCCGCAGCCAGCCGGCCGCCGCGAACAGCCGTTGGCGGGCGCACTCGCGCAGCGCGAGGTACAGCGTGACGTCGGTCGAGCTCTGGTCCAGGCCTTCGCCGAACTTGGCGATGTTGGTGGGGAGCAGGGCCACGTGCCCGGGTTCGTTGAGCGGCAGGCCGATGTCGGTCACCCCGACCACCTCGGTGGCCAGCTGGCCCAGGCCCTGACCGAGCTGCAGACCGAACATGCTCGCGCCGGAGGTGCGCAGCATCGGTCGGAGCATCTGCTCCATGCCGGCCAGTCCGGGAATGGACTCGGTCTGCTCGCCGTCACCGAACTTCAGCGCACCCTCCATCGCGTCGGCGATGTGGCTCGCGACCGGCTCGACCAGCCGCTTCCAGACCGGCATCGTGTTCTCGATCCACTCGGCGCGGCTCCAGGCCGACACCACGGTGCTGACCCGGGGGAAGCCGGTGGCGGCATCGAGCCACACCTCGGCGATGGAGGCGGCCTCGGAGATCTCGTGCTGCTGGCCGAAGCCGGGGCTGGGATCGGCTCCGAGGGAGGCGACGGTCTTGCGCGCCGTGTCCTTGGTGACCTCCCAGTTGACGCCCGAGCCGGTCGCGGTGGTCGGTTGCCCGAAGAGCGAGCCGCCACCACCCAGCATCGAGAAGGCGTTCTGCAGCTGGGACATCAGCTGGTTCATGTCACCGCCACCGAACTGGTTCATGAACGCCTCGAACGGGTTGCCGGGCTGCCCACCCCCACCGCCCGGGGCTCCGGCACCGAAGCCACCGGGTCCCTGGCCGCCTGAGCCTGACCCGCCCGAGCCTCGGGAACCGCCCTGACCGCCGCCTAGCTGATAGCCGTCGGCACCCGAGCCGGGGTTCTGGTCGTCGCCGGGATCCGGCTCGCCGGGGGACCGTTCGTCGGCCATGGTGCTCCTGTCGCAGGGTGCAGCGGTGGTGTACATCCCACCGTACGCGGGTCGTCGGTGTCGACCGGGCTTGTCAGCCGAGAGCGGATTTCTCCGACCGCGTCGGTCTGCGCGAAGCGGGCGTCGCTGAACCCTGACGCCCGGGACCGCGGGTAGGTCCGACCGTGAACATTCCGTCGACTGACGGAGTGTTCGAACGCGGGGCTGGCGGGGGTTGTGCTTGCCGTCGATTGACGGAGTGTTCGACCGCAGGGCTGGCTCCAGGCGGTGGTTGCCGTCGATTGACGGAATGTTCGACCGCAGGGCTGGCCTGGGGGCGGTGGTTGCCGTCGACTGACGGAGTGTTCGACCGCGGGGCTGGCCTGGGGGCTGTGGATGCCGTCGACTGACGGAATGTTCAACGCCGGGGCTGAAAGCCGGACCGCGTCACCCCAGGTGTCGAGACAGGGGCGCGGGCTAAGGTTCCGACCATGTCATCGCGCGTCCGGCTGGTCGAGATCAGCGAGCAGCCGCTGAGTGTGGACCGGCTGCTGGGCCTGGTCAGCGACCGGGGGACCGGCGGGATCGCGATCTTCGTCGGTGTCGTCCGCGAGACCGACGGCGGGGACGGGGTCTCCTCGCTGGACTACACCCAGCACCCCACCGCGGCCGACGCCCTTCGCGCCAGCGCCGAGCGCGTCGCCGAGGCGCACGCCGTCCGCGCCGTGGCCGTGGCCCATCGGGTCGGTCACCTGGAGGTCGGGGACCTGGCCGTCGTGGTGGCGACGGGCGCCGTGCACCGCGGTCCGGCCCTGGCGGCCTGCCACGCCCTGATCGACGACCTGAAGCAGTCGGTGCCGATCTGGAAGGAGCAGCACCTGACGTCGGGTGACGTGACCTGGGTGGGCCTTCCGTGACCTCCCTGCCCCTGAGCGAGCGCCCCCGTCGTGACGGCCGTCTGTCGCTGAGAGCCGCGACGAGGGTTCCGAGGTGACGCGCCAGACCTGGACCGCCCTGATCTCCGCGCTGCTGTTCGTGGCGCTGGCCGTACCGCTGGCCGTCCTGCCGGTGCCGTTCGTGGCCTGGAGTCCCGGCGGCACCGCCGACGTGCTGGGGGAGATCGACGGGCGGCCGCTGATCGCGGTCGACGGCGTACCGACCTTCCCGACCACCGGTCAGCTCGACCTGACGGTGGTGTCGGGCACCAGCGCCGACTCCCGGCTGACCCTGCCGGAGGCGCTGGCCGCCTACTGGTTGCCCGGCCGCGACACGCTGCCCCGGGACGCGGTGTTCCCGCCCGGGCGCAGCGCCGACGAGGTGAAGCAGGCCGAGACGCAGATGATGGAGACCTCCCAGGACGACGCGGTGGTCGCGGCCCTGCGGGCGGCGGGTCAGCCGGTCGAGCAGCGGCCCGCTGTCGCCTCGGTGACGGTCGGCGGTCCGGCGTACGGGAAGCTGCTGCCGGGCGACCTGATCGCCTCGGTGGACGGGGCCGACACCGCCGACGCCGACGCCGTCAGCGCGCAGATCCGCAGCCACCGACCAGGTGAGCAGCTCGACTTCGTCGTCCTCCGGGACCGGCGGGAGACGACGGTCCGGATCGCCGCCGCCCAGTCCGGCTCCGACCCGGGGGTGGCCGTGGTCGGCATCACCGTGGGCCAGGGGTACGCGTACACCCCGCGGATCACCTTCGACCTCGGCCAGCAGATCGGCGGGCCGAGCGCGGGCCTCGTCTTCGCGCTCGGGATCTACGACAAGATCACGGCCGGGGAGATGCTGGCGGGCCGTGACGTCGCCGGCACCGGCACCATCACCCCGAGCGGGGACGTCGGCGCCATCGGCGGGGTCCGGCAGAAGCTGGCGTCGGCCGAGCGGGCCGGGGCGTCGGTGTTCCTCGTGCCGAGCGGCAACTGCGCGGACCTGACCGGGGTGCGCACCGACGTCACAGTGGTCAAGGTGTCGACCCTGAACGAGGCGATCAGCCAGCTGCGCGTGCTCGAGGTCCCGGGCGGCGAGCAGCGGGTCACCACGTGCGGGAGCTGATCCTGCCCGGCGCCGGTCGCAGGAACCTGGGAGCCCACCCGCGAGTTACCCACGAGTAGGACTTTCCCCGTCCGCATAGGCTGGGCCAACCGCCCGCGACGACGCGCCTGCTCGCAAGACAGCGCGTCACCGTCAACAGGAGAGAGACCCGAGTGAGTACGACACGGATCAGCGGACGGCGCAGTGCGATCCTGCCCACGTTGATCATCGCCGCCGTCCTGGTGGTCGCCTTCGCCATCTTCACCAGCTTCTGGACCGATCGGCTGTGGTACCAGTCGATGGACTTCGGCACGGTGTTCACCACGATGCTGGTCACCAGGATCGGGTTGTTCGCCGCCTTCGGGCTGCTGATGGCCGTTCTGGTCGGCGGCAACGCCGTCCTCGCCTACCGGCTGCGCAGCCAGACCCGACTGGGTCCGCCCACCAGCCCGCTGCTCGAGCGCTACCGCGAGCTCCTCGACGCCCGTCTGGTCTGGGTCGTGCTCGCCGTGGCGGTCCTAGTGGGGCTCTTCGCCGGCGGAGCCGCGGCCGGTCAGGTGGACACCTTCCTGGCCTGGCGCAACGGCACCCCGTTCGGCGTCACCGACCCGAAGTTCGGTCTCGACATCGGCTTCTTCATCTTCGACTACCCGTGGTGGCGCTTCGTCGCCTCGTTCGTGTTCACCGCCTTGATCTTCGCCACGCTGGTCGCGGCCGTCGTGCACTACATCACCGGTGGGCTGCGTTTCAGCGGACCGGGACGTGGCGGCAGCGGCACCGCGCAGGCGCACCTGTCGGTGCTGGTCGGTCTGGCCGTCCTGGTCAAGGGCATCAGCTACTGGTTCGACCAGTACGGGTTGGAGATCGCCAACACCACCCTCGGTGGGGACGCCTTCACCGGCATCAACTACACCGCCGACAACGCCACCGTGAACGCGAAGCTGATCCTCTCGGTGATCGCCGGCATCACCGCGCTGCTGTTCTTCGCCAACGCGATCCTGCGACGCTGGGTCATCCCGACCATCGGTCTCACCCTGCTGATCCTGTCCTCGATCGTGCTGGGCATCGTCTACCCCGGTGCGGTGCAGTACTTCAGCGTCCGACCCGACGAGCCGGACAAGGAGCGCGCCTACATCGCCAACAACATCGCGGCGACCCGGGCGGCGTACGACGTGGACACGGTGGAGATCACCGACTACTCGGCCAAGACCCAGGCCAGCGCCGGTCAGCTGCGCTCCGACGCCGAGGCGCTGCCCGGCATCCGGCTGATGGACCCGGCCGTGGTCAGCCCCGCGTACGAGCAGCTGCAGCAGGTCCGCGGCTACTACAAGTTCGCCCCGACCCTGGACGTCGACCGCTACACCATCGACGGCGCCGAGACCGACGCCGTGGTCGCGGTCCGGGAGATGGACGTCACCGGCATCGAAGGCCAGAACTGGAACAACCTGCGCACCGTCTACACCCACGGCTACGGCCTGGTGGCGGCGTACGGCAACAAGCGCCAGTCCGGCGGCGAGCCCGAGTGGATCGTCCGCGACATCCCGCCGCAGGGCAAGATCGACGAGCACGAGCCGCGCATCTACTTCGGCGAGATGCAGACCGACTACTCGATCGTCGGGGCGCCCGAGGGCAGCCCGCCGATCGAGCTGGACACCCCCGGCGGCGGTGACAGCGGCAACCCGACCACCTACACCTACGAGGGCAAGGGTGGCGTCTCGGTCGGCAGCCTGTGGCACCGGCTGCTCTACGCGGCCAAGTTCGCCGACGTGAACATCCTGCTGTCGGACCGCGTGAACAGCGACTCCAAGATCATCTACGACCGGACGCCCCGGGAGCGGGTGCAGAAGGCCGCCCCCTGGCTGAAGGTGGACGGCGACCCGTACCCGGCCGTGGTTGACGGTCGGATCGTGTGGATCGTAGACGGCTACACCACGTCCAACTCCTACCCGTACGCCCAGCGGGTCGGTCTGAACGCCGTCACGTCGGACTCCCAGACCACGGCCCAGGGCACCAACGTGGTGGCCCAGCCGGACACGAACATCAACTACATCCGCAACTCGGTCAAGGCCATCGTCGACGCGTACGACGGCAGCGTGAAGCTCTACGAGTGGGACGAGACCGACCCCGTCCTGCAGACGTGGAAGAAGGCGTTCCCCGACACGGTGCTGCCGAAGAGCGAGATC
Source organism: Microlunatus aurantiacus (assembly GCF_039536605.1). Classification (NCBI taxonomy): domain Bacteria; kingdom Bacillati; phylum Actinomycetota; class Actinomycetes; order Propionibacteriales; family Propionibacteriaceae; genus Microlunatus; species Microlunatus aurantiacus. The sequence continues at coordinate 43,878 of NZ_BAAAYX010000020.1, forward strand.
TCGGCCGACCTGCGGGAGCACCTCCGCTACCCGCAGGACCTGTTCAAGGTCCAGCGCAGCATCCTGGCCCGTTACCACATGACCGACCCGTACAACTGGTACCTGCAGTCGGGTCTGTGGGAGGTGCCGAACGACCCGGTCGGCGGGGCCAACAGCACCGCCAAGGAGACGCCGTACTACCTGTCGGTGAAGTGGCCGGGCGACGCGGACCCGATCTTCTCGCTGACCAGCGTCTACGTCCCCCGCGGTCGGTCCAACCTGGCGGCCTACATGGCCGTCGACGCCGATGCGGCCAGTCCCAACTACGGCAAGCTGCGGGTGCTGCGGATGTCGGACACGACCCAGATCGACGGTCCGGGTCAGACGGCGAACGCGATGGTGACCAACGAGACCGTGGCCGAGCGACTGCGTCCCTTCCAGCAGGGCACGGCCCAGGCCACGTACGGCAACCTGCTGACCCTGCCGGTCGGCGGCGGTCTGCTCTACGTGCAGCCCGTTTACACCCAGCGCCAGGGAAGCAGCGGCTCCTACCCGGCCCTGCGGTTCGTGCTGGCCCGGTTCGGGCAGCAGGTCGGCATCGGGGACACGCTGCAGGAGGCGCTGGACCAGGTGTTCGCCGGGAACTCCGGCGCCACCACCGGCGAGACGGACCCGACTGCGGCCCCGTCACCCAACCCGTCGGGATCCCCCTCCCCGTCGACCTCGTCGTCGCCGGACAACCCGGCTGCGGCTCGGGCCCTGGACGAGGCCAAGACGGCGTTCGAGGCGGCCCAGAAGGCCCTCACCGCCGGTGACCTGGGCACGTACCAGACCGAGATCGAGAAGGCGGAGGCCGCCACCGAGCGGGCCGCCAAGGCGATGGGTCGATAGCTTCTCGAAGCGGGTGAGACGCGGTGGTCGCTCCGGCGACCACCGCGTCTGCCGTTTCCGGGGAGGTCGAGGTCAGCCTTCGACGACCACCAGGTCGTCGTAGCCCAGGGCGCGGAGCGGCTCGGCCAGCTGGTCGGCAGCACCCACCACCACCAGACTCGCCCCGGCGACGTCGACGACGCTCGTGTACGCGGCCGTGGCCGACTCCGGGGTGACGTCACGCAGGGCGGCCAGGCTGGCGTCCAGGTAACCGGGTTCCAGCCCGGCCAGCACCTGGGCCGCGGCCTGGTCGGCCACCCCGTCGGCGGTGGCGAACCGCAACGGCGAGGTGCCGGTGTAGTACGCGACCGCGTCGGTCACCTCGTCGGCCGCGAACGGCCGCGCGGACACGTCCAGCAGCTCGCGGGCCTCCCGGACCGCGTCGACGAGCACCTCCGTACGGAACGAGCCCTGGACGGCGTACCAGCCGCCGGCGCGCAAGGGGGAGAAGCCGAGCCGCACGCCGTAGGTGTAACCGCGCTCCTCCCGCAGCACCTTGTTGAGCCGGGACAGGAAGGCCCCGCCCATCGCGTAGCCGGCGACGGTGAGGTCGGCCCACCGCGGGTCGGTGCGGTCCACCGCGTACGCCCCGAGCCGGAGATCGGCCTGCACCGCACCCGGACGGTCGACCAGCAGAGCGGTCCGGCCGCCGGGCTCGGCCCGCTGCTGCGCTGCGCGGCGCTGCCCCTCGACACGCCAGCCACCGAAGGTCCGTTCGGCCAGCGCCTCCACGTCGATCCCGGTCAGGTCGCCGGCCACGATCAGCGTCGCGCCGTCCGGCCCGTAGCGGTCGACGTGGTAGGCCGCGGCGTCGGCGGCGGTGACTGCGGCCACCGTCTCGGGCTCACCGCCGTTCATCCGCGCCGCGCGACTGTCGGCGGTGAACACGGCGCGACGGAACTCCGTGGTGGCCCGGGTCGCGGAGTTGGCCCGGCCCTGCTCGATCTCGGCCAGCCGCAGCTGGACGTGACGGTCGACGTCGTCGGCAGCGAGGGCGGGCTCGGTCACCGCCTCGGCGAACAGCTCGAAGGCCCGATCGAGCCGGCGGACCGGCACGTCCAGGACCGCCTGCAGACCGGACAACCCGATCTCGATGCCGAACCCGGCGCCCTCGGTCTCGAGCAGCTCGGCGAACTCCTCGCCGGCGTGCCGCCGGGTGCCCTCGTCCAGGCAGCGGGTGGTGATGGTGGCCACCCCCTCCCGGTCCCGGGGCTCCGCGTTCAGCGGCACCTCGAGCACCAGGTGGGCGGCGACGATCTGCTGGCCGGGCCGGTGGTAGCGGTGCAGCTCGATCCCGTTGCCCAGCCGGCTCTGTTCGACCGGGGGGAAGCTCCACGGCGGCGGCGGAGCGATCTCGGGGCGGGTGAGGGTGGTCACGCGTTCTCCTTGCGGTAGATCAGGGTCGAACGGTGCGCCGGCGCCAGCCCGGCCTGCAGGGCGGCGGCCACGGCGTCGCTGTCCACCGCGTCGATCTGGTCGAGGCGGGAGTTCACCAGCCCGGGATCGCCGTAGAGGGTGGCGAACTCGCCGAGCGCGTCGGCCCGGGAGTCGATCCGGGCGAGCTCGTGCCACCAGTGCCGCTCGAACTGGGCCTTGGCCCGGCGCAGCTCGAGCTCGGTGACGCCGTCGGCCACGATGCGCTCGACCTCGTCCAGCACCACGTCGTGGACCTGCTCCAGAGCGACGCCGTCCCGGGCCCGCGCGTACGCGTAGCCCATCGAGGTGCCGCCGATCAGTCCCATGGTGCTGGCCGAGGAGGACTCGGCGATCTCGTCCCGCCGGACCAGGCGGCGGTGCAGCCGGGAGGTCTGGCCGTGACCGAGCACCGTCATGCCGAGGTCGATGGCGTCGAACTCGGCCGTCCCGACGGCCGGCAGCCGCCAGGTCAGGTACGCCGCGTCGGCGGGGACGTCGGCGGACGTCTCCTGCCGGGGCAGCCCGCTGAGCGGGGGGAGGGGGTCGGCCGCCGGTGCCGTGGGGGTCGGGCCGGACGGCAGTGCCCCGAAGTAGGTCTCGGCCCGGGCGAAGGCGGTGTCGGGGTCGCAGTCGCCCACGATCGACAGGACGGCGTTGTTGGGCAGGTAGTAGGCGGAGAAGAACGCGGCCACGTCCTCCACGGTGGCGGCGTCCAGGTCCTCCATCGACCCGATCACGGTGTGTCCGTACGGGTGGTCGGCGGGGAAGGTGAGCTCGATCAACCGGCGCATCGCGTCGCCGTACGGGACGTTGTCGTAGCGCTGCCGCTTCTCCTCCTTCACCACCTCGCGCTGGTTGTCCAGGTTCTCCTTGGTGAGGGCGTCGAGCAGGCTGCCCAGCCGGTCCGCCTCCAGCCACAGGGCCAGATCCAGACCGCCGCTGGGCAACGTCTCGAAGTAGTTGGTCCGGTCGAACCAGGTGGTCGCGTTGACCGAGGCGCCGGCGGCCTGCAGCAGACCGATGTGCTGCCCGGACTCGACGTGGGCCGAGCCCTGGAACATCACGTGCTCGAACAGGTGCGCGAAGCCGGTGCGACCCGGTTGCTCGTGACGGGAGCCGACGTCGTACCACAGGTTCACCGCCACCGACGGCGCCGCGTGGTCGGGGCTGGCGATCACCCGCAACCCGTTGGCGAGGCGGTGCTGGTGGATCGGGTACCCGGGGCCGGTGGCCGGGGGTGCCGTGGTCGGCAAGGGGGCGGACATGCTGTCCACGGTAGCGTCGAGATCATGCTGATCGCCGACGAACTGCTGTTGGTGGCCCTCGACGAGACCACCGGCAGGACGATCGCGTCGGGCCTGAACCTGGACGCCGCCCTGGGGGCGGCCCTGCTGGTCGAGCTCGCCCTGGCCGAGCGGATCTCCATCGCCCCGTCCGAGGCGGGCTGGACCCAGCGGGGCAAGGTCACGGTGATCGACACCGGGCCGACCGACGACCCCGATCTGGACGCGGTGCTGGTCAAGCTGACCGAGAAGGACGGGCAGAAGGTGAAGAACCTGATCAGCCCGATGACCTGGCGGCCGATCTCCAAGGGCCTCAAGGACCGGCGGCTGGGTCGGTTGGTGCGGCAGGGGGTGCTCGCCGAGCAGCGCAGCGCCGTCCTCGGGCTGCGGTCCCATCCCACGGTCGACCCGGGACCCGGTCGGGAGGTCCGTGGCCGGCTCTGGTCGGCGTTGGTCGACGGGCTCACGCCGACCGAGCGCACCGTGGCGCTGATCGCACTGGTCGAGGCCACCGGCATCCTGCCCAAGGTGGTCGTCGGCCCGGACAGGAAGCGGGTGAAGGCGCGGGCCAAGCAGCTGAGCCAGGGCGACTGGGCGGCCAAGGCGGTCAAGGACGCGATCGCCGAGGCCACGGCCGCGATGGCCGCCTCCGGTGGCGGCGGTGGCGGCGATGGCGGGGGCGGTAGCTAGCCGGGAAGCCCCGCCGGAGGTGTCAGCTCCAGACCCGCGGCGAGCGCCGGCTCCGCGTACGCCGCGGCCAGGCTCGCAGTGGTCTCGTGCGCGTTCAGCCCGCTGGGGTTGGGCACCACCCACAGCCGGGTACCGCTGATCTGGTCCGGCTGCTCACCGGATCGGGCCCGGGGACGACCGAACGCGGTGCGGTAGGCGGTGATGCCGGCGACGGCCACCACCACGGGTCGGTGCTCGGCCACGAACGCCTCCAGCCGCCGACGACCCGCGCGCAGCTCGTCAGCGGTCAGCTCGTCGGCCCGGGCGGTGGCCCGGTTGACCAGGTTGGTGTTGCCCAGCCCCCGAGCGATCAGGTACGCCCGGTCGGCCTCGGTGAGCGGTTCGGCCCGGTTGATCTCGTGATCCACCACGCCCGCCAGCCGGAGCGCCGGGTAGAAGCGGTTGCCGGGATGGGCGAAGTGGGTCTGGGTCGCCGCGGTCCACAGTCCCGGGTTGATGCCGACGAACAGCAGCCGGAGCCCGGGGCCGACCAGGTCGGGCACGGAGGCGTCGGCGTACGAGCGCAGCTCGGCCTTGGTGAAACCCACCGCGCGACGGTACCCGAGGCGGTGCCACCGACGGTCCCACCCGTTGCACCTCACCTGTCCGGGGCTGGGTCACGACGTCGTCGGGTGGTCAGCACCACTTCGTGGCGCTGTCAGCCGCCCGCCGGGTGGAAGGTGAGCTCGGGCACCGTCAGCAGCCCCGACGACAGTCCCTCGCGCACCCGGTCGAGGGCCTGCATCCGGAACCGCCGACCGTGCCAGCGCTCGGCGTCGGCCACCCAGTCGGCCACCGTCGGATCCGCGGCCAGGGCGTTGGCCGTGGTGTTGGAGACCTCCAGCCGCAACGTGGCCGTGCCGGTGCCACGGAGGGCCTCGGTCAGGTCGCAGACGTACGGCGGAGCCCACAGCGTCGCCACGGGCACCTCGTCCACCAGCACCCGGACAACCTCACCGACCGGCGGCACCAGGCGCACCCGGTAGGAGTGTCCCTCGATGCCGCTCTCACGGCCGGCTCCGCTCTCGTCGGCGGGCCGGCCGTCCCCCAGGTCCAGCCGGATGGGGCCGGCGGTGTCCGGCTCACGGATCGAGGTCCGGTACGTCAGCGTGCCGGAGTGGTCGGGTCCGATCCGCGGATCGTCCTCCCAACGGTGGGGGAGCGTGACCTCGCCCAGGTCGGTGCCGTCCGGCCGCAGCAGGTGCCAGCCCGTGTCCACCGGAACCCGGTGCGCGTGCGGCGACGGCGGAACGGAGACTCGGACGGCAGGGGTCGAAGGGGTCGCGTCGTGCCCGACCAGGACCACGGCCTGATAGGGCGAGAGCCCGACCTCGAGGCCCGCTCCGTCGGGATCGGTGGCGACCGCGACCACCCGACCGTCGGCCGGGTCCCAGACCTCGAGCGACCGGCGCCCGGACCGCGGGACGACCCGCTGGAGACGGCGGTGCGGACCGGTGTTGACCAGCAGGTGCACGTCGACGTCACCGACCCGGCGGTGCACCATGCCCACGTCGGTCCGGCGGGGCCGCAGGGAGAGATCGGGTGCGAGGTGCCGGCCCACAGCGGCCGCCGCGTCCTCGCCGTCGCCGAGGATGAGCACCCGCCCGTCGACCGCCGACACCCGGTCCAACCAGCTCCGCGTCGCGGCCGGGACGGTGACCTCGCCGGGCAGCACGACGACCAGGTCCGCGGTCGGGGCGACCAGCGGGACCGTCCCGTCGTCCAGCAGCGCCAGGTCGTAGCCGGCCGTCCGCAACGAGGCGATCAGGTCGGGGTCGACCAGGCCGGCCAGGGTGCGCCACAGGTCCAGCGAGGTGGCAGTGCCCAACCGGGCGTACGCGTCGGTGGTGGGCAGGTAGAGCAGGACGTCGCGGACCGGTTCCCCCAACCGGAGCAGACCCGAGAGGCGCTGCAGGTAGCCCATCAGGTCAGCTGCCGCCGGCCACCACGCGTTGCGGTCGTCGAGCGCGGCGGAGGCGTAGAAGAACCAGCCGAGCCCGCCGTCCGGGTCCGTGGGTCGCGGCGAGCACGGCCAGCCGTGCCCGATCAGCTGGTTCACGCCGAGCAGGAAGTGCTCGTGCGCCTCGCCCTTGAGGTCCAGGGGGGTGGCCCGGAACGAGGGAGCGTGCACCCAGGTCCAGGTCTCCGAGGACACGACCGGCACGCCGAGATGGTGCGCGGCCGAGCTCGCCCACCTGGTCGGGGGCATCCGGGTCCAGCCCCACTGCTCCCCCTCGATGCCGTCGACGTGCGCGTAGCTGGCCAGGGTCGCCGGCGGTTCGCCGTAGCTCTGCACCCGCAACGGCACGCCGTGTCCGTGGGCCCAGTCGGCCAGCGGGACGAGGAAGTTGTCCTCGTACAGCTCCGAGAGGGTCCGGTGGTAGTCGGCGCGGAACCCGGCCGCGTCCGGGCCGTCGGTCACCAGCTGCCAGAGCCCGGGCTCCAGCGGGTAGCCACGTCGGCGGGCGAACTCCACGGGCAGGGTGGCGGTCCAGTCGGCGTGGTAGACCTCCAGGCTGTCGCAGAACACCGAACCCAGCCGGTGGGCCCCGACGGCTGCGACGATCCGGTCGCCCAGCGCGGCGAGGTGCGAGCGGACGGCGTCGGCGCTGTAGTGGTCGTGCACGGGACCCTCGGCGCCGGCGGCGGCGCGTTTGACGTTCTGCCCGGTGAGCCCGGCGGTGGCGGTCAGCACCACCCGGGTGCCGGCCCCCGCCGGCACCTCCACCGTGCGGTCGGCGGCGATCGGCAGCGCCGCGTACGCCGTCGGCTCCTCCTGCAGCGAACCGGCGCCGAGGTAGACCCCGACCAGCTCGTCACCCGGCCAGGGCTGCCGCCCCCCGTCGACGACCATCCGGTCCGGACCGATCTCGTGGCGCTCCCAGCGGAGCCGGCGGGCGGCGTGCTCCGGGCCGATGTGCGGACCGCCGAACGACCAGCCGCTGCCCAGGGTGACGTCGAACCTCAGCCCCAGTCCCTCGGCGACGTCGGCCGCGTACGCGAGGTCGGCCAGGAACTCCTCCGATCCGAGCCGGGTGGGGTGCTCGACCAACGGGTAGACGTAGGAGACCTCCACCCCGCCGATCCCGGCCGTCGCCATGGTCGACAGGTCCCGCTCGATGTCGGCCCGGGTCACCTGAGGTCCGAACCACCACCACCGCATCATCGGGCGCGCCTCCGGTGGGGGGTTCACGAAGAGGTGACGGAGCTCGGACAGCGTCGGTGCGGTGGTCACGCCTCAACCTAACCGGGCTGCTGAATCGTTTCAAGAAACAGTGTGCCGACGTGTCAGAGCGGGTCCGCCACGTGCAGGGTCCGGATCAGGGCGGCCCGGGCCGCGGTGACGGCGGCTCGCCGGGCCCCCCGGTGGGCGGCGTCGGTGCCCAGCTCGGCGAGTCGCACCTCGGTCGGCACGGCGGCGAGCGTGGCCACGGCCCCGGGCAGTCGGTCCACGACGGTCGGGTGGTCGGCCCACGGCCCGCCGACCAGCACCGCCTGCGGATCCAGCACCGTGCCGATGGACGCGACCACCCCGGCCAGGGCGGTGACGATCGTCTCCGCGGCGCGCTCGTCGGCCGCGGACCGTCCGTCGAGCACCGTCCGCAGCCGGTCGACGTCGAGGGCGGCGCTGCCGGGCCGGCGGAGGCCGAGCTCGGCGAACACCTCGACCAGCCGGACCGCCCGCCCGTCCGGGCCGATGGTGCGCACGTGCGCGATCTCGCCGGCCAGCCCGCGACCTCCGTGCAGCACCTGGCCCGCCGTGACCACGGCGCCGCCGAGACCCGGTCCCAGGTACAGGTAGACGAAGTCGTCCAGGCCCTGTGCGCTGCCCTCGGTCCGCTCGGCCAGTGCGGCCCAGTCGACGTCGTTGTCCACGACGGGGGCCCTGCCGAGAAGGGGAGTCAGGAGCGGCACGGGGTCGAGGGCGTCGACCAGGAAGGGTGAGTCGGGCAGTCGGACGAGCGTCCCGGTGGCCCGATCCACCGGTCCGGCCACGCTCAGGGTCCCGGCCAGCACGCCGCCCGGCGAGCCGTCCACCACCTCCGCCACCGCGCCGGCCAGGATCGGCTCGAGCTCGGAGCGGGTGGCCGGCACCCGCACCGGCCGGTGCGCGCGGCGGAGGGTGTCACCGCGCAGATCGAGCAGCTCGGCCAGCACGCCATCGGGTCCGGCGGACACCGCGACGGCGCCGCCGACGTCGGTGCGGAGGCGGTAGAAGGTGCCGGCCGGCCCGCGGCGACCCACCTGGTGCCCCGCCTCCTCCAGCACGCCGGCCTCGGTCAGTCGCCGGACCGACTCCGAGATGGTCGGTTTGGAGATGGCCGTACGGCTCGCGAGCTCGGCCCGGGTGAGCTCGGGGGAGTCGAGGAGCTGGTCGACCACGTGCCGGTCGGTGAGCTCGCGGACGACGCCCAGAGTGGGTCGCCGCGGGCCCTCGGCTCGTTCGGTCACCACGCACCTCCGGGGTCGCCAGAAAGTTGTTAGGAGTCCTTGCACTTTAGCGGTCAGTCGTCGTACAGTTCTCGCAGGCCAATTGTTAGGGACCATTACAACTCTTATCCGGGCTGTCGCCGCCGGGCCGAGCGACACCCCACTGTCCAGGAGGACGAGGATGACCACCACCACCGCCAGCACCGTGTCGTCGCTGACCGGACTTCCGCACTGGGAGACGATCCCCGCTGACATCCCGGCCGCCACCGCCGAGATCAAGGCCGCCATCCGGGCGCGGATCGAGGCCTCCGGTCGCACGGTGGCCCACGTGATCGCCGAGATCGAGTCGTTCCTGGAGGGCGAGATCGCCGACATCGTGGCGGCGCGGGCGCGGGGCGAGGAGGTGTGGCCGGTGATCGACTACGCCGACATCGCCGCCGGCACCGTCTCGGCCGATCAGCTGGCCCTGCTGAAGCGTCGCGGCTGCGCCGTGATCCGGGGTCACTTCGACCGCGCCGAGGCCGAGAAGTGGGACCGCGACGCCGTGGAGTACGTCGACAGCAACAAGTTCTTCGAGGCCTACACCGGCCCCGCCGACGACTTCTTCGGCAGCCTGGGCACGGAGATGAGCAAGCCCGAGATCTACCCGATCTACTGGTCGAGCGCGCAGATGGAGGCGCGCCAGCACCCGCGGATGGCCACCGTGCAGGCCTTCCTGAACAGCCGGTGGACCGCCGAGTCCGAGGGTCACCAGTGGTTCGACCCCGAGGTGGACACCCTCTACCCCGACCGGATCCGCCGCCGCCCGCCGGGCGCGACCTCCGGCGGTCTTGGCACTCACCTCGACCCCGGCACGCTGGACCTGTGGATGACCGAGGGCTACCAGCAGCACTTCCGGCGCCTCTTCTCCGGTGACGTCGCCGCCTACGACCCGTGGGACGCGGCCTACCGGACCGAGGCGTCGCAGTACCCGGGCTCGACCATGTGCTCGGCCTTCCGCACCTTCCAGGGCTGGACGGCGCTGTCGGAGATGCGCAACGACCAGGGGGTGCTGCACACCGTGCCGATCCCCAAGGCGATGGCGTACCTGATGCTGCGGCCGCTGCTGGACGACGTCGCGGAGGACGAGATGTGCGGCGTGCAGCCCAACCGGACCTTCCCGGTGAACGAGCGCTACCACGCGATCCTGCTCGAGGCCGTCTCCGCCATCCCCGACGTCGAGCCCGGGGACTCGGTCTGGTGGCACTGCGACATGATCCACTCGGTCGCCCCGGTCACCGACCAGCAGGGCTGGGGGAACGTCATGTACATCCCGGCCGCCCCGCTGTGCGCGAAGAACGTCGCCTACCAGACCAAGGTGCGCGAGGCGTTCCTGGCCGGCAACAGCCCGTACGACTTTCCGGAGGAGAACTACGAGGCGTCCTGGACCAACCGGTTCGGCGTCGACGACCTCAACGACATCGGCCGGCGTGGGCTGGGCCTGGACGCCTGAGCCGGGCTCCGGACCGAGATGACGGAAATCTGCAGCTCAACAGCGACACGCCGGGCCGACACGCCGGGCGCGGGCCACGAGCCGCAGGTTTCCGTCAGCTCCTGGCGAGACCGCGACAGCGGCAGCGAGCGTCGCCGGTCGGCTGTGCGGGGGCGTCACCTACGGTGTGCACATGGCTGAACCCACTCACGACAGCACCCCGAAGCCCACCCCGCCGAAGCCCCGCGATCCTCGGCAGCACAGGCCAGCAGAATCGTCCGAGGGTCAGGTCTCCGAGGGACCCTCGGGCTTCGGTGGCGCCGAGACCTCGGGCGGGGGAGCCGACGCCGTCCCGGACACCCCCGACACCAATCCCGGTACGTCAGCGCCGATCCAGGAGTCAGCTGCCGACGGCTCCTAGTGGTCAGCGAGCGGTGACGGTGGCGGACTTCCTCGACCAGGCGCCGGTGCCGGCCACGTTCGTCGCCCGCACCAGGATCCGGTACTTCTTGTTCTTGACCAGACCGGCGATGGCCACCGACCGCGCGGTCGAGCGCACAACGACGGTCTTGTCCTTGCTGCTGCCCACCCGGTCCGCCCGCACCTGGTAGCTCGCCACCGGCCCGCCGGACGTGGGCTTGGCCCACCGCCCGACGACCGTGGTGCCCTTGCCCTTCTTGCTGCCGGACGAGGCCTTCGCGATCGCCGGCGGGACGGGCACGGCGAGCAGTCGCACGCTCACGCCAGTGGCCCGACCCGCACCGGCCGCGGTGATCGGCAGCACCCGGATCCAGTAGCTGCCCCCGGCAAGGAGTCCGGTGAAGGTGGTGCTGCGGGTGGTGGTCGATACGCCGGCCACGGCCACCGCCTTACCACCGCTGTCGCGGCTGCCGGTGCGGATCACCCGGTAGCCGGTCAGGGCTCCGGCACCGGCCGGAGGTGACCAGCGCACGGTGACGGTCTTCCGGCTGTCGCTGGTGGCGGCCGAGACCGCGATCGGGGCGTCGGCCAGTTCGGCCGGCGGGGTGGCGAACAGCAGCCGGTTCGGGGTCCCGACCTCGTCGGCGTCGGTGAGGGCGCCGAGGGTGGAGCGGCCTAGGAGCTGACCGACGAGCGCGGCCGGCGAGGCCAGCGGATCGTCCTGCTGCTGCCGGGCGATGGCCCCGGCGACGTGGGGCGCCGCCATCGAGGTGCCGTCCAGGTAGCCGGCTGCGGTGTTGGAGCTGACCCAGGACGACAGCACGCCGACTCCGGGGGCGTAGAGGTCGACACAGCCACCGAAGTTGGAGAAAGAGGCGCGGGTGTCGGTGTCGTCGCTGGCTCCGACCGTGATGGCGGCGGGCACGCGCGCTGGGCTGTAGCTGCAGGCGGAGAGTCCGTCCTCACCGGAGTTGCCGGCGGCCACCACCACGGGGATGCCGGCCTTGACAACGGCGTTGACAGCGCTGTCCACGGAGGCCGCGATGGTGCGGGTGGCCGACGTCACCTGGAAGCCCAGGCTCATGTTGACCACCGCCGGCCCGGCCGGCTTGTGGGCCGCCACCCACTCCAGGGCATCGATCATGTCGATGATGTAGCCGTCGCCGCTGCAGTTCAGCACTCGGACCGACACCAGGCGGACGCCCTTCGCCACGCCGTACGTGCTTCCGCCGACGGTGCCGGCGACGTGGGTCCCGTGGCCGGCGCAGTCGGAGGCGTTGGCGTCGCCGCCGACAAAGTCCCAGCCGCTGACGGCCCGGCCACCGAACTGGCTGTGGGTGAGGCGGATACCGGAGTCGATCACGAACACGGTGCCGCCGGAGCCTGCGGTCAGGTAGTCGTAGCGGCCGTCGAGCTCGGGAGTTCGCTGGTCGATCCGGTCCAGACCCCACGGCGGACTGCTCTGACTGGCGTTGGCGATCACCCGCTGGTCGTCGATCGTGTAAGCGACGTCGGCGACCACGTCTGTCACCGAGGGGTCGCTGGCCAGCCAAGCGGCCTGCGCCGGGGTCAGCTCGGCGGTGAACCCGTTCATCGTCCGAGAGAGCCGGGTGATGACGGTGCCACCGTTCTGCCGTGCCTTGGCCAGCGGTCGGGCGATGTCGGAGCCCGTCGTGGTCTTCACCAGGTAGCGGTGGTGGGTGCCGGCTGACGCGGTGTTCGGTGTAGCGGCCAGCGGAGCGCCGACCAGGGTGAGGCCGATCAGACCGGTGATCAGGCGGCGCCAAGGACGACCCGAACGAGACGCAGACATCGAGAGGCTTTCTGTTCAGGGCCGGAGCAAACCACGAGCGTGGCCGTCAGGATAGGACAGAACCCGCCGGTACGCTGCCCGCATGGGGACCGAGTTCGAGCACAAGCTGGTGGTCGTCGGCGACGAGTGGCGGGACGCGGTCATCGAGACCTCGGCGCTGAGCCAGGCCTACCTGAGCACCACGCCGGGGATGACCATCCGGGTTCGGGTCGTCGACGATGCCCACGCCTTCCTGACCATCAAGGGCAAGCAGGTCGGGATCGGGCGTCCGGAGTACGAGTACGAGATCCCGGTCGACGACGCTCGCGCGCTGTTGGCCATGATCACCGAGGGCTTCCCGATCACCAAGACCCGTTACGCGCTCGGGGACCCCTGGCCCGGCTGGATCGTGGACGAGTTCGCCGGCGCCAACGCCGGGCTGGTGGTCGCCGAGCTCGAGGTGCCGACAGAGGAGACTCCCTGGGAGGTGCCGGTCTGGGCGGGGGAGAACGTGACCGACGACTTCCGCTACACCAACGCCGAGCTGTTCGGCCGACCCTTCAGCCAGTGGGGCGCGGGCTGAGCGCGATCGCTGTGGTCCGACCGCGACCGGCTCGCGCAGCGGCCGGGGGCCGTGCAGCCGGCCGCGGCGGGCGTGCTGTCACCGGTCCCGAGAAGCAGAAGAACCCAGGCCCGAAGGCCTGGGTTCTTCTTCGTTGGTAGCGGGGACAGGATTTGAACCTGTGACCTCTGGGTTATGAGCCCAGCGAGCTACCGAGCTGCTCCACCCCGCGTCGCTTGCTCTAAGTTACGCGACGATGACGCAGACCCCAAATCCTGAGGTGAGACGTGCATCACGTGGCAGTGCTCGGGGGTCGGTGACGCCGGTCGGACCGGAGCCGACACCGCCGTCCGCGAGGACCAGAATGCTCTCGTGAGTGACGCCCCGACGGACAGCCGGCTCCAGACGACCCTGGCCAGGTTGTGGCGTGGTCGGGACGTCGGCCTCGTCTACGGGCTCGTCGTGACCGTGGTCAGCCTGTGGGTCGGTCTGCACTCCGACGCGACGGTCCGCAGGCTCGTGGAGGGCGTCAGCACCAACCTCGACAACATGCGGGCCAGTCCGCTGGCGGTGCTCGCGGCCAGCGCGTTCGTGGTCTCGCCCCTCACCCAGCTGCTGCTGGTGCCGGTGGTCGTGTGGGTCTTCGGGCTGGTCCAGCGCTGGCTCGGTCGCACGGCGCTGATCGCCATCTGGATCTTCGGTCACGTCGGCGCGACGCTGTTCGTGATGGCGATGGAGATCAACGCCCTCTACCGGCACATCGCCCACTTCTCCATCGTGGTGAAGCCGGACGTGGGTGTCAGCTACGGCCTGGCGGCCGCCGTGGGTCTGCTGGCCGCCCGGGTCCCGCGGCGACGCCGGCTCCCGTACGCGCTCGCCTGTCTGGGGGTGATGGGGGCGGTCTTCGCGATCAGACCGGACTTCACGGCCATGGGTCACCTGACCGCCGTCGTGATCGGTCTGGGCATGGCCGCGGCCGTGCACGGCGGCCACCGGCACCGGCACCTCGGTGGTGTCGGAGCGCGCGCGTAGCCTCAGCGCATGACGGCTGCCACGGCTCAGCAGACCCCGGCCGGCGCCCCGACCGACGAGGTCGTGGCCGACGGGGTGCTGCGGCGCATCGCGCGGCAGCTGGCGCCGTACAAGAAGCAGATGCTGCTGGTCGCCCTGGTCGTGCTGGTGTCGGCGGCCCTGACGTCCGTCGCGCCGTTCCTGACGCGGGCGATCTTCGACGACGCCCTGTTCCCCGTCGATGGGGGAGCGGTCGACCTGTCGCTGCTGTGGTGGCTGGTCGGCGGACTCATCGTGATCCCGATCGTGACCGCGCTGCTCGGCATCGGGCAGAACTACCTGACCAGCCGGATCGGCAACTCCGCGATGGCTGACCTGCGCAGCGACCTGTTCGCCCACCTGCAGCGGATGGAGCTGGCCTTCTTCACCGGCACCAAGACCGGGGCCATCCAGTCCCGGCTCGCCAACGACGTCAGCGGCGTCCGGACGGTGCTGACCGACACGGCCACCACCATCCTGCAGAACTCGGTGACGGTGATCGCGGCCTTCATCGCCATGGTGCTGCTGTCCTGGCAGCTGACCGTCCTGACCCTGATCCTGATGCCGCTGTTCCTGGTCGTCCAGGTGCGGGTCGGCCGACGCCGACAACGGATCGCCCGCCGCACCCAGGAGTCGCTGTCGGAGATGACGGCCATCACCGAGGAGTCCCTGTCGGTGTCGGGGATCCTGCTGGCCAAGGTCTTCGGCCGCGGCCACGCCGAGACCGAGCGCTACCGCGAGGAGAACCGCAACCAGACCCGGTTGCAGATCGAGGCGGCGATGACCGGCCGCACGTTCTTCGCCCTGGTCCAGACGTTCTTCGCCGTCACCCCGGCCCTGATCTACCTCGTGGCCGGCTACCTGATGACCGGGCGGATCGGGGGTGGCGAGCTGCTCACCGCCGGCACCCTGGTCGCCTTCACCACCCTGCAGGCGCGCCTGCAGATGCCGCTCATGCAGCTGATGCGGGTGACCCTCGACGTGCAGACCTCACTGGCCCTGTTCCGCCGGATCTTCGAGTACTTCGACCTGCAGCCGGCGATCGTCGAGCGGGTCGACGCGCGCCCGCTGGAGAGGACCCGGCAGGGCGGGCGGGTCGAGTTCGACGACGTCTGGTTCCGCTACCCGGAGGCGCGCGAGCTGAGTGGCACCCGGTCCGGGCCACGGTTCGGGCCCGCCGACAGCGCACCGCCGCCGGAGGAGATGGCGGAAGCGGCAACCGACGAGCCGATCGAGCCGGCCCGTGACTGGACCCTGGCCGGCATCAGCCTGCGCATCGAGCCCGGTCAGCTGGCGGCGATCGTCGGTCCGTCCGGGTCGGGCAAGACGACCATGACCTACCTGGTGCCGCGGTTCTACGACGTGGGGCGCGGCGCGATCCGGATCGACGGCAACGACGTCCGCGACGTCACCTTCGACTCCCTCGCCCAGTCCGTCGGCATGGTCACCCAGGAGCCCTACCTGTTCCACGGCTCCTTGTTCGACAACATCGCGTACGCCAAGGCGGGTGCGACCCGGGCCGAGGTCGAGCAGGCCGCCCGCGACGCCAACATCCACGACCGGATCATGAGCTTCGCGCAGGGCTACGACACGGTGGCCGGCGAGCGGGGCTACCGGCTCTCGGGTGGGGAGAAGCAGCGGCTGGCCATCGCCCGGGTGCTGCTGATGAACCCGCGGGTGCTCATCCTCGACGAGGCCACCTCAGCCCTGGACACCGAGACCGAGCGGCTCGTCCAGCAGGCGCTCGAGCGTGCCACCCAGGGGCGGACGACGATCGCCATCGCCCACCGGCTGTCCACCATCCGCAACGCCGACGTGATCTTCGGTCTGGAGGACGGCGAGCTGGTCGAGCAGGGCACCCACGCCGAGCTGCTGGCCCGCGGCGGCCTGTACGCGCGGCTCTACAACGAGCAGTTCGACGGCGGCCGGGTGGAGGGCCGCTTCTCCGACGGGGTGGTGTACGCCGACGGCGAGGTCTGGTGCGACAAGCGGGCTGGTCGCCGCGCCGACATCGGCGTCTGAGCTCCCGAGCCTCCCGAGCCGGACGCTCCCGAGCCCGACGCTCCCGAGCCGGCCCCTCCCGAGCCGGCCCCTCCCGAGCCGGCCCCTCCCGAGCCGAACGCTGACCGCGTGGCCGACCGCGTGCCTCAGCTCCACACCCGGCGGCGCAGCCCGATCAGGGTCGACAGCGCGCGTCCGACCAGCACCCCGAGGGCGATGCCGATCATGGTGATCACGGCGGTCAGCAGCGACCCGGTGCCGGTGCCGTCGCCCGACAGCAGCGTGGCCACGCCCATCAACCCGAGGGCCCCGGGCACCAGGATCCAGAACGCCGGGGTGAAGCTGACGATGGCCGGCGGCCCGCCGCGCTGACGCGCGACCAGGTCCGCGACGGGGGTCATGGCCAGCGCCCCCACGAACGCCGACAGCAGACCGCCGATGAACAGACCGCCGAGCACCTGAGCGCCGTACGCGACGTAGAGCACGATCAGGATCCAGCCCATCGACCGCGGGCGGGCGCAGCGGTTCACCACGATGCCGATCCCGAACGCGGCCACGCCCAGCCACGGACCCAGGGTGCCGAAGGCGGGTCGGGTGCTGGTCAGCTCGAGAGCGGGGATGCCGACCAGCAGCGCCGGGCCGACGATGCCCAGCGCCAGCAGCAGCAGCTGCGTCGCCCCGGCGGCCAGCCGCCCGGCCCCGGAGATCATCTGACCGCTGGCCAGCTCGATCACCGCGGTGGTCAGCAGGGCACCGGGCAACAGCGTGACCAGTGGAGCGATCAGGGACGGGACGATGTCGGCGGTCCAGCCGGACCGGGCGAGCAGGAACACGGCCAGCGAGACCCCGGTGGCCGCGGACACCGTGACCAGCGCCTGGTAGCGCAGCGGCACCCGCAGACCCAGCAGCTGGACGGCGCCGGTGAACACCCCGAGACCTCCGGCCAGCAGCGTGCCGCGACCCGAGCTGCCCAGCAGCACGGCCAGTCCCATGGTGGCCAGCACCCCACCCAGCAGCTGGACCGCGGGCGGGAACGGGGGCGGCGCCTGGCGGATCGCTCGGATCTCCTTGAGCGCGGCTCGCGGGTCCAGGCCCAGCCGGGTCCGGGCGACCACGTCGTCGAGCGCCTCGATCTGGTGCAGCCGGAGCTGGACGGCTCCGGTGGCCACGGCACTGGTCCGCAGCGTGCCGCCGCTGGTCGAGGAGACCACCAGCGCCGTCGGCATCGCGATGATCTGGACGTCCGGCAGCCCGTGCGCGGTGGCGATGGCCCGCAGGTCGGACTGGACGTCGCTCACGTCGAAGCCGGCCTCGATCAGCGCGTCCCCGGCGATGGACATCAGCCGGAGCACGTCCTCCTGGGTCGCCGGTCGCAGGATGACGGTGTCATCGGTCTCGGGCGGTGAGCCGGCGACCGTGGTCAGCTCCCGGAGCAGCAGCCCCACCAGGATGAGCACGACGAAGGCGATGATCGCCGAGGTCAGTGGGACGCTGGCGCTCAGGCTCGCCGGTGGCGTCGACGGGATCATCACCACCGGGGTGGTCGACGCGGTCGGCGTACGACGGGTGGGGGACGGTGTCGGGGTCGGGCGCGGGGTCGGCGCCGCTGAGCTGACCGTCGGCTCCGGGGTCGGGGTCACCGACCGGGTGGGACCGGTCGGCTCCGGAGACGAAGGTGCCGTGGCGGTGACGCCGGGACTGGCCGGTGGCGTGGCGTCCGGGGTGGGGGAGGGCGGGGGGGGTGTGGTCGCGCTGGGAGACGCCCCCGGGCTCGCCGGCGTGGGCGTGTCGGCGACCGCCGGAGGAGTCGTGGCCAGCGCGATGGTGGCGAGCAACGCCAGCAGCAGGGAGGTCAGGACCGTGAGCAGGCGGTCTCTCAGCGGGCTGCGGGCGAGCGGTCGGGGCGGTCGGGTCATGGGCTGTGGTCTCAGTCCATGTCCGGGATGAGCTCGCGGGCGTCGGCGTAGTCCAACCCGGTCAGCTCCATCAGGTCCACCAGGATGGAACGGGCCTGAGCGAGGATCACCACCGCCGAGATGCTGTCGGCGACCGGCAGGTGCGACGTCTCCCGGGCCGCCGCCACCAGCAGCTTGCGGGCCGCGACGGGCAGCTTTCCCTCGTGCAGGTCGCTGGCCATCCGCTCGGCCAGTCCGGCGTTGCTCTCCAGCAGCCGCAGGTACGACTCCGGCACCGTGTCGCCCCGCCAGACCGCTGTCGCGCTGCGGCGGGCCAGCACCCGCAGGTTGCGGCTGGCCCGGTCCAACGGCTCGGCCAGCTGCGCGTACGCGAGCGCCGAGCCCAGCTGCCGGCGCCGGAAGGGGCTCTGGCGGACCACCGCGAGACCCTCGTCGGCGGCGTCCTGGAGCGTCTTCAGCTGGGCCTCGCCCTCGCGGGCCCGCTCCAGCACCAGGTCCGCGGCGGACTCGTCACCGTCCCGGAGCGCGGTGGCCGCCGCACGCAGGGTGGCGGCCAGCTCCTGCAGCAGCTGGGCGGCCAGGATCCCGGGCCGGCGCAGCGGTGCGCTCGGGGCCAGGGTGGCCACGGCCAGCGCCAGGGCGCAGCCGACCACCGCGTCCAGCCAGCGGCCGAAGCCGGCGCCGGGATCGGGCAGCAGGGTGGTCACGATCACCGCCTGCACAGCGGCCTGGATGGTCATCAGCTGGCCGGCCCCCAGCAGGCTGGCCAGGGACATGGCCAGCGCCACCACGACCATGATCTGCCAGACCCCGGTGCCGAAGACGGACACGAACACGTCGCCGACCAGCACGCCGAGGGCGACCCCGATGGCCACCTCGACCCCGCGCCGGAGCCGGTTGCCGTACGTGACGTTGAGCACGAGGATCGCGGCCACCGGGGCGAAGAACGGGGCGGCGTGCTGCAGCAGCTCTCGGGCCATCAACCAGGCCAACCCGGCCGTCACCGCGCACTGGGCGATCAGGAAGCCGCGGCCCCGCCACCGGGCCAGCCGGCGCTGCGCCGAGCGGTAACCGAGCCGGGTGGTCCGCTCGCTCAGGTCGAAGGCGCGGAGCCGGACCTTGTCGAGAGCAGAGCGGTCGTCAGCCACGCTGAATGATCGCAGCATCGACTCGCCATTCTCACGCTGGCCTTGGCAGACTGTTGCCTCGTGACTTCACCGACACAGTCCCAGTCCACGACCACCCCCACCGCACCGATCCGCGTCACCGTGTGGGGCGAGAACTTCCACGAGAACAGCGACCGCGACCGGGAGATGATGGCCCGGTTGTATCCCGACGGGATGCACGGGGCGATCGCCGCCGGTCTGAGCGAGCTGCTCGGCGACCGCGTCGAGGTGCGCACCGCCACGCAGGACCAGCCCGAGCACGGTCTGAGCGCCGAGGTGCTCGACAACACCGACGTCCTCACCTGGTGGGGACACGCCACCCACGGGTCGGTCGACGACGCGGTGGTCGACCGCGTCTACTCCCGCGTGCTGGGCGGCATGGGTCTGCTGCCCCTGCACTCCGCGCACTTCTCCAAGATCTTCATCAAGCTGATGGGCACCTCCTGCTCGCTCGCGTGGCGCAACTCCGCCGACACCGAGCTGGTCTGGACGGTTGCCCCCGGGCACCCGATCACCGAAGGGGTCCCGTCGCCGATCGTCATCGACGAGCAGGAGATGTACGGCGAGTACTTCGACATCCCGCAGCCGGACGAGCAGATCTTCCTGTCCACCTTCACCGGGGGCGAGGTCTTCCGCTCCGGCTGCACCTGGCGGCGGGGCAAGGGCCGGATCTTCTACTTCTCGCCCGGTGACCAGGACTATCCCGTCTACCACCATCCCGACATCAAGCGGGTGCTGGCCAACGCGGTGCAGTGGGCGGCCCCGCAGCGCAGCATCGACTTCGTCGCCCCGGCCGTGGTGAACGAGCCGGCCCCGCGCTTCCGGGCGCAGCTCGCGCAGGACGGGGAGGTGTCGGCATGAGCGCCCCGACGACGAACGAGAGCGGGACCCTGCGGGCCGGAGTGATCGGCCTCGGCTGGGCCGGCCAGCAGCACATGGACGCGTACGCCCAGCTGGACGGCGTCGAGCTGGTGGCGCTGGCCGGGTTGGAGCCTGACAAGCTGGCGCTGCTGGGCGACCAGTACGGCGTGCCGCCGGAGCGTCGGTTCGGCGACTGGTCCGAGCTGGTGGCGGCTGACTGCGTGGACGTGGTGTCGGTGGCGACCCCGAACAACCTGCACGCGCCGGTCACGGTGGCGGCTCTCGACGCGGGGCTGCACGTGCTCAGCGAGAAGCCGATGGCGGACACCGGCGCGGCGGCCCAGACCATGGTCGATGCGGCCCGCCGGAACTCCCAGGTGCTGGACATCACGTTCAACCACCGCCGCCGCGGTGACGTCCAGGCGCTCAAGCAGGTCGTCGCGTCCGGGGTGCTGGGCGACATCTACTACGCCAAGGCCGGCTGGCTGCGCAAGGAGGGGATCCCGGGTCTGGGCAGCTGGTTCACCCAGCAGTCCGCGTCCGGCGGCGGCCCGCTGATGGACATCGGCGTGCACATGCTGGACATGGCGCTGTTCCTGCTCGGCGAGCCGGACGTGACCAGCGCGACGGCGTCCACCTACGCGGAGTTCGGCCCCCGCGGACAGGGCGCGTCGGCGTACGGGCCGTGGGCCAAGACCGACGGTGCCACCCCCGACTTCGACGTGGAGGACCTGGCCACGGCGTTCCTGCGGTTGGGCGGCGGCGGCACGCTGCTGCTGGAGTCCAGCTGGGCCCAGTGGATCCCGTACGACCAGTGCTACGTGACCCTCTACGGCACCGAGGGCGGCGCCAGCATCGAGTGGGGCGGGTTCCCGGCGACCTACCGCAAGCTGGGCATCTGGACCCAGAAGGACGGGGTCCCGGCCGAGCTCACGCCGTACGTGCCCGAGGACGGTCAGCACCTGCAGGCGGTGACCGACTTCGTCTCCGCGGTCCGGGCGGGGGCCAACGTCGAGCACGACGGATCGGAGGCGCTGGCCCGGGCCCGCGTGGTCGATGCCTGCTACGCCTCGGCCGCTCAGCGACAGGAGATCAGCCTCGGGAGCTGAGGTGAACCTGTGACTGAGGGTTCGCCCCAACATTCACTCTAGTCACAGGAATTTCTTCCTTAACACTGGCGTGTTGGGCTTGACCTCCTGCACTCTGGGGCCTTCGTGACCCCGGACGAACGGATGGCCATGTCTTCCCCGAGACAGCACGCCCTGCAGCAGCCGCTCCTCGGCCTCCGTCGGTGGGCCCGCCGCCTGGTGGTGGCGGGCCTCGCCGTCGGCCTGGTCGGGGCCTCGTCGGTGACCGCCAGCCCGACGGCGGCGGCCGACTCCGCGACGTCTCCCCGCAGCGGCAACTTCTACGTCACCGGGGCGGGGTTCGGCCACGGCTGGGGGATGAGCCAGTACGGCGCCTACGGGGCGGCCCGGAAGGGTCTGACCTGGAAGCAGATCCTGGCCTTCTACTACCCGAAGACGGTCCGCGCGGCGCTGCCCAACACGGGCACCATCCGGGTCTGGGTGACCGCGGACTCCGACGGCAGCCTCACGTTCAAGCCGGCCGCCGGAGCCCGGGTCAGCGACGGCTCGAGGACGTACACGCTGCCGACCGGGTCGGCGTACGCCACCTGGCGAATCAGCCGGTCCGGCTCCGGCTACACGCTGTCGCACAAGTCCTCCGGGGGCAGCTGGAAGACCCGGAGCACGGGTCTGGGTACCGGCACCTGGACGGCGAGCAGCTCCGCCGGCAGCCTCCGGCTGGTGCTGCCGAGCGGCTCGACGCGGGGCTACCGCGGCAGCCTGTCGTTGATCAAGCGGGGCAGCAGCGGCCGTTCGGTCAACACGGTGTCGGTCGAGAACTACGTCCGGGCGGTGGTTCCCTCGGAGATGCCGACGTCCTGGCACCCCGAGGCGGTCAAGGCGCAGGCTGTGGCCGCCCGGACCTACGGCGCGTTCCTGCGGGCCCGCTCCGCGAGCTCGGGCTACGACATCTGCGACACCACCAGCTGCCAGGTCTACCGGGGCATGGACAACGAGACCGCCAACGGCGACACCGCCGTCCGGGCGACCGCGCACGTGATCATGTCCTTCGGCGGCAAGCCGGCCTACACGCAGTTCACCTCGTCCAACGGCGGACAGATCACCACCGGCGACTACAGCTACCAGAGCGCCCAGAAGGACCCGTACGACGGCGTGATCAAGGACCAGTCGTGGAGCAAGACGATCTCGGCGTCCCGGCTGGGCAAGGCGTTCGGGGTCGGCACCGCGAAGCGGGTCCAGGTGACCAAGCGTGACGGCTACGGCCGCTGGGGCGGCCGCGTCACCACCATCAAGATCACCGGCAGCAAGAAGTCGGTGACCGTGAGCGGCACCACCTTCAAGGGCAAGTTCGGCATGCGCGGCAACTACTTCACCGTCAACGGCACCTCGTCGCCGTCCAAGCCCTCGCCGTCGACCCCGCTCCCGGCCCCGACGCCCGAACCGGCTCCGGTGGTGATCAAGCCCGGCAAGAAGTACGCCGCCTTCCCCCGCTCCTACCGGTCCACCAGCCGGGTCGACCTGCTGCTGATCACCAGCGGAGGGGACCTCCGCCGCTACCCGGTCTCGACCAAGGCGCTCGGTGCCGGGCAGACGCTGGACTCCGGGTTCGGCTCCTTCACCCACGTGCTGAACGCCGGTGACTGGAACGGCGACGGCTACGCCGACGTGGTGGCCCGCACCTCCCGGCAGCGGTTGGTCCTCTACCGGGGCACCAGCACCGGCAGCTTCTCCACCGGTATCGACCTGGGCGTCGTGTCCAAGCACCGCTACCTGAGCGGGGTGGGCGACCTCAACGGCGACCGGTTCCCCGACCTGATGGCGATCACGTCCGGCGGCGTCGCCTCGGTGATCTACGGCAACGGCGCGACCGGAGTCAAGGGGGTGACCACTGTCGCGGGCAGCTGGTCCAAGGCCGACTGGCTGCGCGGCGCCGGCGACTTCAACGCCGACGGCCGGCTGGACGTGATCACCCGCAGCGGCTCGAGCCTGTACGTGCACCTGCGGACGGCCAATGGCTTCGCGGCCCGCAAGCCGATCGGCACCGGCTTCGGCGGGGTCTCCTCGATCACCGCGGTCGGCGACGTGGACGGGGACGAGCGGGGCGACCTGGTGACCCGGTCCAGAGCCGGCCGCCTCCAGCTGTACCGCAGCAACGGGACGAAGCTGGTCCGGTCGACGGCCTACACGGGCTCGTTCTCCGGCACCCGCTTCGCCATCTGAGCATGATCGACGGCTTCGCCATCGGCCACCACACCGCCGACGGCGACGGCTGGCTGACCGGCGCCACCGTCGTGCTGACCGAGCGCGGCGCGGTCGGCGGGGTCGACGTGCGGGGCGGCGCTCCGGGCACCCGCGAGACCGACCTGCTCGACCCCCGGGCCCTGGTCGAGCAGGTGGACGCGGTGGTGCTGTGCGGCGGCAGCGCGTACGGCCTGGCGGCCGCCGACGGCGTGATGACGTCGCTGGCGGCGGACGGTCGTGGATTCCGGGTGGGCCGGGAGCCGGGCGAGGTGGTGCCCATCGTGCCGGCCGCGGTGATCTTCGACCTGGGACGGGGTGGGGTCTTCGCGCACCGACCGACCGCGGAGTTCGGCGCTCGGGCGTACGACGCCGCCAAGGGAGCCTTCGGTCGCCGGACGACCGACCCGGAGCTGGGCGCGGTCGGCGCGGGCACCGGGGCGATGGCCGGCGGTCTCAAGGGCGGCTTCGGCTACGCGGAGGCCGCGTTGTCCCTGGGCGACGACGGACCGGCCGGGCGGGTCGGGGTGGCCATCGTGGTGAACGCGGCGGGCTCCCCGGTCGACCCCGACACCGGCGCCCTGTGGTCGGACCGACGCGGGGTTCTGGACCGTCCCGACAGCGTCGGGCGGGTGGCGCTCTCCGCCGCGCGTGGGCAGGCCGGCCGACCGTTCAACACCACCATCGGGGTGGTGCTCACCGACCTGACCCTGACCAAGGCCCACGCCGGCAAGGTCGCGGCCGTGGCCCACGACGGGCTGGCTCGGGCCGTGCGTCCCGCCCACCAGCTGACCGACGGCGACACCTTCTTCGCGCTGGGCTCCGGTCGGCACACCGCGCCCGCCGACCCGCTGGCTTCGGTGGGGCTGCTCAACCGGCTGCTGGAGGTGACCGCCGACGTGGTGGTGGACGCCTGCTTCGTGGCCCTGACCTCGGCACAGACCCGTGGTCGGTTGCGCGCCTACCGTGAGCTGGCCGGACTGCGCTGACCTGCGCGGGCGGGACCGGCTGGAACCTGCGTCAAAGTCAGCTCGACTGCGCCGAATCCGGGGCGACACGCCGGGAACGGGTTCGGTCGAGCTGACTTCGACGCAGCGGGGCCGCGATCAGGGTCCGGCTACGCGGTACAGGGGCGCGTGACCGCGCTTCCCGGCGGGCTCGATCAGCTCCAGCAGCCGCAGGCAGAAGATGATCCGCTGGGCCAGCACCCTCGGCACTCCCACCAGACCGCCCAGCTCAGCCGTGCTGAACGGCCCGGCGGGGAGTGGCGCATCCAGCAGCTCGAGCACGTCGGGGGGCTGCCGGATCTCGTATGACGTCAGCACCCCGACCAGGTGCCGCACCCCCGGATCCCGGCGGCGCCGCCCGGTCCCCACCGGGGCCGCTGCGCGGACGTGCTCCTCCTCGCACAGCAGCACCTCGATCACCAGGTTCGGGTGACCGATCAGGGTCGGGAACGCCACGAGCACGTCGAAGATCTCCGTCGGGCGGCCCGCGCGCGGCGACCGGCGCCGGCTCAGCTCGTCGCCGGACGCGTCGGTCCGGACGACCCAGCGGCGGCCGGGCACGGGGTGCACGATCCGCATCCGGTGCTGATCGAGCAGCCCGTCGAGCTTGCGTCCCAGGGGACCGAAGCCACCGGTCTGGATCTCGACCAGCTCGCCGTCGGCGCGGACCAGGTCGACCACCCAGCGCTCGACCGGAACCTCGAAGCGATCCCCCGGTCTGCCCAGGTGCTGCTTGAGCGCGGCGTGCAGCGGTCCCTCCGCCAGCTCGCCGATGCCCACGCGGTCACCCTAGAGTCTGAGCGACCGACCACCTGAGACGGGAATGCCCGACCGTCGACGGTGTTCCTAGACTTGTCCGCTGGGCCCGACGTGCATCGCGGACGGCCGCACGAGCACCACCGACGAGGGAACCATGAGAGCGCTGCTGCTGGAGAACATCCACCCCGAGGCCGAACGGCTGCTCGGCGAGCGGGGGATCGAGGTACGGACCGTCAAGGGTGCCCTCGACACCGACGAGCTGGTGGCGGCGCTGGACGGTGTCCAGCTGCTCGGCATCCGCTCCAAGACCACGGTGACCGACGAGGTGCTGGAGCGGGCTCCCAGCCTGCTCGCGGTGGGGGCCTTCTGCATCGGCACCAACCAGATCGACCTGACCGCGGCCTCCGAGCGTGGTCTCGCGGTGTTCAACGCGCCCTACTCCAACACGCGCAGCGTGGTCGAGCTGGCCATCGCCGAGATCATCTCGATGGCCCGGCACCTGACCGACAAGAACGCCAAGATGCACGACGGCGAGTGGGACAAGTCGGCCAAGGGCGCTCACGAGGTCCGTGGCCGGACCCTGGGCATCGTCGGGTACGGCAACATCGGCAGCCAGCTGTCGGTGGTGGCCGAGGCGCTCGGCATGCGGGTGCTCTTCTACGACGTGGCCGACAAGCTGGCCCTGGGCAACGCCCGCCGCTGCCACAGCCTGGAGGAGCTGCTGGCCGAGGCCGAGACCATCTCGCTGCACGTCGACGGTCGGCCCGGCAACGCCGGTCTGTTCGGCCGGGAGCAGTTCGCGATGATGCGGCCCCGGAGCCTGTTCCTCAACCTCTGCCGCGGCGTCGTCGTCGACCACGAGGCACTGCGCGACCACCTGCTCAGCGGCCACCTGGCCGGTGCTGCGGTGGACGTGTTCCCCGAGGAGCCGAAGACCGTCGGCGACCCGTTCACGTCCTGCCTGCAGGGCATCCCCAACGTCATCCTCACCCCGCACATCGGCGGCTCCACGCAGGAGGCCCAGGAGGACATCGGCCGGTTCGTGGCCGGCAAGCTCCGCGACTACGTCGCCGCCGGCAACACCTCGATGTCGGTCAACCTGCCGCCGGTGGCCACCGACCGCGGCGATCGGACCCGCATCCTGCACGTGCACCAGAACGTGCCGGGCGTGCTGGCCACGGTCAACGGGGTGCTGGCCGACAGCCGGGTCAACATCGAGGGTCAGACGCTGTCCACCCGGGGTGACCTGGGCTACGTGATCACCGACGTCAGCGGTCCGTTGGCCGAAGAGGCCCTGGCCAAGCTGCGGGACCTGCCCGAGACCGTACGGCTGCGGGTCATCGCCGGCTGAGGACACCGCACGGGCTCAGGATCGGCCGAGGCCGTCCAGGAGGTGGTCGGCGGCCGTCAGCAGCGGAGGCAGCCAGTCAGGACAGTTGTCCGCGGTCGCCAGGGCCGCCGCGGTCCACCACCCGACGGCGGTGAGCTCGTCGGGGTCGGCGAGCCGGGGCTCAGGGCCGACGGGCAGCTCGCCGGCGTACGTCACCGTCAGGACCGGTTGGTCGTCCCGGCCGAGGTAGAGCCCGCTGGACAGGTAGGACAACGGCACCGCCGTCAGGTCGAGCCCGGTCTCCTCGCGCGCCTCGCGGCGCGCGGTCCTCTCGAGCACGCCTGTCCCGGCCACCGGCTCGACGTGTCCGCCGACCATGCCGATCATCCCGGGCGCGTACGCCACGTGCGGGCCGCGGACGGTGAGGAGCCAGCGCCGGTCGCGGCGCAGCAGCACGCAGACGTTCGCCTCGTAGCGGGTGCGCCGGGCCATCGGGCGGCTCAGCGCCGTCGCCACCAGCCGACGACCAGAGCCAGGACGGCCAGGCCGCCCACGGCGCCGGCCACCAACGGCAGCCAGGTGCGCGCCACGTCGGGCAGCACCTGCAGGTGGGGGGCCGACTCCGAGGCGGTCGGCGGGCGGTACGCGTAGTCGGGCCGTGCCGGGCGGGGTGTCGTCGGGCCGGTGGCACCGACGGCCGCCGGGTCCGCGGCCGCCGCCGCAGGACCGCGCTGGTCGCCGGCCCGATCGCTCGTCGCGGGGCCTCCGGCCGGCTGCGACCCGGGCGCGTCGGCGGTCAGCCCGGTCGCGAGCTTGGCCCCGATGCAGCCGATGAACTGGTCGGCCAGTCGGTTGCTGGCCGAGGAGATGGCCCCGGCCCCGAGCTGGGCCGGGCGGCCCGTCAGGTCCAGGTCGGTGCCGACCTCGACCCGGGTGCCGTCGTCGCCTGTCGGTCGGAAGATGGCCGTGACCGTGGCCGACCCGGCCGCCGCCCCGCGCCGGTCCCGGGCGTTGGCCTTGACCACCAGGCGACGGTCGGCGACATCGGCCCGCACCACCCGCGCGGTTCCCTCGAAGACCAGGGGGAACGGCCCGAACTTGATCTTGACCGCCCCGTGGTAGACCTCACCGTCACGACCCCACACCGAGGCGCCCGGAAAGCACGGCGCGAGCAGGTCGAGACGACCGAACACGTCGAAGACCTGGTCGACGGGAGCGTCGATCGTGAAGGTGTGGGTCAGCTGCATGGCGTCATTCTGCCCTGGCCCACCCGGGCCGCCGCCGCGGCCACGATCGTCGGGTCAGGACTCCTCGTCGGCCAGGGCGAGCTGGTCCAGCACGAGATCGTGCAGCCGGCCGTTGGTGGCCACCGCATTGGCGCCGCGCGGCCCGGGGACGCCGTCGAGGTCGGTGAAGCGGCCGCCCGCCTCGCTGACCACGATCGAGCAGGCGGCCATGTCGTGCAGCGCCAGCTCGGGCTCGCAGGCGATGTCCACCCCGCCCTCGGCGAGCAGCATGTAGGACCAGAAGTCCCCGTACGCCCGGCTCCGCCAGCAGCCCCGCATCAGATCGACGAACTGCTGGCCGCGGCCCGACTCCACCCAGCCCGGGATGGAGGAGTAGCTCAGCGAGGCGTCCTCGATGGCGGCCACGTCGGAGACCTTGCACGGGGTGGCCGACATCAGCGACTTGCCGGCGTACGCGCCGCCGCCCAGGCTGGCCCACCAGCGGCGGCCGAGCGCCGGCGCCGACACCACGCCCACGGCCACCTCGTCGTTGATCATCAACGCGATCAGGGTGGCCCAAACCGGCACGCCGCGGACGAAGTTCTTGGTCCCGTCGATCGGGTCGATCACCCAGCGACGCGGACCCCAGCCGGTGTCGGCCATCTCCTCCCCGTGCACGGCGTCGCGCGGGCGAGCCCGGCCGAGGGTGCGGCGCAGGGCCTCCTCCACGGCGGTGTCGGCGTCGGAGACCGGGGTCAGATCGGGTTTGGCGACCACGTGCAGATCGAGGGCCTTGAACCGGTTCATGGTGATCGAGTCGGCGTCGTCGGCCAGCAGGTGCGCCAGCCGGAGGTCATCGGTCAGGTTCCGGAACGCCGGATCACTCGACGTGGCTGCTGGGGTGGGGGTTCCGGACATGCCTCGTACGCTACTGGCCCGACCCGAGCATCCGGCGGAACGACTCCAGTCGTACGGGAGACAGTTCGCCGCGACCGACGGCGTCGTCCAGGGCGCACTCCGGCTCGGCCGCTGTGTGGGTGCAGCCCCGCGGGCAGTCCGCCACGATCGCCGCCAGGTCGTCGAACGCGGCGACGATCCGCTGCGGCGTGACGTGGCTCAGGCCGAAGGAGCGGACGCCGGGGGTGTCGATCACCCAGCCCGGGTCACCGTCGATCGCGGGGTCGGCGGGCAGCCGGAGCGCGATCGCCGAGGAGGAGGTGTGCCGTCCACGGCCGGTCACCTCGTTGACGTGGGACGTCGCCCGGAAGGCGTCGGGGATCAACGCGTTGACCAGGGTGGACTTGCCGACCCCGGAGTGGCCCACGAAGACACTGCGGTGACCGGCCAGCCGCCGGCGGAGCTCGGCCAGGTCGGCACCGGGCCGGGTCACCGCGATCGCCACGTCCAGCGGGCCGTACTGGGCCAGCAGCACGTCGGGGGAGGCCAGATCGGCCTTGGTCAGACAGAGCAGCGGGGCCAGCCCGGCGTCGAAGCCGGCCACCAGGATCCGGTCGATCATCCCGGTCCGCGGCGGTGGATCGGCCAGGGCGGTGACGATCACCAGCTGGTCGGCGTTGGCCACGATCGGCCGCTCGTACGGGTCGTCGTCGTCGGCGGTCCGCCGCAGCACGGTCCGGCGCTCCTCGACGGCCACGATCCGGGCGAGGGTGCCCTCCTCCCCGCTGGTGTCGCCGACGACCCGCACCTCGTCGCCCACGATCACCCCGGTGCGGCCGAGCTGGCGGGCCTTGGTGGCCACCACCTCGTGGTCGTCGACCACGAGCCGGTAGCGCCCCCGGTCGACCGTGATCACCACCCCGATGGCGGCCGCGGAGTAGTCGGGATGGTCTTTGGTGCGGGGTCGGCTCCGGCGGCGCGGCCGCTCGAAGGCGGCGTGCTCGTCGGTGTAGAGACCGCGGGACGTCACGCGCGGGAACCGGACCCGGTCACTGCGGAGCGCTGTCCGGATCGGCGGCGATCTCGGCGGCGGACTCGCCGGCCGCCTCGGCCAGCATCGCCGTCCACAGCGGCACGAACTCGGGCATCGTCTTGTCGGTGCAGGCCACGTCGTCGACGACCACGTCCTCGACCACCAGCCCGATCAGCGCGCCGGCCTGGGCCATCCGGTGGTCGGCGTAGGTGTGCCACGTGCCGCCGCCCAGCAGCCGCGGGTGGATGACCAGACCGTCATCGGTCACCTTCACCCTGACCCCCAGTCCCTCCAGCTCGGTGGCGATGGCGGCGAGCCGGTCGGTCTCGTGCCCACGGATGTGGCCGACGCCGTGGATGTGGCTGGTGTCGGCGGCCAGGGCGGCGATGGCCGCCACCACCGGGGTCAGCTCGCTGGCGTCGCGGAGGTCGATCTCGATGCTGTCGATCTCGTCGGTCCCGGTGACGGTGAGGGCACCGTCGTCCTCGTAAGTGATGTCGGCGCCGAACTGCTGCAGGATGTGCGGCAGCACGATGCCGGGCTGGTTGCTCTCGGCCGGCCAGTGCGGGACGGAGACCGAGCCGCCGGTGAGGGCGGCCGCGGCCAGGAACGGGGCGGCGTTGGACAGGTCGGGCTCGACCGTCACGTCGAGCGGGGCGATCGTGCCGGGCCGGACCACCCAGCGATCGGTCTCGCTGTCGTCGACCTCCACCCCCCGCGCCCGCAGCATGGCCACGGTCATGGCGATGTGGGGCCGGGAGGGCAGGTCACCGCCGGCGTGCCGCAGATCGAGCCCCTCGGCCAGGCGGGCCCCGATCAGCAGCAACCCGGAGACGTACTGGCTCGAGGTGCTGGCGTCGATGGTCACCAGCCCGCCGGTCAGGTCGGCACCACCGGTCACCGTGAACGGCAGGGCGTCGCCCGAGACCCGGGCTCCGAGCGCGGTGAGCCCGTCCAGCAGCGGGCCCATCGGCCGTGCGTACGCCTGCTGGTCGCCGTCGAACGCGACCGGAGCATCGGCCAGGACGGCCAGCGGGGGCAGGAACCGCATCACGGTGCCGGCCAGCCCGCAGTCGACGGTGCCGCCTCCGGTGAAGCCGGCCGGCGGGGTGACGCGCCAGCTGTCACCGCTGTCGTCGACGTCCACGCCGAGCGTGCGCAGCCCGTCCCGCATCAGGCGGGTGTCGCGGGCGTCGAGGCCGTTGGTGATGGTGGACGGACCGGTGGCCAGCGCGGCCAGCACCAGGGCCCTGTTGGTCTCCGACTTCGAGCCGGGCACCCGGACGGTCGCCCGGATCGGGGCCGGGGCGGTCGGTGCGGGCCAGGCGCCGCTCGGCGCGGTGGCGGGTTCGGCGGATCGCGGGGGAAGCGGGGTGGTCGACACAGCGGGGGAGTCTACGCGAGGCCCACCGTGCGGGGCCGGGTCCGGTGGCCCCGGACCGGCCCCCGCGCCGGGATCAGTTCTCGCCCAGCTCGATGTTCTCGGTGAACTTCTGAGCCGACTTCTTGGCGGCGGCGATCTGCTTCGCCGCCTCCTTCTTCGCCGCCTCCAGCTGCTTGCCGGCGTCCCGCCCGGTGTGCTTGGCGAACTTCCCGGCGTCCCTCTGGGCCTGCTTGGCGGCCTTGGTCGCCGCCTGCCGGGCGTCGGCCGCCTGGCGGGTGGCCGTCTTCTTGGCCGCCGCGATCTGCTTCTTGATCTTCTTCCGGTTCTTGCCGGTGGTGCCGACCAGCGCGCCCACCAGGAGAGCGCCCTCGGCCAGCGCCGAGTCGGTCAGCTCCCGGGTCTCCTTGGCGACCTTGCGCCCCGCCTTCTTGGTGTCGGCGGCGATCGCGTTGGTGTTCTTCGCCAGCGCCTGACCACCCTTGTGCGCGCGGTACCCGAGGCTCGGCTTGCCCTCGGTGTCACGGGAGGCGATCAGCACGCCACCCAGCAGGCTGACGTTCTTGAGGAAGTGGTCCCGGTCCGCCGCGCGCTCGGCCGGGTCGCTCCGGCTCCAGAACGGGTACTTGCCGATGGTGGTGGGCACCAGCGACAGGGCGAGCAGGGCAGCACCGAGGCGCCGGCCCTTGCCCGTGGCCAGGGCGATGCCGCCGACGAGCTCGAGCGCGCCGTTGATGCGGACCCACGTCTTGGCGTCGGTCGGCACCAGGCTGGCGACCTGCTCCGGGGCGAAGCGCTGCACGGTCGGGACGACCCCGTCGACCAGCGGCTCGGCAGCGGGAACCAGGGAATCGGGATCGCGCACGGCCTTGAGTCCGCTGACCACGAAGTAGGAGGCCAGCATCGTGCGTGCGGTGGAGCGCAACAACGTCATGGACCATTCCTACCGTGCCGGAGGTGCCAGACCAACACGGGGCCGGCGGTTCCGGACCAGCACGGGGGACTGTCGGAGTCGGCCGGTAGCGTCGCAGCCATGTGTGGTCGGTATGCCTCGAGCTCACGTCCGGAGACGTTGGTCCAGGAGTTCGACATCGACGAGATCCTCGGCGAGCTGCCCGGGCCCGACTTCAACGTGGCCCCGACCGTGGCCGTCCCGGCGGTGCTGGAGCGGCGCTCGCGGACCGAGGACACCGTGGTGCGTCGGCTCAGCCCCCTGGTCTGGGGGCTGGTGCCGTCCTGGGCCAAAGACGCGAAGGGCGGCGCCCGGATGATCAACGCCCGGGTCGAGACGGTGGCCGAGAAGCCCGCGTTCCGCCGGGCCTTCGCCACCCGCCGGTGCCTGTTGCCGGCCGACGGCTTCTACGAGTGGTACGCGCCGGAGGCGACCGAGCGGGTCCTCGGTCGTGCCCCGGTCGCGGCGGGCAAGGGCTCGGCCAAGGCCAGGAAGCAGCCGTTCTTCATCCACCGTGCCGACGGCAGCCTGCTGGTGATGGCCGGCATCTACGAGATCTGGCGTGATCCGGCCAAGGACGCCGACGACGACACCGCCTGGTTGCGGACCTGCTCGGTCATCACCACCGAGGCCACCGACGCCGTCGGTCATCTGCACGACCGGATGCCCATGGTGGTGCCGAGGTCGGCGTGGGACTCCTGGCTGGACCCGACCGTGACCGATCCGCAGACCGCTCTCGACCTCCTGCAGGTCACCGAGGCGGAGGCCCTGGAGGCGTACGCGGTGTCGACGGCGGTGAACAAGGTGAGCAACAACGACCCGTCACTGCTCGAGCCGCTGGCCGTCGACGACCCGGACGAGGCCACCCAGGACGCCGGGCCGGCCCAGGACACCTTGTTGTGACGGAGCCGGCGCCGGCCACCGTCGTGGTCGAGGTGGACACGCCGGAGGGACCGGGCCGCTGGCACGTCGACGCCGCCACCGATCCCTCGGCAGTCCTGGTCCTCGGCCACGGCGCCGGCGGCGGGGTTACGGCGATGGACCTGGCGCTGCTGGCCCGTGAGCTGCCGCCGCTGGGGACCACCGTGGCCCGGTTCGAGCAGCCCTGGCGGCTCGCCGGGCGCAAGGTGGCCGTCCCGCCGCCCCGGCTGGACGTCGGCTGGTTGCCGGCTGTGGCGAGCCTGACCCGACGTCCGGAGCTGGTCGGTCTCCCGGTGGTCGCGGGCGGACGGAGTGCCGGCGCGCGGGTGGCCTGCCGGACCGCGGAGGAGCTGGGTGTCGCCGCGGTGCTGTGTCTGGCGTTTCCCCTGCACCTGCCCGGTCGTCCCGAGCGGTCGCGGCTGCCGGAGCTGCTGTCGCCGTCGGTGCCCCGGCTGGTGCTGCAGGGGACCAGGGACACGTTCGGGACCGCGGCCGAGCTCGCGGGTGTCCTGGCCGCGACCGACGGCGGTGACGAGGTCGTGGTGGTTCCGTTGCCCGGTGCCGACCACGGGTTCGCGACCCCGGCCCGGGCCGACTTCCGCCCGGCCGACCTGCGTGCGCTGGTGGTGGCCAGTGCGGTGGAGCTGGTCGCCGGTGTGCGGGACACCCCGGGGGAATAGCCACGCCGCTACCGCGTTGTGATCTGCATGACCGCAGCCGTGTCCGAGCGCCCCCCGGTGCGCCGAGGCTTTTCTCAGCCGGCGCCGGTACGCTCGTACGTGATGACCCTCCCCACCAGCGAGAGCACCACCAGCGCACCCGACGTCGAGACCGTCCCCCGGGAGACGGCCGAGGAGCGGCACGCCCGTTTCGAGGCCGAGGCCCTTGCCTACATCGACCAGCTGTACGCCGCCGCGCTGCGGATGACCCGTAACCCGTCGGATGCCGAGGACGTGGTGCAGGAGACGTACGCCAAGGCGTACGCGTCCTTCCACCAGTTCACGCCGGGCACCAACCTCAAGGCGTGGCTGTACCGGATCCTGACGAACACCTACATCAACTCCTATCGCAAGAAGCAGCGACAGCCTCAGATCGCCGACGGCGAGAACATCGAGGACTGGCAGCTGGCGCGAGCGGAGTCGCACACGTCGTCCGGTCTGAAGTCGGCCGAGACGGTGGCTCTGGAGCACCTGCCCGACTCCGACGTGAAGGAGGCGCTGCAGCAGCTCGCGCCGGACTTCCGGTTGGCAGTGTTCCTGGCCGATGTCGAGGGCTTCTCCTACAAGGAGATCGCCGAGATCATGGGCACCCCGATCGGGACGGTGATGTCGCGTCTCAACCGCGGGCGCAACCAACTGCGGAACCTCCTGGCCTCGTACGCCAAGGACCGCGGGATGGCGCAGAACGAAGGGGGTCGGCGGTGACCGGGTTGTCGAACGAGGAGTGCGAGCACACCCTCAACCGGGTGTACGAGTTCCTGGACCACGAGCTGGACGACGCCAGCGGCGACCAGATCCGGGCCCATCTCGCCGCGTGCGAGCCGTGCCTGGAGAAGTTCGACGTCGAGCAGGCGGTCAAGGCACTGGTCTCCCGCTGCTGCGGCGGGGACGTCGCCCCGGATCATCTGCGCTCCAAGGTGATGACGCAGATCTCGGTGGCCCGGCACCAGCTGAGCTGACCGGCGGCGGGGTCGTGGCCCAGCCCGAACTCCTGACCTGTCGCCGGCGACGACCGGCTGGCCGGTGGATGCACGTCGAGAGGATGACGCATGCGGTACCGCAGTCTGGGTGACACCGGAGTCCAGGTCAGCACCCTCTGCCTCGGGGCGATGATGTTCGGCGGGGTCAACAACGCCGACCGCGACGACTGCGTCAGCATCATCCACACCGCGCTCGACGCCGGGGTCACCTTCATCGACACCGCCGACGTCTACTCCCAGGGTGAGTCGGAGGAGATCGTCGGCCAGGCGCTGCGGGGCCGCCGGGACGAGGTGGTCCTGGCCAGCAAGTTCCAGGGCGCGATGGGGGAGGAGCGGAACCGGCGCGGCGCTTCCCGGCGCTGGATCGTCACCGCCGTCGAGGACTCCCTGCGCCGCTTGGGCACCGACCACATCGATCTCTACCAGCTGCACCGGCCCAACCCGGACACCAACATCGAGGAGACGCTGGGCGCCCTCGACGACCTGGTCCACCAGGGCAAGATCCTCTACGTCGGCCACTCCGCGTTCCAGGCCAGCCAGATCGTCGAAGCCCAGTGGGCGGCGCGGGACCGGGGAACGGTCCGGCCGGTCTGCGAGCAGCTCTCCTACTCGCTGCTGGTCCGACTGCCCGAGGTCGACGTCCTCCCGACGACGCTGCGACACCGGATGGGCGTGATCTGCTACTCCCCGCTGGCCGGTGGCTGGCTGAGCGGCAAGTGGCGCAAGGGTGTCGAGCCGCCCGTCCCGTCGACCGGTCGAGGGGCTCGGGCGCACTTCCAGCGCCGTTACGACCTGGACGAGCCGGCCAACGCGGGCAAGCTGGACGCCGCCGACGCCCTGGCCGCGCTGGCCGAGGAGCACGGTCTGACCCTGGTCGAGCTGGCGGTGGCCTTCGTGGTGAACCACCCGGCCGTCACCAGTGCCATCATCGGGCCGCGGACCCTGGATCAGCTCACCACCCAGCTGCCCGCCGCCGATCTCACCCTGGCCCCGGAGGTCCTCGACCGGATCGACCAGATCGTCGCACCCGGCACGACCCCGAACCCCTTCGACAGCGCGTACGTCAACCCCGCGCTGCAGCCCGACGCCCTGCGCCGCTAGTCCTGGCGCCGCTGGTCCCTGCCTCCCGGTTCACCCGGGAAGCGACCGGGTCAGCCGGCCCGGACCGAGAGGTCCTGGAAACGCGTCAGCGGCCCGGCG
The DNA here is from genome assembly GCF_039536605.1 of Microlunatus aurantiacus. NCBI lineage: Bacteria > Bacillati > Actinomycetota > Actinomycetes > Propionibacteriales > Propionibacteriaceae > Microlunatus > Microlunatus aurantiacus. The sequence continues at coordinate 79,616 of NZ_BAAAYX010000020.1, forward strand.
TGATCGCCGAGCCGCTGACCGACCAACGCGGTTCAGGCGTTGGGACGCTTGCCGTGGTTCGCGCCCTTCTTACGACGCGCACGACGCTTCCGACCCGTCTTTCCCATGATCACTCCTTCGCTGCCGGCGGCACAGCCTTCCATCTTGCCACGTCGCCCCGCCTGAGCGGAAAGCGAACTGCGGGCCGGTCCGGTGCGTCGGGGGGTTCCGACCGGGCCACTAGGGTGCAGTGCATGCCATCGATGTCGGAGATCATCGCCGATCACACGACGCTCTCCGAGAACGACCACCGCCGCCTCAAGCAGGTCCTCTCGGAGTGGCAGCTGCTGGCCGACCTGGCGTTCTCCGACCTGGTGCTGTGGGTGCCCGACCACGACGAGAACGTGTTCTGGGCGGTCGCGCAGATCCGCCCCACGACCGGTCCCACCGCGTTGCTGGAGGACGTCGTCGGTGACCTGATCGCCTACTCGCCCGACCACCTGGTCTCGGAGGCGTTCCTCAGCGGCGAGATCACCCAGACCAGCGCCAACAAGCTGAGCGCCGGCATCCCGGTCGACGTCCACGCCATCCCCGTACGGTTCAGTGACCGCGTGATCGGGGTGGTGGAGCAGCACACGAACCAGCTCGGGGTGCGGAGCCCCAGCGTGCTGGAGAACTCGTACCTGGACAGCGCGGCCGATCTCGCGCTGATGGTCGCGGCCGGTGAGTTCCCGATCGCCACCGACCTGTCCGACCAGACCATCAACCCCCGGGTCGGCGACGGCTTCATCCGTCTCGATCCGGACGGCAACGTCGAGTACGCCAGCCCCAACGCCCTGAGCGCCTACCGTCGCATCGGGCTGATCGGCGACCTGGTGGACGAGAACCTGGTCAGCCTGACCCGCGACCTGATGCCGCACACCGACGGCCCGATCGACCACTCGCTCGACTCGCTGCTGGAGGGTCGCGTCGCCCGGCGCGCCGAGGCGGTGGCCGGTGACGCCCACCTGCTGCTCAGGTCGGTGCCGCTGACCCGGGGTCGGGAGCGACACGGGGCCATCGTGCTGTGCCGGGACGTCTCGGACCTGCGCAGCAAGGAACGGGAGCTGATCACCAAGGACGCCACGATCCGCGAGATCCACCACCGGGTGAAGAACAACCTGCAGACGGTGGCCGCTCTCCTCCGGATGCAGGCCCGCCGGATCGCCGCCCCGGAGGCGAAGATGGCCCTCAACGACGCGATGTCCCGGGTGGCGGCCATCGCGATCGTGCACGAGACGCTGTCCCAGGCCTTCGACGAGGTGGTGGACTTCGACAAGGTGGCCGACGGTCTGCTCCGGATGGTGGTCGACGTGGCGGCCACCCGCGACGGCGTCCGGGCGGTCCGGATCGGCAGCTTCGGGGAGGTGTCGGCCGACCTGGCGACCAACCTGTCGATGGTCATCACCGAGCTGTGCCAGAACGCCGTCGAGCACGGTCTGATCTCCGCGGACGGCACGGCCACCCGCGGCGAGGTGCGGGTCGTCCCCGGCGTGCGCGAGGGCCGGCTGCGGGTGGAGATCACCGACGACGGCGCCGGACTGCCCGACGACTTCGACTGGCGATCCTCACCCAGCCTCGGGCTGTCCATCGTCGACACCCTGGTCGGGGACATGGGCGGAGACTTCCGCCTGGGACGGAACCCCCAGGGTCCGGGGACCCAGGCCGTGATCGAGGTGCCGTTGAAGAAGAAGAAGCGCTAGACCGCCGGGAAGACCGGGAAGATCCAGATCCGCACCCGGGCGGCGCTCAGGCGGTGCGGATGCGCGCCCGTGCGGCGCTCAGGCGGTGCGGATGCGCGCCCGTGCGGCGCGACGCTTCAGGGCGCGGCGCTCGTCCTCGCTCAACCCACCCCAGACTCCGTGGTCCTGGCCGGCCTCGAGGGCCCACTGCAGACACGCGTCCCGGACGTCGCAACGGCGACAGACCTGCTTCGCCTCCTCGATCTGGAGCAGTGCGGGTCCGGTGTTCCCGATGGGGAAAAACAGCTCCGGATCCTCGTCCAGACAGGCAGCCTTGTGGCGCCAATCCATGTCCCACTCACTCCTTCATCGCGGTGCGGGACCCCGGAGGGACCCGCATACTGCAGCACGTCTCGAGTCGTCTACACTGACCGCCTCGGTTCGTGACCCACACTTTCAGGCAAATCGCGTCGACACAAGGGTCGACAGGGTCGGTTGGCTCACATTTCACCTGAGGCGACGCTGCCTGCTGTGAGCCGTACGCTGACATCGTGTCTCGCTCCACCAAATCCTCGATCTATCCGGCGTTGGCCCTAGCCGCGGGGCTGTTGACCGTGATAGGGGTGGCGTCCGCCGGTTACGGCGTGCTGGAGCTGCTGGCCACCCGCGCCTCTCGGGCGGTGGTGGGCAGTGGCGCCGCGATCATATTGCTGGGCTATGCGGTGCTGCTGATCGCCGTGGCGCGCGGCGTGTTCCGCGGCCGCCGCTGGAGCCGGGCTCCGGCGATCGCGACCCAGCTCATCCAGCTCCCGGTGGCCTGGAGCTTCCGGGGCGGCGAGACCACGTGGTTCGCCGCCCTGCTCGGGGCCGTGTCGCTGACCGTCATCGTCTGCCTGCTGCTGCCCAGCTCGACCCGGGTCTTCACCGCCGGGCAGGACACCGGTTCCTGACCGGGACGATCAGGAACCGAGCTCCTCCAGCAGCCGGGCCGTCTCCTCCTCGCGGGCCGCTTCGGCCTCGTGCTCGTGCTTGACCCTGGTCAAGAACAGCTTCGTCCGCTCGTGCCGGGGGTGCAGCAGCACCTGATCGGGCGCGCCCTCCTCGACCACCACACCGGCATCCATGAACACCACGCGGTCGGCCGCCTCGCGGGCGAAGCCCATCTCGTGCGTGACCACGATCATCGTGGTGCCCTCGGTCGCCAGCTCCTTCATCACCTTGAGCACCTCCCCGACCAGCTCGGGGTCCAGGGCCGAGGTCGGCTCGTCGAAGAGCATCAGCTCCGGCTTCATCGCCAGTGCCCGGGCGATGGCCACCCGTTGCTGCTGTCCCCCGGAGAGCTGAGCCGGGTAGTAGGAGGCGCGGTCGGAGAGACCGACCTTCTCCAACAGCGCCAGCGCCTCGGCCTTCGCCTGGGACCGGGCGATCTTCTTCACCCGGATGGGGGCCTCGGTGATGTTCTCGAGCGCGGTCATGTGCGGGAACAGGTTGAACCGCTGGAACACCATCCCGACTCGCGACCGCTGTCGGGCGATGTCGGAGTCGTGGCGGACGTGCAGCCGGCCCTTGCGCTCCTCGAAGCCGATCAGCTCACCGCCGACCCAGATCCGGCCCCCGGTCAGGGTCTCCATCTGGTTGATCAGGCGCAGGAAGGTGGTCTTGCCGGAGCCGCTGGGTCCGAGCAGGCAGACGACCTCGCCCTTGTCGACAGTCAGGTCGACGCCCTTGAGCACCTCGTTCGACCCGAAGTGCTTGATCACGTTGACCGCTTCGACCAGGTGCGCCGAGTCGGGCCGGTGCTCGGCGTCGACGGTTGGGACGTGGCTCACTTGGACCCCCCGATCTGCAGACCGATGGCTGCCTTCTCCTTGGTGGACTTGACCGTGGTGCCGAAGCCGCGCCCGAACCGGCGCTCCAGGTAGGCCTGGCCGATCATCAGGACGCTGGTGGCGATCAGGTAGTACAGCGTCGCCGCCACGAAGACGGGGAACAGCTGAAAGGTCCGGGCCCCGATCTGGGAGAGCTGAAAGAACATCTCCGTGGACAGCGGCAGGGCGATCAGCAGCGAGGTGTCCTTGAGCATGGCGATGGTCTCGTTGCCGGTCGGTGGGACGATCACCCGCATCGCCTGGGGCAGCACCACGCGGCGCATGGCCAGCCCGCGGCTCATGCCCACCGCCCGGGCCGCCTCCATCTGGCCCTTGTCCACGCTGTTGATGCCGGCCCGGGCGATCTCGGCCATGTAGGCCGCCTCGGAGGCGGCCAGACCGATGATCGCCCCGACCAGACCGGAGAACAGGGTGTTGGCGTCGACGCTGTAGAAGCGCCAGTCGCCCGACAGCCCGAACCACTCGATCAGCTTCCAGTCGAACGGCACGCCGAGCGACAGACCACCCCGGTTGAGTGGGAACAGGATCCCCAGCACGCCCATGATGGTCAGCAGCACCAACCGGGGGATGGCCCGGAAGAACCAGGTGTACAGCCAGGACACGCCGCGCAGGATCGGGTTGTCCGACAGCCGCATGATGGCGAGGAGCACCCCGCCGATCACCCCGAAGAACATGGCCAGCACGGTGCAGAGCAGGGTGCCCTTGATGAAGCCCTCGATGACGATGCTCTGGTTCATCGCCTCGAAGACGAACGGCCAGTTGAAGGCCGGGTTGAACAGCACCAGGTGCAGGAACATCAGTCCCAGCACCGCGAGCACCACGATCGTGACGTAGCGCCCCGGGTGGCGGACGGGCACCGCGTCGATGATGCCCGGCCGCTCCGGCTCCCGCGCGGCCGGCTCGGTCACGGCTTGACTTCGAAGCTGTCGACCGCGCCGCCGCTGGTGCCCCAGGTCTTCAGGATCTCCGCGTAGCTGCCGTCGGCCTTCATGGCGGTGAGCGCGTCGGCGACGGTCTGGGCCAGCTCCTGCTGGTCCTTGGCCACCACGACACCGTACGGAGCGGCGTCGTAGACGTCACCGAGCAGCTCGAGCTTGCCGCCCGACTTCGACACCGCGTACGCCGTCACCGGGGAGTCGGCGAGCATGGCGTCCGCCTTGCCGGTCGCGACGGCCGCGGTGGCGGTGTCCTGACCCGCGTACTGCTGGATCTTGATCGGGTCGGACCCGCACTTCTTCTGCCGGACCGGCAGGTCGTCGAGGTCCTGCACGGTGGCCTTCTGCACCGCGATCGTCTTACCGCAGGGGTTCTCCGGGTCCACGCCCTTCGGGTTGCCGGCGGCGGTGGCCCACTGGGTGCCGGCGGAGAAGTAGCTGACCATCAGGACCTGCTGCAGCCGCTCGTCGTTGATCGTGAACGAGGACACGCCGAGGTCGTACTTGGCGCTGGTGACGCCCGGGATGATGGTGGCGAACGGGGCGTTCTCGAACTCGGCCTCGACCCCGAGCTTCTTGGCCACCGCGGTGAAGAGGTCGACCTCGCTGCCGACGATCTTGTCGCCCTCGGTGAACTGGTTCGGGGCGTAGCTGGCGTCGGTGCCGATCTTGATCTTGCCGGCGGTACGGATCGCCTCGGGCAGCTTGGCGTTGAGATCGGCGTCGGCGCTGACCGACGTGGTCGGCGCCGGTGACGCGTCGCCGCCGCTCAGGGTGTTGGAGCCGCAGGCGGACAGCAGGAGCGAGGCGACCGCCGTGGCAGCCAGGGCTGCCTTGAGGGGGATGCGCATAGGAAGGTGACCTCCGGGAGTCGGTGACGAGAAGACTTCTCGTACGACCTGTGACGCACGAGATCCTCGGGCATCCTGCCATGGCAGACGCTGGATCTCGCACCGAAGGCAGCACTGGAACCCGATCGAAATATGGTCGGTCTCGTCGTCACCCGCTGCTCCGCTACGCGGCGGCTCGCGAACGGTTCGTCTGACCGGACAGGGTCGGCGCCTCGCTCGCGGGCGGGATCGGCCGGCTCGGCCGGAACCAGTCCAGGGCGGTGCGGAGGGCGACGGGCCGGGAGGGCATGTAGTAGTGGAACAGCACCCAACGGGCGAGCCAGCCAGAGAGGCCGAGGAGCGGCACCCCGGCCAGCTCGGCGGAGCCCACGCCGACCCCGAAGCTCGCCGCCTGCCCGAGCCCGGGGAAGCGGAAGGGGCGGGGCGGCGCTCCGCGCAGTGCCAGGGCGACGTTCGCCCCTGCACGCTCCCCGTGGTAGATCGCCCAGAGAGCGCTGGCCGGGCAGGAGCCGGTGCCCGCCGGGTGCGGCACGGCGGCGACGTCGCCGCCCGCCCAGACGCCGTCGACCACTCCGGCGGCGTCGCGCACCCGCAGGTACTGGTCGACCACGAGGCGACCGGTGGGGTCCCGCGCCAGCATCTCCGTCCCGGGCAGGGCCACCGGCACCTGTCCGAGCGTGGTCACCACGGTGCCGATCGGGAGCGCTGCTCGGCCCTCCACGTGCGCCGTGGTGGCCGTCACCGCGGTCAGCCGACCGCCGCACCACACCTCGACCCCGGCCAGCGCGACCTGAGCGGCGGCGTGATCGGCCACCCGGTCGAGCTGCGGCCGCAGTCCCGGCAGCAGGGTCGGGCCCGCGTGCGCCAGCACGACCCGAGGTCGTATCCCGACGCCGAGCCGCCGCCCCCGCACCTGCCGGTCGAGTCGTTGCTGGACCGCCACCGCGGTCTCCACGCCGGCGAACCCGCCGCCGGCGACCAGCACGGTGAGCAGCCTCGCCAGTTCGAGCGGGTCCGGGGTCGCGGCGGCGCGCGCCACGACCGCGTCGAGGTGGTCGATCAGCGCCTCGAGGGCGCCCTCGCCCTTCGTCGAGTGGGCGTACGCGTGCAGGCCCGGGACCGGTTCGGTGGCGTCGCGGCTGCCGACGCCGAGCACCAGCTGGTCGTACCGCAGCTGCGTCATCCCCGTCACCCCGACGACGGTGACCACCCGCCGGTCCAGGTCGACCGACTCGACCGTCCCGGTGACGACGCGGACGCCGGGGAGCAGATCGGTGAGCGGGGTCAGTGTGCGCTCGAGCCGGACGTGTCCGGTGAGGACCTCGGCGGTCCAGCCGTGGAAGGCGTGGCTCCGGCTCGCCGACACCACGGTGACCCGCACGCGCGAGCCGCCGGCCGGGCCGAGGGCGTGCCGGAGGCGGCGGGCGGCCCACACGGCGGTGTAGCCACCGCCGAGGACCACCACATCGGTGACCATCAGCCGACCCGGCCGAGCAGCACCGGTGCCGCCGTGGGCCAGGGCACGGGCCGGCCGAACGACAGCGCCGGTTCGGCCAGGGTGAAGCCGAGGTCGGAGTGCCGTCGGGCGGCGTCCCGCATCCGCCGCGCGTGAGCGACGTCGGCGGTCCCGACGGCGTGCGCCCGCTGTCCTTCGAGCGCCATCAGCATCGTCTCGCACAGGCAGGCGTACGCGAGTCCGCGGGGGAGTCCGATGTCTCCACGGACGTCGATCCCCGGTACGGCGGCGACCCCGCCGTCGACGACCAGGACATCGGGACGGTGCGTGGCGAGGGTCGGATCGGTGTTGCGCGGCTGAGTGTCATCCAGGACGACGGCGCCGGGCTTGAGATGCTCCGAGCGCAGGAGCGCATCCGCGGCCGAGGTCAAGATCACCACCAGGTCCGCCCGCCGCACCGCGTCCATGGTCCGCGCGGTGCGGACCGTGAGCGTCTCTCCGTTCCTGGTCAGCGTGGCCGTCACCTCCTGGGCCAGGGCCGCCAATCGCTTCGGCTCCCGGGCGATGAGGGTGACCTCGGTGCCGAGCGGCTCGTCGGCCAGCATCCTCACCACGCAGGAGCCCACGCTGCCGGTGGCACCCACGACGGCGACGTGTCCACCCGGTGCGGCCGGCAGCAGCCGCCGCAGCGCCTCGACCGTGAGGTGCGCCGTGAAGGCGTTCCCGGTCGTGAAGGTCACGCCCGGGCGCTCGCGGAGCAGCCGCCCGCCGGCTGTCACCGGTGCGGTCAGCGCGCCCAGCCCCACCACCGACGCCCCGAGCTCGACCGCGTGGTCCACCGCCTGCTCGATCTTGCCGATCACCCAGCGGCGGTCCTCGCAGAGCAGCTGTCGGGCGCCGACCGGGACCACCAGGACGTGACCGAGCGGACTGTCGTTCACGTCACCGGACCCGGCCGACCCCGGCATCCGCCGGTGGACACCGGCCAGCGGCAGGGTCGGCAGGGGGAGATGACGGAGCGCCGACCGCCAGACGCCTTCCGGCACCAGGCCCAGCGGCCGCCAGACCCGGGCCATGTCGGCGGCGACGTCGGCCCGGGGATGGACGAGGAACGCGAACGTCGCCGGCGGAGCGACGGGTACGGGTGCAGTCACGGTGGGCTCCTCCGGGTCGGCGCGCGAACGCGATGACACCGGGAGGGAGGGGAGACGTCACCTGATACGCGGAGCGGGACCGGTGCCGCCGGTCACCGGCCGGCACACGCCGACGCATGTCGGCCGTTCTTGACTCGGGGGTGGTATCCGGCTGCGGGTTGGCGGTCCGGTTGACCGTTGTCGACTCGGGGGTGGTATCCGGCTGCGGGTTGGCGGTCCGGTTGACCGTTGTCGACTCGCGGGCGGCATCCGGCGGCAGGTCGGCGGTCCGGTTTGCCGTTGTTGACTCGCGGGTGGCATTCGGCGGCAGGTCGGCGGTCCGGTTTGCCGTTGTTGACTCGGGGGTGGGATCCGGCGGCAGGTCGGCGGTCCGGTTTGACCGTTGTCGACTCGCGGGTGGGATCCGGCGGCAGGTCGGCCGTCCGGTTGACCGTTTCCGACTCGCGGGCGGCATCCGGCGGTCGGTCGGCCGTCCGGTTGACCGTTTCTGACGCGCGGGTGACATCCGGCTCTAGATCGCCCGTCCGGTAGACCGTTGTCGACTCGGGGGTGGGATCCGGCTGCGGGTTGGCCGTCCGGTTTGCCGTTGTTGACTCGCGGGTGGCATCCGGCGGCAGGTCGGCCGTCCGGTTGACCGTTGTTGACTCGTGGGTGGCATCCGGCGGCAGGTCGGCGGTCCGGTTTGACCGTTGTTGACTCGCGGGTGGCATCCGGCGGCAGGTCGCCCGTCCGGTTGACCGTCTCCGACTCGCGGGCGGCATCCGGCGGTCGGCTGTGCGTGCGTGTTCGGACGCGAAGGTCAGCGCAGGCGGCGGGCTCCGGCCGACGGTACGCCGACGAAGTGGGCGGGCGGTCCGTAGCCCGAAGCCTCGAAGGCCTCGGCGATGGCCAGGGCCACCGCGTCCGAGCGGCCCTGGTCCACCAGGGCGATGATGCAGCCGCCGAAACCTCCACCGGTCATCCGCGCCCCGTGCGCGCCGGCCTCGGTGGCGACCCGGACGGCCAGGTCGACAGTGGGCACGGTGATCTCGAAGTCGTCACGCATGGAGGCGTGGGAGGCGTCCAGCAGCGGCGCCAGTCCCCGGTAGTCCTGGGCGCGGAGCCTCTCGGCCGCGTCCAGGACCCGCTGGTTCTCGGTGACGACGTGGCGGACCCGGCGTCGCATCACCTCGTCGTCCAGCTGGGCCAGCGCGGACTCCAGGTCGGGGACGTCGCGGAGCGCCGACACCCCGAGGATGGCCGCGGCGTCCTCGCAGCTCTGCCGGCGGGCGGCGTACTCGCTGTCGACCAGGGCGTGCGGGGTGCGGGTGTCCAGGACCAGCAGCTCCAGACCGGCCCCGGCCAGGTCGAGCGGCACCTGCTCGACGTCGAAGCTGCGGCAGTCGAAGAACAGGGCGTTGCCGGCCTCGCACAAGGTGGAGGCGGCCTGGTCCATCTGCCCGGTCGGTGCGCCGACGAAGGCGTTCTCCGCTCGGCGGGCCAGCTTGGCGCGCTCCATCGGCTCGATCACCAGGTCGTCGAGGTCGGCGAGAACGGCGAGGGTGGCGCACTCCAGCGCGGCCGAGGACGACAATCCGGCCCCGATCGGCACGTCGGAGGTGAGCACCAGATCGGCTCCACCGACCCGGTGACCGGCCTCGTCCAGGGCCCAGACGACGCCCGCCACGTACGCCTGCCAGCCGTCCATCCCGGGCACCAGGTCCGCGCGGTCGAAGGTCTCGGTCAGGTTGCCGTTGAGCGACCGGACGCGCCAGGTGTCGTCGTCGCGACGGCCGGCGGCCACGGTGACGCGCTGCGGCAGCGCGAACGGCATCACGAAGCCGTCGTTGTAGTCGGTGTGCTCGCCGATCAGATTGACCCGACCCGGCGCCGCCCAGACCCCGGCCGGAGCCCGCCCGACCAGGTCGGTGTAGGCCCGGGTGAGGACGTCGACGTCGGCGGGTGCGGCGGGCTGGGAGTCCATGGCCCGCACTGTAGCGAGTCCCGGGAGGCGCGCGGCACGCCACTAGGGTGAGTCCATGCTCGCCGCGTACGCCGTCGCCGCCGACGCGCAGGACCCGCTGTCCGCGCTCCGCGTGGGGGAGATCGAGCCGCCCCCGGTGCCTGACGGCTGGGTGACGGTGCAGGTCCGCGCGGCCGCCCTGAACCACCACGACGTGTGGTCGTTGCGTGGGGTGGGCCTGCCGGCCGACCGACTGCCGATGATCCTGGGCTGCGACGCGGCCGGAGTCACCGACGACGGCCGCGAGGTGGTGGTCCACGCGGTGATCAACGACCCGACCTACACCGGCCCGGACGAGACCTTCGACCCCCGCCGGTCGCTCCTCTCGGAGCGCCATCCCGGCACCCTGGCCGAGACGGTCCGGGTGCCGGCCCGCAACCTCGTCGCCAAACCGGCGGCCCTGTCGTTCGCCGAGGCCGCGTGCCTGCCCACGGCCTGGCTGACCGCGTACCGGGCCCTGTTCACCGCGGCCGGGCTGCGGCCCGGGGACTCCGTGCTGGTCCAGGGCGCCGGGGGAGGGGTGGCCACCGCCGCGATCATGATCGGTCGGGCCACCGGGCTGCGGGTCTGGGTCACCTCCCGCGATCCGGGGCGGGGCGAGCGGGCCCTGGAGCTCGGCGCCCACCGTGTCTTCGCCGCGGGGGAGCGCCTGCCCGGGCGGGTGGACGCGGTGCTGGACAGCGTGGGTGCCGCCACCTGGTCGCACTCGGTCAACGCCCTCCGGCCCGGGGGCCGGCTGGTCACCGTCGGCACCACGTCCGGTGCCGAACCGCCGTCGGCGGAGCTGACCAAGATCTTCTTCAAGCCGCTGCAGGTGGTCGGCAGCACCATGGGCACCCGTGACGAGCTGGCTGCCGTGCTGCAGCTGGTGGAGAGCACGGGTCTGCGACCACTGGTCGATCGGGTGCTGCCGCTGTCCGACGCAGCCGCCGGCCTCGCCGCGCTCGCCGCCGGCGAGGTCTTCGGCAAGGTGGTCCTCGAACCCTGACCTCCGAGCCGCTCACGAAGGTCACCGGCCGGGGTCACCGGCCGGGGGGTCACGCCCGAAGGCCACGGCCAGAGGTCACCGGCCGGGGATCACCGGCACGTCACTCCGCCGGTCGCCGACCGGTGTCCACCACCAGCGTGCTGCCGTACGTAGCAGCCTGGACCATCCGCAGCTGGGCCAGCGCCGGGTGCTCGTCGAGCAGCCTGGCCGCGTTGGCCATCGACCGCAACGCGGCGCTCTCGGCCCGGGCGGCCTCCAGCTGGACCAGCCCGCGCTGCCGGGTGGTGATCAGGTCGGCGTACGCGGACCGCAGCTCGGCCGGCAGCACGATGTCCTTGATCACGACGTCGTCGACCGCGATGCCGACCGAGGCTCCGGCCGGCTGAGCCGCCGCCAGCAGCGCCGGGCCGACGTCGGACCGGCCGGAACGCACGACGTCCATCACCTCGCGGGTGGCCAGCTCGTCCCGGAGGGCGATCTGGACGGCGAGGTAGACGACCGCTTCGGCGTCGGCGACGGCGGTGTAGGCCACCGGGTCGAGCACCTGCCAGCGGACGGCCGCGGACACCTTCACGGAGACGGTGTCGGCCGTGAGCACCTCCTGGGCGGCCACGCCGGTGATCCGCTCCCGGACGTCGACGTGCTCGTAGACGGACCGGCGCTCGCGCCGGTGACGACCGGGCCCGAGCACCCGCGCGACAGTGCCGTCGCGGACGACCAGTGCCCGTTCGTGGCGTTCGACCACGATGGTGAACACACCCATCTCGACCCTCCTCACGGCTCCCGCCGACGCTGTCCCGAAACGGACCTCGTCCGCCGACCCGGCACGGCGCGGGGCAGCCCGCGTCGACCGGACCGCGGGTGCCGCAGAGCGGCGTACCGGTGACGTCGGCGGACGAGACCCGTCGCGTTGGGACTCGAACCCAGTACCCAGCCGGAGCTGCCACCAGAGCCCGGGTACGACATGCGGCATCTGGATCGGCAGCGCCGACCGTCACCGCTGATCCGGGCTCGCCGAGCGTACGGCGCGCGACCGCGCCCGCGCGACGGGTTTCCCGCCGGCCGCGGTGGCCCGGCCCCGGTGCCGTTCAGTCCTCTTCGTCGTCGAGCCGCGCCAGCCAGGTGGCCAGCTGCTCGACCGGGCCCTCGAACTCGGGGTGCAGGTCGACGAAGGACCTGAGCTGCTCGGCGAGCCACGCCAGGGTGACCTCGTCGTCACCCCGGCGTGCCTCGAGCTCCTCGATCCCTCGATCGGTGAAGTACATCGCGCCCCTGCTCCGAGTCAGCGGAAGGCTGACTCGAGCAGCTCGCGCTGCTGAGCCTCGTGCACCTTGGCCGACCCCACCGACGGCGCCGACGAGGCGGGCCGGGTGATGGGGGTGACCGTCCACTGCTGGCTCGGCTCAGCCGCTCGGAGCGCGCTGATCAGGTTCAGCGCCATGAACGGCCACGCCCCCTGGTTGGCGGGCTCGTCCTGCACCCAGAGCAGCTCGGCGCCGACGTTGGCGAACTTGCGCAGCTCCGCGCCGATCTCCTCGGCGGCCAGCGGGTAGAGCCGCTCGACCGGGATGATCGCGGTGTCCCAGCGGTCCAGCTGGGACCGCTTCGTGGTGAGGTCCCAACGGACCTTGCCCGAGCACAGGATCACCCGGCGGACGGCGCCCGCGTCGGTGATCTGCGGATCGGCCAGCACGGGGCGCCAACGGTCCTCGATGAAGTCCTCCGGCTGCGAGACGGCCTGCTTGTTCCGCAGCATCGACTTCGGCGTCATGATCACCAGCGGGCGGTGTCGCTCGCCGATCGCGTGCTGGCGCAGCAGGTGGAAGTGGCTGGCCGGGGTCGACGGCTGGGCGACGGCGATCGAGTCCTCGGCCGCCAGCTGCAGGAACCGCTCGATCCGGGCCGAGCTGTGGTCGGGCCCCTGCCCCTCGTAGCCGTGCGGCAGCAGCAGCGTGACCCCCGACTTCTGGGTCCACTTCGCCTGTCCGGACGAGATGAACTCGTCGATGATCGTCTGCGCACCGTTGGCGAAGTCGCCGAACTGCGCCTCCCACAGGACCAGGGCGTCGGGCCGGGCCACCGAGTAGCCGTACTCGAACCCCATCGCGGCGTACTCGCTGAGCAGCGAGTCGAAGATGTGGAACTTGCCCTGGTCGTCGTCGAGGTGCTTCAGCGGCACGTACGACTCGCCGGTCCTGCGGTCCACCACCGACGCGAAGCGCTGCACGAACGTGCCGCGCCGGCTGTCCTGACCGGTCAGCCGGACCGTGCGGCCCTCCATCAGCAGCGAGCCCAGGGCCAGGATCTCCGCGGTGCCCCAGTCGATGCCGCCCTGGGTGATGGCGGCGGCCCGGCGCTGCAGCTGCGGCATCACCTTCGGGTGCACGCTGAACCCGTCGGGGAAGCTGGTGTGGGCGTCGGCGATCTTCTTCAGCGTCTCCAGCGAGACGGCGGTGCCGTGGGGCGCGGCCTCCTTGCTCGGGTAGGCCGGCACCATCTGCAACGGGTTCTTGTGGTCGGACTGACCGGCGTCCCGCACCTCGCGGAAGACGCTCTCCAGGCGCTGCTGGTAGCGCGTCATCACCGCCTCGGCGTCCTCGATGGTGATGTCGCCACGACCGATCAGGGCCTCGGTGTAGAGCTTGCGGGTCGACCGCTTCTTCTCGATCAGGTCGTACATCAGCGGCTGGGTGAAGCTCGGGTCGTCGCCCTCGTTGTGACCGCGACGGCGGTAGCAGATGATGTCGACGACGACGTCCTTGTTGAACTCCTGCCGGAAGGCGAAGGCCAGCCGCGCCACCCGGATGCAGGCCTCGGGATCGTCGCCGTTGACGTGGAAGATCGGCGCCTGGATCATCCGGGCCACGTCGGTGCAGTACATCGAGGACCGCGACTCGGTCGGGGAGGTGGTGAAGCCCACCTGGTTGTTCACGATGATGTGGATGGTGCCGCCGGTGCGGTAGCCCCGCAGCTGCGACAGGTTGAGGGTCTCCGCAACCACGCCCTGGCCGGCGAACGCGGCGTCCCCGTGCATCAGCACCGGCATCACCGGGAACTCGTTGCCCCGGTCCAGGATGTCCTGCTTGGCGCGGGCGATGCCCTCGAGCACCGGGTTGACCGCCTCGAGGTGGCTGGGGTTGGCCGCCACCGACGTCTTGATCGTCGCGCCGCTCAGGGCGGTGAACTTGCCCTCGGCGCCCAGGTGGTACTTCACGTCGCCCGAGCCCTGCACGGTGCGCGGGTCGATGTTGCCCTCGAACTCACGGAAGATCTGGGCGTAGCTCTTGCCCACGATGTTGGCCAGCACGTTCAGCCGACCACGGTGCGGCATGCCGATGCAGACCTCTTCCAGACCGTGGTTGGCCGCCTGCTCGCACACCTCGTCCAGCAGGGCGATGGTGGCCTCGCCACCCTCCAGGGAGAACCGCTTCTGACCGACGAACTTGGTCTGCAGGAACGTCTCGAAGATCTCGGCCTCGTTCAGCTTGTCCAGGATCCGCAGGTGCTCCTCGCGCGGCAGCGACTCGTGCGGCCGCTCCACCCGGTCCTGGATCCACTTGCGCTGGGCGGGCTCCTGGATGTGCATGTACTCGATGCCGATGGTGCGGCAGTAGGAGTCGCGGAGGATGCCCAGGATCTTGCGCATCTTCATCAGGCCCTGGCCGCCGGCGAACGAGCCGGTGGCGAACTCCCGGTCCAGGTCCCACAGCGTCAGGCTGTGGGTCTGCACGTCGAGGTCGTGGTGGCTGCGCTGCCGGTACTCCAGCGGGTCGGTGTCGGCCATCAGGTGCCCGCGCACCCGGTAGGCGTTGATCATCTCGAAGATGCGCGCCTGCTTGGAGACCTGGTCCTCGTGGTCGGCGCTGAGGTCCTGGGCCCAGCGGATGGGCTCGTACGGGATGCGCAGCGCGGAGAAGACGTCGTCGTAGAAGCCGTCCTCACCGAGCAGCAGGGCGTGCAGCCGGGCCAGGTACTGACCGGAGCCGGCGCCCTGGATGACCCGGTGGTCGTACGTCGAGGTCAGCGTCATCACCTTGGACACGCTCATCTGCGAGAGCTTGTCCGGGTCCGACCCCTGGAACTCCGGCGGGTAGTCCATCGACCCGACGCCGATGATCGCGCCCTGGCCGTTCATCAACCGGGGCACCGAGTGGTTGGTGCCGATGGTCCCGGGGTTGGTCAGGGTGATGGTGGTGCCCTGGAAGTCCTCGACGGTCAGCGAGTTCGACCGGGCCTTCTTGACGATCTCCTCGTAGGCCGACCAGAACTGGGCGAAGTCGAGGTTCTCGCAGCTCTTGATGCTGGGCACCAGCAGCTGACGGGTGCCGTCCGGCTTGGGCATGTCGATGGCCAGCCCGAGGTTGATGTGCCGGGGCACCACCATCGTGGGCTTGCCGTCGACGACCTCGTAGCCGTTGTTCATGGCGGGGTGCGTCTTCAGCGCCTGCACCATGGCGAAGCCGATCAGGTGCGTGTACGACACCTTGCCGCCACGGGCCCGACGCAGGTGGTTGTTGATCACCACGCGCTGGTCGATCAGCAGCTTCACCGGCAGGGACCGGACGCTTGTGGCGGTCGGCACCGTCAGCGAGGTGTCCATGTTCTTGGCGGTCCGGGCGGGCGCGCCCCGGAGCACCGTACGGGTCGGCTCCTCCAGGTCCACGGTGGGCCGGTTGGCCGGGTTCGGCGGATCGGCCGGGACCCCGCCGCGGTTGCCGGGGGCGGTGGGTCGGGCGTTCTTGTTCGCCGTCGGCTGCTCAACGGTGGCAGGCCGCTTGGCGGCCGCAGCGGGAGCGGCGGGCGCCGGCCGGGCCGGCGTGCTCGGGGCCGACGCCGGGGGGGCCGTCTGCTTGGCGGGGGCCGTCTGCTTGGCGGGAGCCGCCTTCGGTGCGGCGGTGGCGGCCGCGGGCGCCGCCGGGCGCGTGGTCGCGCCGTTCCCCTGCCCCCCGGACCCGTTCGGGCCCGTGCTGGTGCCGCCGGAGCCGTTGGCGGAGCCGCCGAGCTGGTGGGTCGTGAAGTACTGCGCCCAGCTCGGGTCCACCGAGTCGGGATCGGAGACGTACTGCTCGTACATCTCCTCCAGCAGCCAGTCGTTGGCGCCGAACTCCTCGGCTAGAGCGTCTGTGGCGGTCTGGGTGGAGCTGGATGGGTCGGGCACGGGGGCCACAATCGCCTTCTTCCGTCGCGGTCTGGTGGGCGAGGGCCCCTGCCACCGCGAAAAAAAGGGGCCCGCCCGCGTCGTCTGTCCAGACTACCGAAAACCTCATACCAGCGTGCCGCTGGTCCGACCTATCGACCGGGCGAGTCGGCCGTGGACGGTGTCGTCGACCGCGAACGCCTCGCCGGTGGCGAGCCACAGAGCCCCGACCAGACCGCTCTCGGCGGTCAGCCGCGGGTTGTCCAGTGCCGCGTCCAGACGGGCCCACAGCGCCTCGCGGACGGGGCCGGGGCGGGTCGCCACCGAGCCGGCGAGGACCACCGGCTGGTCCGGTGCGGGGGCCAGGTCCACCAGCAGGTGCACCAGGTGACCGGCCGCCCGGTGGGCGATCGAGATCGCCGCGGGGTCGTCGGCGTGGCGGGCCACCAGCTCGGCGAACGTGGACAGCCACACCGGCGGCTGGGCGTAGCAGGCCTGCACGACGGCCACCGGGTCCCGGGTCCCCAGGCGCTCGACGACCGCCGCGGCCAACGCTCCCAGCGACGGGGTGCCGGACTGCAGCTGGGTCAGCGTGTCCCGGACCGCCTCGCGGCCCAGCCAGTAGCCGGACCCCTCGTCCCCGAGCAGCCAGCCCCAGCCGTCCCGGCGCTCCCGCAGCTCACCCGCGTCGATGCGACCCGCCACCGCGCCGGTCCCGGCCACCAGGACGTAGCCCCGTGGGGCCGGGGTGGCCGAGGAGAAGGCCACCGCGAGGTCGGAGACCAACCGCGGCTGGACCGGCAGACCCGCGGGTCGGGTGGCGGTCAGGTACGCGTCGTCGGCGCGGGCCCCGCCGGCCAGTCCGATGACGGCGGCGACCACGCGCTCCGCCGCGCCCTCCCCGACCCGGGCCAGGCACTGTTCGGCGGCGGCCCGGACCCGCCGGGCCGACTCCTCCGGACCGACGCTGTTGGGGTTGCCCGCCGGTCCGGCAGCGACCCCCAGCACCTCGCCGCCCGCGGTGGCCACCGCGACCCGGGTGGCGGTGCCACCGACGTCGGCTCCCAGGAGCAGGTGGGGCGGTGCAACTTCGCTCACGGTTCTCCTCCTCTTCTGGTCCGAACCTCGTCAGATCACCGTCATGTTGCAGTTTTGTGCAACTTTCGGGTCAGATACTGCACAACCGCAAAACATGTGCTTAGGTGTTTCTCACTTGCGGGCCCGGCTCGCTCCGTCATCACCCGGCCCGGAGAACGCTCCGGACAGGTCCGCTCCCTCGGGAGTACCACATCCCACGTGCGCCTCGGCGCACCGGTGACGAAAGGCACACATCTCGATGACGATCGACAAGACGCCTCTGCAGCGTCGGCAGTTCCTGAAGTTCGCGCTGGCCGCGGCGGCGATCACCCCGCTGGCCGGGTCGCTCGCCTCGTGCGCGGCGAGCGGGGGCAGCGACACCCCCGCCACCCAGGAGACCGGTGCGGTCTCGGCGGACAACCCGTTCGGCGTGCCGGCGAGCAGCGCGGTCGACGCGGTCATCTTCAACGGCGGCTACGGCATCGACTACGTCGAGTTCGCCGCCAAGCAGATGCAGACCCTGCACGACGGCGTGACGGTGAAGGTCTCGCCGTCCACCCAGATCGCGCAGGAGCTGCAGCCCCGCTTCGTGGCCGGGGACCCGCCCGACCTGATCGACAACTCCGGCGCCGGCAACATCGGCATCGCGACGATCATCGCCCAGCTCGAGGACCTGACCTCGGTCATCGACGCGCCGAACGTGGAGGGCACCACGATCCGCGACACGCTCTTCGGTGGCGTGCTCGAGCCGGGCACCTTCGACGGCAAGCTGGCGGCGATCAACTACGCGCTGACCGTCTACGCCCTGTGGTACTCGGCGTCGCTGTTCGAGGAGAACAGCTGGACCCCGCCGAAGACGTGGGACGAGGCGTACGAGCTGGGGATGAAGGCCAAGGAGAAGGACAAGTTCCTCTTCGTCTGGGGCAAGGAGGCCGCGACCTACTACCAGACGCTGGCCATCTGCTCGGCGATCAAGCAGGGCGGTGACGAGGTCCGGCTGTCGCTGGAGAACCTCAAGTCGGACTGCTGGTCTCAGCAGGCCGTCCAGGACGTGTTCACCGGCATGAAGAAGATCATCGACGCCAAGATGTTCAAGCCGGGCGGTTCGGGCACCCAGTTCACCGCGGCCCAGTCGCAGTGGAGCAACGACCAGGACGCGCTGCTCTACCCGTCGGGTTCCTGGATCGAGAACGAGATGAAGGACCAGACCAAGGACGGCTTCAAGATGACCGGGGCGCCCGAGCCCACTGTCGACTCGTCCAGCAAGCTGCCGTACGAGGCCCTGCACAGCGCAGCCGGTGAGCCGTTCGTGATCCCCAGCCAGGGCAAGAACGTGGCCGGCGGCAAGGAGCTGCTGCGGGTGATGCTGTCCAAGGAGGCCGCGACCAACTTCGCCAAGACCAAGCTGGCCCCGACCGTGGTCAAGGACACCGTGCCGGCCGACGGCTTCGGCTCCACCGCGCTGGTGTCGCAGACGACGATGCTGAGCGCGGCGGGGGAGAACATCTTCTCCTGGCAGTTCGTCGACTACTACGGCATGAACAAGGACCAGCTCGTGCTGTGGAACACCTTCCTCGACGGCAAGTCCTCGGTGGCCGACCTGACGAAGGGACTGCAGGGCATCACCGACAAGGTGGCGAACGACAGCTCGGTGACGAAGATCGAGATCAAGTGACCGCTACGGTCACCCAGCCGCTGCCGGGTGGGGACACCGTCCCCGCCCGGCGGCGGCGCGCCGGCCGCTGGACCTTCGACAAGATCAGCTTCATGGTGGTCTTCCTCGGACTGCCGCTGGCCATCTACATCGTCCTGGTCGTGTCGCCGTTCGCCCAGGCCGTGTACTACTCCATGACCGACTGGACCGGGTTCAGTCCGCAGCAGAACTTCGTCGGGCTGCGCAACTTCCAGCGCATCTTCACCGACGACATCTTCATGAAGTCGCTGCGCAACAACGTCGTGCTGGCCGTCGTGCTGCCGGTGGTCACGCTGGTGCTGAGCTTCGCGCTCGCCTCGCTGCTGACCGTGGGCGGCACCATGAAGGGCCAGACCCGCGGTCTGCGGGGTTCCGGCTTCTACCGCACCGTCTCCTTCTTCCCCTACGTCATCCCGGCCATCGTGATCGGCATCATGTGGAGCCAGATCTACGACCCGAGCAACGGGCTGCTGAACGGCATCCTGACCGGTCTCGGCTTCGACGTCTTCGCCTCGTTCCCCTGGTTGGGCGACGAGCGCACCGCCATGGCCGCCACCATCTTCGTCATCGTCTGGAGCATGGTCGGTTTCTACATGGTGCTCTTCGTGGCCGCGATCAAGGACGTGCCCGCCGAGATCTTCGAAGCCGCCCGGATCGACGGTGCCGGCCGGTTCCGGGTCGCCACCTCGATCACCCTGCCGCTGATCCGGGACAACGTGCAGACCGCGTACATCTACCTCGGCATCCTGGCCCTGGACGCGTTCGTCTACATGGCCGCGCTGAACCCCGGCGGCGGCCCCAACAACTCGACCCTGGTGATGGCCCAGCAGCTGTTCACCACGGCCTTCACCAAGGGGCAGTTCGGGCTCGCCTGCGCCATGGGCGTCGTGCTGGCTGCCGTGACCCTGCTGTTCTCGGCTCTCGTCTTCGCCGTCAACCGGCTGCTGGGCGGGAAGGAGGTCACCCGCTGATGAGCACCGTGACCCGGGACCACCCCACGACGATCGAGCCGCTCCCCGAGCGCACGTCGACGACCAGCGCCGGTGAGAAGACCTTCCTCGGCGTCTCCCACGGCATCTTGATCCTGTGGTCGGTGATCGTCATCGGTCCGATGCTGTGGACGCTGATGACGTCGTTCAAGACCACCAGGGAGATCTTCTCCTCACCGTTCTCGCTGCCGTCGGCGCTGAACCTGCAGAACTACGTCAACGCCTGGACCACCGCCGGGATCGGCAAGTACTTCGTCAACACGGTGGTGGTGGTCGGCACCGCGCTGGTCATCGTGATGGTCCTCGGCGCCATGTGCGCCTACGTCCTGGCGCGGTTCGAGTTCCCCGGCAGCAAGGCCATCTACTACCTGATGCTGGCCGGGCTGACCTTCCCGATCTTCCTGGCCATCGTGCCGCTGTTCTTCACCCTGCGGAACCTCGGGCTGCTCAACACCCTGCCCGGGCTGTCGCTGACCTACGTGGCCTTCGCGCTGCCGTTCACCGTCTTCTTCCTGTTCGCCTTCTTTCGTACGCTGCCGTACGAGATCTCGGAGGCGGCGTCGCTGGACGGGGCGGGGGAGTGGGCCACGTTCTTCCTGGTGATGCTGCCGATGGCCCGCAACGGGTTCGCCTCGGTGGCGATCTTCAACTTCCTCGGTCTGTGGAACCAGTTCCTCATCCCGGTGGCGATCAACACCAACGTGGACAACTACGTGCTCAGCCAGGGGATGGCGGCCTTCGCCTCCCAGGCCGGCTACGCCGTCGACTTCGGGGCGCTGTTCGCCGCCGTGGTGATCACGGTGACGCCGGTGCTGATCGTCTACATCATCTTCCAGCGTCAGCTGCAGGGCTCGGTGTCGCAGGGGACGATGAAGTAGTCCGCCAGGCCAGCACCAGGCAGACCACTGTGAAGGCCAGCAGGCAGAGGTTGCGGGCGGCGGTGACGACCGTGGACAGCACCAGACCGGCGGTGTCGGTGAAGCCCAGATAGCCGTCGTACAGCAGCGGGTAGACCAGCTGCGTCAGCCCGGCGAGCACCAGCCCGGCGACGCCGAGGCGGACGATCCACCGGCGCACGTCGCCGGAGCCGGAGCCGGCGTCGTCTGCGCGAAGCAGCAGCAGGGCGGCGACCGGCCCGCCGATCCAGAGCAGGTACTGCGGGCTGAGGGTCTTGTTGGTGATGATCACCACCGCCACGGTGGCCAGCACCACCAGCGCCACCGCGATCGGGGTGACCCCGCCGGGCATCCGGAAGGCCCGCACCCAGAGCACCACGATGGTCACCAGGCCGATCACCGTGGCCACGTCGCTGACCGTCTGCCACAGCCCCACGCCGGGACCGAAGATCTCGTACGCCTGGTAGCGGGAGATGTCGACCACCCACCTGTCGGGGGAGACCATCCGCACCAGCATCAGCGGGCTGGCCCACACCGACTCGATCTGCAGACCGCGGCCGGACTGCCAGGTGAGCGGGGAGAACAGCCGGGTCAGCCCGCCGGTGAGCAGGCTCACCAGGGCGAGTCCGAAACCGACCACGACGAAGCCGATGGCTGTCGGCTTGCGACGCTCCCGGTCCGCCAGCAGGGCGGGGATCAGCAGGGCGGGCCAGAGCTTGATCGCCGCGCCGAGGCCGGTCAGCGCCCCGGCCACCCAGGGTCGGGTGCGCGCGGCCAACAGGGCCCCGCCGGCCAGCACCGCCGGGATCATGTCGAAGCGGACGTAGCTCAGCGGCCCGATCAGGAACACGAACAGCATCCAGAAGTCCACGGCCGCGTCGTGCCGTCGGCCACCGGAGCGCCACACCGCGTACGTGAACAGCGCGTCGAGCACCAGCATGAAGATCATGAAGGCGACCAGGTAGGCGGTCTCGCCGCCGAGCCCCACCGCGTACGGCAGGGTCAGGATCCAGACCACCGGGGTCGGGTACTCCATCAGCGTGCCGGGCAGACCCACCTCGAACAGCCCGACGATCTTGCGGTGGTAGTAGAAGACGTCGCCCACGATGAAGGACTCGAAGACCGCCAGGATGCCGAGCATCAGCGCTCGGGTGACGAGCCAGGTGACGATGACCGTCCCTCCGCCACGGTGGGCCTCCCACCAGCCGATCAGGCCGGAGCGGGCGGCAGGTGGCGGAGCGGAGCGCGGGCTGGACACCCCGGCAGATTAGCGGGCGAACGCCAGTGGTCACGGTGATCGACGAGCCGGGTCGGTGCGTCGACGTCAGCTCGATCGTGCCCGCTCTCGGCGTGGCGAGGCGTTTTCGGGCTGACCGGGCCGCGCACGACGCGCCCGATCGGTCGAGCTCCACGGTTCGTCGTGGCCCGCGCACCACTGGTACAGTCTCCCTCGGCCCAGGCGCCGAGCCCCCGTAGCTCAGGGGATAGAGCATCGCCCTCCGGAGGCGGGAGCGCAGGTTCGAATCCTGCCGGGGGCGCCAGGGAAGCAGCACGACAGCGGACTCGCCGGCAGGCGGGTCCGCTGTCTGCTGTCCGGACGGGTGGTGCCGGGTGAGCTGCTCGGTGGCGGTCCAGGTGGTGGCCTCCGCCCGTCGGGCCCAGCGCGCTCTGAGAGGGTGGGCCGGTGACCCACACGCATGTCGCCGGCTCGATCCACGCCGACGTCCTCAGTCGCGCACCCGGCTGGTTGGGGGTGCCCGGCAACGTCAACGACCTGTTGCCCGCGCTGTGGAGCCGCAACGTCGACAAGGACGAGGACGGCGTGCTCACCGTGGCCGGGCGCAGCGTGAACGACATCGCCGACGAGGTCGGCACGCCGGTCTACGTGGTCGACGAGGATGACCTGCGCAGCCGGGCCCGGGACTTCGCCACCGCCTTCGCGGGCTGGGACGTCTACTACGCCGGCAAGTCCTTCCTCTGCACCGCGGTCGCCCGCTGGGTGGCCGAGGAGGGTCTCGGGGTCGACGTCTGCACCGGCGGCGAGCTGACCGTCGCCCTGCGGGCCGGGGTCGACCCGCGCACGATCGGCCTGCACGGCAACAACAAGAGCGAGGCGGAGATCGAGCTCGCCCTGGACGCGGGGGTGGGACGGATCATCGCCGACTCCTTCGACGAGATCGAGCGGATCGGCCGGCTGGTCGCGGCGCGGGGTCGACGTGAGCGCCCGCGCATCATGGTGCGCGTCACCACCGGGGTCGAGGCGCACACCCACGAGTACATCGCCACCGCGCACGAGGACCAGAAGTTCGGGTTCTCGATCTCCTCGGGCCAGGCCCTCGACGCCCTGCGCGCGGTCCACACCGCCCCTGACCTCGACCTGGCCGGGATCCACTCCCACATCGGCTCCCAGATCTTCGACGCCGAGGGCTTCGCCGTGGCGGCCCGTCGGACGCTTCAGCTGCACGCCGCGTTCGCGGCGGAGACCGGGTTCGAGCCACCCGAGATGGATCTGGGCGGGGGCTTCGGGATCGCCTACACCAGCGCCGACACCCCGGCCCGGCCGGCGGACCTGGCCGCCGCCATGCGGCGCATCGTGGAGACCGAGTGCGCGGCCCACGGGGTCGCCGTCCCGCACCTGTCCATCGAACCGGGTCGGGCGATCAGCGGACCCAGCGCCTTCGCGCTCTACACGGTGGGCACGGTCAAGCCGGTCCACCTCGACGGCGACGCGGTCCGCACCTACGTGGCGGTGGACGGGGGGATGAGCGACAACATCCGGACGGCGCTCTACGCCGCGGAGTACTCCGCCACCCTGGCCTCGCGCCGCTCCGACGCGGGCCCGGCCATCGCCCGGGTGGTGGGGAAGCACTGCGAGGGCGGGGACATCCTCGTCCGGGACGAGTTCCTGCCCGCGGACATCGCGCCCGGGGACCTGCTCGCCGTGCCGGCGAGCGGCGCCTACAGCCGGTCGATGGCCAGCAACTACAACCACGTGCCGCGACCACCGGTGGTCGCGGTCCGGGACGGGCGGATCTCCACCCTGCTGAGACGCGAGACCTTGGACGACCTGCTGCGGCTGGACGTCGGCTAGGGGTCGTGCTCGGCGGCGACGGTCACCAACGGCCACGGTTACCACCGGCCGCGGGCGATGGGGAAGAATGAACTGCCGCTCGCCCGCCGCTCGGGGTGTGGGTGGTGAGTGAGGACAGCACGACGGGAGTCGGGACAGCCAAGGGTCCCGTCCGGCGATCGGCCGGACTCCGACGACAGGACGACGTGAGGCAGAAGTGACGATGACCACCGAGGCGGTGTCGCGACCGCAGACCGCTGCGCGTCCCGATCCGTCGGGCTCCTCGCCGCGCTCCGGCCAGCCCCTCCGGGTGGCGCTGCTCGGGTGCGGCACGGTCGGTTCTGAGGTGGCGCGGCTGCTCATCGACTCCTCGGCCGACCTGCAGGCACGGATCGGCCGGCCCCTCGAGCTGGTCGGGATCGCCGTACGGCGGCTCAACCGCCCGCGGGCCGGACTGGACCCCGAGCTGTTCACCACCGACGCCGAGGCCCTGGTCGGTCGCGACGACGTCGACCTGGTGGTCGAGGTGATCGGTGGCATCGAGCCCGCCCGCACGCTGATCCTGTCCGCGCTGCGGCACGGCGCCTCGGTGGTCACCGCCAACAAGGCCCTGCTGGCCGAGGACGGCGCCACCCTGTTCACCGCCGCCGAGGATGCGGGGGTCGATCTCTACTTCGAGGCGGCGGTGGCCGGGGCCATCCCGATCGTGCGGCCGTTGCGCGAGTCCCTGGTCGGCGACGAGATCACCTCGGTGATCGGCATCGTCAACGGCACCACCAACTTCATCCTGGACAAGATGGACGGCGAGGGCGCCGGCTTCGCCGAGACCCTGTCCGACGCCCAGGCCCTGGGCTACGCCGAGGCGGACCCGACCGCCGACGTGGAGGGTTTCGATGCCGCGGCCAAAGCCGCCATCCTGGCCAGCCTGGCCTTCCACACCCGGGTGACCGCGGCCGACGTCTACCGCGAGGGCATCACCGACGTCACCACCTCCGACATCGCCTCGGCCCGTGCGATCGGGTTCGTGGTCAAGCTGCTGGCCATCTGCGAGCTGGCCGACCCGGACGCCGACGGACAGCGCAGCGTGTCGGTCCGGGTGCACCCGGCGATGATCCCCCGGAGCCATCCGCTCGCCTCGGTCGGCGGCGCCTACAACGCCGTGTTCGTCGAGTCCCGCTCGGCCGGTCGGCTGATGTTCTACGGTCCCGGGGCCGGCGGCTCGCCGACGGCCAGCGCCGTGCTCGGCGACCTGGTCACCGTCGCCCGCAACCGGGTCCGCGGGGCCGCCGGACCGGGGGAGTCGAGCTATGCCGCCCGCCCGGTCAGCCCCATCGACGACGTGGTCACCCGCTACCACATCTCCTTGGAGGTGGCCGACGTGACCGGCGTCCTGGCCAGCATCGCCACCTGCTTCGCCGAGCACGGGGTCTCCATCCAGACCGTGCGGCAGGCGGGGCGCGGATCCGACGCCCAGCTGGTCATCGTGACCCACCGGGCCCGGGACGCGGCGCTGTCGGCGACCGTACGAGCACTGCGGACGCTGCCGGCGGTCCGCGAGGTGGCCAGTGTGATGCGAGTGGAAGGTGACGTATGAGTGTCGTGCAGGGGGTCCGACGAGGGGTGATCGACCGCTACCGGTCCTGGCTGCCGGTGACCGACACCACGCCGGTGATCACCCTCGGCGAGGGCACCACGCCGCTGGTGCCGGCGCAGGTCCTGTCGGAGCGTCTCGGCTGCGAGGTGTGGCTGAAGGTCGAGGGCGCCAACCCCACCGGCTCCTTCAAGGACCGGGGGATGACGGTGGCGGTCAGCGTGTCCGCCGGCGAGGGTGCGGAGGCGGTTGTCTGCGCCTCGACCGGCAACACCTCGGCGTCGGCGGCGGCGTACGCGTCCCGTGGTGGTCTGAAGCCGATCGTGCTGCTGCCCGCCGGCCGGATCGCGGCCGGCAAGCTGGCTCAGGCCATCGTGCACGGCGCCCAGGTGGTGCAGGTCGAGGGCAACTTCGACGACTGCCTCCGGCTGGCCCGGTCGCTGGCCGAGAGCTACCCGGTGGCGCTGGTCAACTCGGTCAACCCGGTCCGGATCGAGGGCCAGAAGACCGCGGCCTTCGAGGTGGTGGACGACCTCGGCGACGCGCCGGACCTGCATGTGCTGCCGGTCGGCAACGGAGGCAACATCTCGGCCTACTGGCGGGGCTACGTCCAGTACGCCGAGGCGGGCATCGCCAGCCGGCGACCACGCATGTGGGCCTTCCAGGCGGCCGGTGCGGCCCCGCTGGTGCTGGGTCACCCGGTGCGGAACCCGGAGACCGTGGCCACCGCCATCCGGATCGGCGACCCCGCCTCGACCACGCTCGCGGTGGCGGCCAAGGAGGAGTCGGGCGGTCGCTTTGGCGCCGTGACCGACGACGAGATCCTCGCGGCACAAGGGTTTCTGGCCGCCCGGGAGGGTGTCTTCGTCGAGCCGGCGTCGGCTGCCGGGGTGGCCGGGTTGCTCGGCCTGGCCCAGCGCGGCGAGGTCGACCGGGGCCAGCGCATCGTGGTCACCGTCACCGGGCACGGTCTCAAGGACATCGACACCGCCCTCTCGGGCAAGACCGTCCAGGCCGAGGTGGTGGCCGCGGAGCTGACCAAGGTCGCCCAGGCCTGCGGCCTGGCGGGATGACCGCGTCGCGGCCGGTGACCGGTCCCCGCCCCAGGGGTGGGACGCTCGCCGTGGGCCGGGAGGTGGTGGTCGAGGTGCCCGCCACCAGCGCGAACCTCGGACCGGGGTTCGACTGCTTCGGACTGGCCCTCGACTGGCGTGAGCGGGTCACGCTGCGGACCGAGCCGAGTGGTTTCCACCTCGCCGTGAGCGGCGAGGGAGCGGACCAGGTGCCGCGGGACGAGACCCATCTCATCATCCGCTCGACCCTGCTGGGACTCGCCGACCTGGGCGTCTCGGCCTCCGGCCTGCGGCTGGACTGTCACAACACCATCCCGCACGGTCGCGGGCTGGGCTCGTCCTCGGCCGCCATCGTCGCGGGGCTGCTGGCCGCCCGGGCCCTGGCGGGGCGCGAACCCGACCCGGCCTGGACCCTGCGGCACGCGACCGCCATCGAGGGCCACCCGGACAACGTCGCCGCCGCCGTCTACGGGGGCTTCGTGCTGGCCTACGAGGGTCGGGAGGGGGTGGCCGTGGTCGAGGGCCGGGTGGCGTCGGACCTGGCGGTCGCCACCTTCACTCCCGGCCAGGCGATGGCCACCAAGGCGGCGCGCGCCCTGCTGCCGGCCCGGGTTCAGCACGTCGACGCCGCCGCCAACAGCGCGCGGGCCGCCCTGCTGGTCGAGGCCATCGCCGGCCGGACCGATCTGCTGTGGGAGGCGACCCGGGACTGGCTGCACCAGGAGTACCGCAAGCCGGCCATGCCGAAGTCCGCCGAGCTGATGACCCAGCTGCGCGGAGCAGGTCTCGCGGCGGTGATCAGCGGTGCCGGTCCGACGGTCCTGGTGCTGGGTGACAGCACGGACCTGGCGGCGGCCGAGGCTGCCGGGTGGGTGCCCGCGGCGCAGGGCTTCGTCGTCCGCCGCGGTGGAGTCGGACCGGGTGCCCGGGTCACCGTCGGCGGAGCGGAATAGGACGGACTGCACCGCCGTTGCAACACGTGAGGCTCACCACGGGCGCCTGGTGCCCAATCGCTTCGCGATGGTGCTAGCCTTTCTGCAGCCGAACGGTGAACCGCGTCGGATTTCCCCCTGACGAGCCGTGTACCGTTCCGGCCAAAGCGCCGACAGGTCCGGCGCGACGGACCAGTTCCGACCTCCGTCACCACTCCGACACCACCGAAGCATGCGGTGGCACCGGATCGACCTACGAAGACACCGAGCCGTACGTGAGCGAACCGACCGCGGCGGACCGATGTGAATCTGGACTGGGCGTCGATCGCCCACTCCGAAAGGACATTCGTGACAGACATCGCCGAAGCGCAGACCGCCCCGTCCGAAGAGTCGGGTGACCGTCGTCGGCGCAGGGGTGCCGGCCTCGATGGCATGGTGCTGCCCGAGCTCAAGCAGCTGGCCTCGTCCCTCGGGGTCAAGGCCGGCGGGCTCCGCAAGGGTCAGCTGATCGACGCCATCCGCTCCGCCCAGTCGGGCGGCACCGGCAACGGCGGCGGCGGGAACAGCGGCAACGCCGCGGCGCCGGAGCGCCGGGCACCCCGGGAGAGCCAGCCCACGCTGGAGACCGCGCCGGCTGCCACCCCTCGCGCTGAGAACACCCCCGA
Organism: Microlunatus aurantiacus; assembly: GCF_039536605.1. Classification (NCBI taxonomy): domain Bacteria; kingdom Bacillati; phylum Actinomycetota; class Actinomycetes; order Propionibacteriales; family Propionibacteriaceae; genus Microlunatus; species Microlunatus aurantiacus. The sequence goes on from NZ_BAAAYX010000020.1 coordinate 107,714, forward strand.
GGACACCACTCGTACCGAGGCCCGGCGCGGCGACCAGCCGCGGGCCGAGCGGAACGACCAGCCGCGCGCCGAGCGCGAGCGGAACGACCAGCCGCGCGCCGAGCGCGAGCCACGGATCGAGAACGAGCGCCAGGACCGTCAGGACGCGCGCCAGCAGGGCGGCGACGGACGGGAGCAGCGGCCCCGGACCGAGCGGTCCGGCGACGACTCGACCGGCGGCACCGACGAGCAGCCACGCGAGCGCCGGGAGAGCGACCGCTCGGAGCGCCAGGAGGGCGACCGCTCGGAACGTCAGAACGGTGACCGCCAGAACGGCGGCAACGACCGGGGCGCCAACGGCGGGAACGACCGCAACGGCGGGAACGACCGCAACGGCGGGGACCGCAACGGCGGCAACGACCGCAACGGCGGCAACAACCGGGACCAGCAGCGCCAGAGCAACCGGGGCAACGACAACCGGTCCAACGACAACCGGTCCAACGACAACCGGTCCAACGACCGGGGCAACGACAACCGCTCCAACGACCGGGGCAACGACAACCGCTCCAACGACCTGGACGAGGACGGCGGCAACCGTCGCGGCCGGCGTCGTCGCAGCCGTGACCGGCAGAACCGCCGGACCGGCGGACGCAGCTCCGGTGGCGGCATGGACCGCTACGAGTCCGAGCCGGTGGTCTCCGAGGACGACGTCCTGACCCCGATCAACGGCATCCTCGACGTCCTCGACAGCTACGCCTTCGTCCGAACCTCCGGCTACCTGCCCGGTTCCGACGACGCGTACGTGTCGCTGTCGATGGTGAAGAAGCTCGGGCTGCGCAAGGGTGACGTGCTCACCGGTGCGATCCGGGCGCCGCAGGACAGTGACCGCAAGGAGAAGTTCAACCCGCTGGTCCGGGTCGACACGATCAACGGTGCGGACCCCGAGCAGGCGCGCAACCGTCCGGAGTTCGCCAAGCTGACCCCGCTCTACCCGCAGGAGCGGCTCAAGCTGGAGACCGCCCCCAACCAGCTGATGGGTCGGATCATCGACCTGCTTGCTCCGGTGGGCAAGGGTCAGCGCGGTCTGATCGTCTCCCCGCCCAAGGCCGGCAAGACGATGGCGATGCAGACCATCGCCAACGCCATCGCGGCCAACAACCCCGAGGTGCACCTGATGGTGGTGCTGGTCGACGAGCGACCCGAGGAGGTCACCGACTTCCAGCGCACCGTGCACGGCGAGGTGATCGCCTCGACGTTCGACCGCCCGGCCACGGACCACACCACTGTCGCCGAGCTGGCGATCGAGCGGGCCAAGCGACTGGTCGAGCTCGGTCACGACGTGGTCGTGCTGCTCGACGGCATCACCCGCCTGAGCCGGGCCTACAACATCGCGGCCCCGGCCAGCGGCCGGATCCTGTCCGGCGGTGTGGACTCGGCAGCCCTCTACCCGCCCAAGAAGTTCTTCGGCGCGGCCCGCAACATCGAGCACGGTGGCTCGCTCACCATCCTGGCCACCGCCCTGATCGAGACCGGCTCGAAGATGGACGAGGTGATCTTCGAGGAGTTCAAGGGCACCGGCAACATGGAGCTGCGCCTGCGGCGCGAGTTCGCCGACAAGCGGATCTTCCCGGCCATCGACGTCGACGCGTCCAGCACCCGTCGCGAAGAGCTCCTGATGAGCCGCGAGGAGCTCAACATCATCTGGAAGCTGCGCCGCGTGCTGTCCGGCGGGGAGAACCTGCAGGGTCTGGAGATGCTGCTCGATCGGCTGCGCAAGACCGGCAGCAACGCCGAGTTCCTGGGAGCGATCACCAAGTCGATCCCGGGTCGGGGCGAGTAGCCCACGACGCTGTCCCCGCGGGACTAAATCCGACGCCGTGCTGGTTGGAGGGTTTGGTGCCGCGGGTCCTGCTGCGGCACACTGATCCGTTGGTGCCGGTTCACGCCCGTCGATCCCGACCATGGCGACCCGGTGCCGGAACAAGGAGAACACCATGAAGCCCGACATCCACCCGACGTACGTGGACACCCAGGTGACCTGCACCTGCGGCAACACGTTCACCACGCGCAGCACGAACGCCAGCGGCGTCATCCGCGCCGACGTGTGCTCGGCCTGCCACCCCTTCTACACCGGCAAGCAGAAGATCCTCGACACCGGTGGCCGGGTGGCCCGCTTCGAGAAGCGGTACGCGCAGAAGGCTGCAGCCAAGAAGTGACCTCCACCTACGCTCCCGGATCGCGAGATCCGGGAGCGTACGTGTGTCCGGGGACGAAACAGGAGGGACGGGACCGTGTTCGAGTCGGCCGACGCGCTGCGCGCTGAGTTCACCGAGCTGGAGGCCGCGCTGTCGGACCCCGCCGTGCACAGCGACCTGGCCCGGGCACGCAAGGTGGGACGGCGCTACGCCGAACTGACGCCCATCGTCAAGGCCCTGACCGAGTACGACAGCCTGACCGACGACCTGGCCGCGGCCCGCGAGCTGGGGGCGGAGGATCCCGCCTTCGCCGACGAGGCGGACGAGCTGCAGGCCCGGCTGGGACCCGTCATCGACCGGCTGACCCGGTTGCTGGCTCCGCGCGACCCGAACGACTCCTCCGACGCGCTGCTGGAGATCAAGTCCGGCGAGGGCGGCGAGGAGTCGGCCCTGTTCGCCGGCGACCTGCTCAACATGTACACCCGCTACGCGGCCACCCGCGGCTGGAAGGTCGAGGTCCTGGACGCCCAGGAGACCGACCTCGGGGGCTACAAGTCGGTCACCGTCGGCATCAAGGCGGCCTCGCTGGGTGAGCCCGACCAGATGCCGTACGGCGTGCTGAAGTTCGAGGGCGGTGTCCACCGCGTGCAGCGGGTCCCCGTCACCGAGTCCCAGGGCCGGGTGCACACCTCCGCCGCCGGCGTGCTGGTGATGCACGAGGTGGAGGAGTCCGAGGTCGCCATCGACGAGGGCGACCTGCGGATCGACGTCTACCGCTCCTCCGGTCCGGGTGGCCAGGGGGTCAACACCACCGACTCGGCGGTACGCATCACCCACCTGCCCACCGGCATCGTCGTGTCCTGCCAGAACGAGCGCTCCCAGCTGCAGAACCGCGAGCAGGCGATGCGGATGCTGCGGTCCCGGCTGACCGCCGCGGCCGAGGAGGCCGCCGCCCAGGAGGCGTCGGCGGCGCGCCGCTCCCAGGTCCGCACGGTCGACCGCTCGGAGCGGATCCGCACCTACAACTACCCGGAGAACCGGATCGCCGACCACCGCATCGGCTACAAGGCCTACAACCTGGACCAGGTCCTGAACGGCGAGCTCCAGGCCGTGGTCGAGGCGTTGCAGGAGGCCGACACCGCCGAGCGGCTGGCGGCCGGCTCGTGAGGTCCGACGGCCCGCCGGCGGCCCGGTGACGACCGTCGGCGCGCTGCTGGACGAGGCGACCCATCGGCTGACCTCCGCCGGGGTGCCCAGCCCGGCTCACGACGCCCGTGAGCTGCTGTCCCACGTGCTGCACCGACGGCCGATGCTCCTCGCTCGCACCGACCCGGTCAGTGCGGACCAGGCCGAGCGGTTCGCGACGCTGCTGGCGCACCGCAGTGCCCGGGTACCGCTGCAGCACCTGACCGCCGAGGCGCACTTCCGCTACCTGACGCTGGCGGTCGGGCCGGGAGCCTTCGTCCCGCGGCCGGAGACCGAGGTGATGACCGGGTGGGCCGTCGACCGGTTGCGCGAGCGACCGGCCGGGGACGCGCCGCCGGTCGTGGTCGACCTGTGCACAGGCTCCGGTGCCATCGCCAAGGCCGTGGCCACCGAGGTGCCGGGAAGCCGGGTGTTCGCGGTCGAGGTGTCGCCCGAGGCGCACGCCTGGGCCGAGCGCAACCTCGCGGACACCGACGTCACCCTGCTGCTGGGCGACATGGCCGACAGCCTGGCCGAGCTCGACGGGACCGTGGACCTGGTCATCTGCAACCCGCCCTACGTCCCGCTGGAGGCGTACGACTCGGTGGTGGCCGAGGCCCGCGACCACGACCCCACCATCGCCCTGTTCTCCGGCGACGACGGACTGGACGCCATCCGGGTGCTCACCGCGACCGCAGCCCGGTTGCTGAAGCCCGGCGGCCGGCTGACCTTCGAGCACGCCGAGGTCCAGGTCGACGCCGCGCCTGCCGTGGTCGTGGCCTCCGCGGCCTACCGGACCGTGCGGGACCACCGCGATCTGACCGGACGGCCACGGTTCGTCACGGCCGTCCGCACCTCGTCGCCTCTGGCAGGATGGGACGAGTGAGTGCTCAGCCCGACCCGGCGACCGTGACCGGTCCCGGAAACGCGTCCGACCCCGAGACCCAGCCCGAGCAGGACAGCCCGGTGCAGCCGTCGAGCGCGTCGCCCGCGGAGCAGGCCGACGCCCCCGCCGCCGCCGAGACCTCCGAAGCCCCTGACACCCCTGACACCCCTGACCACCCGGAGGCCGCCGACAGCGAGACCGAGATCGATCTCGGCTACCGACGCTGGGACTGCGTCGGCGGTGATCCGGAAGTCGTCTCCCGCGCCGAGGACGACGCCCGGGCGGCGATCGAGGCGGGGGAGTGCATCGTGCTCCCCACCGACACCGTGTACGGGATCGGGGCGGACGCCTTCAACGGCGAGGCGGTGCAGCGGCTGCTGGACGCCAAGGTCCGCGGTCGTGACATGCCGCCCCCGGTCCTGATCGGGGAGCCGTCGCTGATCCGCGCCCTGGCTACGGACATCCCGGATGCGGCACGCGAGCTGGTCGCCCGGCACTGGCCGGGACCGCTGACGATCATCCTCAAGCGGCAGCCGAGTCTGAAGATGGACCTGGGCGAGACCGAGGGCACCGTGGCCCTGCGGGTGCCCGACCACGAGCTGGCCCGGGACATCCTCCGGGCGACCGGTCCGATGGCGGTCAGCAGCGCCAACATCAGCGGCTTGCCGGCCGCCCTGTCCTGCGACGACGCCATCGCCCAGCTGGGTGCGAACGTGTCGGTCTACCTCGACGGCGGACGGGTGGGCGAGGACGGGCAGGCCGCCTCCACCATCGTGGACTTCACCCAGGCCGACCACGGCCAGGTGCTCCGTCGCGGCGCCCTGAGCCTGGCCGTGCTGCGCGAGACGCTGCCGGACCTCGAGGACCTCGTCGAGGACGACCCGGCCGATGCCGACGTCGCCGAGCCGGACGAGGACGACCCGGAGCAGCCGGGCACCGACGAGGCCGGTACCGACGCGACCGATGGCGACGAGCCCGGTACCGACGCGACCGATGGCGACGCGACCGATGGCGACGCGACCGATGGCGACGGGACCGATGGCGACGGGACCGATGGCGACGGGACCGATGGCGGCGGGGCGGCCGAACCGCTGGACTCGGCCGAGGACGTCCGTCAGCAGATCGAGAGCCTCGCCGAGCCGCCCCCCGCCGGCGCGGGTCCGCCCCGCGCGGAGGAGGACTGGCACGAGCCGACCACCGACGAGCTGCGCATCACCCACCCCGACCACGACATCGACCAGCCCGACCTGTTCGAGGCCGACCGGCCGACCGGCGACGCGCCCACCTCGGACCCGAGGGTCTAGCCCGTGCGGGAGTACCTGCTGGTGCTGCTGGTCGCCGCCGCGGTGACCTTCCTGGCCAGCGGCGTCTGCCGCCGGATCGCGCTGCGGACCGGGGCCCTGGCCCAGGTGCGGGACCGCGACGTCCACACCGTGGCCATGCCCTACTTCGGGGGCGTGGCCATGTTCGCCGGCGTCGGGGCGGCCATCGTGCTGGCCTGGCAGCTGCCGTTCCTCGGTCGGCAGGTGCTGGTCCAGCAGGACTCGCTGGCGGTGCTGATCGCCGCCGGCGTGATCTGCGCGGTCGGCGTCCTGGACGACCTCTACGACCTGTCCGCGCTGACCAAGTTCGCCGGGCAGGTGCTCGCGGCGGGCATCGTCGTGGCCCTCGGGGTCCGGATGCTGTGGATCCCGTTACCGGGCCAGCTGGTCTCGCTGGACTTCGGCGCATCGGTGGCCATCACCGTCTTCTTCATCGTGCTGTGCTCGAACGCAGTCAACTTCGTCGACGGGCTGGACGGGTTGGCCACCGGGGTGGTCGGCATCGGAGCGTGCGCGTTCTTCGCGTACTCGTACGTGCTCGTGGTCAGTCAGGACCTGACCCGGGCCACCACCTCGAGCCTGATCACCGTCGCCATCGCGGGCGCCTGCCTGGGGTTCCTCCCGCACAACTTCTTCCCCGCCCGGATGTTCATGGGGGACTCGGGGGCGATGCTGCTGGGGCTGCTGCTCGCCGCCTCCACCATCAGCCTGACCGGGCAGCTCGATCCGTCACAGCTGACCGACGGCCAGAGCGGGCTGATGCCGCTGGTGCTGCCCCTGGTGCTGCCTCTGGCGATCCTGTCGCTGCCGTTCCTCGACCTGATCATGGCCTTCGTGCGTCGCACGTACGCGGGCCGCTGGTGGTTCCTGCCGGACAAGCAGCACCTGCACCACCGCCTCCTCGAGCGCGGGCACAGCCAGCGCCGGGCCGTGCTGCTGATGTACATCTGGTCGGCCCTGGTGTCGTTCGGGGTGATCATCCTGGGGCTGGTCCGCACCGACCGGCAGTGGCAGGTCGTCGCGGTGGTCCTGGTGATCGCGGTGGTGCTGCTGCTGGCCACCCTGGGGCGCCCGGTCCGGGGCGAGCGGCGCCCCCGCAGCACCGTCGGTGGAGCCTGACGACACGCCCGGACGGCCCCGCGAGAGCCTGCTCACACCGGACCAGTCGGAGTTCTGGTTCGGTGGGTGCTTCGTGATAGTTTTCACGAACACTTTCGCCCTACGCCTGCGGCACGCTCCCGCGTTCGCTGATCCCCTGATGACGAGGACGACGCTTCGATGACGACCCCCCACCGGCAGGCCTCCGCGGCCGCGGCGGAGCGGTCCCCGAACGTGTCGACGAGCGACAGCGAGGCCATCGTGAGCGGACCGAGCATCCACGTCGTCCGGGCGCGCAAGCTGCTGGTCGGCGGGCTGGTCGGCGGCGTGGCGGCGGCACTGCTGTCACTGGTCCTCTTCACCGTCCTGGACGGCACCCGCGGACTGGCGTCGGCGGGTCTGGCCGCCGCCATGGTCCTGTTCTTCTACGGGGTCGGTCAGCTGGTGATGGTGGCCTTCGCCGACGCCGGCGCCCGGACCCTGCTCGCCGTCTCGATGGCCAGTTACACCGCTCGCGTCGTCGTGCTGGGGCTGGTGCTGCTGGTCTACAACAAGAACAGCGACGCCTTCCCGGCGCTGTGGCCGATGGCCATCTTCCTCACCACCGTCGCCGTGGTGGTGGGCTGGATCGTGGCCGAGGTCTGGGTCTTCAACCGGCTGCGGATCGGCGCCTACGACACCGAGTACGTCTCGCCCAGCACCGACGAGGACCAGCAGTGAGCACCGCTCAGCACGGCGCATCGCAGCGGCGCGTCCAGCCGGTCCGGCCGTCGCAGCGGGCTGCTAGCGTGTCCATCGCCATGAAGCAGCGTCGCCGGGCGGAGGAGGAGGGGGGTCAGGTGCACAGTCACGCGGTCGGGATGAACGAGGGACTGCGGGTCCTGTCCTACCTGATCGCCGGGGTCGCGCTCTACGGCGCGCTCGGCTGGCTGGCCGACCGGCTGCTGGGCACCGGATTCTGGCTGCCGGTGGGCATCGTGCTCGGCGCGGCCTCCGCGGCCTACACCATCATCCGGCGCTTCGGGCAGGTCGAGGACTCGACCGCCCAGAGCCTGCCGACGACCACGACTGGAGAGGGAGCGCGTTGAGCCTGCTGACCATGGGGCTGCTGCCGCTGGAGACCGGTGGCGAGGAGGGCTACGTCCCGCCGAGCCCGGAGCTGTTCGATCTGCCGCCGATCTTCCCGAGCATGCCGTGGCTGGACAAGTACTTCCTGCAGGCGCTGGTCGCCACCGTCATCATCATCATCTTCTGGGTCGTGATGTCCCGGAAGCGGGCGATGGTGCCGAGCAAGGGCCAGTTCGTGGGCGAGACGGCGTACTTCTTCATCCGCAACTCGATCGCCCGGGACAACCTCGGCCACGACTTCCGCAGGTTCCTGCCGTGGCTGATCGCGCTGTTCTCCTTCGTCCTGCTCAACAACCTGTGGGGCGTCTTCCCGCTCACCTTGATGCCGACCTTCGCGCACGCCGGCTGGGCATACGGTCTGGCCGCCATGGTGTGGATCGTGTACAACGCCGTGGGCATCGCCAAGCACGGCCTCGGTGGCTACCTGAAGGTCTCCACGTTGCCGTCGGGCGTGCCTGTCTTCATGTGGCCGCTGATCATCCCGCTGGAGTTCTTCTCCAACATCATCGTCCGGCCCGTCACGCTGGCTCTGCGACTCTTCGCCAACATGTTCGCCGGCCACCTGCTCGTCGTGGTCTTCGTCGTCGGTGGGGAGTACCTGCTGCTGCACGGTGGGAGCATCGTCAACCACGTGGCCGGCGGTGTCGCCCTGGTCTTCAGCATGGCCATCTTCGGGCTGGAGATCTTCGTCCAGTGCCTGCAGGCCTTCATCTTCACCGTGCTCACAGCGGTCTACCTGTCGTCCTCGCTGGCCGAGGAACACTGACCACTTTTCCCCTTCGTCCACCCAAGATTCGGCTGAACCCCCAGCGGAATACCGAAAGGAATGTTGTACATGTCTCCACTGGAGCTCACCGGCTCGCTCGGCATCGTCGGCTACGGCCTCGCCGCCATCGGCCCGGGCATCGGCGTGGGTCTGATCTTCGCCTCCGTCATCCAGGGCACCGCCCGTCAGCCCGAGGCGCGCGGCGCCATGATGGGTACCGCCTGGATCGGCTTCGCCGTGACCGAGGCCCTGGCGATCATCGGTATCGCCCTGGCCTTCGTCTTCGGCGGTCTGTGATCTGACCATCATGACGTCGCTTCTCATCCCGTACGCCACGAACCCGCTGGTTCCCGAGCTGGCGGAGATCATCGCCTCGATCGTGTTCGTGGCGATCCTGACCGTGATCATCGCCAAGGTCGTGGTGCCGCGGTTCGAGGCCACGTACGCCGAACGCACCGCCGCGATCCAGGGCGGCATGGAGAAGGCCGAGAAGGCGCAGGCGGAGGCCGAGGCGGCGCTGAAGACGTACCAGGCGCAGCTGGCCGAAGCCCGCACCGAGGCGGCCAAGATCCGCGAGGACGCCAAGACCCAGGGCACCCAGATCATCGCCGAGCTGCGCGAGCAGGCCCAGGCGGAGGCGGCTCGGATCCGCTCGTCGGCCGAGGCGCAGCTGGAGGCCGAGCGGACCCAGGTGCTGACCCAGCTCCGGAGCGAGGTCGGCGGCCTGGCCACCACCCTCGCCGGCCGGATCGTGGGTGAGTCCCTGACCGACGACGAGCGGGCTCGCCGTACCGTCGACCGTTTCCTGGCCGACCTGGAGTCCGACAGCACCGACGCCAACACCCCGGCTGGGACCTGATGGCTGAACCGCTGGAGAACCGTCTCGGCGTGCTCGACGAGCTGCTCGACGAGTGGGGTCCGCACGACGACCTGGCCGCGGAGCTCTTCGCCGTGGTCGACGCGCTGGACTCCTCGGCGACGCTGCGTCGGGTCATCACCGACCCGGGCACGCCGGAGAACGCCCGGCGTGACTTCGTCCGCGGGGTGCTGGCCGGGAAGGTCTCTGTCACCTGCATCGAGTTCGTGGCCCGGGCCGCCCAGCGCCGCTGGTCGGGCGGGCGCACCTTCACGGCCGCGCTCGAGCGCCAGGCCGTCCGCTCGGAGCTGTTCCGGGCCGACCGGGCGGGCCAGCTGGACGAGACCGAGGACGAGCTGTTCCGGTTCGCCCGGGTGGTCGAGTCCGACGGGGCGCTGCGCAACGCGTTGTCCGAGCGTGCGGTGGGCGAGTCCCACCGCGAGAGCCTGGTCGACGAGCTGCTGCAGGGCCGGGCCACTCCGAGCACCGTGGTGCTGGCGAAGCGCGCCGTCGGGTCGCGCGAGCGGACGTACGGCCACGCGCTGGAGAGCTACATCAACCTCGCGGCGGCGCAGAAGAACCGGGTGATCGCCACGGTGCGGGTCGCCCGACCGCTGACCGAGGACCAGCTGCAGCGACTGCGGGCGGGCCTGGCCCGCCAGGTCGGACGCGACATCGCGCTGCAGGTCATCGTCGAACCGGACCTGCTGGGCGGGGTCCGGGTCGAGCTCGGCACCGAGGTCATCGAAGGGACCGTGTCCGGCCGGCTGGCCGAGGCGCGCAAGCTCTTCTCCTGACCAGCGCCGAGCGCTGCTGATCAGCCCCCTGACAAGCCACTGAGTAACGAAGATCGGATGAGGAAACGATGGCGGAACTGACGATTCGACCGGAAGAGATCCGGGAGGCCCTGGACCGGTTCGTCCAGAACTACCAGCCGGAGACCTCGACCCGCGAGGAGGTCGGCACGGTCGTCACCTCCGGTGACGGCATCGCCCGGGTCGAGGGCCTGCCTTCGGCCATGGCCAACGAGCTGCTCGAGTTCGAGAACGGCGTGCTGGGCATCGCCTTGAACCTGGACGTCCGTGAGATCGGCGTCGTGGTGCTCGGTGACTCCGAGGGCATCGAGGAGGGCCAGGCGGTGCGCGGCACCGGCGACATCCTCTCCGTGCCCGTCGGCGACGGCTACCTCGGTCGGACGGTGAACGCCATGGGCACGCCCATCGACGGGCTCGGCGACATCACCGACATCGACGAGCGACGGCCGCTGGAGCTGCAGGCCGCCGGCGTGATGGAACGCCAGGAGGTCCGGCAGCCGCTGCAGACCGGCATCAAGGCCATCGACGCCATGATCCCGGTCGGCCGGGGCCAGCGGCAGCTGATCATCGGCGACCGCAAGACCGGCAAGACCGCCATCGCGATCGACACGATCATGAACCAGAAGGCGGCCTGGGAGTCCGGCGACCCGGAGGCACAGGTGCGCTGCATCTACGTCGCCATCGGGCAGAAGAACTCCACCATCGCCTCGATCCGCGGTCAGCTGGAGGAGGCGGGAGCGCTGGCGTACACGACCATCGTGAACTCGCCGGCTTCCGACCCCGCGGGCTACAAGTACATCGCCCCCTACACCGGCTCGGCCATCGGTCAGCACTGGATGTACCAGGGCAAGCACGTCCTGATCGTGTTCGACGACCTGACGAAGCAGGCCGAGGCCTACCGGTCGATGTCGCTGCTGCTCCGCCGCCCGCCGGGTCGCGAGGCGTACCCGGGTGACGTCTTCTACCTGCACAGCCGGCTGCTCGAGCGCTGCGCCAAGCTGTCCAAGGAGCTCGGCAGCGGCTCGATGACCGGTCTGCCGATCATCGAGACCAAGGCCAACGACGTGTCGGCCTACATCCCGACCAACGTCATCTCCATCACCGACGGCCAGATCTTCCTGCAGTCGGATCTGTTCAACGCCAACCAGCGACCGGCCATCGACGTCGGTGTGTCGGTGTCCCGGGTGGGTGGCGCCGCGCAGATCAAGGCGATGAAGAGCGTGGCCGGCTCGCTGAAGCTGGAGCTGGCGCAGTTCCGCGACATGCAGGCGTTCGCCATGTTCGCCTCCGACCTGGACGCCACCACCCGGCGTCAGCTGGACCGGGGCAGCCGACTGACCGAGCTGCTGCGTCAGCCGCAGTACTCCCCGTACCCGGTGGAGGACCAGGTCGTGTCGGTGTGGGCGGGCCTGCAGGGTCTGATGGACGAGGTCCCGGTCGACGACGTCCTGCGGTTCGAGCGCGAGCTGCTCGACCACCTCCGCCACAACGGCAACGCCCTGACCAACATCCGGGAGTCGAAGGTCTTCGACGACGACACCGCCGAGGCTCTGCGTGGCCAGATCGCGGAGTTCAAGAAGGGCTTCCAGACGTCCGACGGCAAGCTCCTCGCCGGTCGCGAGGACTACGAGCCGCTCGAGGAAGACGACGTCAACCAGGAGCAGATCGTCAAGCAGAAGCGCTGATGCGCACCTGCGTCGACGTCGAAGCCAGGAAGGATCAACCATGCCGGCCAGCCTGAGGGAGCTGCGACAGCGCCGCGCCTCGGTCACCACCATCAAGAAGGTGACCCGGGCGATGGAGCTGATCGCGTCCTCCCGGATCGTCAAGGCCCAGCAGCGTGCTCAGCAGGCGCTGCCGTACGCCCGCGAGCTCACCCGGGCGGTGTCGGCGGTCGCCACCGACGCGCCGGAGATCAACCACCCGCTGACCATGCAGGTGTCCGACCCGAAGGGCGCGGCCATCCTGGTGATCACCTCCGACCGCGGTCTGGCCGGGGCCTACTCCTCGTCGGTGCTGAAGCAGGCCTCCCAGCTGCGGGAGCTGCTCGAGCGCGGCGGTCTGCGGGTCCAGCGGTTCCTGGCCGGGCGCAAGGCGATCGCCTTCGCGACCTTCCGCGGATTCGAGATCCACCGGCAGTGGGAGGGGTTCTCCGACGCGCCGACGTACGCGGAGGCCCGCGACATCGCCGACGCGCTGATCGAGTCGTTCCTCAAGTCGTCCGAGGAGGGCGGTGTGGACGAGATCCACATCGTCTACACCCGCTTCGTCTCGATGCTGACCCAGACACCGACGGTCATCCGCCTGCTCCCGCTCGAGGTGGTGGAGGGTGAGGCGACCGACCGGTCCGAGCTGCACCCGCTCTACGACTTCGAACCCGAGGCCGAGTCGGTGCTCGACGAGCTGCTGCCGCTCTACGTCGCCAGCCGTGTCTACTCCTGCCTGCTCCAGTCGGCGGCGTCCGAGCTGGCCAGCCGGCAGCGGGCGATGAAGGCGGCCACCGACAACGCCCAGCAGCTGATCGAACGGCTCACCCGTGAGGCCAACGCCGCCCGGCAGGCCGAGATCACGCAGGAGATCAGCGAGATCGTGGGCGGCGCCGCCGCCCTGGCCGAGGCGTCCGCCGGCTCCGACTAGCTCCACCCACCATCACCAGCACCAGTAGCGACACGAGGTAACGAGGGACTATGACCGCAGTAGCAGAAGACACCACCACGAACGCTCCCGCCGGCGGGACCGGACGCGTCTCCCGGGTGATCGGACCGGTCGTCGACGTCGAGTTCCCGGCCGACCAGATGCCCGACATCTACAACGCCCTGCTGGTGGACACGACCGTCAACGGCGTGACCCGCACCATGACGATGGAGGTGGCGCTGCAGATCGGCGACAACGTGGTCCGGGCGATCGCGCTGAAGCCGACCGACGGCATGAAGCGGGGTGCTGAGGTGCGGGACACCGGTGCGCCGATCTCGGTGCCGGTGGGCGACATCACCAAGGGCCACGTGTGGTCGGTGACCGGGGACGTGCTGGACGTCGATCCCTCGACCATCGAGATCACCGAGCGCTGGCCGATCCACCGGGATCCGCCGAAGTTCGACCAGCTCGAGCCGAAGACGGAGATGCTGCAGACCGGCATCAAGGTGCTCGACCTGCTGACCCCGTACGTGACCGGCGGCAAGATCGGTCTGTTCGGTGGTGCGGGCGTGGGCAAGACCGTGCTGATCCAGGAGATGATCTACCGGATCGCCCACAACTTCGGTGGCACCTCGGTGTTCGCCGGGGTGGGGGAGCGGACCCGCGAGGGCAACGACCTGATCAACGAGATGGAAGAGGCCGGCGTCTTCAAGGACACCGCCCTGGTCTTCGGTCAGATGGACGAGCCGCCCGGCACCCGGCTGCGGGTCGCGCTGTCGGCGCTGACCATGGCCGAGTACTTCCGCGACGTGCAGAACCAGGACGTGCTGTTGTTCGTGGACAACATCTTCCGGTTCACCCAGGCGGGCTCGGAGGTGTCGACCCTGCTCGGCCGGATGCCGTCGGCGGTGGGGTACCAGCCGAACCTGGCCGACGAGATGGGTCAGCTGCAGGAGCGGATCACCTCGACGCGTGGTCACTCGATCACCTCGATGCAGGCGATCTACGTGCCCGCCGACGACTACACCGACCCGGCCCCGGCCACGACGTTCGCCCACCTGGACGCCACCACGGAGCTGTCGCGCGAGATCGCCTCGCGTGGTCTGTACCCGGCGGTGGACCCGCTGTCGTCGACCAGCCGGATCCTGGATGCGCAGTTCATCGGTCAGGCGCACTACGACGTGGCGGTGGAGGTGAAGCAGATCCTGCAGCGGAACAAGGAACTGCAGGACATCATCGCCATCCTCGGTGTCGACGAGCTGTCCGAAGAGGACAAGATCATGGTCAACCGGGCGCGGCGGATCCAGCAGTTCCTGTCGCAGAACACGTACATGGCGGAGAAGTTCACCAACATCCCCGGCTCGACGGTGCCGCTGGCGGAGACCATCGAGTCCTTCCAGATGATCGTGTCCGGCAAGGTCGACCACATCGCCGAGCAGGCGTTCTTCAACGTGGGCAGCATGGAGGACGTGGAGAAGCGTTGGTCCGAGCTGCAGAAGAGCAACTGATCATGTCCCTGAGCAAGGTGAAGGGCGGTCGGTCCGATGGCTGATCCGATGCAGGTCGAGGTGGTCTCGGCCACCCGCGTGGTCTGGTCGGGCAAGGCGACCAACATCATCGCCAAGACCGTCGAGGGTGACATCGGCATCCTGCCCGGGCACGAGCCGGTGCTGGCCGTCCTGGTTCCCGGGGCGGTGGAGATCTTCGCCGAGGACGCCAGCCGTGAGGTGGTGGCGGTCGACGGTGGTTTCATCTCCGTCGCTCATGGCCGGGTCTCCATCCTCAGCGAGTACGCCATGCTGGCCGAGGAGATCAGCCTGCGGGACGCCGAGAAAGAGCTGGCGGCCGCCCAGTCTCGGCTCGACGCCGGCGAGGACGACCTGGACACGCGGCAGCACTTCGCGCTGGCGAGTGCTCAGGTCCGGGCCGCCGAGAAGCTCCGCTAGTCGCGCCTCGCAACTTCTCCGCAACTCAACCGTTGCTAGGGTTCGCCGTGATGCATGGGTGGTTGGCGGTCCTGGTGGTCGTGGTGCTCGTCGCCCTGCTGGCGGCGGCGGCGCTGATTGCTCTGCCCCTCCGGCGCCGCGTGCTGGCCCGCGACGGTGGGCTTTTCGAGTGCAGCGTCCGGCTCAAGACGGCGACACCGGGTGCCGGCTGGGTGCTGGGCATGGCCCGCTACAACGCGGAGATGCTGGAGTGGTTCCGGTTCTTCTCGTACTCGACCCGTCCGCGCGCCTCCTTCCTCCGCAACGAGGTCAGGGTCGTCAACAGCCGCGAGCCCGATCCCGTCGAGGCCGTGGCCCTCTACGCCGGTCAGCAGGTGGTCGAGCTGGTCGAGCACGTGGGCTCGGCCTCGGGCGGGCAGACCTGGGAGATCGCCATGGCCACCGACTCGCTCACCGGTTTCCTCAGCTGGTTGGAGGCGGCCCCGCCGCGACCTCCAGGCCTCTGACGGTCACGCTTCCGTGCCGGTTCCGGTCCCCTGCACGGTCCCGCGAGGTTCCCGGCCTCCGGGTCACTTCGGCCGGGCGGCCACCACGGCGTCCAGCTGGGTGCGCATGCTCCCCATCAGCTGGTCCGCCGCCAACGGCGCGTAGGCCGCCGTGCCGGACTCGTAGCGGTACTGCCAGGTGAGCGTGTTCAGGTAGGGCATCAGCTGAATGGCCATCAGACCGTCCGGACCGGCCAACCCGTCCGCGCCGGACAGGGTGTAGCCGAGCTGGTCGGAGTCGCTGGGCCCCGCCGGGGTGCGGGTCACCGTGGCTCTCCACGCCTGGACGCTGCCGGGCTCGGTCTGGCGTACGAAGACCTCCTGGTCGGCGCAGGTGTCGAGGGCGGCGGCGATCCGGGACCTCTCGGCAACGGCCTGGTCGACCCGGTCGAAGCGCAGCGTGAACAGCGAGATGGTGCTGGCCCGCCCGACCCAGTACGTGCCCACGCCGTCCTGAGCAGCGGCGGGGAACCGGTTCGCCACCGTGGCCTCGACCAGCGGCGCGCAGGCCTCCGGCTTGACGCTGACCGGGTTCTCGGTGACGGTCCGGCGAGTCATCACCGACGCGTCGTTGGTGCCGTCCGCACGGACCATGCCGGCGTACGTGTTCTGCACGTCCGCGAGGCTCAGCGGTTCGACCGGCCGCGGCCAGAAGCGCCAGGCCGCGCCGCCGGCGAGGACCAGCACGCCGAGCGCGAGAGCCACCATCGGCACCCAGCGCGGAAGCTCCCGCTGTTCGCGCGGACCCAGCACCAGCTCCTCCGGCGGGGCGGGCGGCGGCTCGTCCCGCACCGGTGTCGTCATACCCGCCACGCTAACCGCGATACTGGCCCCGTGCAGCAGATCGAGGGTGACCAGTTGCGGGGAGTGAACCTGGGTGGCTGGTTCGTGGTCGAGCCGTGGATGACTCCGGCGCTGTTCGCCGGCACCTCGGCGGTCGACGAGCACACGCTGATGGAGACCCCTCACGGTCCCGAGCTGATCCGGCGTCACCGGGAGACGTTCATCACCGAGGAGGACTTCGCCTGGATCGCCGACCACGGTCTCGACCTCGTCCGGCTGCCGGTGGGTCACTGGACCCTGGGGGGCGCGCCGCCCTATCTGCCGGCCGTCGAGCTGCTGGATGCGGCGATGGACTGGGCCCGCGCCCATGGGCTGAAGGTGCTGCTGGACATGCACGCCGTGCTCGGGTCGCAGAACGGTCGCGACCACAGCGGTCGGGTCGGTCCGCGGGAGTTCTACACCACGTCCCAGCACCGGGACGACAGCCTGGAGGCGCTGGCGCAGCTGGCCGCCCGGTACGCCGAGCACCCGGCCCTGTGGGGGATCGAGCTCGTCAACGAGCCGACGGACCCGCGGATCTGGCGGCTCTGGGAGTTCCACCACCGGGCGTACCGGCGGCTGACCGAGATCCTCGTCCCCGGCACCCGGGTGGTCTTCTCCGACGGCTACGTGCCGTGGTTGCTCACCGGCACCCTGCGTGGTCGGCCCGAGTTCCCGGTCGTGCTGGACTGCCACTTCTACCAGGCGTTCTACCCCTGGGACACCCGCAAGTCCTACGAGCAGCACCTGGCCAAGGCGCGCAAGCGGGCCAAGCTGATCGCGCGGCTGCAGCGCAAGCAGCCCGTGCTGGTCGGCGAGTGGAGTGCGGCCATGGATCCGGCAGCCCTGGTCGGACGCCCGGAGTCCCCGGCCGACCTGGCCCGCGGCTACGTGGACGCCCAGCTCGACGGCTACGCCGCGACGGCCGGCTGGTGCTACTGGTCCTACAAGACGAACACCCGGGACGACTGGAACTTCCGCCACCAGGTCGAGTCCGGCGTGATAGTGCTCTAGGACACGAGCGGGAAGCCGACGTGCCCGGCGTGCGGAGGAACGAGGAGGAACGGCACGCTCTTCCGCCGTTTCGACGAGCGACGACGTAGCCGGTGAATGCACGTCGGCGTCGCGAGTGGCCTACAAGAAATCGGCGTACGCGGGGAGGTCGAGGACGCCGTTGCCGGACAGGCCGAGCAGGATGGTCTCGTCGGTGGTGGCGGCCCGGGCCCGGGCGAGCGCGCCGGCCACCGCGTGGGTGGACTCCGGGGCCGGGATGAGGCCCTCGGCCCGGGCGAACTCGACCCCGGCCTTGAAGGCGTCGGCCTGGTCGACCGCGATGGCCGTCATCAGTCCGAGGTTCACCGCGTGCGAGACCATCGGCGCCATGCCGTGGTAGCGCAGACCGCCGGCGTGGATGGGGGGCGGGACGAAGTCGTTGCCGAGCGTGTACATCTTCAGCAGCGGGGTCAGACCGGCCACGTCGCCGAAGTCGTAGCGGTACTCGCCCTGGGTCAGCGACGGGCAGGCCGACGGCTCGCAGGCGACCACCTGGGTGCTGGTGCCGTCGCGCAGGTTGCGGCCCAGGAACGGGAAGCTCAGCCCGGCCAGGTTGGAGCCACCGCCCGCGCAGCCGTAGACGACGTCGGCGCCCTCGCCGATCTCGTCCAGCTGGGCCAGCGCCTCGACCCCGATCACCGACTGGTGCAACAGCACGTGGTTCAGCACGCTGCCCAGCGCGTAATGAGCGTTCGGGTCACCGACAGCGGCCTCGACCGCCTCGGAGATGGCCATCCCGAGCGATCCGGTGGTGTCGGGGTCGGCGGCCAGCATGGCGCGTCCCGCCTCGGTCAGGTCCGACGGCGACGGGTGACAGACCCCGCCGTACACCTCCATCTGCATCCGTCGGTAGGGCTTGGAGTCGTAGGAGGCCCGGACCTGCCACACCTCGCACTCCAGCCCGAGCAGCGCGCAGGCCATCGACAAGGAGGCGCCCCACTGCCCGGCGCCGGTCTCCGTGGTGAGCTTGGTGGTGCCCTCGGCGGCGTTGTAGTACGCCTGGGCGACGGCGGTGTTCGGCTTGTGCGAACCGGCCGGGCTGACGCCCTCGTACTTGTAGAAGATCTTGGCCGGCGTGGCCAGCGCCTTCTCCAGCCGGTGGGCCCGGATCAGCGGCGACGGCCGCCAGAGCCGGTAGATGTCCCGCACCGGCTCGGGGATCTCGATCCAGCGCTCGGTGCTGACCTCCTGCTGGATCAGCGCCATCGGGAAGAGCGGAGCGAGATCCTGCGGACCCAGCGGTTCCCGGGTGCCGGGATGCAGCGCGGGGGGCGTGGGCTCGGGCAGGTCGGCGGCCAGGTTGTACCAGTGGGTGGGGACCTGGGACGGCACCACGACGGGCTCGGCACTCACGCGGACTCCTCCGGTCGCTGGGGCTCGTCGGCCGGCTGGGTCGAGTCGGCCCCCCGGGGCTCGTCGGACTGCCGGGGCTCGTCGGACTTCCGGGGCCCGTCCGACCGCTTGCCCCCGGGCACCCACAGCACGTCCCGGTCGATGGTCGGGTCGGTCGCGTTGGCGGCGCGGGACAGGATGAACAGCAGGTCGGACAGCCGGTTCAGGTAGGTGATGGCCAGCAGGTTCACCCCGCCGGGAGCCTCGCTGCCGACCTGCTCCACAGCTGTCCAGGCGGTCCGCTCGGCCCGCCGCACGATGGTCCGGGCGACGTGCAGGTGGGCGGCTGCGGGTGTCCCGCCGGGCAGCACGAAGGAGCGCAGCGCCGGCAGCGGATCGCCGAAGGCGTCGCAGGCCTCCTCGAGCCGGTCGACGTACTCGGCGGTGATCCGCAGCGGCTCGTGCGCGTACGTCTCCTGCAGCGGGTTGCCCAGGTCGGCGCCGAGATCGAACAGCTCGTTCTGCACCCGGCCGAGCAACGTCACCATCGGCTCCGGGAGCTCGGTGGTGGACAGCAGCACGCCCAGCTGGGAGTTGGCCTCGTCCACGTCGCCGTACGCAGCCACGCGCGGGTCCGTCTTGTCGGTCAGCGACATGTCGACCAGCCGGGTCTGCCCACCGTCACCGGTGCGGGTGTAGATGCGCGTCAGGTGAACCACGGCCACACCCTAGTGGCCGGACCGGGGCCAGCGGCGTCGAAGTGGGCGTTCTCCGTCCGGCACCGGGTGGTTACGGTCTCGCCATGACGACGACGGTGTCCTCCCGGGTGGGCTTCCTCGGGCTCGGGGTGATGGGTCAGCCGATGGCGCTGCGGCTGGTGCGGGCCGGGGTCGGGCTGGTGGTCTGGAACCGGACGCCGGACCGCTGCGACCCGGTCGTGGCGGCGGGGGCGCGAGCGGTCGACACCGTGACCGAGGTCGCGGCCGACTGCGCGACCGTCGTGGTCATGCTCGCCGACGAGTTCGCCGTGGACCAGGTGCTGGACCCGGGTGGACCGGGCTTCGCCGACCTGGTCCGGGACCGGCTGCTGATCATGATGGGCACCTACCCGCCCGCCTACTCGGTCGCGCTGCAGGCGGCCGTGCGGGCGGCCGGCGGGTCGTACGTGGAGGCACCGGTCTCGGGGTCCCGAGCCGCGGCCGAAGCGGGTGCGCTGGTGGCCATGCTGGCTGGGGACGACCCGTCGGTGCTGGCCAGGACCCAGGAGCTGCTCGCCTCCGTGGCCGCCCGGGTGGTGCCCTGCGGTCCGGTGCCGTCGGCCCTGCTCACCAAGCTGACGGTGAACTCGTACATAATCACCATGCTGACCGGGCTGGCCGAGGCCGTGCACCTGGGGGACCGGCTGGGGATCGAACGCCGGAGGCTGACCGAGGTGCTGCTGGGCGGCACCCTCGCCTCGCCGGTGCTGGCCACCAAGCTCGAGAAGCTGGCGGCCGGTGACCACAGCGCGCAGGCCGCCATCGCCGACGTGGCCAAGAACACCGGGCTGATCACCACGGCGGCCGCGCGGGCCGGCGCCGCCGCACCGTTGGCCGAGGTCTGTCACCGGCTGTTCGCCGACGCGGTCGACCTCGGCCTGGGGGGTGATGACCTGATCGCGGTGATCAGCTCGCTGGAGGCTCGCGCCGGCAGCCTGTGAGGTCGTCCGCCGTCGGCGTGGCCTCTCGACCGGCCGGGCCCGGTGGGGCAGGGTGAGGGGGTGGGCGGACGTCATGGGCTGCTGGTGACCGGTGTGGTGCTGCTGACCCTGGCGGCCTGCGGGACGATCCCGGCCAACGACCCGCTGCGACCGTCGACCGCAGCCGGTGCCTCCACGCCCGCCGAGACCAGCGCCCCCACGCCGGCGACGTCCGCCGGTAGCCCGGCGGCGACGGGGACCGAGCAGTGCGAGTACGAACCGAGCGGCGACGTGGCGACGTCGGTCCGACCGCCCAGCCCCACCGGGGTGGCGACCAGCGGGACGATCGGCTACGACCTCACCATGACCGAGGGGACCGTGCGGATCACCCTCGACCCGGTGCGGGCGCCCTGCACGGTGCACTCGTTCGTCTCCCTGGCCGAGCAGGGCTTCTTCGACGAGACCCGCTGTCACCGGCTGGTGGACTCCGGCATCTTCCTGTTCCAGTGCGGTGACCCGACCGGCAGTGGCAGTGGCGGACCGGGGTACACGTTCGCCGACGAGCTGGACGGCAGCGAGTCCTACACCAAGGGCGTGATCGCGATGGCGAACGCCGGCGCGAACACCAACGGATCGCAGTTCTTCCTCGTGTTCCGGGACTCGACCTCGTTGGACCAGAAGCCCGACTACACGATCTTCGGGAAGGTCGACCCCTCGGGCATCCCCGTCCTCGAGCGGATGGCCGCCGAAGGTCAGGACGGCACCGACCCGGCCGGTGGCGGGCGCCCGAACAACCCGTCGGAGATCCTCGAGGTCACGCCGGCCGGACGCTGACGCCGGCGCCTGGCACCCGCGTCAGGACGGCGTCAGGAGCGCGGCGGCCGACGCCGGTTCCTCGGCTTCGTCGTGGCGAACTTGGCCACGATGATCAGCAGCCCGATGGCCATGGCCGCGCCGATGATCGAGGCGGCGAACCCGTTGCCCCGGGTCGGCCGGACGGTCTCCAGCACGACCAGTCCGATGTCCGCGGGCAGGGCCAGCGCCGCGGCGAAGATGGTCATCAGCTCGGTCACGCTCTCTCCTCGTCGATCGACACTCACCTGCTGGTTCCCAGCCGATCCTGACGGTGGATGCAGCCGAGGTCCAGCGCTTCCCGATCCGGTGGACCCTGCGATCAGTCCAGACCGACGAACCGGCGCAGCGCGGCCAGGAAGATCTCCGGCTGCTCGCTGTGCACCCAGTGACCCGCGTCCTTGATCGTGAAGGTGGTGGTCCGGGGGAAGAGCGCCCGCATCGCCGGCGCGTACGCCGGGGTGATGTAGTCGGACCTCCCGCCCGCGACCCACAGCACCGGACCCGGGTACGGGGTCGTGCGCAGGTCGGGCCACTCGCCGAGGGCAGCCAGCTCGGCACCGAGCAGAGACAGGTTCATCTGCCAGCGCCAGCCGCTCGCGCTGCCGGGATCGCGGCGCAGGTTCTGCAGCAGGAACGAGCGCACCACCTCGTCGGGCACGTACGGCACCAGCTGCGCGTCCGCCTCCGCGCGGGTCTGCAGCCGCTCGAGGTCGATCGACAGCATGCCGGTGACGTAGTCGGCGAAGCCGCTCAGCCGCTCGTAGTGGACGGGGGCGATGTCGGCCACCACCAGCCGCTCCACCAGCTGCGGTCGGAGCAGGGCCATGGCCATCGCGACCTTGCCGCCCATCGAGTGCCCGACGACGGTCAGCGGGTCGGCGTCGACCGACGACAACACGTCCGCGATGGCGACCGCCAGGTCGGCGTACGTCACCCGCTCGGTCCAGCCGGACTGGCCGTGGTTGGGCAGGTCCAGCATGATCACCCGCGCCTGCTCGGACAGCACCTTGGCGATCGAGGTCCAGTTCTTGCCCTGCCCGAAGAGGCCGTGCAGCAACAGCACCCGCGGGCCGGTGTCGCCCTGCTCGGTGTAGTGCAGACCGTCCCGGTCGACCACGACGCGGGGTTTCATCGGTCCCTGCTCACGAGCGCCGGCTCCAGCACCCGGTGTGCCAGTGGCGCCGCTCGGTGACGGGGGAGTCCACCATCCACGACGTCGGCTCGGCGGGCCAGACCACCACGTGGGGCGTGCCGGGCGGAATCGACCGCGAACAGCCCGGGCAGCGGTACTCCTTGGTCGCCGCGGCTCCGGCGATGCTGCGGACGACCCAGCGCCCGTCGGTCCGCTGCTCCGCCCGGGCGTGCCCGGACCCCAGCGGCCGGGGCGCTCGCAGGTGCTTGCTCGGACGTCGGGCCACGGGAGAAGTCTGGCAGAACGGTGGGAACGGACCGGGCGGTCCGTCGCCAGGGTGGGGACCGGTCCGTCGGCGCCCGGTAGGTTGACCGGGTGCGTTTGCTGATCGCCCGGTGCCAGGTCGACTACGCGGGTCGGTTGACCGCCCACCTGCCGATGGCGACCCGCCTGATCCTGGTCAAGGCCGACGGGTCGGTGTCCATCCACGCCGACGACCGGGCCTACAAGCCGCTGAACTGGATGAGTCCGCCCTGCACGGTGACGGTGCGGCCCGCCGACACGGTCGTCGCCCCCACCGACCCGGCGGCGGCGGGGCTGGCCGGTGAGCCGCTGACCGAGGTGTGGGAGGTCAAGGGCCGCGACGGCGACACGCTGCTGATCTCCCTGGCCGAGGTGCTGCACGACACCCAGCACGATCTGGGGATCGACCCGGGGCTGCAGAAGGACGGTGTGGAGGCGCACCTCCAGGTGCTGCTCGCCGCCCATCCGGAGACGCTGGGCCCGGGCTGGACCCTGGTCCGGCGCGAGTACCCGACAGCGATCGGCCCGGTGGACCTGCTCTGCCGCGACGCCGAGGGCGCGTACGTGGCCGTGGAGATCAAGCGGCGCGGCGAGATCGACGGGGTGGAGCAGCTGACCCGCTACCTGGACCTGCTGAACCGGGACCCGCTGCTCGGCTCGGTCCGCGGGATGTTCGCCGCCCAGCAGATCAAGCCGCAGGCCCGGGTGCTGGCCGGCGACCGTGGCATCGCCTGCCTGACGGTCGACTACGACGTGCTGCGCGGCACCGACGACCCGACCGCGCGCCTGTTCTGAGACGCCCGTGTCCGAGCCCATGGTCCTGAGCCGGTCGTGCGACCCGTCCTGGTGGTGATCGGCGGCCTGCCCGCGTCCGGCAAGTCGACGCTCGCCGAGGCGCTGGCCCGCGAGACGGCGACCCCCTACGTGCGGGTCGACCGGATCGAGCAGGCGATCGTGGACTGGACGGCGCTGACGCACCCGGTCGGTCCCGTGGGGTACGCGGTGGCGCACCGACTCGCCGCCGAACAGCTCCGGCTGGGTCTGGACGTGGTCGTGGAGTGCGTCAACCCGGTGGCGGTGACGCGGGACGCCTGGCCGGGCACGGCGGAGCAGGCCGGTGCCGCCCTCGTGGAGGTCGAGGTCGTCTGCTCCGACGCCGCCGAGCACCGTCGGCGGGTCGAGCAGCGGCCCACCGACGTCGAGGGACTGGTGAAACCGTCCTGGGCGGAGGTCCTCGGCCGGGAGTACGAGCCCTGGACCCGCGAGCGGGTCGTCGTCGACACCGCGACCACCGCCGTCGCCGCCGCCGTTCGGCGCGTGGTCGCGGCCCGGGAGACGGCTCGCACGTCGTCCTCGACGGCGTAGGGAGGCTGTCGGCGTGGCCGCCGCCGAGGGAGCGGGCAGGATGGCGGGGTGAGCACCGATCGCGTCGTCGAGATCGAGGCCGGCACCCTGGCGGGCTCGGCCCGGGGTGCTGTCGACGTCTGGCTGGGAGTGCCGTACGCCGAGCCGCCGGTCGGACGGCTGCGCTTCACCGCCCCGACCGAGGTCCGCCGGTGGCGCGGTGTCCGGCCGGCCGTCGTCGTCGGCGGGGCCGCCCAGCAGCTGGCGGCGGTGACGGCCGCGAGGTCGTCCCTCGGCACCCCGAGCGAGGACTGCCTCTACCTGAACGTGTTCGCGCCGGCCGTCCCGGCGCCACCGCGCCCGGTGCTGGTCTGGATCCACGGAGGCGCCTTCACCAGCGGCAGCGGGGCGCTCTACGACGGATCGGACCTCGCGGCCTCCGGTGACGTGGTGGTCGTCACCCTCAACTACCGGCTCGGTGTCCTCGGTCTCGTCGACCTCGGTGCGGTGACCGACGCCGACATCCCGTCCAACCTGGGACTGCGCGACCAGATCGCTGCGCTCGCCTGGGTCCGCGACAACATCGCCGCGTTCGGTGGGGACCCGGCCCGGGTGACCGTGGCGGGTGAGTCGGCCGGATCGATAGCGGTGTCGCTGCTGCTGACGGCACCCAGCGCCCGCGGGCTGTTCCGCTCCGCGATCATGCAGAGCGGTTCCTACAGCCTGATCCACGGAGCCGACGTGCGAGCGGAGGTCGCGCAGCGGTACGCCGACGAGCTGGGGCTCGGGCCGTCCGACGCCGACCGGCTCTGGGAGGTGCCGGCCGAGCGGCTGCTGGCCGCCCAGCACGCGGTGCGGCGCGCCGTCCGGGGCACCGTGCCGGCCGCGCCCTGGTTCGACGGTGACCTCGTGCCCGACTCCCTGGCCGCCGCCCAGGCGGCCGTACGACCCGAGGTGCCCCTGCTGATCGGGCACAACCACGACGAGGTGACCCTGTTCCAGCTGCTGCCGGGCGACATCATGCCCACCACCCGGGCGGCCCTGACCACGCGCCTGCGGGCCGCGCTGCCCGCCGCCCACGCCGAGGCGGTGATAGCGGCCTACCCGGACACCCTGCTCGGCACCCGGGCGCTGGGCACCGACCTGAACTTCGCCGTGCCCACCCGTCACTTCGCGGAGCGGCACCGGGCGGCGGGCGGACCGACGTGGTGCTACCGGTTCGACGCGTCAGTGCCGTTGATCGGTGCGGCGCACGCGTCCGAGCTGCCTTATCTGTGGGACTGGACCGGGCCGACGGCGGCGATCCTCCGCGGTCGTCGGACGGCGGCTCGCCGCGCGCTCGGCCGGCGGCTCAAGGACCACTGGACCGCCTTCGTCCGCGACCAGGCGCCGGGACCTGACTGGCCCGCCTTCACGCTGCCGGAACGACCGACCACCGTCTTCAGCCCCGGCGGCGACCGGGTCGAGACCGGGGCCGCCGTACGACACGAGGTGTGGCGGGGGAGCGACGTGATGCCGCGTGACTGACCCGCAGCCGTCGCCCGGCGAGGCGCTCGAGCACGTCGACGTGCTGGTGATCGGCGCCGGGCTGTCCGGGGTGGGCGCCGCCTGCCACCTGCGCCGGGAGTGCCCGGACAAGACCGTGGTCGTCCTCGAGGCGCGCGAGCGGATCGGCGGCACCTGGGACCTGTTCCGCTACCCCGGTGTCCGGTCCGACTCCGACATGTTCACCCTCGGCTACGACTTCCGTCCCTGGCGCTCCAGCCGGGCCATCGTCGACGGGCCGTCGATCCTCGCGTACGTCATCGAGACGGCCCGCGCGTACGGGGTGGACCGGCAGATCCGCTTCCGGCACCGCGCCGTACGGGCGGAGTGGTCGAGCGAGACGGCTCGGTGGACGGTCACCGTGGACCGGGGCGAGGCGGGAACGGTGGCGCTGACCTGCTCGTGGCTCTACGCCTGCACCGGCTACTACCGCTACGACCAGGGCCACCGGCCGACCTTCCCCGGGGAGGCCGATTTCGGCGGGCCGATCGTGCACCCGCAGCAGTGGCCCACCGACCTCGACGTCCGGGGCCGCCGGGTGGTGGTGATCGGCAGTGGCGCCACCGCTGTCACGCTGGTGCCGGCTCTGGCCGCGCAGGGCGCCCACGTGACCATGCTGCAGCGCTCGCCGACCTACATCGCCACCGTGAGGTCGGTCGACGCCACGGCCGAACGGATCCGGCGGCGGTGGCCGACCTGGGTCGGCGACGTGGTTGTGCGCTGGAAGTACCTGCTGACCAGCATGGTGATCTACCGACTGAGCCGGCGGCGGCCCGAGCGGATGAAGGCCCTGCTCCGCCGGGGAGCGGTGGCCCAGCTGCCGGCCGGCTTCGACGTCGAGACCCATCTCACCCCCAGCTACCAGCCCTGGGACCAGCGGCTGTGCGCGGTGCCGGACGGCGACCTCTTCCGCGCCATCCGGGCCGGGAGCGCCGACATCGTGACCGACGGCATCGACCGCTTCACCCCCGCAGGCATCCGGCTCGTCTCGGGGCGCGAGCTGGCGGCCGACGTGATCGTCACCGCCACCGGTCTGACCGTGCTGGCGCTGGGCGGGATGGAGCTGGTGGTCGACGGCGACGTGGTCGATCCCGCGAGAACCGTGGCGTACAAGGGACTGATGATGTCCGGTGTGCCGAACTTCTCCCTCACTCTGGGCTACACGAACGCCTCCTGGACGCTCAAGGCCGATCTGGTGGCGCGCTACGTCTGTCGCCTGCTGCGCCACCTCGACCGCCGGGGCCTCCGCAGCGCCACGCCGGTCGCTCCCGACTTCCCCGAGGACCAGCTGACGGGCCTCATCGACCTCCGGTCCGGCTACGTGCGGCGCGGTGGGCAGCGCCTGCCGCGGCAGGGTCCAGTGGCGCCGTGGAGACTGCACCAGAACTACCTGCGTGACCTCGTGCTGCTGCGCTGGGGTCGACTGACCGACGGACTGCGGTTCGACCGCCTCCGCCCGGTCACGACGAGGAGGGTCCATGATCGACTACCGGTTCGCTGACGGCACCGCCCTGGTCACCGGGGCGGCGAGCGGCATCGGCGAGGCCCTGACCCACGGGCTGGCCGCCCGCGGCAGCCACCTCGTGCTGCTGGACCGGGCCGCCGACCGCCTCTCGGCCGTGGCGGACGACGTCCGGCGGCAGCACCCCGCGGTGCGGGTCGAGACGGTCGTCGCCGACCTCTCCGACCACGAGGCGACGATCGAGCTCGGGGCCCGACTGGCCCACGACCACCCGGAGCTGACACTCGTGGTGAACAACGCCGGGGTGGCCCTGGCCGGGTCGTTCACCGAGCTCAGCCTGGACGAGTTCGACTGGCTGATGGAGATCAACTTCCGGGCGGTGCTGACCCTGACCCACGCGCTGGTCCCCGTCCTGCTCCGGCACCCCGGATCGGCCCTGGTCAACGTGTCCAGCGTGTTCGGCCTGATCGCACCGCCGACGCAGACGGCGTACGTCACCAGCAAGTTCGCCGTCCGTGGGCTGACCGAGTCGCTGCGGGCCGAGCTGCTGGGGCGGGTCGGTGTCACCTGCGTCCACCCGGGCGGCATCGACACCCGCATCGCCGTCGACGCCCGCGTGAGCGAGGGCGCGGACGCCGGGGAGGTGGACCGCGGGCTGCCGGTGATCGCGTCCCTGCTGCGGATCCCGGCGTCGGTCGCCGCCGAGCGGATTCTCGAGGGAGTCCGCCGCCGGCGTCCCAGGGTCCTGATCGGCGCGAGCGCCCGGCTGCCGGACCTTGCGGCCCGCGTCGCCCCGGGCTCGTACGGGCGGGTGCTCACCCTGCTGCTGGCCGCCGGGAGACGCCGGGTCAGCCGGCCCCGCGTCGATCGCTAGCGGCGTCGATCGTTAGCGGGGTCGATCGGTAGCGCGTCGATCGGCCGGGACAGGGTGCTGACTGATCTCTGCGATCGGGTCGAGCGAGCGAGGCGAGGATCACGCCAGGAGCGATGCGAAAATCACGGCCAGGAGCTGCGGATCCCGTCTGCTGCCTCGCAGGTCCAGCTGATCGTCGATCCGTGCGCCAGGTAGGGCTCCCGGCCACCAGCGTGACTCACCACTCGGGCGCTGGCGTGCCGGCACTGTTCGGCCCACTGCCATCGAGGCACCGACTGCGCCGCGGCGACTCCGCCGACGACCGACAGCACGATCACCAGCCCCACGACCAACGGGCGCCCCGGCTGGGGTCGCTCGGTCGGTCGTGTGGTGACACCGGCACCGCTCGCGGTCCTCACCGCCTCCGCCACCAGTGTTCTCCGGTGCGGACCGGATGTCGCGTACGGCGTGGTCGGGCGCGTGGGGCAGTGCCGTTTGTCGCCCCGGAGTCACGTCCGGTGGTGCGGGGTGAGCGGGCTGGTCCGGATGTCGCCGGGGAGCCGCGTCCGGTGTGGTCGGGCGTGTGAGGCAGTGCCGCTTGTCGCCGGGGAGTCACATCCGGCGTGGCCGGGCGTGTGGGGCAGCGCCGGTTGTCGCCTGGGAGTCGCGTCC
This sequence comes from Microlunatus aurantiacus, assembly GCF_039536605.1. Classification (NCBI taxonomy): domain Bacteria; kingdom Bacillati; phylum Actinomycetota; class Actinomycetes; order Propionibacteriales; family Propionibacteriaceae; genus Microlunatus; species Microlunatus aurantiacus. The sequence continues at coordinate 136,120 of NZ_BAAAYX010000020.1, forward strand.
GGTGTGGTCGGGCGCGCTGGGCAGCGCCGGTTGTCGCCCCGGAGTCACGTCCGGCGATGAGGACGCCAGGCAGCCGGGTCAGGATGTCGTGGAGAGGATGTCGAGAACGCGGGATCGGTTCCGTCTCCCGTACGCAGGCCGCGTCCGCGGCCACCGACCGAGAGGACCACAGCACCGTGAGCCAGTACGCCGTCCTGATCTACCACGACGACTCCGCGCACGCTCCGGACGCGACTCCGGAGGACACCGCCTCCTGCGACGAGCACGCCGATGAGCTCGAGGCCGCCGGGTCGATGGTGCTGGCCTACGCGCTGACGCCCCGGCACATGGCCACCTCACTGAGACCAGGTTCCCGAATCCCGGAGCCGTTCGTGCCCGACGGCCCGATCGTGGCCGGCTTCTACATCATCGAGGCCCCGGATCTGGAGGCCGCGCTGACGATCGCCGCCACCAACCCGGTGCTGCAGGAGGGTGGCGGGGTCGAGGTGCGGCCGGTCCACAGCGGTGGCCTGGTCGAGCACTGACCCTCAGGCGCCGAACCGCTGGAGCACCTCAGCGGCCAGGTCGGCCGGCATACGGCCCTCGACCTCCAGCCGCCAGCTGCCGGGCAGGTCCGGTAGGTGCCGGGCGTACGCGTCGTGGTCGGCGCGCAGGAAGTCGGGGTCCTTGCTCAGCCCGCGTCCCGGGTCACCGAGCGCGCGGGTCAGCGAGGCGTCGTAGTCGGCGATCAGGACCACGTGGAAGATCGGGATGCCGGCCGGCAGGCGGTCGCGCACCTGCCGCACCTCCTCAGGAGTGGAGGTCCCCTCGTCGACCACGACGTCGATGTCCGTCGCACACCAGGCGCCGACGAGCTGCGCGTGGATGGCGTGGGCCTGGTCCCAGCTGGGCAGGGTGGGCAGCGCCATCTCCGCCACCGTGTCGAGATCGGTGAGCGCGACCGACCGGCCCGAGGCGCGGAGCAGCCGGCAGACCTCCGCGGCCAGCGTGCTCTTCCCGGCGGCGATGGGCCCGGTGATCATCAGCAGCCTCGAGCCAGGCGCACCGCCGGCGGGCCGAGGCTCCCGGGCCGCCAACAGCTGCTCGCGCAGGATGTCGGCGTGACCGTTGTGCTGGGCGAGCTCGCGGAGCACCTGCAGCTGGATCCAGCGCAGGGTCATCGGCCCCAGCCGGTGCCCGCTGACGACGTGGTCGGCGGCGTACGCGGCCTCGACCTCCCTGGCCACCGCACCGGCGCGGTCGTAGTCCGCCAGCACCGAGGCGATCGTGTCCGACGGCCCGAGCGCGAACGAGTCGTCGACGGTGTCGGGCTGCCCGAGCTCGGTCCGCGGGGTTCCGGTGACCGCTTCGCCGTACCAGACCACCTGCAGGAAGGTGGCGTGCTTGACCAACCCCAGCACGGTGGTCAGCGACGGCACCAGGCGGGCGCGGGCCTCGTCCTCGGTCAGACCGTCCAGGGTCGCCCGGAGGGTGGCTCGCTGAGCCTCCAGGAACAGGGCGAGCTGTCCGGACTCCGCGAGCGTCCGTTCGGCGAAGACGCGGCTGGGCGCAGGTCGAGGACTCGTCATGGGTGCAGAGTCTGCCTCGACCCGCTTCCGGGGACGAGGGGCAGCGGCCCTCAGCCGGCGCGGAGCCCGACCGCGGCCAGCACCCCGAGGTGATCGGTGCGGCTGACCCGGACCCGGCTGAAGTCGGTGACGGTCAGATCCGCGCTGACCAGCAGGTGGTCGATGGCGATCAACGGGGGCAGCGCACCCTCGGCCGGGAACGTCGGCCGCCACCCGGCTCCGACGAGGTCGTCGGCGTCGCGGAAGCCCCGGGCGGCGTACTGCCGGAGGCTCGGGTGGCTGTCGACCGCGTTGAAGTCTCCCGCCACCACCGTGCGCGTGGTGGGCACGTGCTCCAGGACCTGCAGCTGGGCGGGCCACCAGTCCTGGCCGCCGAGCCTGGGGCGTCGCGGGTGGACGGCCGCGACGGAGATCGGCCCCAGTCCCGGGACGGTGACGGTGGTCAGCCAGTTCTGCGCGCCGCCCGCCGGGTCCAGCCGCTCGCCGGCGGTCAGCGGGTAGCGGCTGTAGATCCGGGTGCCCGACGGTCCGCCCTCGGGCAGCGGACCGCCGCTCGCGTACGGGAAGTCCTCCTCGAAGCCGCTCGCGACCAGACCGTCGGCGGCCGAGCGGGTGATCTCGACCAGCACCACCACGTCGGCGCCGCCGGCCGCCGATCGCAGCGACGACGGGTCGGCCGCGCCGAACAGGAGGTTCTGGGAGAGGACGGTGACGCGTTCCGGACCGGCGACAGGGTCACGGTCGGCCACGACGTCGGGCAGCAACCAGGAGCCGTGCAGGACGGTCAGGGCGACCGTGAGCCCGATCGCAGCCAGCCGGACCGGGCCGCCGCGCGACAGCAGCACCGAGGCGAGCAGGGCGACCAGGGCGACGCCGTACGCCAGCAGGGCGAAGTCGACGAACGAGGTCACCATCGCCCACGTGTCGCGGGCGATCCCGGGCACGACGTCGATCCTGCGGGCCAGGGTGCAGCCGGCGCCGACGACGAGCGCCGCCCCACCGAAGGTCGCACACCACCGTGCTGCCACGGCGCGGGCACCGACCACGCGTGCACCCGCGTCCTGTGTCCTCACCCGGCAGGCTCAGGTCCGCGTCAGCCGGCGCATCAGTGCGAGGACGCTGCGGCGTACCCGGTGGTGCTCTCGTCGTGGGTCTCGGTCGACGACTCGACGACGACCGGCTGGTTCCCCCGGGTCTCGTCGACGTCGCTCAGCTCCAGCGACGGCACCTCCGGCAGGCTCTGAGCGGTCTCGGCGGCCAGGGCGCTGAGGGAGGTGAGCTGGCTGAGCATCGCCTGCTTGCGACGGTCCAGCAGATCCTGCTCACGCCGCATCTGCCGGCGCCGCCAGGCGAACTCCTGCCGGGCCCGCTCGTCGATGGTGTCGGCCTGAGCCTGGGCCCGCCCGACGATCGCGTCGGCTTCCGCGATCGCGGCACGCTTCACCCGCTCGGCCTCGTGGAGGGCGTCGTTGCGGAGCCGGGCCGCGACATCGGTCTGCTCGGCCAGGTGCGTGGCCGCCTGGGTCTGCAGCCGGCTGGACTCACCCAGCAGCGCCTCGATCCTGGCCTGGGCCTCGTCGCTGACCTGACGCAGATCTGTCAGCGCCTGGTCCCGCTCCACGGCGGTCTGCTCCCGGAGCGCCGCGGCGTCCCGCTCGGCCGCTCCCAGCAGCTGGCGGACCTCGATCTGCGCCGACTCCAGCCGGGCGGCACTGAGCCGCTCGTTCTCGATCAGCAGTGCCTCCGCCTCGACCCGGGCGCTGGCCAGCAGCTGCTCGGACTCGAACCGGGCGTGCTCGTAGACCGCCTGGGCGTCGGCGTCGGCCTGACGCCTGAGGTTGTCCAGCTCACCCAGCTGACGGTCCCGGATGCCGGCGAGCTCGTTCTCCGCGCGCTCCCGCTGCTGCCGGGTCTCGGTGTCGGTCTGCTCGAGCAGCCGGTCGGCCTCGCGCTGAGCCTGCGCGGTCAGGTCCCCGGCCTGCTCCTCGGCCACCCGCAGGATCTCCTGAGCGCGGCCGCCGAGGTTGTTGAAGTCCGGGTGAGCGGACTCCTGGGCCCCGGTCAGGTCGTGACGGAGCTGACCGTTCTCGGTGATCAGGCGCTGCACCTGGGCGTCGAGGTCGTTCAGCCGGGACTGGAGGGAGCGGACGAAACCGTCCACGGCGTCGCGGTCGTAGCCGCGACGGTTGATCGGGAAGTCGCTGGAGGGGAGAGGTGCGCCTGAGTACGCCACGGCCGGGTCCTTGTCTGTCTTGCTGGTGTCGTGCGGAGCGGGGGAGGGTGCTGGGTCAGCGGTTGCCGCGGTCGTCGGCCGCCATCTGCTCGGCGGAGATGACGACTGTGGCGTCCGGGTCGTGAGCGTCGTCGGAGTCGGAGGTCTCCGTCCGGGAGCGGCTCGAGGTCGCGGTCTCGTCGGTGCTGTCGGCGTCGATCCCGTCGGTGTCGGTCGCGGGGGTTTCGGTGGACACGGAGGTCTCGGTCACGTCCTCCTGCTCGACCACGTCCGGCTGGGCGTCGTCCTGGTGTGCGTCGTGCTGGTGTGCGTCGTGCTGGTCCTCGGTGGGCCCGGAGCCCTCCGCCGGGTCGACGGTGTCGTGGTCGGTGTCGCCGTCGGACTGGCTGTCGGGCTGCTCGGTGTCGCCGGTCGGGCGCTGGCCCTCGGGCAGCGCCGGGGCGAGGCCAGGCGGCAGCATGACCGTGCGGTCACCCAGCTCGCCGTCGAAGTCGTCGAGGTCGTACGGCTCGGGGAACGACGTCGCGGTCTCCTGGGCCAGGGCGGACAGGCTGGCCAGCTGGGCGAGCACGGCCTGCTTGCGCTGACCCAGCAGGTCGGTCTCCCGGCGGAGCTGCTCCTTGCGCCAGGCGAACTCCGCCTGGGTGCGCTCGCTGATGGCCGCGGCCTGCTTCTTGGCCGCCTCGACCCGGTCCTCGGCCTCCTTGACCGAGGACAGCTTGAGCTGCTCGGCCTCGTGCAGCGCCTCCTCCCGGATCCGGGTGGCCTCGGCGATGTCGGCCTCGAGCCGGGCCGCGGACTCCTCGTGGTAGCGGGTCGCCTCCGTGAGCATCGCCGACGTCTGCTGGGACGCCTCCTCCTGCGCCCGGCGGAGCTCGGTCAACGCCGCCTCACGCTCGACCGCGATCTGCTGCCGGGTGTCGGCGATCTCGCGCTCGACCACCCGACGCAGCTCCTCGGTGTCCAGGTAGGTCTGCTGGCGTACGGACTGCACGTCGTGCTCGGCCTCGCGGCGCAGCGACTCCGCCTGCCGGCGGCCGGCCTCCAGCAGGGCCTCCGACTCGGCCTTGGCCCGGTCGAGGTTCGTGGCCCCGTCCGCCTGCAGCCGGGCTCGGACCTTGTCGATCTCGGCCAGCCCGCCCGACTTCAGCTCGTTGCCCTCCCGGGCGGCCTGGTCGCGGGTGGAGTCGGCCTCCCGCCGTGCCTCCTCGCGGAGCCGCTCGGCGTCCGCGGTGGCCCGGTCCAGGACGTCGCGGGCCTGCTCCTCGGCCAGCCGGAGGATCTCGGAGGCCCGACCGCCCAGGTTGGTGTAGTCGGCCTCGTTGTGGGAACGGCTCTCCTCCAGCTGCCGCTTCAGCTCGCCGGTCTGCTTCTCGGCCGTGGCGGCCTGCTGCCGCACCTGCACCATGGTGGCCTCGAGGGACCGGACGTAGTCGTCGACGGCCGCCCGCTCGTAGCCACGCAGGGCCGACGGGAAGTTCCCCGCCGCGCTGGCGGCGTCATCGAAGAGCCCGAGTCCGGTGTTGTCCGACGTCATTGCTGTCCTGTCTCCATACGCTCGACGGCCGCAGCCGCTTGAACCAACTCGATCAGCACCCCGCCGGTGTCCTTGGGGTGCACGAAGTTGATCCGAGACCCCCCTGTGCCAGTTCTGGCTGCATCATAAAGCAGCCGCAAACCCTTTCTCCGAAGGACACTCGCGGCGTGGTCGATGTCTTCGACCCGGTAGGCCAGCTGCTGCAGACCCGGTCCGGACCGCTCCAGGAACCGGGCCAACGCACTCTGCGCGTGCAACGGCGCCAGCAGCTGGAGCTGGGTGCCGGACGTGTCGCCGGGCGGCGCCAGCATGGCCTCGGCCACCCCCTGCTCGACGTTCTCCTCGCGATGGAGGAGCACCAGACCGAGCACGGCGGTGTGGAAGGTGATCGCGGCATCGAGATCGGGCACCGCCACGCCCACGTGGTCGATGGCGATGAGACCCGGCACCGGCACCGGGGCGGCTGACGACATGGCGCCACCCTGCCATGCGGACGCGGTGCCAGACTGTCCGAAGCACCGTGACGAGGCGAAGGAGACGGCGATGGTGGCGGGATCGGTGATCGTGGGCGGAGCACGGACCCCCTTCGGCAAGCTGCTGGGCGGGCTCGCGGGCGTGCCGGCGACCGTGCTCGGGGGCCACGCCATCCGCGCCGCCCTCGCCCGGGCGGGGATCGCCGGCGACCAGGTGGACGCTGTCGTCCTCGGTCAGGTGCTGCAGGCCGGCTGCGGGCAGCTGCCCGCGCGCCAGGCCGCGGTGCACGGGGGCGTCCCGATGTCGGTCCCCTCGGTCACCGTCAACAAGGTGTGTCTGTCCGGTCTGGCGGCGGTCGCGCAGGCCGACCAGCTGATCCGGGCGGGCGAGGCCGACGTCGTCGTCGCCGGCGGCATGGAGTCGATGACCAGGGCGCCGCACCTGCTGCCGGGGTCGCGGTCCGGGTTCACCTACGGCGACGTGACGCTGCGGGACCACCTGGCCTTCGACGGCCTCTGGGACGCCTTCACCGACCAGGCCATGGGACGGCTCACCGAGGCGTGCAACACCGGTGCGGAGGAGGTGACCCGGGCCGAGTCGGACGCCTTCGCCGCCCGGTCCCACCAGCGTGCGGAGGCGGCCGCGGCGCTTCTCGCCGCCGAGATCGTCGGAGTCGAGGTGCCACGACGTCGGGGCGAGCCGGTGACGGTCCGGCTCGACGAGGGCGTACGCGCCGGCGTCACGGCCGAGGGGCTGGGCGGGCTGCGGCCCGCGTTCGGCTCCGACGGGATCATCACGGCGGCCTCCTCGAGTCCGATCTCCGACGGCGCCGCCGCGCTGGTGGTGGCCTCGGCGGACGCCGCCGAACGGCTGGGCCTGTCGGTGCTGGCCCGGATCGGTGCGTACGGCCAGGTGGCCGGCCCCGACTCCTCCCTCCAGCTGCAACCGGCCCACGCCATCGGCCGGGCCCTGGCCAGGCAGGGCCTCCGGGTCGCGGACCTGGACCTGATCGAGATCAACGAGGCGTTCGCCCCGGTCGCTCTGGCCAGTGCCCGGGCCCTCGGGCTGAGCGCTGACGAGACCGACCAGCGGGTCAACGTGCACGGCGGGGCGATCGCGCTGGGTCACCCGATCGGTGCCTCGGGAGCCCGGCTGGTGCTGCACCTGGCGTACGAGCTGCAGCGGCGGGGGAGCGGGACCGCGGTCGCCTCCCTGTGCGGTGGCGGGGGTCAGGGCGACGCCCTGATCCTGACCGCGGCCTGATGGGCGCGCCACCGGACGGCCCCGAGCTGGACCTCCTGGTCGGGCAGGCCCGCGCCGGCCGGGCCCGGGCGATCGGGCGACTGGTGAGTCTGGTGGAGAACCACGACCGACGCCTCCCGACGCTGATGGCCCTGCTGGCGGCCGACACCGGCCGCGCCCGCGTGATCGGGCTCACCGGCTCTCCCGGGGTCGGCAAGTCCACCACCGTCGCGGCGCTGGTCACCGCGCTCCGGGCCCGCGACGAGCGGGTGGCCGTGCTGGCCGTCGACCCGAGCTCCCCGTTCTCCGGCGGGGCGCTGCTGGGGGACCGGGTCCGGATGCAGACGCACGCGCTGGACCCGCAGGTCTTCATCCGGTCGATGGCCACCCGGGGGCACCTGGGCGGCTTGGCGGTGGCGGCACCCCAGGCGATCCGGGTGCTGGACGCGGCCGGCTTCGACACGGTGCTGGTGGAGACCGTCGGCGTCGGTCAGTCCGAGGTCGACGTCGCCGGACAGGTCGACGCGACGCTGGTGCTGCTGGCGCCCGGCATGGGGGACGGCATCCAGGCCGCCAAGGCCGGGGTGCTGGAGATCGGCGACCTGTTCGTGGTCAACAAGGCCGACCGGGACGGTGCCCACGTGGTGGTCCGTGAGCTCCGGAACATGATCGCGCTGGCTCAGCGGGAACCGCAGGACTGGAAGCCACCGGTGCTCAGCACCAGCGCGGTCGACGGCACCGGCGTGGCCGAGCTGCTGGTCGAGCTGGACCGGTTCCACGCGCACGCCTCGGCCTCCGGGCTGCTGTCGCAGCGCCGCCATGACCGTGCCCGCCGCGAGGTCGAGTCCCTCGTGCTGGCCCGGTTGCGGGCGGGACTGCCGGTGGCCGGCCGTGCCGGACTCGACGGGCTCGCGGCCGAGGTGAGCGCCGGACGGCTGGACGCGTACGCCGCCGCCGACCGGGTGCTGAACCGCTCGTGAGCGACCGGCTCTCAGTCTCAACTTCAGCCTGAGACCGGTTGGGCGTGGCGCTGTCGGCGTGCATGAGAGGCGGCTGAGCGTGGGGTAGAAAAGTCACGACACCACGCACGACCTGCCGTCGTGCGCCGAGACCAGCTGTGGGAGTGAACGCACCGATGAAGTGGATCAAGCGGATGCTGCTGCTGTTGGTCGTGGGCTTCGTGCTGTTCTACCTGGTGAACCAGCCCCAGGGTGCCGCCGACGCCGTCCGGGGCGCCGCGGCGGCGGTCGGCACCGCGATCAGCTCCCTGATCACCTTCTTCAACGCGCTCGCCGGCTGACCCCGGTGTCCGGTCCGCTGGCCTGGCTCGACCCCGGTGTCGAGCGCTACCTGCTCGTGGAGGACGGGGAGCAGATGCGGGACCAGGTCACCCGCCACTGGGCGGCCAGCGTGTGGCCCGGCCTCCGGTTCGGCGTCGGGCTGTGGATCCTCGCCGGCGCCTTCGTGTTCACGTCCTGGTTCTTCTGGGTCGTGCTGGTGCTGTCGCTCGCTGTCGTGGTCAACGCCGGCTGGGTGCTGGCCGAGCAGTTCCGGGACCGCTTCGTGGTCACCAACCAGAAGGTCTACCGGGTGCACGGCAACCTCAACCAGCTCCGGGCGAGCATGCCGCTGACCCGGATCCTGGACATCACCGTGGACCGTCCCGTGCTGGGCCGGATCCTCGGCTACGGTCACTTCGTGTTCGAGTCCGCCGCCCAGGACCAGGGGCTGCGGGAGATCAAGTGGGTCTCCGAGATCGACGACCGAGAGCGCCTGATCCAACGGGTGATCCACGAGGCCGGCCTCGGCACGGGACCGACGACGACCACCGGCACGGAGGACGACGGGACGTGACCACCGGACGCGCACCGCTGCCGTTCGACCCCATCCTGGAAGCGGCTCGGCTGTGGGACCAGCGCTGGGACGAGACGCCGCGGATGCGGGCGGTGACGTCCCTGATGCGCGTCCACCAGCTGGTGCTCACCGAGCTCGACGAGCTGCTGCGGCCGCTGGGTCTGACCTTCGCCCGCTACGAGGTCCTCGTGCTCCTCTCCTTCTCCCGGCGGGGCGCGCTCCCGCTGGGCAAGATCGGCGAGCGGCTGCAGGTCCATGCCACCTCGGTCACCCCGCTGGTCAAGCGACTGGAGAGTGCCGGCCTGATCCAGCGGACCCCGCACCCCGAGGACGGTCGGGCGGTCCTCGCTTCCATCACCCCCGACGGTCAGCGGGTGCTCCAGCAGGCCACCGAGGCCATCGTCGGCGCCCGGTTCGGTCTCGCCGCGATGTCCGACGAGCAGTGCGACGACCTCACCTCCCTGCTCACCCCGCCGCGCTCGGCCGCGGGCGACTTCTGACCCCCCGCCCGCCCGCCGGTGCCGGGGTCGTCCGGGTGCTGGCGGTCGCCGACGCCGACTCCTACCTCAAGTGGAGTGCCTCGACCCTCGACCGGCTGCCGGCGGAGTGGGACCGCCGGCAGGTGCTGCTCAGCTCACCCATCGCCCCCTCCCCGGAGCAGTCGCTGGCGGCCACCGGCGTGCCCACCACCCGTCTGTCGCTGCTCGGTCTGCACCGGCTGCTGCGGCGGGAGCGACCGGACGTCGTGTTGCTGGCCTGCACCGGGCCGACCGTCGCCCTGCTGGCCGGTCTGCCCGCCGTCCGGGGTCGGGACCGGCCCGTCCTGGTCACCGGCCTGCCCGGGATCAGCATCCCGGCGTCGGCGCGGGCCGTGGCCCACCGCTGCGGCTGCGACCTGCTGGTCGTGCACAGCCGACGCGAGCGGCTGGAGTTCGCCCGGCTGGCGGCGACGCTCGCCCCCGGCCTGGTCGTCGCCCTCAACGGGTTGCCGTTCCTGACCCGTGACCCGTCCGGACGCACCGCGGCTCCCGCGGGCGCGGACGTGGTCTTCGCCGCTCAGGCCAAGGTGCCACCCGAGCGTCGCGACCGGGAGGCGATCCTGCTGGCCCTCGCCGACGTCCGGCCCGCCGGCGCCGCCGTGGTCAAGGTCCGGGCGCTTCCCGGTGAGCAGCAGACCCACCGCGAGGACCTCCCGTACGCCGACCTGTGGGCCGACCTGCTGTCGACGGGACGGGTGCCGGCCGGCACCGTACGGTTCGCTGCCGGGTCGATGCGAACGGCGCTGGCGGGTGCACGGAGCCTGGTGACCGTCTCCTCGACGGCGGCCCTGGAGGCGATCGACACGGGTGTCCCGGTGGTCGTGCTGGACGACTTCGGGGTGTCGGAGGACCTGATCAACACGGTCTTCGTGGACTCCGGCTGTCTGGGTGACCTGGCCGACGTACGGGCCGGCCGGGCCCACCGGCCCGACCCGGCGTGGCTGGCCGACAACTACTTCCACCCGGCGGCCGAGGACGATCTCGAGGTGCAGGTCCGCGCCCTGGTCGCCCGCCGGGACGAGGCGCGGCTGCCGGCCCGCCGCGGACCGAGCGGCTCGCGGCGGGGTCGGGCGGCGGCCCGGCTGCTGCTGCCGGGATGGGTCGTCCGTCCGCTGCGGACGCTCCGCCGGTGGGGGAACCGGGCGCGGCGACGCCTCAGTCGCTGAGGGCGCCGGAGCGGGCGGCGAGCACCAGATCGCAGACCTCGCGGACGGCTCCGTGGCCGCCGGGCCGGGTCAGCACCAGGCGGGCGGCCCGGAGGACCTCGGGATGGGCGTCGGCGACCGCGATCGGCCAGCCCACGGCCGCCATCACCGGCAGGTCGTTGACGTCGTTGCCCACGTACGCCACGTCGGCGGCCCGGAGACCGCGACGGTCGAGCCAGGCCGTGAGCGCGCACACCTTGTCGTCCACGCCCTGCAGGACGTCGACCCGCAGCTTGGCCCCGCGGGCGCCGACCACCGGGTTGCGCTCCTTGGACACGATGACGAAGGGGATGCGCGCCTCGCGCAGCATCGCGACCCCGAGACCGTCGCCCCGGGACACCCGGACGGCCTCGACCGCGTCCTGGTCGACCAGGACCCGGTCGTCGGTGTGCACACCGTCGAAGTCGGTGGCCACCGCCGTGACGGGCAGCACCGCGGGCCGGGGATCGACCAGGGGTGCCAGGGCGCCGGCGACGGCGAGGTCGGCCTCGGTGTCGATCTCCATCGCGGTCAGCTCGGGCACCGGCACCACGGCGGTCCGGTCGAAGAACCGGTGACCGACAGCGGCGAAGCGGTCGGCCCGGAACGCGTAGAAGGCACCGGTCTCGCGGTACTCCGGAGGGCGGTCCTGTCGACGCTGCCGGTGGGCTGCCTCGTGGTTGACCCCGACCACGCGGTCCCCCTGAGGGCGCCACAGGAAGGTGTGGTTGTCGATGGCAGAGAACACGGAGTCCGCCCGATCGCTCAGCACGAGGTCGACAGCAGCGTCGAGGTCGGAGGCGGCCACGAACGGGCTGGAGCACTGCAGGAACACCAGGACGTCCACCCGTGGACCGTCCTGCGACAGCACCTCCAGCGCGTGCACCAGCGCCGACTCCGAGCTGGCCGTGTCGCCGGCCAGCGCGGCGGGTCGGTCGATCACGATCGCCCCGGCGGCGGCCGCCTCGGCTGCGATGGCGGCGTCGTCGGTGGAGACGCACACCTGCGTGATCGCGGTGGCGTCACGGGCGGCGCGGACGGCCCGGCCGACCAGGGAGACGCCGCCGACCCGCCGCAGGTTCTTGCCCGGCACCCCCTTGGAGCCACCCCGGGCGGGGATGACGGCGACGACCCGGGGCGCGGCAGAGGGATCCACGCGCGGACCGTACGGGTGGGGGGTGACGCGGTGGTGAACGACAGGTGACCGGTGCTGACCGACGTGCCGTCGGCCGGCCGGGTCGTCATCGTCAGGGTCATCATCGTCAGGGTCGTCCCGTCAGGGTGGGCCCGGCCACAGCCCGACCAGCACCCGGAAGTCGTCGACGACCTGCTGCACGACACCCCCATGGGCCAGGACGGCGTGCACGGAACGGCGGTCGGCGCTGGACTCACCGGTGCACCAGGCCCCCAGGGTCCCGAGCTCCCCGGTCAGGTCGGGTCGATGGGTCCCGTAGTGGTGGACGGCCAGCTCGCGGTCGGTGGTCCAGGTCGACTCCAGGACGCTGACCAGACCGGCCGTGGCCAACAGGGTCTTCCGCGCCAGTCGGCGACCCAGCTCGACCGGGTCCCGCTCCGCCGGCGCCGCCCGCCACCGGCCGAGGTGCCGGTCGATGTCGCCGTTGAAGCCCCGGGCCGCGCGGGCGTCCGCAGGAAAGCTCTCCTGGCCGGGCGACCGGTCGGGGCCACCGAGCCGCACGCAGTAGTGCCGCACGAAGACCCGGAGGCCGTACGCCGGGTCGTCGTCCCCCTGCAGGTCGTCGGGGTGGGCGGGAGCCACCGCCACCTCCCGGCAGAGACCCGCGAACCGGTCGGTCAGCTCCAGGCCGATGGCGGTCGCCTGCTCGACCGGCAGGCCGACCGTGAGCACGTCGACGTCCGACCGCCCCACGCGGGCCTGCCCGGTGGCCACGGAGCCGTACAGGTAGGACGTCACCGCCGGCCAGACCGACAGCCTCTCCCGCACCGCCGCCAGCACCGGCTCGAACGCTGTCGGGACCGCGCGACGGTCGACACCGGTGACGATGAGCCCGTCCGCGGTCACGCCCTCCCGAGGATCACGCACCGACGCCCTCCGCTCGGCTGGGTCGCCCGCCTGAGCACGGAGCGGTCACGGCGATCCGGTGACCAACCCGTCCCAGGACCAGCGGGGGATCGACAACCCGTCCGGGACGTCGTCCGCCGACCCGTGATGTCGGTACATCGTGGTCCAGGTGGCCCAGGCGAAGTAGTCGTGGAGCGTGCGCGCGAGGCGCTGGTCGGTGAGGCCGACGTCGTCGAGGGCGGCATCGAAGCAGGCCACGGCGCGATGGTTCATCTCCTCGTGCTCGCCGTCGCCGCTGTGGATCCGCACGACCGTCGTCTCGTCGCCGTACCGGGAGGAGTACAGCTCCGGTCCGCCGAGGGCCTCGGCCCAGTACGACGCCAGCCGCTCGACGTGGTCGTCGGCGAAACCGTGGCTGAAGGCGTGCCCGACCACCTCGTCGGCGACCGCCCGGCGGTGCCAGGCCTCCGCGAGCCGGTGGAGTCCGTCGATCCCGCCCGCTGCCTCGTACGGAGTGTCCACGACTCCGACCCTCCCACCGCGACGCTCGGCGAGCAACGCCCGATCAGCAGATCCGGCGGGTGCCACGGCCGTTGCGGACCATCTGCTCGGGGGCGGTAGTAGGACATCCTAGGATCGGGGGCGGAGGTTCCCGATGACGCAGAATCCTGGGGCGCACGATCCCGCCGACGGTGGGCGGGCCCGCTGGCGGGCCGCGTACGATGCAGCGGCCGCCGCGGGGCGGGTCCGTGACGACGACTTCACCACGCTGTCCGGGGTCGAGGTCGACCCGGTCTACGGACCACCGGACGAGCGCGCCGAGGCCGCCGACCCGCGGATGGAGCGGATCGGCTGGCCGGGGGAGTTCCCGTACACGCGTGGTCTCTACCCCACCGGCTACCGCGGCCGCGAGTGGACCATCCGCCAGTTCGCCGGGTTCGGCAACGCGGCCCAGACCAACGAGCGCTACCGAATGATCCTGGACAACGGCGGCGGTGGACTGAGCGTGGCGTTCGACATGCCGACGCTGATGGGCCGCGACTCCGATGACGCCCTCAGCCTCGGCGAGGTCGGTCACTGCGGGGTGGCGATCGACTCGGCGGCCGACATGGAGGCCCTGTTCGCCGACATCGACCTGGGCGCGGTCACGACCTCGATGACGATCTCCGGACCGGCCGTGCCGATCTTCTGCATGTACCTGGTGGCGGCCGAGCGCCAGGGCGTGCCCCTCAGCCAGCTGAACGGCACGCTGCAGACCGACATCTACAAGGAGTACATCGCCCAGAAGGAGTGGCTGTTCGGACCCGAGCCGCACCTGCGGCTGATCGGGGACCTGATGGAGTTCTGCCTGACCGAGGTGCCGGCGTACAAGCCGCTCAGCGTGTCCGGCTACCACATCCGGGAGGCCGGCTCGACGGCCGCGCAGGAGCTCGCCTTCACCCTGGCCGACGGGTTCGGCTACGTCGAGCTCGGGCTGTCCCGCGGGCTGGCCGTCGACGACTTCGCTCCCGGGCTCAGCTTCTTCTTCGACGCCCACATCGACTTCTTCGAGGAGATCGCCAAGTTCCGGGCGGCCCGTCGGATCTGGGCGCGCTGGTTGCGCGATCGCTACGGGGCGACGACGGCCAGGGCCCAGTGGCTCCGCTTCCACACCCAGACCGCCGGGGTGTCGCTGACCGCTCAGCAGCCGTACAACAACGTGGTCCGGACCGCTGTCGAGGCGATGGCGGCGGTGCTCGGGGGCACGAACTCGCTGCACACCAACGCGTTGGACGAGACGCTCGCCCTGCCCACCGAGTCGTCGGCGGAGATCGCGTTGCGCACGCAGCAGGTGCTGGCCGTCGAGACCGGGGTCACCAACGTCGCCGACCCGCTCGGCGGGTCGTGGTACGTGGAGGCGCTGACCGACGAGCTGGAGGCCGAGGCCGAACGCATCTTCACCCAGATCATCGACCTCGGCGGCGGGGAGGACCTCCAGCACGCGATCGGTCCGGTGACCTCCGGGCTGCTCCGGGGGATCGAGGACGGCTGGTTCACCTCCCTGATCGCCGACTCCGCGTTCACGTACCAGACGGCCCTGGAGAAGGGCGACAAGCGGATCGTGGGGGTCAACACCCACACCGGCACCGCCTCCGGTGAGCTGGAGATCCTCCGGGTGAGCCACGAGGTCGAGCTCGAGCAGCGCACGGTGCTGGCCACCCGCCGGGCGGCCCGGGACGACGCCCTGGTCCGCCGCACGCTCGACGATCTCCGTACGGCCGCGCAGGCGACCACCGGGAACCTGGTGCCGCCGATGCTGGCCGCCGCCCGCGCCGAGGCCACCCTCGGCGAGATCTGCGACGTGCTCCGCGACGAGTGGGGGACCTACACCGAGACCGCCCGGTTCTGAGCCCGTCGCGAGCAGCCATGAACGGAGCGCCGGCTCTGTCTGGACTGAGGAGTCGAGCAGACAACGCTTCATCGTCTGCGAGCGACGAAGGAAGTCAGAGCCCTCAGCGCGGAGTGAGTAGCGAGGGACGACTACAGAGCGCGGGGCTCGCTCAGCGGCCAGCCGTGGGCGGCGAGCCGTGCCCGCACCCGGTAGACGTCGGCTTCCCGCGGGAGCTCGTCGGTGACCCGGGTGATGACGGTGCCGATGTCGATGTTGTCCACCGGCAGCTCGCCGGACTCGATCAGCTCGTGGGTGACCGCCAGCACCTCGTCGTTGCTGAGGCGCCGGGAGAGGACGGCGAGCAGGGGGATGTAGTCGCTCTCGGGCACCCCCTCGGGGTACCCGGCGCGCAGCCAGCTCACGATGGAGCCGAGGAATCCGGGCAGCGGCATTCGTCAGATCTTAGTGTCGGAGCTCTACTTGGCGAAGAGCTGCTTGCCGAAGATGATCACCACGATGCCGAAGAGCACACCGAGGATGCACAGGCCGAAAGCCACTGCCGCACCGGCCTTGCCGGCCGACCCCGCCACGGTGCCGTCGGTGCTGGCGCTCGTCGCGCCGGCCGGGGCCGGCACCCGGCCCCGCTCGAGCGAGCGCATGCCGATCGAGAACAGCACGGGGATGCCGGCACCGAGCAGCAGCCCGACGGCGAGCACCTGCCAGAGAGCGCTGAAGGCCTTGGTCAGAATCTCCATGTTCTCAGTTCCTCTCGGACCGGGCGCCGACGGCGACGGGCTCGGGTGCGGCGGCGGTCTCCTTGACGGCGAGGCCGCCTTCCCACTCGGCGTTGACGTTGTCGGGGTTGATCGCGGTGCGGCGCGAGCGGACGAACATCGCGCTGGCCGCGGCGACCAGGAGGGCGAAGACGACGGCGATGCCGGCCGCCCCACCGATGCCGTGGGCCAGGAACCAGCAGAGGGCACCGACGGCGGCGGCCGCGGGCAGCGTGGTCACCCAGGCGACCACCATCCGGCCGGCGACACCCCACCGGACCTCGGCGCCGCGCTTGCCCACGCCGGAACCGAGGATCGAGCCGGTGGCGACGTGGGTGGTGGACAGCGCCATGCCCAGGTGGCTGGAGGACAGGATGATCGCGGCGGACGCGGTCTCCGCCGCCATGCCCTGCGGGGAGTGGATCTCGACCAGGCCCTTGCCCAGCGTGCGGATCACCCGCCAGCCGCCGATGTAGGTGCCGGCGGCGATCGCCAGGGCGCAGGACGCCTTGACCCAGAACGGGATCGAGTCGGTGCTGGTCCAGCTGCCGTACGCGATCAGGGCCAGGGTGATGACGCCCATCGTCTTCTGCGCGTCGTTGGTGCCGTGGGCCAGCGAGACCAGCGAGGCCGAGCCGATCTGACCCCAGCGGAAGCCGGCATCGCGCCGGGCCTCGGGGATCTTGGCGACCAGCCGGTAGACCATCCAGGTGCCGAGACCGGCGACCAGACCCGCCACCAGCGGGGCGAACAGCGCCGGCAGCAGGATCGAGCTCACCACGCCGTCCCACTTGACCCCGCCGAGCCCGAGGGCCGCGATCGCGGAGCCGATCAGGCCGCCGAAGAGCGCGTGCGAGGACGAGGACGGCAGACCCAGCAGCCAGGTGGCCAGGTTCCACAGGATGCCGCCGACCAGACCGGCGAACACGATGGTGAGGATGGGTGTGCCCATCAAGCCTGCGATGGGGGCCCCGCTGCTGTCCTGGATGGACACGACCTTGTTGCTGACGGTCAGGGCCACCTCGATGGACAGGAACGCGCCGACCAGGTTGAGGACGGCGGAGAGGGCGACGGCCACCTTGGGCTTCAGGGCACCGGTGGCGATGGACGTGGCCATCGCGTTACCGGTGTCATGGAAGCCGTTGGTGAAGTCGAACGCCAGGGCGGTCACGACGACCACCACCAGGATGAACAACGCTTCGGTCACGAGTCCATCGTGCTGCCCGCGAACCCGCCGAGGCCAACCGTGGAAGGGCTCCGGGCGATGGATTCACCCATTGTTCATGTTGGACGCGCGGGCTGGTCATCTTCGCTGTCTCGTCGGTCACAACCCCTTGACAGAGGCCCCGACAACGTTGTCAGCCGGGGCCCCCGCACGGGGTCAGGCGAGAGCGGCGGAGACGACCTCGCGGGCCGCGTCCTGGACCTGCGCGAGGTGCTCCGGACCGCGGAACGACTCGGCGTAGATCTTGTAGACGTCCTCGGTCCCGGACGGCCGGGCGGCGAACCAGGCGGACTCGGTGGTGACCTTGAGACCGCCGATCGCTGCCCCGTTGCCCGGGGCGCTGGTCAGCTTGGCGGTGATCGGCTCACCGGCCAGGTCGGTCGCGGTCACCGCCGACGGGTCCAGCTTGGCCAGCTTGGCCTTCTGCTCACGGTCGGCCGGGGCGTCCACCCGCGCGTACGCCGGGGCGCCGTGCTTGGCCGTGAGGTCGGCGTAGTGCTCGCTCGGGGACTTGCCGGTGACGGCCTGGATCTCGCTGGCCAGCAGCGCGAGCAGGATGCCGTCCTTGTCCGTGGTCCAGGTCGTGCCGGCCAGGGTGAGGAAGGACGCGCCGGCCGACTCCTCGCCGCCGAACCCGATCTCACCGGTGCGCAGCCCGGGCACGAACCACTTGAAGCCGACCGGGACCTCGATCAGCGTGCGGCCGAGGTCCTCGGCGACCCGGTTGATCATCGAGGACGAGACCAGGGTCTTGCCGATGCCCGCGTTCGGGTTCCAGCCGTCCCGGTGGCCGTAGAGGTACTGGATGGCCACGGCCAGGTACGCGTTCGGGTTCATCAGGCCGGCGTCGGGGGTGACGATGCCGTGCCGGTCGGAGTCGGCGTCGTTGCCGGTGGAGATGGCGTACGCGTCCTTGTTCTTGATCAGGCTGGCCATCGCGTTCGGCGAGGAGCAGTCCATCCGGATCTTGCCGTCGGTGTCGAGGGTCATGAAGGCCCACTGCGGGTCCACGGCGGGGTTGATGACGGTCAGGTCGATGCCGAGGTGCTCGGCGATGTAGCCCCAGTACTGGACGCTGGCGCCCCCGAGCGGGTCGGCGCCGATGTGCACCCCCGCCTCGCGGATGGCGTTCAGGTCCAGCGCGTTCACGAGGTCCTCGCAGTAGGCGCCGAGGTAGTCGAAGCGGCTGATCTCCGAGCCGGAACGCTCGTACGGCGTCCGGGTGACCCCGGACATGTCGGCCAGCAGCTCGTTGGCCCGGGCCGCGATCCAGGAGGTGGCGTCGGAGTCGGCGGGTCCACCGTGCGGCGGGTTGTACTTGAAGCCGCCGTCGCGCGGCGGGTTGTGGGACGGGGTGACCACGATGCCGTCGGCCTCGGGGTCGCTGCTGCTCTTGTTCGCGTTGTGCACCACGATGGCGCGGGACACCGCCGGGGTCGGGGTGTAGTCCTCCTCGGCCTCGGTCAGCACGGTGACGCCGTTGGCCACCAGCACCTCGATGGCGGTCTTCCAGGCCGGCAGGGACAGCGCGTGGGTGTCCTTGCCGATGTAGAGGGGACCGGTGACGCCCTGACCGGCGCGGTACTCCACGATCGCCTGCGTGGTGGCGGCGATGTGGTTCTCGTTGAACGCGGTGTCCAGGCTGGAGCCTCGGTGGCCTGAGGTGCCGAACACGACCTGCTGGTCGGGGTTGGTCGGATCCGGCACGAGGTCGTAGTAGGCGCCCAGCACGGCGTCGACGTCGATCAGGTCTTCGGGGAGGGCCGTCTGGCCGGCGCGGGGATGAGCCATGGGGGTCATTCTGCCCATGCGCCGATCGGCGGTGTCACCGGCCTCGGCCGCCGTGCCGGGACGGCCCCGCTCCGTCCCGTGGGAGCTCGTCGCGTTGGAAGGCGCTGCGTTCGTTTGGGAGGATGAGCGTCATGAGTACGTCCAGCTTCAGCCGCCACGGCGCCGTCGACCTCTCCCAGCTCGCGCAGAAGGCCAAGCAGCCGCCGCCCGCCGGCGGACCGGGCCGGTCGGGTCCCGCTGCCGGCGGAGCGGCCGGCGGTGGGTCGTACGTGGTCCAGCTGACCGAGGAGACGTTCGAGGCGACAGCCATCCGGGCCTCCATGAAGCACCCGGTGATCGTTGAGTTCTACTCCCCGCGGGTGGCCACCGGACAGCAGCTGTCCGACGACCTCGCCGCGGTGGCGCAGGAGAACGCGGGCAAGTTCCTGCTCGGCCGGCTGAACGTGGATGCCGCCCCCGGCATCGTGCAGGCCCTGCAGCTGCAGGCCGTCCCGACGGTGATCGCGTTGATCGGTGGGCAGCTGGCGCCGTTGTTCCAGGGCGTCGTGCCGCGCGACCAGGTCGTGGCGGCGGTGGAGTCGGTGCTCAAAGCCGCCGTCAGCAACGGCATCGTGGGCCGGGCCGACCCGGTCGGCGGGGCGCCCGCCGGGCCCGACGCCGAGGCTGAGGAGGCCGGGCCGGACCCGCGGTTCGCCGCCGCCGACGCGGCGCTGGAGCAGGGCGACTTCGCCGGGGCGGAGGCCGAGTTCGACCTCCTCCTGCAGGCCGACCCGGCCGATGCCGAGGCCAAGGCCGGCAAGGCCCAGGCCGGGTTGCTGGCTCGCGCGTCCGCCCTCGACCCCCAGGCCGTGCTGACCGCGGCGGCCGCTCCCGACGCCACGGTGGCCGACCAGCTCGCCGCCGCCGACCTCGAGCTGGCCACCGGCCGGGTGGACGAGGCCTTCGACCGGCTGATCGGGCAGATCAAGGTCCGCACCGGGTCGGAGCGGGACGAGGTCCGGGTCCGGCTGCTGGCGCTGTTCGACACCGTCGGCAACGCCGACCCCCGGGTGCTCAAGGCCCGCCGCGCCCTGATGACCGCCCTGTTCTGAGCCGTTGGCGATCGTCGGTCACGTCCGGTCCGGCATCGAGAAGGAGCAGGCAGGCCTCCGGGCTGATCTGAGGTGCGTCCGCGCCTTCTCACCACGGGTGACGTCGCGCGGGATCAGGCTGGCTGCCCGAACCACCCTTCGGGCTCGGCGAGGGTCCAACGATCACGCGACCGCTCGCGGAGCAAACCGTCGGCCCGGGCTGCGTCGAGGCGTCCGGCCAGGCGGGAGCGGTAGGTGGTCAGATCCGCCTTCTCGACCCGGACGACGACGAGACCGGCGCGCTCCAGGCGTTCCTCCCGCTCGTTGTCCTCCCGGTGCTGGCGCCGATCCCGGTGGCCGGCGCTCCGGTCAGCCCGCCAGGTGGCGCCGTCGTACTCGAGAGCGAGCCCGGCTTCGGCATCGAGCAGGTCCGGGATGGCGAGGAGATGGCCCCGTCCGTCGAAGACCGCTCGATTCACGAGCAGGTCGTGCCACCCCAGCTCGGTCACGGCGAACATCCGCAACCGCGACTCCCACGGGCTCCGTACGCCGACACGGGCCAGCTCGATGGCCCGGCGCGCCTGACGGACGCCCCGACGCGGGAGCAGATCGTCGACGACCCGCTGCAGCCGCCGCCGGACGAGGAGTCGCGAACCCAGCACCGCGTCCACGGCGACCACGGCTTCGGTCAGCGTGGCCCCCCGCAGGGCCAGGTCCAGGGCGGCCCGGACGAGCGTGGTGACCGGGACGCCCTCGACCTCCTCGTGGCGCGCCGCTCGTCGGCTCTGGCGGTAGGACACCCCGTCGGTCGGTCGCCGCCGACGACCCGGCGGCAGCA
Organism: Microlunatus aurantiacus; assembly: GCF_039536605.1. Classification (NCBI taxonomy): domain Bacteria; kingdom Bacillati; phylum Actinomycetota; class Actinomycetes; order Propionibacteriales; family Propionibacteriaceae; genus Microlunatus; species Microlunatus aurantiacus. The sequence goes on from NZ_BAAAYX010000020.1 coordinate 156,860, forward strand.
CGACCGGCACCGGCAGGGGAGCGAGGGTGTGGTCGTCGAAGCCGTCCAGCTGGTCGACTCCGTGGACGTACGCGGCGGCCCACCCGGCGATCAGCGCGCCGTCCGGCAGACCCGCTGCAGCGTCCAGGATGCGCTGGGCCGTCGAGGTGGAGGATCCGGATCGCCGGTACCAGCCGTACGCCGTCCGGGTGAAGCGTGGTCCGGTCAGCGTGGTGCGAGGAGTGCCTCGACGAGCCCAGTCAGCGACGGAGGCCGGGACCCGGCAGGTGCTGAGTTCGTGGGCGAATCTCGTCATGCCGGATCCTGGCACCGGTGGGCAGCGCTGGAACCACGATCCACAGGCTCATCGACAAGGAGCAGACACACGCACCACGCACCTCGTGGGGTGTGTCCGCTCCTTCTCGAGCGGCCCGCCGCCTCTCAGGCCGTCAGGGCCAGATCGACGTCCAGCAGGTCCAGCACCAGGGCCGCCGTCGTCGACGGCTCACCGGTGATGGTCGAGACCACCCAGTCCGGGGTCCCGATCGGCATGGACAGCGTGACCAGCCCGGCGGCCTGGGGTTTGGCCGCGACGTGCTGCGGGACGATGGCCGTGCCGAGACCACGGTGCACGAGATCCAGCAGGGTGTGCACGTCGTTCACGGTGCAGCGCACGTGCCGGGTCACGCCGTTGGTCAGGCACGTGCTGTCGTTCAGCGACCGGATCGCCCACGACTCCTGGAAGTCGACGAAGTCGAGGTCGGTCAGATCGCCCCAGTGCAGCGAGCCCACCCGGGCGAGCCGGTGGTCCGGCGTGGCCAGCAGGACCATCGGGCGGCGCCCGAGCTCGACCCGGTTGACCGGCCCGAGGTGCTCCTCGGTGGCGACGAAGGCGAGGTCGAGGCGCGCGTCCCGGACCAGTCGGACCAGCTCGTGCGACCCGGCTTGCGTGAAGTCCAGATCGAGGAGCGGGTAGCGGCGGTGCACCCGGTCGAGCAGCGCGTTGACGTCGACGATGCCCAGGCACTGCTCCGCCCCGATCCGCAGGCTGCCGGACAGCTCGCGGGTCGCCCGGACCACGGCGTCGCGGGCCGCGGCCGCCTGCGCCAACAGGGTTCGCGCGTGCGGCAGCAGGGCGAGGCCGGCCGGGGTCGGTTCGACGCGGCGGGTCGTCCGGTCGAACAGGGACGTGCCCAGCTCGTCCTCCAGGGCGCGGATCGCGGCGGACAGCCCGGACTGGGAGACGCCGCAGACCGCGGCGGCCCGGGTGAACTGCTCCTCGTCGGCCAGCGTCACCAGGTACTGCATCTGCCGAAAATCCATTGACCAGAGATCCTTGTGAAAGCCATCGAACTCAGTTGTTGGATTTCTAGTCTGTACCGGCCTACGGTCGAACACAAGCGGTGCCCTGTCAGTGGAACACCAGCAGGGCACCAGTCAGTGAACGAGAGGAAACCCAGTGCAGCAGCGCACGATCGGAGCCCGCTCCGTGTCCGCCATCGGCCTCGGCGGCATGCCGATGTCCATCGAAGGACGTCCCGAGACCGAGCGGTCCGTCGCCACCATCCACGCCGCCCTCGAGGCCGGCGTCACCCTGATCGACACCGCCGACGCCTACCACCGCGACGCGAACGACGTCGGGCACAACGAGGAGCTGATCGCGAGCGCGCTGCGGTCGTACGGCAGCGACACCTCCGACGTGCTCGTCGCCACCAAGGGCGGGCACCTCCGTCCCGGCGACGGGTCCTGGACCAAGAACGGCCGGCCGGAGTACCTCAAGGAGGCGGCCAAGGCCTCCGCCCGGCGCTTGGGCGTCGAGGCGATCGGCCTCTACCAGTTCCACCGACCGGACCCCGACGTCGACTACGCCGACTCGGTGGGCGCTCTGGCCGACCTGCTCGACGAGGGCGTCATCCAGCTCGCCGGCATCTCCAACGCCTCGGTGGCGCAGATCGACCTGGCCAACGAGGTGCTGGGTGGGCGGCTGGTCTCGGTGCAGAACCAGTTCTCCCCGACCTTCCCCTCGAGCCGGGGCGAGCTCGATCACTGCGCCGAGCTGGGGATCGCCTTCTTGCCCTGGTCGCCGCTGGGCGGCATCGGCCGGACCGCGTCGGTGGGCGACAGCCACCCCGCGTTCCTGCGCCTCGCCGACGAGCGCGGTGTCAGCCTGCAGCAGGTCATCCTGGCCTGGGAGCTGGCACTCGCGCCGGTCGTCATCCCGATCCCCGGGTCCTCGCGTCCGGCCAGCATCACCGACTCCGCGGCGGCGGCCGACCTCGAGCTGTCCGCCGACGACGTGGCGGCGCTGACCGACGCCGTCTCGGTCGGAGCGCAGGGGGAGCAGGCATGAGAACCGTCCCGCTCGGCACCACCGGCACCCAGGTGCCCAACGTCGTCCTCGGTCTGATGCGGATCGCCGAGATGGACGACGACGCTGTCAAGACCCTGGTGGGCACCGCCCGCGACGCCGGCATCGACTTCTTCGACCACGCCGACGTCTACGGCGGTGACCACGGGTGCGAGCGCCGGTTCGCCGAGGCGATGCAGCTGACCGCGGCGGAGCGCGAGCAGATCACCCTGCAGACCAAGGCCGGCATCGTCGGCGACGGGCCGTACTTCGACTTCTCCTACGAGCACCTGATCAGCTCGGTGGAGGGTTCGCTGCGGGCCCTGCAGACCGACTACATCGACATCCTGCTGCTGCACCGGCCCGACGCGCTGGTCGAGCCGGACGAGGTCGCGAGGGCCTTCGACGAGCTGGAGGCCGCGGGCAAGGTCCGGGCTTTCGGGGTGTCGAACCAGACGCCCCGCCAGATCGACCTGCTGAAGAAGTCGGTCACCCAGCCCCTGGTGGCCAACCAGCTCCAGCTCTCGATCACGCACGCGCCGATCGTCGCCCAGGGCGTCGCGGCCAACATGCTGGGCGAGGAGCAGTCGGTGACGCTGGACGGCGGCGGCATCGTCGACTACTGCCGCCTGCACGACATCACCATCCAGGCGTGGTCACCCTTCCAGGCCGGCTTCTTCAACGGCGTCTTCCTCGGCTCGGCCGACTACCCCGAGCTCAACGCGGTCGTCGACCGGTTGGCCGCACAGTACGACGTGCCGCCGATCGCCATCGCGACCGCCTGGATCACCCGGCACCCGGCGCAGATGCAGGTGGTGCTGGGCACGACGACCCCGGAGCGGGTCGCCGGCGCCGCGCAGGGCTCGGACATCGCCTTGACCCGACCCGAGTGGTACGAGCTGTTCCGGGCCGCCGGCCACCGGGTGCCGTGACCCTGATCCGACGGCTCGGGTGACCGGCGGGGAGTGGCTCAGGCTGTGCGCGGTGCGTACATGATCAGAGCCACTCCCACCAGGCAGACCAGGGCGCCGGTCACGTCCCAGCGGTCGGGCCGGAAGCCGTCGACGACCATGCCCCACACCAGCGAACCGGCCACGAACACCCCGCCGTACGCGGCCAGGATGCGGCCGAAGTGGGCGTCGGGTTGGAGGGTGGCCACCAGGCCGTACAGACCGAGGGCGATCACCCCGCCCCCGACCCAGATCCAGCCGCGGTGCTCGCGGACACCCTGCCAGACCAGCCAGGCGCCACCGATCTCGGCCAGAGCGGCGAGGACGAACAGGGCGAGCGAGCGCACGGTGTCCATGCGCTCGGATGGTAGTTCCGACCCGGGTGGTCAGCCGACCGGTCGGTTGCGGTAGCGGCCGACCAGCTCCCGGGCGGCCACCTGCATGCGTACGGGGGGCAGGCCGGCGGCGATCTGTCGCAGGTCGTCGACCACCATCTCGCCGATCCGCTCGAAGGCCTGAGGGATCCCCCCGGCCCGGTGACCGGAGAAGACCAGACCCTCCAGCCGACGGTACGGGTCGTCGGCCGGCACCGGCTCCTCGGGCCAGACGTCCACGCCGGCGAGGATCCGACCCGCGTCGAGCTCGCTCCAGAGCGCGTCGTAGTCGACCACGGCGGCGCGGCTGACCAGGATCAAGCGGGTACCGTCCGGCAGGGCGGCCAGCTGGTCGGCGCCGAGCAGGTGCTCGCTGTCCGACGTCACGGTGGCCAGCACGAAGACGAACTGGCTGCGTCGCAGCAGCTCGGGCAGCGGGGCCGCCACCAGCCCCACCTCGGCCAGTGCGCGGTCCGGCAGCCACGGGTCGTGGACCTGCAGATCCACCGCGAACGCCTCCAGCAGCGGCCGCAGGGCGCGACCGAGGTTGCCGTAGCCGATCAGCCCGACCCGCGCCCCGCGGAGCAGCACGGCGTCGGCGTTGCCGTCGGCCACGTAGCGCTCGGTGCCGGAGCGGAAGGCTCGGTCCTCCCGGCTGATCCCGCGGGCCACGTCCAGTGCGAGGCCCAGGGCGTGCTCGGCGACCGCCTGGGCGTACGCCGGGCCGCAGCCGAGCACGTGGATCCCGCGGGCGAAGGCGGTGGGGTAGTCGACGTTGCCGAAGAAGTTGCCCTCGACGTTGCAGATCGCCCGCAGGGCGGTGGCCTCGGCCAGGCGCTCGGTGGGCAGATCGGGCTGGCCGATGACGGCGAACGCCTCCGGCAGCGCCCGGTCGAAGGAGGCGGGGTCCTGATCGTCGGACAGGTCGACCACCCGGAACAGCCGGTCGAGCTCCGCCCGGACGGCCGGACGGAAGATCCGCTCGGGTCGCTGCGGTGCCGGTTGCAGGATCACCAGCGGTCGGTCGTCGGCGGTCATCGCAGCCTCCCCGGTCCGGCCCTGCGGGCCCGGATGATCATGGGGAGCCGTCCTGCAGGTACGCCGACTCGCCGGCCGCCAGACCCATCGCCACGCTCAGTCGTCGGTGGGACAGCGGCGTCACCACCTCGGCCGCTTCGTCGAGAGTGAGCAGGGCCACCGAGAGGATCTCGTTCTCCTGCAGGGAGAACGTGGCCAGGTCGTCCTCGGTCACCACGCCACCGTCGAAGATCAGCTCCAGCGCGTCCTCCCAGCCCAGGTACGGCGGCAGCCAGTCCGCGACCAGCAGCCGACCCACGGCGAGGTCGAGGCCGAGCTCCTCGGCGACCTCCCGGATCGCGCCGTCGCGGGGCGGTTCGCCCGGCTCGACGATGCCGCCCGGCAGCTCCCAGTCGCTCTTGAAGGCGGTGTCGCAGAGCAGGATCCGGTCGTCGACGTCGCGCATCAGCACGTGGGCGATCACCCTCTTGCGGGGCAGCACGGTGTTCATCACCCCGGAGAAGCCGTCCGGACCACCGACGACGTCAGCGGCCAGGCGAGCGAAGAGCGCCAGGTCGTCGTAGCTCCCGTCACCCAGCGGCACGACCGAGCGGCGCGTTCCCTCGAACCGGAAGCCCGAGCGCAGCACGGCCCGGCGTGCGAGGCGGTCACCCGCGGGCACGGCGGTCTCGATCCGCCGGACGCCGTCCGCGAGTGCCTCCTCCGCCAGCGCGGTGATCCGGCGCTGCAGGACGTCCGCGTCGACCTCCGGCCCCCAGCTGAGGCCGGCGATCCCGTGATCGCCGACCGTCAGCCGGACCGCGTCGCTCACGACTCCGGTGGGGGAGTCTTCTTGGCCGCCGACTTCTTGGCCGCCTTCTTCGCCGGCGCCTTCTTGGCGGCCACCTTCTTCACCGCCGCAGCGGCCTTCTCGACGGTGTCCTCGACCGCTGCCGCCGCCTTCTCCACTGTCTCCTCGACCGCTGCCGCCGCCTTCTTGACGGGTGTCTTCGTGGCAGGTGTCTTGGTGGCGGCGGCCTTCTTGGCCGGCGCCGCCTTCTTGACCGGTACCGCCGTCTCGGCCGGTTCCGCCGGGGCGGTCGTGGCCGGTGCCTTCTCGGCCGCCTTCTCGGCCGTCTTCTTGGCCGCCGCCTTGACGGGTGCCTTCTTGGCCGCCGCCTTCTTGCCGGGGGGCGCGTCGGACTCCGCCGACCCGCCGGAGACCTGAGCGACCCGCCTGCTCGGGCGGGGCGAGACCTGCTTGGCCGCGGCCCGCGTGCCGGCCTCCACCTGGGCGGTGTCGTCGGTCTCCTCGGTCGGAGCGGCCTGGTGCAGCAACCAGACCGCACCCAGCGGCGGGATGGTCACGTTGGCCGACGCCGGGAAGCCGTTGGACGGCACGGGGTGTGCCACGACCTCACCGAGGTTGCCGATCCCCCCGGTGCCGTCGTAGACGTCGGCGTCGGTGTTCAGGATCTCCTGCCAGGCCCCCTCGGCCGGCAGCCCGACCCGGTAGTCCGGCCGGGACTCCGACGAGAAGTTCGTGATGCACGCGATCATCTGCCCCTCGCCGTCGAACCGGACCCAGGAGAACACGTTGCCGCCCGCGTCGTCGGCGTTGATCCAGCGGAAGCCGGCCGGGTCGTTGTCCAGGGCGAACAGCGCCGGGTGCGCCTTGAGGACCGCGTTCAGGTCCTTGACCAGCCGCTGCACCCCGCGGTGCCCCCAGTGCGCGCTCTCGTCCCAGTCGATGCTGCGCGACTCGGAGAACTCGCGGCGCTGGCCGAACTCGGTGCCCATGAACAGCAGCTTCTTGCCCGGGTGGGCCCACATGAACGCGTAGAACGCCCGCAGGGTGCCGAACTTGCGCCACTCGTCCTGCGGCACCCGCTCGAACATGGAGCCCTTGCCGTGCACGACCTCGTCGTGGCTGATCGGCAGCACGAAGTTCTCCGAGTAGGCGTACGCCATGGCGAAGGTCATCTCGTGGTGGTGGTACTGCCGGTAGACCGGCTCGCGGCCGAGGTAGCGCAGCGAGTCGTTCATCCAGCCCATGTTCCACTTGAAGCCGAAGCCCAGACCGCCCTGGTCGATGGCACGGGTCACGCCCGGCCAGGAGGTCGACTCCTCGGCGATCATCATGATCCCCGGCTTGCGGCGGTAGTTGTGCTCGTTGACGCGCTGCAGCAGCTCGACGGCCTCGAGGTTCTCGTTGCCCCCGTGGATGTTCGGCACCCACTGCCCGGCCTCGCGGGAGTAGTCGAGGTAGAGCATGGAGGCGACCGCGTCGATCCGCAGACCGTCGATGTGGAACTCCTCCAGCCAGTAGAAGGCGTTGGAGATCAGGAACGCCTTCACCTCGTTGCGGCCGAAGTTGAAGATGTAGGAACCCCAGTCCGGGTGCCAGCCCAGGCGCGGGTCCTCGTGCTCGTAGAGCGCCGTGCCGTCGAAGCGCTGCAGGGCCCACGGGTCGGTGGCGAAGTGCCCGGGGACCCAGTCCACGATCACCCCGACCCCCGCCTTGTGCAGCTCGTCGACGAGGTAGCGGAACTCGTCGGGTGAGCCGAAGCGCGAGATCGGCGCGTAGTAGCCGGTGACGTGGTAACCCCAGGAGCCGTCGTACGGGTGCTCGGCGACCGGCATCAGCTCCACATGGGTGTAGCCCTGCCAGGTCACGTACTCCACCAGCTCGCGGGCCAGCTCCACGTAGGTGAGGCCCTTGCGCCAGGACCCCAGGTGCAGCTCGTAGACGCTGACCGGCTCCTGGTACTGCTTCTTCTGACCCCGGTACCACAGCCACTCGTCGTCGCCCCACTCGTACTGGGAGCGGTACACGATGGAGGCGTTGTGCGGCGGCGCCTCGCAGAACTGGGCGAACGGGTCGGCCTTGAGCCGCCAGACGCCGTCGGAGCCGAGCACCTCGAACTTGTAGAGGGTCCCGCTGCCGACCCCCTCGACGAACAGCGACCAGACGCCGGACCCCGGCACCAGGTGCATGGTCGAGGCATCGCCGTTCCAGTAGTTGAAGTCACCGACCAGCCGCACCGTCTGGGCGTTCGGCGCCCACACCGCGAAGCGCGTGCCGGAGACCTGACCCCGCTCGCTGTCGGTGACGGTCATCTCGTGCGCGCCGAGCCGCCGCCACGCCTCGGTGTCGTGACCTTCGTGGAAACCGGTCAGGTCCCATCCGGTCAGCTCACCGCCGGGGTCGAATGCCATCGTTTTCTCCTTCGTCAGCTCTGGTCGGCTGGGGTGCCAGCCAGGGTGCGGATCGCGCCCAGGGGGATCGCGACCCAGTCGGGACGGTTGCGGACCTCGTAGACGAGCTCGTAGACCGCTTTGTCCGCCACGTACGCCTGCAGGGTCGCTACCTGCTCCGAGCTCAGCGGACCGTCAGCGTACGCGGTCAGGAACGCCTCCCGGGCCGACGCGAGCCAGCGCGCCGCGCCCGGCCCCGGCACGGTGGCGGCGGCGTAGTCGAACGACCGCAGCATGCCTGCGACGTCGCGCCAGGGGGAGTCGGGGGCGAGCCGCTCGGCCATGGTCTTGGCCGGCTCTCCCTCGAAGTCGATGATCTTCCAGCCCGACGGCGTCCGCAGGGTCTGGCCCAGATGGAAGTCGCCGTGCACGCGCTGGGTCTGCAACGTCCCCGCGCCGACGTCGGCAAAGACCGACAGCAGCCCGGGGGTGAGCTCGTCCAGCACCGGGGCGACCTGGGCGGCCACGGTGAGCCGGCCGTTCATGATCGCCTCGGTGGCGGCGCCGTCGACCTCGGCGGTGGGGAACGCCCGGCGCAGGGCGGCGTGGATCTGGGCCAGGGAACGACCCAGCTGGGCGGCGTCCGCGGCGAAGTCCTCGCCCGCCCGCAGCGAGTCCAGGGCCAGCCCCCAGCCGTCCTCGGCGGCGGCCAGCTTCTGCACCGCCATGGCGAGATCGGCCTCGACGGGCGCGCCGTCCTGCACCCAGCGTGCCCGGATCCAGCCGTAGAGGCGGGCCACGTCGCTCACTCCGGTGCGGGCCAGGGCGTCGTGGACCTCGATGTCGAGGTTGGTGCCCAGCTCGATCCGACGGAAGAACTTGATCATGGCCACGTCGCCGAACATCACCGACGTGTTCGACTGCTGACCGGTGAACGGCACCGGGGTCGCCGAGGCGTCGAGACCGGAGACATCCGTGCGCTGGAAGGACACCTCGGCCTCGCGGCCGCGCGCCTGCCCGCCGTCCAGCAGCAGCCGCCACAGCAGAGTGCAGGCCTCGGGGTCCTGCGCGGCGTCGTACGCGATCACCGGGCCGAGGTCCTCGACGGTGCGCCGGCCGATCTCGGCGTGCTGCAACCCGGGGACCGGTGCGTGGTGGTAGGCCACGAGGAGCTGGTAGAGCTCGTACGGCCAGGGCGTGTCCTCCTCTCCCGGCTCCGGGTCCTCGGCGGGCGGGTAGTCCACCCGGAGGATCTCCACCCGCACGGCCGGCCACTGGGACACCTCGGTCAGCCACGGCAGCACGGTCAGCGACCCGACCTCGGCCCGGCGGCCCTTGCCCGCGAACCAACGGGCAGCGGTGAGGTGCCTCAGTAGCTGGTCGGTGAGCTCGGAGTCCATCAGGGCGTGACCCGCGACCGGTGCGGCGAGTCGCCCTGCCGCACCACGGTGAGGACGTGCGCGGGGTCGTCGAAGGTGAGCCGGACGAACGCCCGCTGACCCCAGCGCCAGGACTGGCCGGTGATCTCGTCGTGCACCAGGAAGATCTCGCCCGGCGCCAGACCCAGCGCCTCCATGTCCAGCACGATCTCCGACTCCGCGACCGAGGTCGGGTCGAGGTTGCAGACGGTGATCACCACGTCGTCGCCGGACCGCTTGGAGTAGACGATGACGCTGCTGTGCGGCGCGTGGTGGAAGGTCAGGTCCCGCAGCTGCTGCAGGGCGGGGTGCTCCCGCCGGATCTGGTTCAGCCGACCGAGCAGGAGGTTCAGGTTCTCTCCGCTCTCCTCCGCGGCCGCCCAGTCGCGGGGCCGGTACTCGAACTTCTCGGAGTTCAGGTACTCCTCGCGGCCCCGGGCCAGCACCTCGTTCTCGAACAGCTCGAAGCCGGCGTACACCCCCCAGGTGGGCGAGAGGGTGGCCGCCAGCACCGCGCGGATGGTGAAGGCGGTGTTCCCACCCCACTGCAGGAAGGTGGGCAGGATGTCGGGGGTGTTGACGAAGAAGTTCGGACGGAAGAAGGAGTCGGTCTCGGTGGTGAGCTCGGTCAGGTACTCCTCGAGCTCCCACTTCTCGTTCCGCCAGGTGAAGTAGGTGTACCCCTGGTGGAAGCCGACCTTGCCGAGGGCGTGCATCATGGCCGGCTTGGTGAAGGCCTCGGCCAGGAAGAGCACGTCGGGATCGGTCTTGCGCACCTCGGCGAACAACCAGGCCCAGAACTCCACCGGCTTGGTGTGGGGGTTGTCGACCCGGAAGATCCGCACCCCGTGGGACATCCACAGGCGGACGACCTCGAGCCAGGCGGCCCGGATGCCGTCGCGGTCGGCGTCGAAGTTGAAGTTGTAGATGTCCTGGTACTTCTTCGGCGGGTTCTCCGCGTAGGCGATCGAGCCGTCGGCCCGGTGGGAGAACCACTCGGGGTGCTCCTTCACCCACGGGTGGTCCGGGGAGGCGTTCAGGGCGAGGTCGAGGGCGATCTCCAGCCCCAGCTCCCCGGCCCGGGCGACGAACCGGTCGAACGCATCGAAGTCCCCGAGGTCGGGGTGGATGGCGTCGTGGCCGCCGGTCACGTTGCCGATCGCCCAGGGTGAGCCGGGATCGCCCGGACCGGCCTGCAGGGTGTTGTTCTTGCCCTTCCGGAACGAGGTGCCGATCGGGTGGATGGGGGGCAGGTAGACCACGTCGAAGCCCATCGCCGCGGCGGCCTCCAGCCGGGTCTGCGCGGTGTCGAACGTGCCGGAGACCCACTCCCCGTTCTCGTCGCGGTGGGCGCCCTCGGAGCGGGGGAAGAACTCGTACCAGGAGGAGAAGAGGGCCCGCTGGCGATCCACGAACACCGGGTAGTCAGGCGTCGGGGACACGTGCTCGCGAGGACCGTAGTGGTGCATGGCGTCGCGCACGTCGGGCGCGAGAGCCACGTGCAGCCGGTCCTCGACCTGCTGCGGGGCGGCCAGCCCGTCGGCGGCGCCGCCGAGGACCGCCGCCGTGTCGTGGTCACCGGCCTGCCGGGCCCGCTGCGCGGCGCCGTGGAACAGGGCGGTGCCCTCGGTGATCATCAACGCCACGTCGATGCCGGCGGGGATCTTGATCTCGGCGTTGTGCACCCAGGTCTCCCACGGGTCGCTCCAGCCCTCGACCCGGAACGTCCAGGCGCCCTCGGTGCCGAGCGAGACGTAGGCGTGCCACCAGTCGAAGCCGAGGGGGGTGGTGGGCTCCATCCGGACCTCGGTCTCCACCCCCGACGGGTTGGTCACGATCACCGAGGCGTTGACGGCGTCGTGGCCCTCGCGGAACACGGTGGCCCGGATCTCGAACTCCTCGCCGACGGCGGCCTTGGCGGCGTAGGCGCCGCCCTCGAGCACCGGCGACACCTTGGTCACCGGGATGCGCCCGATCCGGGCGCCGAGCCCGGAGCCGGTCGTCGCCGCGGGGGCGGGGGTGGACGCGGCGGCGGTCGCGGCGGGCGCTGTAGAAGTGGTCTCGGTCACATCAACGTCGGTCACGTGGCCAACCTATCGGCAGGGGGCGGACCGGAGCAGAGGTGGGGGAGACTGACCCGGTCGGACGAGGCCGCGGTCCGACCCCACCGAGGAGGCACCCGTGCAGCACACCCTGGCCCAGGCCGGCGAGACGTCCGCGACGCAGGCCTGGCACCGCTACGCCGACCTCGACGAGTGGTCCCGCTGGGCCCCGTTCATCACGTCCGTGGAGGCCCGCGAGCGGGTGCTGGCCACCGGGGTGACCGGCACGGTGGTCGGCGTGGGTGGGCTGCGGATCGCCTTCGAGGTGCTCGCCGTCGATGCCCCCGCGCGGACCTGGCGCTGGCGGGCCCGCCTGGGGCCGCTGGCCCTGGTCCTCGATCACGAGATCACCGAGCGCCCGACCGGCGGCTGCGTCGCCCTGCTGGGCGTCTCCGGTCCGGCGCCGCTGGTGACGGCCTACCTGGCGCCGGCGCAGCTGGCGCTCCGTGCCCTGGTCCGTCCCTGAGCCGACCGGCTCTCGTCGGTCGGCCGCTCAGTCCACCTGCAGCACCACGACCGAGCGTCCGGGGATCCAGAGCCGGCTCCCGGCCGGGACCTTGTCCTCGGTGAGCTCGCCGGGCCGGCCCGTGTGCGCGACGACCGTGTACGTGGTCGCCCAGCTGCCGTCGGGCAGGGTGACCTGGACGGGGTCGGGACCGCCGTGCAGCCAGATCAGCAGGGCGTCGTCGGAGTCGCGGTCGGTGTGGTCGTCGGCCAGGTAGACCCCGAGCGTGCGCCGGTGCGGGTCGTGCCACTCGTGCGACGTCATCTCCGTCTCCGCGCCGCCGAACCAGGCGAGGTTCTTGCGCCCCGTCGGCGCACCCGTGCTGTCCAGGACCGGCTCGCCGTGCCGGAACCGGCTCCGCCGCAGCACCGGGTGCTCGCGCCGGAGGCGGAGCAGCCGCCGGGTGAGGTCGTGCAGGTTGTGCCAGTCCTCCTCGACGTCCCAGTGCATCCAGGACAGGGGCGAGTCCTGGCAGTAGGCGTTGTTGTTCCCCTGCTGGGTGCGACCGCGCTCGTCGCCGGCGGTGATCATCGGCACCCCGGCAGCCAGGATCATCGTGGCCAGCATGTTGCCGGCCTGCCGGTGCCGCAGGGCCATGATCACGGGATCGTCGGTCTCGCCCTCGACCCCGCAGTTCCAGGACCGGTTGTCCTCGGTCCCGTCGCGGTTGGACTCCCCGTTCGCCCCGTTGTGCTTGACGTTGTAGGTCACCACGTCCCGCAGGGTGAAGCCGTCGTGGGCGGTCACGAAGTTCACGCTGGCGGTGGGCCGCCGGCCGTGGTGGTCGAAGATGTCCGGAGAGCCGGTGAGACGCTGCCCCATCTCGGCCACGCCGGAGGTGTTGCCCCGCCAGAAGTCCCGGACGTAGTTGCGGAACCGGTCGTTCCACTCGCTCCAGCGACGCCCGAAGGCGCCGACCTGGTAGCCGTACGGTCCGAGGTCCCAGGGCTCGGCGATGATCTTGGTCCGGCTCAGCACCGGGTCGGTCCGCAGCAGCTGCTGGAACGGGTGGTGCAGGTCGACCTGGTGGCGCTCGTCGCGGACCAGCGTGGTGACCAGGTCGAAGCGGAAGCCGTCGACCCCCATCTCCGTCACCCAGTAGCGCAGCGAGTCCGCCACCAGCTGCAGCACGCCGGGTTGTGCGGTGTCCACCGAGTTGCCGCAGCCGGTGACGTCGTAGTCGGTCCGGAGGTCGTCGGTCAGGCGGTAGTAGCCGGAGTGGTCCAGACCACGGAACGACAGCGTCGGCCCCTCGTGGCCGCCCTCGCCGGTGTGGTTGTAGACCACGTCGAGGATCACCTCGATGCCGGCCTCGTGGTAGGCCGACACCATGTCCTTGAACTCGGTCACCTGCTGACCCAGGGTGCCGACCGAGCCGTACGCGGAGTGCGGCGCGAAGAAGCCGAGCGTGTTGTAGCCCCAGTAGTTGGACAGGCCGCGGGTGATCAGGAACGGCTCGGAGACGAAGTGGTGGACCGGCAGCAGCTCGACCGAGGTGACCCCCAGCTCCTTGAGGTGCTCGATCACGGCCGGGTAGGCCAGACCGGCGTAGCTGCCGCGCAGGTGCTCGGGGACGGCCGGGTGGAGTCGGGTGAAGCCCTTCACGTGCAGCTCGTAGAGCACCGTCTCGGCCAACGGCACCGGGGACGCGAGCGGCGTCGGCGGCGGGGTGTCGGCCACCACCACCCCCAGCGGCACGGCGTTGAAGGAGTCCCGCGGATCCGGCTCGTAGTCCGAGGCCTCGGTGTGGTCCAGGATCGGACCGCGGTAGTCGACCCCGCCGGTGATCGCCCGGGCGTACGGATCCAGCAGCAGCTTGGCGGGGTTGAAGCGCGCGCCGGAGTGGGGCGCCCACCCCCCGTGCACGCGGTAGCCGTACCGCTGACCGGCGGTGACCCCGCGGACCTGGCCGAGCCAGACGCCGTCGTGACCGCGGGTCAGGTCGATGTTGCGCTGGGTCTTGTCCTCGCCGATCAGCACCAGCTCGACGCGGGAGGCGCGGGGAGCCCACAGACCGAACCGGGCGCCGTCCCCGGTGAGCCGGGCGCCGAGACAGGACGAGTCCGCCGGGGGTGGCAGGATCGCCGGGGTGGGGCTCATATCGCTCGCTCGTTCGTCATGCCGCCTGGGGCGGGTCGGATCAGTCGGGCGACGCTGCCCACCCCGTCGTGGCGGGGCCTGCCCGTGGTCCGGGGGCCTACATTGTGCCCTGCACCACACGGGCTCGCTGACCGTCCGTAAGTTACCGGCGGGTAATATGGAGCGCGGGCGTCGACGTTCCGCCCGGTCGGACACAGAGAGGTGAGGACATGGAGATCCTGGTTCTGGTGAAGTACGTCCCCGACGCCACGGGTGAGCGGGGATTCGCCGCCGATCACACGGTGGATCGCGAGGCGACCGACGGGCTGCTGTCCGAGCTCGACGAGTACGCCGTGGAGCAGGCGCTGCGGGTGGCCGAGGGGTCCGACGACGTCGAGGTCGTGGTGCTCACCGTCGGCCCCGACGATGCCGCTGCCGCGATCAAGCGGGCGCTGCAGATGGGGGCGTCCGCGGGGATCCACGTGCTCGACGACGCGATCGCCGGCTCCGACGCGCTGGCCACCAGCGAGATCCTGGCCGCAGCGATCCGCAAGGAGGCGCCCGACCTGGTGCTCTGCGGGATGGCCTCGACCGACGGCGCCATGGGCGTGGTGCCGGTGATGGTCGCCGAGCGACTCGGCTGGCCCGCGGCCACCCTCGGCGCCACCCTGGAGCTGGCGGGCGACGTGGTGACCGTGCGGCGGGACACCGACACCGCCAGCCTGACCATCGAGGCGCACCTGCCCGCCGTGGTCAGCGTCACCGACCAGTCCGGCGAGGCCCGCTACCCGTCGATGAAGGGCATCCTGGCCGCGAAGAAGAAGCCGGTCCGGACCTGGGAGCTCTCCGACCTGGGCATCGACCCCGGCTCGGTGGGGTTGGACGCGGCGTGGAGCAGTGTCGCCGAGACCACCCCGCGCCCGCCCAAGGAGGCCGGCAAGGTGGTCAGCGACGACGACGGGGCCGGCTCGGCCGCGGTCGTCGAGTTCCTGGCCGCCGGCAAGTTCATCTGAGAAAGCGTTCTTGAACCCCGGTCCTGTCGAGAGGAAACCGCAGTCATGTCTGATGTCATCGTCGTCGCCGAGGTGGCCGACGCCTCGGTCACCAAGCCCACCCTCGAGCTGCTGACCCTCGCCCGCCGGCTGGGGTCGCCGGTCGCCGTCGTCTTCGGTGACGGGTCGGCCGTCGCGGGAACCCTGGGGGAGTACGGCGCCGCAGCGGTGGTGTGGGTGGCCGACCCGGCCATCGACGAGTACCTGGTCGCCCCCAAGGCCGAGGCCCTGGCGCAGATCGTCGCGGAGCGGTCGCCCGCGGCGGTGCTCATCACCTCCTCGGCCGAGGGCAAGGAGATCGCGGGACGACTGGCGGTCAAGCTCGGTTCGGGACTCATCACCGACGCCACCGACGTGGCGGGCGACGGGTCGACCACCCAGACCGTGTTCGCCGGCAACTGGACCGTGACCGCCACGGTGGGTCACGGCGTGCCGGTCGTCACGGTGAAGCCGAACGCCGTCGCTCCGGAGGTGGCACCGGTGACGCCGGAGGTGGTCGAGGCCGCGGTCACGATCTCCGACGCCGCCAAGGGAGCGCGGATCGTGACGTCGGAGCCGAAGGCGGCGAGCGGCCGGCCCGAGCTGACCGAGGCCGCGATCGTGGTGTCCGGTGGACGGGGGACCGGCGGCGACTTCGGCGCCGTCGAGGCGCTGGCCGACGCGCTCGGCGGTGCGGTCGGTGCCTCCCGAGCCGCCGTGGACTCCGGCTGGTACCCGCACGCGTACCAGGTCGGGCAGACCGGCAAGACCGTGTCCCCTCAGCTCTACCTGGCGGCCGGCATCTCCGGCGCGATCCAGCACCGGGCCGGGATGCAGACCTCCAAGGCGATCGTCGCGGTCAACAAGGACCCGGAGGCGCCGATCTTCGCCCTGGCCGACCTCGGGGTGGTCGGCGACCTGCAGACGGTGCTGCCGGCCGTGACGGAGCAGGTCACCTCGCGGAAGGGCTGATCGCTCAGCGGAGAGCCGGGGACGCGGCAGTCTGGCGAGCGACTGTGACTCAGATCACTGGGTTCGGGACGTGGGGGTGTGAACCACCGGTCGCCAGTGGACATGGACAGGGTGTCGAGAGGAGTCGCCCATGTCCATCGCCCGCGATGCGACCCCCCGGATCTCCGGGATCGCCCGAACCGTGCCGCCCGGTGAGCCGGCGGTCTCTGCGGATCTCCCCGTGACCCACGAGTCCCTGACCGATCGGCTCCGGCGCGGCAGCCGGGCCGCGATGTCGACGGTGTTCACCGAGCACGTGGACACGATCTACAACTACTGCCGCCGTCGCACCGGGTCGTGGTCGGCAGCCGAGGACCTGACCTCGGCGGTGTTCCTCGAGGTCTGGCGGTGCCGACGCCGGGCGGTCGAGCTCGACGGGTCCGTGTTGCCGTGGCTGTACGGGGTGGCCACCAACGTCTGTCGCAACCACTCCCGCTCCGTACGACGACGATCCAGCGCGATGGCGCGACTGGAGCTGGTCGAGGGGTCCCGCGACGATCTCGGCGACGCCACCGGCGACCACGTCGCCGGCCAGCTCGACAGCGACCGGCGGGTGCGGGCCATGATCGACCGGCTCAGCAGCCTGGCCGCGGCCGACCGGGACGTCTTCCTCCTGGTCTGCTGGGAAGGACTGAGCTACCCGCAGACGGCCCAGGCGCTCGGCATCCCGGTGGGCACCGTGAAGTCCCGTCTGTCCCGGGTCCGCCGCGAGCTGCGCCTCGCCGACCCGGACGGCGCCGACGGCGGCCTGTCCGGGCCCCCCTGCGACCTTGCTGTCTCGCCCGACTCGTCCCGCCGTGGAGGCGACCATGTCTGACCCCGTCGACCCGATCGACCGTCCGCCCGCCACCCGTCCGGCTCCGGACCACCTGCGGGAGCGCATCGCCGCTGAGCTGCGTGACTCCGAGGGGCGGGGTCTCCGCCCCCGCCACGCCCTCGCCCCACTCGCGGCCGCGATCCTGATCGTGGCGGTGGTGATCGGTGCGACCAGGTTCTCCGGTCGCACCGACGCCGTCCCCGCCGGGTCTCCCTCCGCGATCCCGTCCGGCTCGGCGTCCACGGGCACGGCCCCCTCGCCGACGCCGGACTCTCCGCGGTTCGTCACCCGGGAGCTCACCGAGACCGAGATCAGCGCCGACCTGGCCACCTGCGGGGTGGACGGCCGCCTTGTGGTCGACGCGCTGACCATGCCGACGATCGTGGGCGGTGGGCGGTTCGGCAGCGCCCGCTACCTGATCGCCCAGGGCAAGGACGGCACTGCTCTCTGCGTGGACGGCAAGCAGCAGGAGTGGGACGGGGACGTGCCCGAGGCGCTGCCGAAGGGCTACGACGCCGCCTCCCGTGGAGGGTCGGGCAGCTCGGCCAGCTGCTCCGACGACCCCGGCGATCCGCAGCACCAGGTCGACGGCCTCTGGACCTGGTCGGTCAGCGACCGGGTTCGGCAGATCCGGCTGACCGCCACGAGCGGCGCGTCGGACCGTGCCTCGACGATCGTGGTCGACACGCGGCAGGGTGGCGGTGGCACGTTCGGCGCGATCGTGGCTCTGCGCGGACCGGGAGCCTGGAAGGACGTCGCCGTGGAGCTCCGTTTCCTGGGCGCCGACGGTCGGACGCTCGGGGTCGAGTCCCGGGCCACCGGTCAGAAGGGCGCGGCGACGACGGATTCCTTCGAGGTGCAGGGCTGTCAGACCCTGATGGCCGAGCAGGCCCAGGAGAACGGCGCCGACGCGCCGAAGCGCCCCGCCTCCGACGACGCCGGGGTGGCCACCTGCCGGACCATGATCACGACGTGGGCCGAGACGGCGGACCCGACCGACTTCGACCCCGAGGCGGCCACGGTCGCCGCGACGGTGTCGACGAGCAAGCAGTGGGGCACGGTGCTCGCCGACGGCGACCGGTACGTGGGTTGCAGCCTGTTTCCCACAGCGGAGTTCACCGGCGTCCGGACGGCAGGTGCGGGGACGAAGAAGAAGGACTTCGGCTGGGCCCTGAACCCCATCGACGGCGGCGGCGAGACCCTGTGGGCCGCCGGCCGGCTGCCCGGGGTCCGCTCCGTGACGTACGAGCTGCCGGGTGGCCGGACCGAGAAGGCCGCCGTCGGGCGCGAGGGGCACTGGCTGATGATGGCGCGGACCACGACCTCCTTCGGTTCGGGTGACGACGTCAGCGGCTGGCCGCCGGTCGAGGTGACGGCGGTCACCGCCACCGGCACCGTCCGCTGGACGATCGGGTGGAGCGAGAAGACGATGTGCAACCAGGTCAGCCACGGGTGCTGACGGGGCGACGCGTCAGCGGCGGCACAATGGCGCCGTGACCCGGACCTACCTCGACCACGCGTCCACCACACCGGTGGTGGCCGCGGCGGTCGAGGCCATGGTGACCCAGTGGGGCACGACCGGGAACCCGTCGTCGTTGCACGCGTCGGGACGCGGCGCGCGGCGCGTGGTGGAGGAGTCCCGCGAGCAGCTGGCCGCACTGCTCGGGGCCCGGCCGGCGGACGTGATCTTCACCTCGGGCGGCACCGAGGCCGACAACCTGGCGATCAAGGGCTCGTACGGGGCGCGTCGGGGCGACGGCCGCTCGCGGGTGGTGATCAGCGCGATCGAGCACCACGCCGTGCTGGACCCGGCCCGCTGGCTGGCGTCGAGCGCCGGCGCCGAGCTGGTCGAGGTCGGGGTCGATCCGACCGGTCGGGTCGATCTGGAGGCGCTGTCCCGGGCGATCGACGACCGTACGGCGGTGGTCTCGGTGATGTGGGCCAACAACGAGATCGGCACCGTCCAGCCGATGGCGGAGCTGGTCGAGGTCGCTCACCGGGCAGGGATCTGGGCGCACAGCGACGCCGTGCAGGCGGTCGGCCACCTGCCGGTGGACTTCGCCGCCAGCGGTCTGGACCTGTTGACGGTGAACGCGCACAAGCTGGGCGGACCGGTCGGGGTAGGGGCCCTCCTCGCGCGGCGCGAGATCGGGCTCCAGCCGGTGCAGCACGGTGGAGGTCAGGAGCGCGACGTCCGCTCCGGCACGCTCGATGTGGCCGGGGTGGCCGGCTTCGCCGCCGCGCTGCAGCTGGCCGTGACGAACCAGGTCGCCGAGCGCGAGCGGCTGGAGTCCCTGCGGGCGGGTCTCCTGGCGGCCGTCCTGGCCGCCGCCCCGGACGCGGTGGTGCACGGACCGAGCGACCCCGCGCAGCGGCTGCCCGGGGTGCTGAACGTGGAGCTGCCCGGGTGCTCGTCCGACGCGCTGCTGCTGCTGCTGGACGCGGCCGGCATCGACTGCTCCACCGGCTCGGCCTGCACGGCGGGCGTGGCCGAACCGAGTCACGTGCTGCTCGCCCTCGGCCGGACCGAACGGCAGGCGGGTTCGGCGCTGCGTTTCTCGCTCGGGCACACCTCCACCCGCGCCGACGTGGACGCCCTCGCCGCCGCCCTGCCCGAGGTGCTCAGCCGAGCCCGGGCCTTCGGCGGCGTGGCCGGCTGAGCTGGCCATCAGGCGGGTCGGCCCCTGGCGGGCTGGAATGGCAATTTCCATCCACGGGTGGCGCTTCGGCTTCCCGGGCCGGATCTCGTTCGCAATTTTCATCCACGGGTGCTGATTCGGCTTCCCGGGGCGGATCTCGTTCGCAATGTCCATCCACGGGTGCTGATTCGGCTTCCCGGGGCGGATCTAGCTCGTCATGTCCAGCCACGAATGTGATGTCGCCCCCGCTCGCTGGCGAATGCGCAGATCCCATCCACAGGCGTGATCCGGGACCGCTCGGCGCTGGCGGAGCGGCATCTCCCACCCATGGACGTGTGGCGGCAGGGTGGAACAAGGGCTGTGCGGCGTACGTCAGGTCGGCGCGAGCCTACGCAGGGACCTCGGTCTCACGAATCGAGATCGGACAGCTCGACAGCATTCTGCAGGCATCGGACAACACCGCTGGCATATCCAAGACACCTGCCGGAAACGGACAACACGTCAGCCTGGGGACAGCGGTCCACGCACGCCCACGCAGCCCGAGGGTCAGAGCATGTCCTTCGATACCAGCAGGCCCTTCACCCGTCCCGCCGCACTGGCGGCTTCGCTCAGTGATCATCAACTCCAAGGCGCGCAGTACCAACGGATCTTCCAAGGGATCTACATCCGGGCGGGGGTCCGGCTGACCTGCCGCGTTCGGGCCGCCGCCGCCATGCTGGTCGCGCCGGCAGGTTCGTACGTGAGCCATCACACCGCCGCCGTGCTGTGGGGCGGCTGGGCGCCGGACACCACCGAGACCCACATCAGCTCGCCGGGTCCGCTCGCGCGCACCCAACGCCGGGGAATCGCGGCGCATCGAGCCGACCCCACGCTGCGTCCCGTGATCAGGTCGGGTTTGACGGTCGCGCCACCCACTCGAGTCTTCCTGGATCTGGCGGCCGAAGGGCTCGGCCTGGTCGACCTCGTCGCCGTGGGGGACTCGCTGGTGGCGGCAGGGCGAACGACCCACCAGGAGCTGATCGACGCCACTTCCCTGTGGAGCGGCCCCGGATGCCGACGAGCCCGGCGAGCAGCACGGTGGGTTCGGGCCGGCGTCGATTCGGTGATGGAGACCAGGGTGCGCATGATGCTGGTGCTGGCCCGGTTGCCCGAACCCCAGATCAACGTGATCCTGCGCGCCGAGGACGGATCGTGGGACGCACGGATCGAGCTCGCTTACCGAGGGATCCTGCTGGCGATCGAGTACGAAGGACGGCAGCACGCGGAGAGCACGCAGCAGTGGAACAAGGACATCCGGCGTCGAACCAGGCTGGAGGCGCTCGGGTGGCGCTTCATCCTGGTCACGGCCGAGGGTGTCTTCGATCACCCCGGGGAGACCCTCGACGTCATCCGGAACGCCCTGCGGGATCGGGGGATGCCCACGACGCGGCGCCAGCCATCGGTGGAATGGCGCCAAGAGTTCCTTGGTGCTCGGATGGCTGTCTGAGTGTCTGATGTGAGCGCCACGACCGGGGTGAGAAGCGGAGAACGAGACCATGTGGTCAGACGCCGTCCGTCAGAAAGCCGCCTGCGGAGGAGAAATTCAACGGAGACCACGGCGTGGCGCCGGAATCGGCGTCCGTGGGTGGAAAGTGGCGGTCAGGTGACCCGATGGCACGCAGTTCTGCGTCCGCGGATGGAGATTGCGGGTCCAACCGCCACCTGAGCGGAGAACAACCGGCCGCGGATGGAAATTGCCGGCCTCATCACCAACTTGAGTGGGGAAAAGCCGGCCGTGGATGGAAATTGCCGGGCCGGCGGCCCACTCGAGGATCCGCGCTGACGCGCTGACGCGCTGACCCGTGGCCGGACCGTGACACACTGGGCGGCTGACGAGTGAGGGGGAGGCCATGAGGGTGTTGGCGGCGATGTCCGGGGGAGTCGACTCCGCCGTGGCTGCGGCGCGCGCGGTCGAGGCCGGTCACGAGGTCACCGGCGTGCACCTGGCCCTGTCGAAGAACCCGCAGTCCTACCGCACCGGCGCCCGGGGCTGCTGCTCCAAGGAGGACGCCCACGACGCGCGGCGGGCCGCGGACGTGCTGGGCATCCCGTTCTACGTCTGGGACCTGAGCGACGAGTTCGCCGCCGACGTGGTGGACGACTTCGTGGCGGAGTACGCGGCGGGGCGCACCCCCAACCCGTGCCTGCGCTGCAACGAGAAGATCAAGTTCGCCGCCGTCCTGCAGCGCGGTCTGGCGCTGGGGTTCGACGCGGTCTGCACCGGTCACTACGCCCTGCTCGCCGACAGCCCGGACGGCGTCCAGATGCACCGGGCCGTCGACACCGACAAGGACCAGTCGTACGTGCTCGGCGTGCTGACCCAGGACCAGCTGGCCCACTCGCTGTTCCCGCTGGGCGGCTCGCTGAAGAGCGAGGTCCGGACAGAGGCCGAGCGTCGCGGGCTCGCGGTCGCCGACAAGCCGGACAGCCACGACATCTGCTTCATCGCCGACGGGGACACGGCCGGCTTCCTGGACCGCCACCTCGGCACGAGGCCCGGCACCATCACCGACCAGAGCGGCACCGTCGTCGGACAACACGACGGCACGCACCACTACACCGTCGGACAGCGCAAGGGTCTCCGGATCGGCACCCCGGCGGCGGACGGCCGGCCGCGCTACGTGCTGGACATCTCACCGGTGACCAACACGGTCACCGTCGGACCGCGCAAGGCGCTGCTGGTCCGCGAGATCGCCGGCATCCGGCCGACCTGGACCGATCGGCCGGTCACCGGCCCGTGGCGGGGTCAGGTGCAGGTCCGCGCTCACGGGGCACCCGTCACCGCCGAGATCGCCTACGACGGCGATCGGGTCGTCGCCCGGTTGGACGAGCCGATCGCCGGGGTCGCCGCCGGCCAGGCCCTGGTCAGCTACCGCGGGTCGCAGGTGGTCGGCAGCGCCACCATCGCCGACACCGCCTCATGATCAACGAAGGACGCTCATGATCACGACCGACGGCGTCGTCTCCACCGGCATCGGTTCCTGGCCCGGCACCGACCTGACGGACGCACTCAAGATCACCTTCGCCGAGTGCCCGGATCTTCCTCATCTGCCAGAACTCCCCGATCGTGGTCCGCACGCCGGCCTGGTCGGTCGTGGCACCGCGCTGCTCACCGGACTGGGCGTCGACCTCCAACCCGCGGGCTGGCGGCTGACCGACGTGTCGTCCCGTGATCACCGTCGCGCGATCGGCACCCTGCGGTCCGATCTCGACCAGCTGGAGGAGATCGCCCAGGGCTACGAGGGCCCGCTCAAGGTCGCCGTCGCCGGGCCGTGGACCCTGGCCGGGTCCTTGGAGCACCCGCGCGGGGACCGGGTGCTGCCCGACACCGGTGCCCGACGGGACGTGGTCCAGTCGCTGGAGCAGGGGATCGTCGACCTGGCCGCCGAGGTGGCTCGACGCCTGCCGGACACCAGCCTGGTCATCCAGCTCGACGAGCCGTCGCTGCCGGCCGTCCTCGGCGGCGACATCGCCACCGCCAGCGGTCTCGGCCGGCACCGTGCCGTGGACATCCCCGAGGTCAGTGACGCCTACACCCGGCTGGTGGAACGCCTCGGTGACACGCCGGTCGTCGTGCACTGCTGCGCGCCCGGTGCCCCGATCGGGCTGCTGACCACGGCCGGCGTGCGCGGTCTGGCCCTCGACCTGAGCCTCCTGGGCACGGCCGACTGGGACGCCCTCGGTGCGGCCCTGGAGCAGGGCCACTGGTTGTTCGCCGGGGCCCTTCCCACCAACAACCCCTCGGCACCGCCGCCCACCGCGGACCAGGTGGCCTCGGCCGTGCTGGCGCCGATCCGGCGCCTCGAGCTGCCGCCGGAGTTCTCCACCCACACGGTGGTCACTCCGGCCTGTGGTTTGGCCGGCTTCTCCCGTACGGCAGCGATCTCGGCCTTGCGCACGGTGCGGACGGCCGCCGGCATCGTCGCCGAGGGTCTCTACGACTGAGCTGACCCGCCGCGTCCGGTCATGGCCGCGATCTCCTCGGCGAACTCGATCTCGGAGTCGTCCTGCGGCGCGTAGCCGATCACCGCGCGCGCGTTGCTGATCGACCAGAACGTCCGGGCGTTGCCGCTGACCCCGTAGAAGATCTGGAACGGCACGCCGTCGGGATCGGCGATCGAGTCGGCCTCGATCGAGCGGACGTAGAGCTGCTGCAGGTCGCGTTCGCTGATCCAGCCGGTGATGTCGCGCAGGTAGTCGACCAGCTGTCGGTCGGTGAACGACTCGGCCCTGATCGGTCGCGGGGCGACGATGCGGATCTGCACCACCTCCAGCGGTCGGCTCACCTCTCCGGTGGCGAACAGGAACCCCAGCGTCTCGTACGCGGTCTTGGCCCAGCCGTAGAAGGTGTCCGGGCGGGGGTAGTCCTCCGGGGTCACCCGGTCCCGTCGGCCCTGCTTCCAGGTCCGCTCGTACCACTTGGCGGCCTGGTTGGTGCTGGTGCAGACCACCCGTCGGACGCCCGTGGCCGCCGCCACCTCGTAGACCCGGGCCGTCATGTCCAGGTTGACCCGCTCGGCCGCGTACGAGGGTGTCCCCGACGGCGGCCGCATGCCGCAGTGCACCACCGTGTCCACCTCGCGGCACAGCTCGCTGAACCGGTCGGCGGGGTCGTCCAGCAGGTCCAGCAGCTCGACGCCCTCGACCTCCGCCCCGGTTCGGGCGTGGGTCCGGGTCACGTCCACCAGGGTCAGGTCGTAGCGGTCGCGGAACGCCGGCAGCAGCTGCCCCGCGATGTACCCCGCGGCACCGGTCACCAGCACGCGTCGTCGGTCGTCGGCCATCGCCCCAGTCTGCATCCACGCGCGCGCAGGGCTGCATCCACCACTGCGCGGGAGGGGGAACCACCGCCGATGAGTGCTGCAGAGTGGGTACCCGACCAGGCCGACGTCGCCGCCCTGCGGACGGCCGCGGCCGGCTGCGCGGGGTGCGAGCTGCACGGTCCGGCCACCCAGACCGTGTTCTCCGCCGGCAACCCGCGGGCTCCGCTGATGCTGGTGGGGGAGCAGCCCGGTGACGTGGAGGACCGCGAGGGGATCCCGTTCGTCGGTCCGGCCGGTCGGTTGCTGCAGGAGGCGGTCGACGAGGCCGGCATCGAACGGACCCGGCTCTACGTGACCAACGCCGTCAAGCACTTCCGCTTCGAGCTGCGAGGCAGACGGCGGATCCACCAGACCCCGCAGATCCGCCACCTCAAGGCCTGCCGGCCATGGCTGAGTGCAGAGATCGCCGCCGTCGCTCCCGACCTGATCGTCTGCCTGGGAGCGATCGCGGCCAAGACCCTGCTGGGCAACGACTTCCGGCTGACCCAGGACCGGGGCCGGCTGATCGACGCCGAGGTCGACGGTCGGCCGCGGCGGCTGATCGCCACAGCCCATCCGTCAGCGGTCCTGCGGACACCGGCCGGCACGGAACGGGACGAGGCGTACGCGGCGCTGGTGGCCGACCTGCGGACGGCGGCCGCAGCGTTGGAGCAGTCCTCCGACTAGGTTGTCGAGCATGCTGGTTGCCTTCTCCGTCGCGCCCTCCGGCGGCGACCCGTCCGTCGGCGACGCCGTGGCCGAAGCCGTCCGCGTGGTCCGTGAGTCGGGTCTGCCGAACGAGACCACCTCGATGTTCACCACGATCGAGGGCGAGTGGGACGAGGTGATGGACGTGGTCAAGCGCGCCACCGAGGCCGTCTCCGCCGTCTCGCCGCGGACCTCGCTGGTGCTCAAGGCCGACATCCGGCCGGGTCACACCGACATGCTGCACACCAAGGTCAGGAGGGTCGAGGACGCTCTGGCCGGAGACGCGTCGTGAGCGACCACCCGCGGCTGGATCTGGCGGTCGAGCAAGCCCGACTGGCCCGTGAGGCCGGCAACCACCCGTTCGGCGCGGTGCTGGCCGACCCCGACGGCACCGTCGTGCTGAGCGCCCAGAACACCGTGGTCACCGAGTCCGACGTGACCGGACACGCGGAAGCCAACCTGGTCCGGCTGGCCAGCACCACGATCGGCCGCGACCTGAGCGGCTACGTCCTCTACACCAGCACCGAGCCCTGCGCGATGTGCGCGGGAGCGATCTACTGGGCCGGGATCGGCAAGGTGGTCTTCGCCCTGGGCGAGGACGACCTGCGGGCGATGACCGGCGACGATCCCGAGAACCCCACCCTGGCCCTGCCCTGTCGGCAGGTGTTCGCGGCCGGTCAGCGACCCACCGAGGTCCTCGGGCCGTACGAGCTCCCCGAGGCCCGCGCCGTCCACGAGGGTTTCTGGCGCTCCTGAGGCCGAGGGCCTGTCAGCCGCGGGCCTGTCGGACCTGGACGCGCTGCACCTCGCGGGCCACCTGGGCGAAAACGGCGCGGTCCAGCGCCGCGCCCTCCCGCCGGACCGACGCGGGATCGAGCCGCAGCAGCCGGTCGAGCCGGACCTCGCTCGGTCTGCCACGGCTGTCCCAGGGCCCGGACCCGATGTCCAGCCAGAACCGACCGTGGCGCGCCTCGTCGGCGGCGTCCCGGTCATGGTCCTTGCTGGTCATGGTCAGCGCGAGCAGCACGTCGGCGTCCCGCCCGACGACCAGCACCGGACGGTCCTTGCCGCGGCCGTCCTGCTCGTCGTACGGCACCCAGGCCCACACCACCTCGCCCGGGTCGGGTCGGCCGTCGCGCCGCGGTGCGTAGTCGAACCGCGTCGGGACCGGTGCCGCGGGCGTCGGCGCGGGACGAGAGGGCAGCAGGCGACGAAGACGAGACCAGAGCGGCACGACGTCATTGTCGCGGACCCCTGTCAGTGGCGCGCACTAGTGTTCCGGACGTGACAGACCGTTTTGTGCAGGCGGAGCTCGGGGCAGCCGAGGGGGGTGCGGAGCAGACCGCACCCGACGCGAGGGCCCGGGCGCGGCACGCGGAGCTGACCGAGCGGCTGGACGAGGCGCGGTGGCGCTATCACGTGCTGGACGCCCCGACTATCTCCGACGGCGAGTTCGACGCCGCCATGCGCGAGCTGAACGCGATCGAGGAGGAGTTCCCGGCCCTGCGGACCCCCGACTCCCCGACGCAGAAGGTCGGCGGACCGCCGGCCACCACCTTCGCCGCCGTCGAGCACCCGATGCGGCTGCTCAGCCTGGACAACGTGTTCAACCGCGAGGAGCTCGACCGGTGGGCTGCTCGTGCCGTGCGGGAGCTGGGGGAGGACCAGATCGCCCGCTCGGGCTACCTGTGCGAGCTGAAGGTCGACGGTCTCGCCATCGACCTGCTCTACACCGACGGGCGGCTAACCCGGGCCGCGACCCGGGGTGACGGACGGTTCGGGGAGGACGTGACGGCCAACGTCTCCACCATCGACACCATCCCGCGGCGGTTGACCGCGAGCGACGAGCACCCGCTGCCCAGCACCTTGGAGGTGCGCGGCGAGGTGTTCTTCGCGGTCGAGGAGTTCGCCAAGCTCAACGAGTCGCTGGTGGCCGACGACAAGGCCCCGTTCGCCAACCCCCGCAACGCGGCGGCCGGCTCGCTGCGGCAGAAGGATCCCAAGATCACCGCCTCGCGTCACCTCGGTTTCGTCAGCCACGGTCTCGGCGTGATCGAGGGCGTGCGGTTGGACCGGCTGTCCACGGCGTACGACGCCCTGGAGTCGTGGGGTCTGCCGGTCAGTCCGCAGCGCAAGGTCTGCCCGGACCTGGATGCGGTGTGGGCGTTCATCGAGCACTTCGGCGTGCACCGGCACTCGGTGGTGCACGAGATCGACGGCGTGGTGATCAAGCTCGACGAGCGGTCGGTGCAGGACCAGCTCGGCTCGACCTCCCGCGCACCGCGCTGGGCGATCGCGTTCAAGTACCCGCCGGAGGAGGTCACCACCAGGCTCCTGGACATCCGCGTCAACGTGGGACGGACGGGCCGGGTCACGCCGTACGGGGTGATGGAGCCGGTGCTGGTGTCCGGCTCGACGGTCGGCATGGCCACGCTGCACAACGCCAGCGAGGTGAAGCGGAAGGGCGTGCTGATCGGCGACACCGTCGTGCTGCGCAAGGCCGGCGACGTCATCCCCGAGATCGTCGGTCCGGTGGTGGAGCTGCGCAGCGGCGACGAGACCGAGTTCGTGATGCCGACCCACTGCCCCGAGTGCGCCACTCAGCTGCGGCCGGAGAAGGAGGGCGACGCCGACCTGCGCTGCCCGAACACCCGCTCCTGCCCCGCCCAGCTGCGGGAGCGGTTGTTCCACCTGGCCAGTCGACAGGGCCTGGACATCGAGGTGCTCGGCTACCAGGCGGCCCAGGCGCTGCTCGACGCCGGGCTGATGGTCGACGAGGGCGACCTGTTCGACCTCACCGAGGAGAAGCTGCTGGGCACCGAGCTGTTCACCACCAAGGCAGGCACCCTCAGCGCCAACGGTGCCAAGCTGCTGGCCAACCTGGACGAGGCCAAGACCCGACCGCTGGACAAGTTCCTGGTGGCGCTGTCCATCCGGCACATCGGCAAGGGGGTCGCCCCGGACGTGGCCCGGGCGTTCGGCTCGATCGACGCGCTGGCTTCGGCGACACCGGAGCAGCTGGGCGAGGTGGAGGGCATCGGGCCGACGCTGGTCACCGCCATCACCGACTGGTTCGCCGTCGACTGGCACCGCGAGATCGTGCGCAAGTGGCAGGCCGCCGGCGCCGTGATGGAGGACGACCAGCCCGAGCAGCTGGACCAGTCCCTGGCCGGCCTGCCGATCGTGGTCACCGGTTCCTTGGAGGGCTTCACCCGCGACTCCGCCGCCGAGGCGATCACCTTGCGGGGCGGCAAGGTCGCCGGGTCGGTGTCGAAGAAGACCGCGTTCGTGGTGGTGGGGGAGTCGCCCGGTTCCAAGTACGACAAGGCCGTGACGCTCAAGGTCCCCATCCTGCGCGGGGCCGACGCGTTCCGGGTGCTGCTGGACGACGGACCCGAGGCCGCGACCGCCGTCGCCACGGTGGGGGAAGCCTGACGCCGACTATCCTGGCCCGGTGCCGAAGGTCTTCTCCAACCTCAATCTGAACGCGGGTACGCCGCCGCGGGTCCAGCCCAACCTGGGCGAGTGGGGTCCGGGGATGGTGCCGACGACCAGGTCGAAGCGACGGATGCGGATCTGGGTCGGTCTGGCCCTGTTCGGCGCCCTGCTCGCCTGCTTCCTGCTCGGGTGGTACGTCTACTACCTGATGACCGGCAGCTTCGGCTTCGGCCTCGGCGACCAGGGCTGACCGCTCACCAGAACGGCAGCACCCCGACCCCGTACGCGACCAGCAGGAACCGGGTGACCCGGCCGACCAGGACGATCGGGGCGAAGTAGCGCAGCTTCATGGTGGTGGCTCCGGCGAGAAGGGCGACGGCGTACAGGGGCGGGAAGCCCACGACAGCGGCCAGCAACGTGATCGGCAACCCCCAGCGCTTCGTCCCCACCAGGCGCAGCAGGGCCTGGATCGCGTCGTGCCAGGCCTGGCGCAGGCGACCGCGCGGTTCGACGCGACTCCTGGCCCGGTGCTCGCGGACGAAACGGAACCTCCGGCCACGCCGGACGCCGAGGAACAGCAGGCACTTCCCGACGGTCTGCCCGATGCCCACCCCGACCGCCACCGGCACGATGCCGGCGACCGCGGACACCTGGGACACGAGCACGTAGACCTCGGCGTTGACCACGGGCACGATGGCCGACACCACCCCGAACGCCACGGAGGTGAGCCACGCCAAGAACACCCCCCAGGTCACCGGGGCAGGGTACGCGACCGGGGGCCACGCTTCGGGGGCTACGGGATCAGCGCGGCGAGGTGGTGCAGGCGGGCGATCTCGGAGTCCAGGAACGCCGGGCCGCCCAATCGGCCGATGGCGATCGCCCGGCCCCGGTTCAGCGGGACCACCACCACCGTGGAGTCGGCCCAGCCCGGGAGCCAGCCGGAGGGGAGCTCCAGCCGGTGGGTGATGTCGAACGGCGCCAGGACCGCGGTGCTCGCCGTGTCGAAGTCCGGCGCGAGGGTGGTCGAGGCCAGGCTGACGACCTCGCCGTCGCCCACGCCCAGCAGCACCGACCAGTGCGACCGGAACACCACGGGGCTCAGCGACACCAGCGTCTCGGCCGCGTTCGCCGGGTCGGCGGTCATCCGCTCGAGGGCTTCGAGGTCGGACTGCAGCCCACCCCCCTCGGGATAGCGGGAGATCCACTCGACCCGCACGCCCTCCAGGTGGTGGCAGGCGGTGATGATGGTCTCCGGCAGCTGACCGGGGGGGAGGTCCACGATGAAGTCGTCGACGACGACGCCGGATCCCTTCTCCACGATCTCGACGGCGTTGATGTCGCCGCCCACACTGCCCATGGCACTCGCGACCGCACCCAACGAGCCGGGGCGATCGGGCAGGGCCACACGCATCAGGTACACGGACTCATCCTCTCCCATCTTGCGTTACCCGTATGTTTCAGCCCGGATGATGGCGCGTGACAGGGTGTCCCCGTGCCCCGCTTCCTTCCCTTCGCCGCTCTCCGGTACGCCGCTGTCGACCACCTAGCCCGCCTGATCGCGCCGCCGTACGACGTGCTGTCCGACGCCGACCTCGACCACTACCTGGCGTCGGACGAGCACAACATCACCCATGTCGACGTCCCGCGCGGCGGCGAGGGCCGCTACCAGATCGCTGCCGAGACCCTGGCGGACTGGCGGGGGGCCGGGGTCCTGGTCACCGACGAGCGACCGAGCTTCACCCTCTACCGCCTGGCGTTCACCGACGAGACCGGGGAGGCCCGGGAGATCGTCGGCGTGCTGGGCGGTCTCGAGGTGGTCGACGTCGACGCCGGCGGCGTGCTGCCCCACGAGCGCACCACACCGAAGGCCTCGACCGACCGGCTCGATCTCACGCGCGCGACGCAGGCCAATCTCTCCCCGATCTGGGGGTTGTCCCTGGCCCCCGGACTGGCCGCGCTGCTGGCCGAGCCGGGCGAACCGGTCGGCGAGGTGGTCGAAGGTGGGGTCACCCACCGGGTCGAGCGTGTCAGCGATCCCGAGCGGATCGCCGCGATCAGCGCCGCGATCGGGACCGACGACGTGCTGATCGCCGACGGCCACCACCGCTACGGCATCAGCCGGACCTACCGCGACGAGGTGCGCGGCGCGACGGGTCGCACCGACACCCCGGCCGAGGAGACGCTGGCCTTCGTCAGCGAGCTGGTGGCCGACCAGCTGAGCGTGGCCGCGATCCACCGGCTGTACGACCGGATGTACGCCGAGTTCAGCCACACCTTCCACCTGACCGAGATGGGCCGCCCGACGCCGGAGACCCTGGCCGCGATGCAGAACGAGGGGTTCCTGGTCCTCTACACCCGCGACCGGACCTACCGCCTCGACCCGATCCCGGGCGCCTTCCACGAGATCCGCTCGTTGGACGGGGCCTGGCTGGAGCACACCCTCGGCGACGTCCCGGTGACCTACCAGCACGGCCTCGCCGAGACCATCGCCGCCGTCGACGACGGGCGGGCCGAGGCCGCTGTGCTGATCCGGCCGGTGAGTGTGGCGGAGATCGAGCGGACCGCCCGGGAGGGCCTGCTGATGCCACCGAAGTCGACGTTCTTCACCCCCAAGCTGAAGACCGGCTTCGTGGTCCGCCCGCTGTGAACGCCCGTGCGTGCGGTGCCGCCGAGACGGGGTGGGGTGAACCGGGGAGCGTGCGGGTGACCGGGTGTGCGTTCGGGTGACCGGGTGCACGATCGTTTGACCGGACGTGACTCGGCGACGGCAACCGGGCGGCCGGGGAGGCGTGACGACTGGCCGGATGCGACTTCGAAGTCACGTACGGCGTCCCGCCCCGCGGGCCGACTGGCCGGATGTGACTCCGAAGTCACGTACGGCATCCCACCCCGCCGGCCGACTGGCCGGATGTGACTCCGAAGTCACGTACGGCGTCCCACCCCGCGGGCCGACTGGCGGGATGGGACTCGCCGGCGACGAACGGCTCTCCCGGAGGCGTGACGGTCGGCCACACGTGACTCTCGAGTCGCGAACGCCCCGCCCTCGGCGCCGTGCGCGTGCCGGAGGGGCCACCTGTCCCGGTGGCGGGCCTAGGATGGGCGACCGACTCCGTAGGCGAGTCGGCAACGACGACCTGAAGAGAGAGCTGACCCGTGGCACTGAGTCCTGACGACGTGGCCGCCCTGGCCCGGCTGGCGCGGATCGAGATGACCGCCGACGAGCTGGCCCACCTGGCGCCGCAGCTCGACGTGATCTTGGAGTCGGTGGCCAGCGTGTCCGACGTCGCGACCGAGGACATCCCGCCGACCTCGCACGCGCTGCCGCTGACCAACGTCTTCCGCGAGGACGTGGTCCGGCCGTCGCTGCCGGTGGCTGACGTGCTGGCCGGCGCGCCGGCGTCGGAGCAGGACCGCTTCCGGGTCCCGCGGATCCTCGGGGAGGCGTGATGGCCACCGACGTCACCCACGCCACCGCCGCCGACCTGGCCGCCGCCATCGCCGCGGGCGAGACCACCTCGGTCGCCGTCACCGCTGCCCACCTGGACCGGATCGCGGCCGTCGACGGCGAGGTGCACGCCTTCCTGCACGTCGACGGCGAACGGGCGCTGGAGCAGGCCGCGGTCATCGACCACCGGATCGCCGGCGGGGAGAAGCTCGGACCGCTGGCCGGGGTCCCGTTGGCCCTCAAGGACATCCTGACCTACCGCGGCGCCCCGACGACCTGCGGCTCGAAGATCCTCGAGGGCTGGCTGCCGCCGTACGACGCCACCGTCACCCGGCGGCTGCTGGACGCCGACCTGGTCATCCTGGGCAAGACCAACCTGGACGAGTTCGCCATGGGCTCCTCGACCGAGAACTCCGCGTACGGCCCGACCCGCAACCCGTGGGACACCACCCGGATCCCGGGCGGCTCCGGTGGCGGCAGTGCCGCCGCGCTGGCCGCCTTCGAGGCGCCGCTGGCCATCGGCACCGACACCGGTGGCTCGATCCGCCAGCCGGCGTCGGTCACCGGCACGGTCGGCGTGAAGCCGACCTACGGCGGCACCTCCCGCTACGGCGTGGTGGCCATGGCGTCCTCGCTGGACCAGCCCGGCCCCTGCGCCCGGACGGTGCTGGACGCCGCCCTGCTGCACGAGGTGATCGCCGGTCACGACCCGATGGACTCCACCTCGATCGACGCCCCGGTCCCCCCGGTGGTGGAGGCGGCCCGCTCCGGCGACGTGGCCGGGCTCCGGATCGGCGTGGTGAAGGAGCTGAGCGGCGAGGGCTATGCGCCCGGCGTCGAGCAGCGCTTCCGCGAGGCCGTCGAGCTGCTGGCCTCCCTCGGCGCCGAGATCGTCGAGGTGTCCTGCCCGCACTTCGTCTACGCCCTGGGTGCCTACTACCTGATCATGCCGAGCGAGGTGTCCTCCAACCTGGCCAAGTTCGACGCGATGCGGTTCGGGCTGCGGGTCGGCGACGACGGCAACCACAGCGCCGAGCAGGTGATGGGGCTGACCCGCGAAGCCGGTTTCGGGGCCGAGGTCAAGCGCCGGATCATCATCGGCACCTACGCCCTGTCCAGTGGCTACTACGACGCCTACTACGGCTCGGCCCAGAAGGTGCGGACGCTGATCAGCCGCGACTTCGCCGCCGCGTTCTCCTCCGTCGACGTGCTGGTCTCGCCGTCCACCCCCGTCACCGCGTTCCCGTTGGGGGAGAAGGTCGACGACCCGCTGGCCATGTACGCCAACGACCTGTGCACCATCCCGTCCAACCTGGCCGGCAACGCCTCGGCGTCCTTCCCCGTGGGGTTGGCGCCGGAGGACGGTCTGCCGGTCGGGTTGCAGGTGATGGCCCCCCCGCTGGCCGACGACCGGCTCTACCGGGTGGGGGCCGCGCTGGAGCGGGCTCTGACCGCTCGCTGGGGCGGACCGCTGCTGGCGCAGATCCCGGACCTGGAGGTCGCCCGATGAGTGAGCCCGTGGTCGACTACGCCGACGCCCTGGACCGGTACGACCCGGTGCTCGGGCTCGAGGTGCACGTCGAGCTGAACACCGCGTCCAAGATGTTCTGCGGCTGCTCGACGGTGTTCGGGGCCGAGCCCAACACGCAGACCTGCCCGGTCTGCCTGGGGCTGCCCGGGTCGCTGCCGGTGGTGAACGCCAAGGCCATCGAGTCCGCCATCCGGATCGGGCTGGCGCTGAACTGCTCGATCGCCGAGTGGTGCCGGTTCGCGCGGAAGAACTACTTCTACCCCGACATGCCGAAGAACTACCAGATCTCCCAGTACGACGAGCCGATCGCCTACGACGGCTGGTGCGAGGTCGAGGTGGACGGCGAGAGCTACCGGGTCGAGATCGAGCGCGCCCACATGGAGGAGGACACCGGCAAGTCGCTGCACGTCGGCGGCGCCACCGGACGCATCCACGGCGCCGACCACTCGCTGCTGGACTACAACCGCTCCGGGGTGCCGCTGATCGAGATCGTCACCAAGCCGATCGAGGGCGCGGGGGACAAGGCGCCGCAGGTCGCCCGGGCGTACGTCGGCATGCTGCGCGAGCTGCTGCGCGCCCTCGGTGTCTCCGACGTGCGGATGGAGCAGGGATCCTTGCGCTGCGACGCCAACGTGTCCCTGCGCCCGTCCCCGGACGCGGAGTTCGGGACCCGGACCGAGACCAAGAACGTCAACTCGCTGCGCAGCGTCGAGCGGGCCATCCGCTACGAGATCACCCGCCAGGCCGCGGTGCTGGACGACGGGGGGTCCGTCACGCTGGAGACCCGGCACTGGCACGAGGACACCGGGGTGACCACGTCGGGCCGGACCAAGGAGTCGGCCGAGGACTACCGCTACTTCCCCGAGCCGGACCTGGTGCCGGTCGCCCCGAGCCGGGAGTGGGTCGAGCAGCTGCGAGGCACGTTGCCCGAGCCGCCCGGGGACCGGTTGAAGCGGATCAGCGCCGAGTGGGGCTTCACCGAGATGGAGATGCGGGACGTGGTCAGCGCCGGCGCGGTGGACCTGATCGACGCCACGGTGGCCGCGGGGGCGTCGCCTCAGAGCGCCCGCAAGTGGTGGCTCACCGAGATCTCCCGGCACGCCAACGACGCCGGCCAGGAGCTGGCCGACGCACCGATCACCCCGGCCCAGGTCGCCGAGGTGCAGGCCCTGATCGAGGCCGGGACGATCAACGACAAGCTGGCCCGGCAGGTCATCGAGGGTGTCCTGGCGGGGGAGGGCTCACCGGCCGAGGTCGTGGCGTCCCGCGACCTCGCCGTGGTCTCCGACGACGGTGCCCTGGGCGCGGCCGTGGACGCGGCCATCGCCGCCAACCCGGACGTGGCCGACAAGATCCGGGCCGGCAAGGTGCAGGCCGCCGGGGCCCTGATCGGTGCGGTGATGAAGCAGATGCGCGGGCAGGCCGACGCGGCCAAGGTCCGCGAGCTGATCCTGGCCAAGCTCAGCTGAGCCCGGCCGCCGATCTCAGAGCGGGCGGCTGGGGTACTGCGTGGTCGGCGGGGTCACGACGACCTCGTCGGCGCCCAGCCGCACCTCGGTCAGCCACATGGTCCGACCGGGGATGGTGGACCCCACGGCGTCGGGCGGCCAGGCGTGGAACGCCATCCACGTCCGGTCCCCGACGGTGACCAGGGCGCAGTGCCCCGGGCCGGCGGCCACGTCGTTGCTCATCAGGACCGGATCGGGGAGCTTGGTGAACGGCCCGGTCGGCCGGGTCGCCCGGGCCACCCCCACGGCGTAGTCGGCGGAGTCGTAGGCGTTGGCGGAGTAGAACAGCCAGTACGTCCCGCTCGCCTCCACCACGAACGGGGCCTCGACCAGCGATCCCTCCCACTGCTGGTCCTGCTTGATCAGCTTGGTCGGCTTCCCGACCAGACGGGTGCCGGACGCGTCCAGCTCCTGCACCGAGATCCAGGTGTCCACACCGACCCGGTTGCCGTCGTTCTTCCAGTACAGGTAGCGCTTCCCGTCCGGAGCGGTGTACGGATGGGCGTCGATCGAGCCGCCGTCGTCGGTCTCGCAGACCAGGGGCTCGTCGGAGGAGTCGACGTACGGGCCACCGGGGGAGGTGGCGACCGCGAGCCCGATGCTCTGGATGTCGCCCCGGTCGGCCGGGGCGGGGGTGGTGTAGTACATCAGCCAGCGGCCGTCGCCGCCGCGGGCCACCTCCGGTGCCCACACGTCGCCGCCCGTCGTCCAGTCGGGTACCGACGGCAGGGAGTCCGGCATCTGGTCCCAGGTCACCAGGTCGCGGCTCCGCAGCGTCTGGATGTTGGCCCCGTTGCCGTTGGTCGCGAAGACCCACCAGCTGCCGTCGTCGTCGGCGATGATCATGGGGTCGGGCACGTTGCTGTCGATCACGGGGTTGGTGAAGCCCACCGGTCCTCCGGTCGCGGAGCCGTTCCCCGGGGCGGGATCGGCGGGGGTGGGTGAGCAGGCGGAGCCAGCCGCCCCGACCATGATCATCGCGGTGATCAGCTGCCGCCGTGTGGTCGTGGGCACCCGGGGTGACCTCCTGGTCGAGTGGCTGGGTCAGCGAAACCCCGAGGACGGAGTCCGGCATCGCTGATAGCGTCCGCGACATGCGCGCAACCGTCAAGGACGTTGCCCGCCTGGCCCAGGTGTCGCCCAAGACCGTGTCGAACGTCGTCAACGCCACCACCCCGGTGAGCGACACCGTGCGGGCCCGGGTCGAGTCGGCGATGCTCGAGCTCGACTACGTGCCGAACCTCTCGGCGCGGGCCCTGCGGAACGGCCGCAGCGGCCTGATCGCTCTCGCCCTGCCCGACCTCAGCACCCCGTACTCGGCGGAGATGGCGCACCACATCGTCACCGAGGCGCGCGACCGTGGACTCGGCGTCCAGATCGAGGAGACCGCGGGGAGCGGTGAGCGGGAGCTCAACCTGATCTTCAAGGCCCGCGCGCACCTGATCGACGGTCTGGTGCTCAACCCGGTGATGTTGCAGAACGTCAGCGTGCAGCCAGGTCTCTCGCTGCCCCCGACCGTGTTCATCGGCGAGGTCGACCAGGACGTCGGCGATCACGTCTGGGTGGACAACGTCGCGGCCGCCCGTGATCTCACCGAGCACCTGATCGGGTTGGGTCACCGGCGGATCGCGATCATGGGGTTGATGGCGTCGGAGACGTCGCGCCTGCGGCTGAAGGGCTACCGGGCCGCACTGCGTCGCGCGCGGATCCCGCGACAGGTAGCGCTCGAGATCGTCGACGCGGAGTGGTATCCCGCCGGTTCCTTCGCTGCGCTGAACGCCTACCTGGACGGCCACGAGCTGCCCGAGGCCTTCGTCTGCCTGACCGACTCGATCGCGATCGGTGTGCTCAGTGCCCTGTGGACCCGCGGTCTGCGGGTGCCGGACGACGTGTCCGTGGTGGGCTACGACAACGTGGCCGACGGCGCGTTCGCCGCACCCCCGCTGACCACCATCGACTTCGACAAGCCGGCCTACGCGGCCACCGTCCTCGACCTGCTGGGCGCCCGGATCGCCGACCCGGAGCGACCGGTCAGCCGGGTCGTGATGACCCACCGACTGGTCGTCCGTTCCAGCACCGCCCCGCCCCGCCGGTGAGCCGGGGGCGGCCGGTCCGCCCGCCGCCCGACACGGTGCAGATCGTTGTCCGCCGACCATTGCATCGTTGTAGGCCGTGCGTTAGGGTCCGTCTACACCGCCGCAATACAACGATGTAGAGAGGCTCGTCACCGAATGCCCCGTGCTCGTCTGGTCCTGGACGCCGCCTTCGCCCTGGCCCCGGTGCCGCGTCGCCTGTTCGGGTCCTTCGTCGAGCACATGGGTCGCTGCGTCTACACCGGCATCCACGAACCGGGCCACCCGACCGCTGACGACGCGGGCTTCCGCGGAGACGTCCTCGAGCTGACCCGGAGGTTGGCCCCCACGGTGGTCCGCTACCCGGGCGGCAACTTCGTCTCGGGGTACCGCTGGGAGGACGGCATCGGTCCGGTGGCCGATCGGCCGTCCCGGCTGGATCTGGCCTGGCGCTCCCGGGAGCCCAACGAGGTCGGCCTGCACGAGTTCGACAGTTGGGCCCGTGAGGTCGACACCGAGGTCATGATGGCGGTCAACCTGGGCACCCGCGGTCTGCAGGAGGCCTGCGACCTGCTCGAGTACGCCAACCACCCGGGCGGCACCTACTGGTCGGACCGCCGGATCGCCAACGGGTCCACGGATCCGTTCGGCTACCGCCTCTGGTGCCTCGGCAACGAGATGGACGGACCGTGGCAGATCGGCCACAAGACCGCGTACGAGTACGGACGGCTCGCCGCCGAGACCGGCCGGGCGATGCGGCTGGTCGACCCGGACATCGAGCTGGTCGCCTGCGGTTCGTCGCACGCGCAGATGCCGACCTTCGGTGCCTGGGAGAGCGAGGTGCTCACCCAGTGCTACGACACCGTCGACTACGTCTCGCTGCACGTCTACTACTCCGAGCACGACGGCGACACCGACAGCTACCTGGCCTCGGCCGTGGACATGGACGGCTTCATCGAGGCCGTGATCGCCACCGCGGACGCGGTCCGGGCCCGCGGGCGGCACACCAAGACCATCGACCTGTCGTTCGACGAGTGGAACGTGACGCGGCCCAGCGAACGCGGCGGTGACGACCTGGCCCGACAGGCGCCGTGGGCGCTCCACCCGCGCCTCGGGGAGAGCGAGTACGGCATCGTCGACGCCGTCGTCGTCGGCACCATGCTCAACTCCCTGCTCCGGCACGGCGACCGGGTCACCGTCGGCTGTCAGGCCCAGCTGGTGAACGTCCTCGGGCTGATCCGATCGGAGGAGCTGGGAGACGCCTGGCTGCAGACGATCGCCTATCCATTCGAGCAGATGCGTCGGCTCGCCCGGGGCAGCATCCTGCAGGTGGTCGCGAGCAGCGACCACCAGGACACCGCGCGGTTCGGGGACGTCCCGGTCGTGGACGCGACCGCCACCTACGACGCGGAGACCGGCACGGCGGCGGTCTTCGTGGCCAACCGGAGCCGCACCGAGGCGGCCCGGCTGGAGGTCGACTGCCGGGGACTTCCCGTCGGCCGGCTGACGGCGGCCACCGTGCTCGCCGTTCCGGACGGCACGCCCGTCGATCTGACCAACCGCGACCGACACGACGCGATCGTGCCGAAGCCCTTCCACGGCGCCCAGCTCGACCAGCAGATCCTGCGCGCCGACCTGCCACCCCTCAGCTGGACCGTCTTCGAGCTGGCCCGACCCGCGGCCTAGCCCTTCCCCACCCCTCTCTCAAGGAGAAGCATGACAACGTCGTTCTCGATCTCCCGCCGCTCGTTGCTGGGCGGCGCTCTCGGTCTGGCGGCCACCGCCGGGCTCGCGGCCTGCTCACCCGGCTCGGCCGGCGCCCCTGGTCAGCAGGAGTCCGTGGCCGGAGGGGGCGGCGCAGAGGGCTATGACGGCCCGGCCGTGTCGCTCGCGTTCTGGAACGGCCTCACCGGCGGTGACGGCCCGATCATGCGCAAGATGATCGACGCGTTCAACAAGGAACACCCCAACATCAAGGTCAGCATGACCGCGATCGCCTGGGCCGAGTACTTCCAGAAGCTGCCGGCGGCGGTCAGCAACGGCAAGGCCCCCGAGATCGGCCTGATGCACAACGACGACCTGGCCACCAACGCCGCACGTCAGGTCATCACGCCCCTGGACGACGTCGCCGAGGCGCTGAAGCTGTCCGAGTCCGACTTCGTCCCGATCGCCTGGAACGGCGGTCTCTACCAGGGCAAGCGCTACGGCATCCCGCTCGATGTCCACCCGGCCGGCTTGTTCTACAACAAGAACGTGCTGGAGAAGGTGGGTGCCGACCCGGAGAAGCCGCCGACCACCGGCGACGAGCTGATGGCCATCCTCGACCAGTGCAAGTCCAAGGGCATCCAGGGGATGTGGACCTCGGCCCTCAGCGTCAACGGTCTCTCCTCCCAGACGACGGTCTACCAGTTCGGCGGCAAGATGGTCAGTGACGACGGCCTCTCCGCCGACTTCGGGGAGGAGCCGGCGCAGAAGGCGATCTCCTGGTGGAAGAGCCTGATCGACAACGGCTACAGCCCCAAGAACGCGGCGAGTGACGGTGACTTCGTGTCCTTCACCAACGACAAGGCCGCGTTCATGATCAACGGACCGTGGAACACCACCCCGCTGGACGCGATCAAGAAGCTGAAGTGGGGTGCCGCCCCGGTGCCCAACATCGGTGGGGAGCAGGTCACCTGGGCCGGGTCGCACCAGTTCGTGCTGCCGAAGCAGCAGAAAGCCGACGAGAACAAGCAGGTCGCTGCCCGCGTGTTCGTCAACTGGATCTCCCAGCAGTCGCTCACCTGGGCCACCGCCGGGATGGTCCCGGCCCGCAACTCGGTCCGCGAGGATCCCGAGTTCGCCAAGATGGGCCCCGTCACCGAGTTCGCCAAGGAGGTCGACTACATCCGGTTCGTGCCGCCGATCCCCGGCGTGAACGACGTGATGCCGGAGTGGGTCACCGCCACCAGCGAGGCGATGCTGGGCAAGAAGCCGGTCAACGAGGCGCTGCCGCAGGCGGCGGAGAAGGCGAACAAGATCCTGGCCGCCAACCAGAAGAAGTACGGATGACCAGCAGCACGGTGAGCCGTGCGGAGGCGGTGGGGGCCGCGAGTCAGGCCCCCCCGCCCCGCAAGGGGAAGCTCCGGCTCAACCACACGCTCACCCCGTACCTGATGCTGCTGCCGTACGTCGCGCTGCTCTGCGCGTTCGTACTGGGCCCGGCCGTGTTCGGTCTCTGGGTGAGCCTGCACGACTGGGACTTCCTGCTGCCGAACAAGCCCTTCATCGGACTGCAGAACTACCTCGACCTGGCCGATCCGGACTCCATCACGTTCGAGCCGTTCTGGAAGGGCATGCGCGCGACAGCCATCTTCGTGGTGGCCAGCGTGCCGTTCCTGGTGTTCGTCCCACTGGGGATCGCGCTGCTGCTGAACCGCACGTTCCCCGGACGATCCTTCTTCCGGGCGATGATCTTCGCCCCGTTCGTCCTCGGCATCGCCGTCATCGGCGTGCTGTTCCGCTACCTGCTGGACAGCCAGTTCGGCCTGATCAACTACGCGCTGGGACTCGTCGGGATCCCGGCGATCGGTTGGACCCAGACCCAGCCGTGGGCCTGGGTGGGACTGGTCGGCGTGACCGTCTGGTGGACCCTCGGCTTCAACACCGTGATCTACCTGGCCGGACTCCAGGGCATCCCGCGGGACCACTACGAGGCCGCGTCGCTGGACGGCGCCGGCACGTGGGGGAAGTTCGCCTACGTCACCGTGCCCGGTCTGAGGAACATCCTCGTCTTCATCGTCACCACCACGGTGCTGGCCAGCGCCAACATGTTCGGCCAGTCCTACCTGATCACCAACGGTGGTCCCGGTGACAGCACCAAGACCGCGATCATGGTGATGACCCAGGAAGGTCTGCGCAGCTTCAAGATGGGCTCCGCGACAGCCATGAGCTACGTGCTGGCCGTCTTCCTGATCCTGATCTCGATCATCAACTTCCTGGCCCTGCGAGAGAGGGAGAAGAAATGACCACCACCGAACCCTCCAACGCCGAGCTGATCGGGAACGGCGGGCCCGCGGCACCCGCCGTACGCCGTCGCGCCTACCGCCAGGACCGCAACGGGCCGTTCTTCTGGGTGGGACTGGTCGCGCTGTCGTTGATCTTCGTGATCCCGCTGGTGTGGATGGTGCTGACGTCCTTCCGTACCGTTGAGGACTCGCGCCGGATCCCGATGACCCTGATCCCGGACGAGTACACCCTGCGCGCCTACCAGCTGATGTTCGCCGACGAGCAGAACCCGGTGTTCACCTGGGCTCTGAACTCACTGCTGGCGGCCACGGGTCACGCC
Source organism: Microlunatus aurantiacus (assembly GCF_039536605.1). NCBI lineage: Bacteria > Bacillati > Actinomycetota > Actinomycetes > Propionibacteriales > Propionibacteriaceae > Microlunatus > Microlunatus aurantiacus. Next base: position 198,197 of record NZ_BAAAYX010000020.1, read on the forward strand.
ATCCTGGTGCTGGTGACGGCCTCGATGGCCGCCTACGCGCTGGCCCGGATGCAGTTCCGCGGTAAGAACGTGCTGTTCGGGATCATCGTCGTCACCCTGTTCGTGCCGGGCTTCATCTTCTTGATGCCCAACTACCTGATCATGGACCAGCTCGGTTGGCTGGACACGCTGATCGCCCTGATCGTGCCCGGAGCCGCGGGTGCCTTCGGGGTGTTCTTCCTCCGGCAGTTCTTCCTGGCCATCCCCAAGGAGCTGGAGGAGAGCGCCCGGATCGACGGGGCGAACACCTGGCAGATCTTCACCAGGATCGTGCTGCCCAACTCCAAGCCGGCCCTGGTGACCCTGGCCCTGATCGCGTTCCTGGCGAACTGGAACGACTTCGTCTGGCCGATCTTCGTGTTGTTCTCGCCGGAGCGGCTGACCCTGCCGGCCGGCCTGGCCACCCTGCAGGCGGCCTACAACATCGACTACCCAGTGGTCATGGCCGGTGCCACCGTCGCCGCCCTGCCCGTGTTGATCCTGTTCGTCTTCGTCCAGCGCTACGTGATCGAAGGCGTAGCCACGAGCGGCCTGAAAGGCTGATCCCCGCCCTCATGATCCCCAAACCCGAGCACCCCCGTCCGCAGTTCCTCCGCCCCGACTGGTTGAACCTGAACGGTCACTGGCAGTTCGAGGTCGACACCGCCAACAGCGGGCTCGAACGCGGGCTGCGGACCCGAGACCTCACCGACGAGATCCTGGTGCCGTTCGCCCCCGAGAGCGAGGCGTCGGGGGTCGGCACCACCGACTTCCTGGAGGCGGTCTGGTACCGCCGGACGGTCGTCGTGCCCACCGACTGGTCCGGTCGACGGGTCGTGCTGCACTTCGGCGCCGTCGACCACGACGCCACGGTCTGGGTCAACGACGTGGAGGTGGTGCGGCACCGTGGCGGGTTCAGCTCCTTCGACACCGACATCACCGCCACGCTGGGCGGAGGCGTCGAGGCGACGATCGTGGTGCGGGCCCGCGACACCCGGCACGGTCCGCAGGCCCGGGGCAAGCAGGCCCGTGAGTACGCCAACCACGACTGCGTCTACACCCGGACCACCGGCATCTGGCAGACCGTCTGGCTGGAGGCGGTGCCGGAGGTCCACCTGCAGCGCGGGGCGGTCACCCCGAACGTCGGGGCGTCCTCGTTCACCGTGGCGCTGCCGGTCAGCCAGAACCGACCGGGCTGGACGGCCACCGCGACCCTGGCCGACAACGCCGGGCAGGTGGTGGCGGCCAGCAGCCGGGTCGACCTGGACCGGGCACCGACGGTCACGCTGGCGGTCCCGGACGACCGCGTACGGCTGTGGTCACCCGACGACCCGCACCTCTACGACCTGACCCTGGAGCTGCACGACGACACGGGCGCACTGGTCGACCGGGTGCAGAGCTACACCGGTCTGCGCTCGGTCGCCCTGGACGGCCAGGCGATCATGATCAACGGACAACGGGTGTTCCAGCGCCTGGTGCTCGACCAGGGCTACTGGGCCGACTCGTTGATGACCGCCCCGGACGACGCGGCGCTGCGCCGCGACATCGAGCTGTCCCTGGCCGCCGGGTTCAACGGCGCCCGGCTGCACCAGAAGGTGTTCGAGGAGCGGTTCTACCACCACGCCGACCGGCTCGGCTACCTGGTCTGGGGCGAGTTCGGCGACTGGGGTGCCAGCGTCGGTGGGCACGACACCGACCACCAGCAGCCGACCGCCAGCTTCGTCACCCAGTGGCTGGAGGTGCTGCGCCGGGATGTCAACCACACCAGCATCATCGGCTGGTGCCCGCTGAACGAGACCCACCAGGGTCTGCACGACCGGATCACCCAGCTGGACGACGTCACCCAGGCCATGTTCTGGGCCACCCGACTCGCCGATCCGACCCGGCCCGTGCTGGACGCCAGCGGCTACTCCCACCGGGTGGCCGAGACCGACGTCTGGGACAGCCACGACTACGAGCAGGACCCGGAGCGCTTCGCGGCCAACCACGCCGGGCTGGCCGACGGCCGGCCGTTCGCCAACCGCCACCTCGACCGGGACCTCTCGCTGCCGTACGCGGGCCAGCCCTACTTCGTCTCCGAGTTCGGCGGCATCTGGTGGAACCCGGACGCGCTGGACGCCGACGGTCGGGTCCGGACCGAGTCGTGGGGCTACGGCGACCGGGTCGGTGACGAGGAGGGCTTCTACGCCCGCTTCGAGGGACTGACCGGGGCACTGCTCGACGACCCGCGGATGTTCGGCTACTGCTACACCCAGCTGACCGACGTGTTCCAGGAGGAGAACGGCATCTACCGGTTCGACCGCAGCGACAAGCTGGACGTCGAACGGATCCGCAAGGCCCAGCAGCGGCCCTCCGCGTACGAGCTGTGAGGGAGTAGGCGGTGAGGGCGCTGATCGCGATCCTGACGGTGGTCCTGCTGCTCCTGACGACGTCGGCCCCCGCCGACGCGCGGCCCCCGCGGGAGCCGATCCGGAACCCGGTCAGTGCCTCCTTCGCCGACACGTTCGCCGACCCCGCGGTGATCCAGGGCAAGGACGGCTGGTGGTACGCCTACTCGACGGCCGACCCGCTGCGGGCCGATGACGCCCCGGGCGTCATGCACATCGCGCGGACCCGCGACTGGCGGTCCTGGAGCTACCTCGGCACGGTGTTCGACGGGAGCAACCGGCCCTCGTGGGCCACCGCGACCTCGGGGTTGTGGGCGCCCGACGTGCGCTACGTCGCCGGTCGCTACGTCCTCTACTTCACCGTCACCGACACCACCCTCCACCCGGGGGACGACTCGGCCATCGGTGTGGCGACCGCACCGACCCCGGTCGGGCCGTGGACGCCCTCGGACACCCCGGTGGTGGCGCCGCGCGCGGCGAGCGGTGGCGGGTTCCTGTGGACCTTCGACCCGGCCGCCTTCACCGACGTGGAGGGCCGTCACTACCTGTACTACGGCTCCTACTTCGGCGGGCTGTGGGTGACCCGGCTGAGTGCCGACGGTCTCACCCCGGTCGGCGCGGCCACCCAGGTGGCCATCGACAACCGCTACGAGGGCAGCTACGTGGTCCGCCACGACGGCTGGTACTACCTGATGGGCTCGGCGGCCAACTGCTGCGCCGGGCCGACCACCGGCTACTCGGTCTTCGCCGGCCGCTCGCGCTCACCCCTGGGTCCGTTCCTGGACGCCGACGGGATCTCGCTGCTGGCCTCGGCCGTCGGCGGGACCACCGTGCTCACCCAGAACGGCAACACCTGGGTGGGCGCCGGCCACCACGCCGTGGTCACCGACGCCCGCGGGCAGACGTTCGTCGTCTACCACGCCATCGACCGCAACCAGCCCTGGCTGACCGAGCCGTTCGGCATCAACCGCCGACCGATGCTGATCGACCGCCTGGACTGGATCGACGGCTGGCCGCGCACGCGTGCGGGTCTCGGACCGAGCGACGGACCGCAGGCGGCTCCGGTGACCGGCTCCGGCCTCGGCATCACCGCCGAGGATCCCGCCGCACGGGGGATCTGGGGCGCCACGGCGGGACCGACCGATCCCCAGTCCGGCCCCACGGCCCGGGTCCGCGGGGTGGCCACCACGCAGCGCCCGGCGCCGGCGGACCGGGTCCGGCTCCGGGCCGACCTGCGCGGCGACCGGGCCACCACCGTCGTGCTCGGACGCGGTGACCGTCGGCTGCGGGTGACCTTCGACCCGACCGGTCAGCGACTGACCGTCCGTGCGGGGACCGGGGCGACGGTCCGCACCCCCGTGACCTTCAGCCCGGGCTGGCGGACCCTGACCGTGACCGCGGACGGACCCCAGGTGACGGCCCAGGTGAGCTCGTCGGATCTGGCGGACCCGGCCGCCGAGGTGACCACCCGGGTGCGCGGCTTCGCGGTCTCCTCGGCCCCGGTCCAGGTGTCCGGCTCCGACACCCTGCTGGACAACCTGACCATCCGTCCGCTGGCCCGACCGCACACCACGGCGGCTCCGGTGCCGCAGGTCGGCCGGCTGCTGGGAGGCGACGAGTTCGACAGCCCGGCGCTGACCGGCTGGGACGTCGTGCGTCCCAGCGGCGACGTCACCGTCGCCGACGGCGCCCTGAGCTGGCGGCTGACCTCGACCGACCTGACCGGGGGGAGCAACAACGCCACGGTGCTGCTGCGGCAGCCGCCCGCGGGGGACTGGATCGCCGAGACCAGGCTGCGGTTGGACCTCGGCACCGACACGGTCCGCAACTACCAGCAGGCGGGTCTGGTCGCCTACCGCAGCGACGACGACTTCGCCCGGCTCGGCTCGGTGGCGATCTGGAACACCCGGCAGACCGAGTTCGGTCGGGAGCTGGTGGCCACCGCGGACGGGGGCACGTCCTACGGCGGCGCGGTCATCGGCACGCCGGCGCCGGAGGTCTGGCTCCGGCTGGCCCACACGACCGACGCGGCGGGGGAGCACCTCTTCCGGGCCGGCACCAGCCGCGACGGGCGGGCGTGGACCTGGGGGGCGACCTGGACCTTCGCGCCGGGAGCCACACCGAGGATCGGGCTGGTGGCGCACGGCGGCGCCGAGCCGGCCACCACCGCGACGTTCGACTACCTCCGGCTCTATCGTCTGGCCCCATGACCTACACCACGTCGACGCTGCCGTCAGCGACCGAGGGACTCACCCTCACCACGTACGCCTGGGAGGGGGTGGAGCAACCGAAGGCCGTGGTCCAGCTCTCGCACGGTCTGGCCGAGCACGCCGGTCGCTACGACCGGCTGGCCACCGCCCTGAACGGGGCCGGCTACCTCGTCCACGGTCACGACCACCCCGGGCACGGTGCCACCGGCGAGGCCGCCGACTCCCTGGGTTCGTTCGGCGCGGCGGGCTGGACCGGTCTGGTCGCCGACGTGGCGACCGTGGGTCGGTGGGTCGCCGCGCAGCAGCCCACGCTGCCGCGGTTCCTGATCGGCCACTCGATGGGCTCGTTCGCCCTGCAGCAGGTGATCGTCGACCACTCCGACCTGTGGTCGGGCGTGGTGCTGTCGGGCACCACCGCCCTCGACCAGCTGGCGGCGGGGATGGCGGCGAGCGCGGACGACGCGAGCGGCGACCTGAGCGCCTTCAACGCCGGCTTCGAGGACCGGACCGGCTACGAGTGGCTGAGCCGGGACGAGGCCGAGGTCGACCGCTACGTGGCCGACCCGTGGTGCGGCTTCCAGACCACGCCGGACGTGATGCCGCAGATGCTGGGTGCGGCGGACCGGCTGGCCGACGGGGCCGTGCTGGCCGGCATCCGCCCGGACCTGCCCGTGCTGGTCGTGTCGGGAGACGCGGACCCGCTCGCGGGCGGCGGCACGCTGGTCGAGCTGGTGGGTCAGCGCTACTCCGACGCCGGTCTGACCGACGTGACCGTCCGGCTCTATCCCGGGGCGCGGCACGAGATCTTCAACGAGACCAACCGCGACGAGATCACCGCCTTCGTGATCAACTGGCTGGATGCCCACACGTCCTGAGCTGGTCGGTGACCTGGGAATGGTCGCCAGCACCCACTGGATCGCCTCCGCCGTCGGGATGGGGGTGCTGGAACGCGGCGGCAACGCCGCCGACGCCGCCGTGGCGGCCGGCTTCGCCCTGCAGGTGGTCGAGCCGCACCTGAACGGGCCCGGCGGTGACCTGCCGCTGCTGCTGTGGGACCCGACCCGCGCCGAGGTGCGCGTGGTCTGCGGTCAGGGGGTCGCCCCGGCGAGCGCCACGGTGCAGGCCCTGCGTGACCGCGGCGTGGAGACGGTCCCCGGCACGGGTCTGCTGGCCGCTGTCGTCCCGGGCGCCTTCGGTGCCTGGCTGACCCTGCTGGCCGGCTGGGGCACCTGGACGGTCGCCGACGTGCTCGAGCCGGCGATCGCCCTCGCGGCGGGCGGTCACCCGCTGCTGCCGACCGCCGCCGCCACCATCAACGCCTCGGCGGAGCGGTTCCGGCGGGACTGGCCGACGTCGGCCGACCTCTGGCTGACGGCGGGTCGGGAACGGGCGGCCGGTGAGCGGATCCGGAACCCGGTCCTCGCGCGGACGTACGAGCGGATCATCGCCGAGTCGGCGGCGGCGGGCCCGGACCGGGAGGCCCAGATCGAGGCGGCCCGCCGGGCCTGGTACGAGGGCTTCGTGGCCGTGGCGGTCGACCGCTTCTCCACCGAGCAGGGCGGTCTGCTGACCGGACAGGATCTGGCCGGGTGGTCGGCGACGGTCGAGGACCCGGTGCTCGGCGGCTATGCCGGCATCACGGTGGCCAAGACCGGACCGTGGGGCCAGGGACCGGTGCTGCTGCAGCAGCTGGCCCTGCTGGAGGCGGCCGGACTCGGCGAGCACGAGCCCGGCAGTGCGGGCTGGATCCACCTGATCACCGAGGCGGCCAAGCTGGCCTTCGCCGACCGGGACGCCTGGTACGGCGACCCGACGGTGACCGACGTTCCCCTGTCCACCCTGCTGTCCGCGGCGTACGCGACCGAGCGGGCCGCCCTGATCGGCGGCGACGCCTCCCCGGAGCTGCGGCCGGGGTCGCCGGACGGGCGGGTGCCGGTGCTGCCGCCGTACTGGACCGAGGGTGCCGGAAGCGGACCGGAGGCCGGCGGCGGGGAGCCGACGCTGAACCCGCCACGGGGCGACACCTGCCACCTCGACGTCGTCGACGCGAACGGGATGATGATCTCCGCGACCCCCAGCGGCGGCTGGCTGCAGTCGTCGCCGACCATCCCCGAGCTGGGATTCTGCCTGGGCAGCCGGGCCCAGATGTTCGCGCTGGTGGACGGGCTGCCCAACACCCTGCGCCCCGGCGCACGCCCCCGGACCACGCTGTCCCCGTCGCTGGCCCTGCGGGAGGGCGAGCCCTGGCTGGCGTTCGGGACACCCGGCGGCGACAGCCAGGACCAGTGGAGTCTGCACGTGCTGCTCAACCTGCTGCACAGCGGCGACAACCTGCAGCAGGCCATCGACCGGCCGTCGTTCGACACCGCGGCGATGATCGACTCCTTCCACCCGCACGGGTTCCGACCCGCGAACCTGCGGCTGGAGGGTCGGCACGCCCGAGCGGTCCGGGACGACCTCGCCGACCGGGGCCACCGTCTCGAGGTCACGGCGGACTGGTCGCTGGGCCGGGTGAGCGCGGTGGCGCGGGAGGACGGCTGGCTGAAGGCCGGTGCCAACGCCCGTGGCCACCAGGGCTACGCCGTCGGCCGGTGACGACTCCGGCGCCGCCTGCCGGGCCGCCGCGTCAGCCCAGCCGACGCAGGGTGAAGGGCTCCCCGGGTGCGAGCACGTGGATCCGGTCCGGGTTCGTCACCCGGTCGACCAGGGTGGCCGGATCGGCGTTGAACGGCGGGAAGTCCGGGGCGTCGACCGAGCCCCAGTGGTGCAGCAGCAGCGGCGTGCTCGGGTAGGCGTTCGCCATCTCGACGGCCCCGGCCAGACCGAAGTGCCACTCGCTGTCGGAGAAGTCGAACAGCATCGCGTCGGGGGCCGGCCTGGTCAGGTGGTGATCGCGGATCAGGCGCGAGTCGCCGGGCGCCCAGATCGTCCCGTCCGGGGTGTCCAGCCAGAAGCCACAGGCGTCCTCCTTCTGGTGGATCCGATCGCTGGCCCCGGGGACCTCGTTCTGCCAGGCGTGGTCGGCGGGCGTGAGGGCGACAGCGGCGTGCCCGACCGTGAACTGCTCGCCGATGTCGTGGCCGTGGGCCGGCAGGTCGTCGGCGGCCATCAGGGACGCCACGTACCGGGTGGAGTGGTAGGCGGCGGTGACCGGTGCCAGGTCACGGCAGGTCGGGACGCTGTAGTGGTCGTTGTCGCTGTGGGTGACCAGCACCGCGTCGAGCCGTTGCACGTCGGTGGCGGCGATCGGCATCTCGATCATGATCGGCATGTCGAAGCCACCCAGCAGCGGGTCGATCATGATCGTGGTGCCACGGCTGTTGATCAGGAAGCCGGCCATGCCCAGCCAGCGCAGCACCGTGTCGGTGGTCTCGGTGAACGCCTCGGGACCGAACCGTCGGGTGGCGGGCGCCTTGGCCTGCCCGTGTTCCGCCATGGTGCTTGCTCCGTTCTTCGAGGACGCCGTCGCAGCCGGCCGGCGAGGTCGCCCGGTGGGATGCTCGTGATGATGTCACCACCTCGGTGGCGTCCGCACCAGTCCCTGGCGGAAGGGGTACTGACGGGGCCTCCCACCCGGGCCGGTCCGCGCCGTAACGTCGGGACCGTGGACAACCAGGCCGAGGTACGCGAGTTCCTGTCGTCGCGGCGCGCGAAGGTGACACCCGAGTCCGCCGGGGTGATCAGCTTCGGCGCCCGCCGGGTCCCGGGTCTGCGCCGGGCGGAGGTGGCTCAGCTGGCCGGGGTCAGCGTGGAGTACTACACCCGCCTGGAGCGCGGCAACCTGGCCGGGGTGTCGGAAGCCGTCCTCGAGGGGTTGGTCTCGGCCCTGCGGTTGGACGAGTCCGAGCGGGCCTACCTGTTCGACCTGGCTCGGGCGGCGTCCGCTCCCGCCACCCCTCGGCGGCCGCGCCGGGCGGCGGAGCTGCGCCCCAGCATCCAACGGCTGCTGGACGCGATGACCGGGCTGCCCGCGTTCGTCCGCAACGGCCGGCTCGACGTGCTGGCCGTCAACGCGATGGGCCGGGCGCTCTACAGCCAGGCGTACGAGGGCCACCGCGGAGCGCAGCCGCTGAACCTGGCCCGCTTCGTGTTCCTCGACCCGCGAGCCCACCTGCTGCACCCGAACTGGTCGGAGTCGGCCAGCACCAGCGTCTCGATCCTGCGGACCGAGGCCGGCCGGAACCCGTACGACAAGGGCCTGACCGATCTGGTCGGCGAGCTGTCCACCCGGAGCGAGGAGTTCCGGACCCGGTGGGCGGCGCACGACGTGCGGCTGCACCGCTCCGGCACCAAGCACTTCCGGCACCCGGCGGTGGGGGACCTCGAGCTCAGCTTCGACGCTCTCGAGCTGCCCGGGGAGGTGGGGCTGACGCTGACCGCCTACAGCGCCGAGCCGGGCACGCCCGCGGCCGACAACCTGGCCCTGCTGGCCAGCTGGGCCGCGACCGCTCGGGTGGCCGAGACCACCGTCGACGACCGGTGAGCGCCTCGCCGTTCGCGCCGTTCCGCCACCGCGCGTTCTTCTGGCTCTGGGTCGGGGTGGTGATCGCCAGCATCGGCACCTGGGGCCAGATGGTCGGCGCCCAGTGGCTGTTCGTGAACGACCCGAACGCGGCCACCATCGTGCCCCTGGTGCAGACGGCGAGCACGCTGCCGATGATGCTGCTGGCCCTGCCCGCCGGGGTGCTGGCCGACGCGTTCGACCGGCGCTCGATGATGATCGTGATCCAGGTCTACGTCGTCGTGGTCGCGGCACTGCTGGCCGTGCTCACCGCCCTTGGCCTGATGCCGCCCGCCCTGCTGCTGGCCTTCACCTTCGCGGTCGGCGCCGGACAGGCGATGCTCTCGCCGACCTGGCAGTCGATCATCACCGAGCTGGTGCCGCGGTCGGAGTTCGCCGCCGCGACCAGGCTCGACATGGTGAGCGTCAACGTGGCCCGGGCCGCCGGCCCGGCCCTGGCGGGCGTCGTGATCGCCACGTGGGGGGTGCCGCCGGTCTTCGCCCTCACCGCGGTCACCGGCTCCGTCCTGGCGATCATCCTGCTGGCCTGGCGACGACCGACCGTTCCGGTGACCTCCCGCGAGCGGTTCCTGCCGGCGCTGCGATCGGGCAGCCGCTACGTCCGTCACGAGCCTGTGGTGCGCACCATCCTGCTGCGGTTCGCGGTGTTCATCTTCCCGGCGGGAGCGGTCTGGGCCCTGCTCCCGCTGATCGCGAGCCAGCAGCTGGGGCAGGCCGCGAGCGGCTACGGTCTGCTGTTCGCCGCGCTGGGTACCGGGGCGGTCGTGGCCGCGCTCGGACTCGGTCCCGTCAAGCGACACCTGTCCTCGAACTCCCTCCTCACCGTCGCCGGGGTCGGCTTCGGGGCCGCCTTCGCCGGGCTGGCCCTGGCCCCGACCATGGGGGTGGCGCTGCCGCTGCTGGTGGTCTGCGGGTTCGGCTGGACCGCGACCGTGGCCACGGCGATCTCCGAGCTCCAGCTGTTCCTGCCCACCTGGGTCCGGGCCCGAGCCATCGCCATCTACCTGATGGTCTTCCTGGGGACGCAGGCCATCGCGGCGCCGCTGTGGGGTCTGCTCACCCAGTACGCCGGCCTGCGCGCCGCGCTGCTCACCGCCGCCGGACTGGTGGCGGTGAGCGCGCTGACCGGGATCGTGCTCCGGGTGCCCGACAGCCAGGGTCTGGACCGCTCGCCGCTGGCCTACTGGGACACCCCGCGGCTGGCGCTGGACCCGGACTCCGCCGACGGCCCCGTCACGGTGTCCATCCAGTACCGCCTCGACGACGCGAACCGGGACGCCTTCCTGGCCGCGATGCCGGCCATGCGGCGCTCCCGACTGCGATCGGGATCGACCCGCTGGGACCTGTACCGGGTCGGGGAGGACCCGCACCTCTACGTCGAGCAGTTCAGCGTGCCCAGCTGGGCCGAGCACGAGCGCCAGCACGAGGTGCGGCTCACGGCCGAGGACAAGGCCATCGAGGACGCCGCCTTCGCGTTCGTCACCGGCGAACCGGTGACCCGGCACCTGCTGCCGGCCACCACGACGACCCCCGCGACGACGACCCCCGACGGGGACCCTAGCCGGAGCTGACCCGCAGGGCCTCGGTCAGGAACTCCAGCATCGTGGTGATCAACAGGGTCCGCGAGTCCACCCGCCGGTACTCGTGGCCCTCGCCGTCGAGCTGGAGGTACTGCACCGGTCGGCCGAGCTCACGCAGCGCCGCCACGATCTGGTGCGCCTCGCCGATCGGCACGTTGGTGTCCAGCTCCCCGTGCACGACCAGCAGCGGCACGGCGATGTTGTCGGCGCGGTGCAGCGGCGAGATCCCGGCCAGCAGACCGGCGTCGGTCACGGGGTCGCCGTACTTGCTGACCGCGGCCGCGGCGATCCAGGGCTCGGTGTCGCGGTAGAAGGTGTGCAGGTCCGACATGCCGCAGATGTCCACCCCGCAAGCGAAGTAGCCCGGGTAGAAGGCGAGCCCGGCCATGGTCAGGTAGCCACCGTACGAGCGACCGGTGATCGCGATCCGGTCCGGGGCGGCGATCCCGAGCCGGACCAGCTCGTCGGCGCTGGTGACCACATCCTCGAAGGCGTCCCGGCGTCCGTGCACGTCGTCGGCGTGCACGAAGGCGCGACCGAAGCCGGACGACCCGCGGATGTTCGGGGCCAGCACCGCGATCCCGGCGGCCAGCATCGCCTGGTGCTGGGGGGAGAAGACGGGGCGCTCCTGCGCTTCGGGTCCGCCGTGCAGCGACAGCATGGCCGGCCCCGGCTCGGTGCGTCCCGGCACCCGGTAGAGCCAGCCGGTCAGCTCGAGGCCGTCGTGAGCGCGGTAGCGGATCAGCTCGGGCTCGACCAGCTCGTACAGGGCCCGGAACGGCACCGCACCGACCCGGGTCCAGCGCAGCGTCCGGGTGCTCAGGCACCACAGCTCGCGGGGCCGGTGCGGACCCTCGACGCTCAGGATCACCCGGCGCCCGTCCCGGCTGAGCAGCGCCCCGGAGGCAACGGCCCCGGGCATCCCCGGCAGCAGCCGACCGACCCCGGTCTCGGTGTCGAACAGCTCGAGCTCGCTGCGTCCGGCCACGTTCCAGACCAGCAGCAGCTGGCGCCCGCTGTCGTCGGCGTCCAGGCTCTCCAGCTCGGCGTCGTCGCGGGCGGCCAGCACGCCCGAGACCCCGCGCCACCCCTCGGCTCCGAGCGGCACCGCCACCAGCTGGCGGCGGGGCAGTCCCGCGTCGGTGCAGACGTAGGCGACCAGGGGCGTCGGGTCGCCCGGCGGTGACGGCCGGATGATCGCCACCTCGGTGGAGCCGGTGGCCGGGTAGGGGAGCAGCGGATGATCTTCGTCGGCGACCCGGTCCACCACCACGCAGAACTGCTTGCCCCGTTGGCCGTCCTTGATGATCAGGAGGTGCTCGTCGACGGACAGGTCGAGCACGCCGAGCAGGTCGCCGGTGGCCAACGGGTGCAGCTCGCCGGTGGTGGGGTCGGCCAGGAAGCAGTGGGTGCGGCCGTCGCCGGCGTAGTCGGGGATCACCACCGTGACCCGGTGGCCGCTCCGGGTCCAGGGACCGAGCTCGGCGTGCTGCTCGGCCGAGCCCGCGACCCGCCGGGCGTCGCGACCGTCCGGCCGCACCACCCACACCTGCGTCCGGACGCCGCCGTCGGTGGCGACCGCGCAGGCCAGCCAGGCGCCGTCGGCGGACCAGCTGACCGACACCACCGGGTCCTGGCCGAAGCTGATCAAGCGGGGTCGGTCGACGCTGCCGTCCATCCGCAGGTCGGAGACGAACACCTGCGGGCTGCCGTTGCGGTCGCTGAGGAAGGCCAGCTGCTCGGCGTGGGGGCTGAGAGTGGGTCCCCAGCTTCCCCAGGCCTCGACCAGCTCGGCACCGAGGTCCGCGGCCGGCACCTGCGGTCCCGATCGCGTCCGGACCGCGCTAGATCCCATGGTGCTGCAGCCACATCTCCAGCAGGGCCAGCTGCCACAGCGCGTTCGAGCCCAGGGTCGTCCGCGTGGTGTTCGGGTCGGCCAGGAGCCGGTCGACCAGGGCCGGGTTGAACAACCCGCGGTCCCGAGCGGCCGAGTCGGTCAGCGCCGTCCGCACCCGGTCCAGATAGGGACCTTCGAGCTGGCGGATCGCCGGAACCGGGAAGTAGCCCTTGGTCCTGTCGATCACCTCGTCCGGCACGACCCCGCGGGCCGCCCGCTTCAGCACGCCCTTGCCGCCGTCGGCGAGCTTCAGTCCCGGCGGGATCCGGCCGGCCAGCTCGACCAGCTCGTGGTCCAGGAACGGCACCCGGGCCTCGAGCCCGGCCGCCATCGTCATGTTGTCGACCCTCTTCACCGGGTCGTCGACCAGCATGATCGTGGTGTCGTTGCGCAACGCGGCATCCACCGACGTCTCGGCCCCGACCCGTCCGAAGCGGTCGGTGATGAAGGCGGTCGGCTCGTCGACCGCAGCCATCCAGTCCGGGTTCAGCACCTCGCCGAGCGCGGCCCACCGCCGGTCGAAGAACACCGACGAGTACGCCTCGACGGCGTTCGTCCGCGGCACCGTGGCCAGCGGGGGATACCAGTCGTACCCACCCAGCACCTCGTCGGCGCCCTGCCCGGACTGCACGACCTTGACGTGCCGGGACACCTCCTGGCTGAGCAGGTAGAAGGCCACGCAGTCGTGGCTGACCATCGGCTCGCTCATCGCGCCGATCGCCGCGTCGATGCCGGGCAGCAGGCGGTCCGACGGGATGGGGATGCGGTGGTGGTCGGTCCCGAAGCGCTCGGCCACCAGGGTCGAGTACTCGAACTCGTCGCCGGACTCCCCGCCGGCGGACTCGAACCCGATGCTGAACGTCTTCAGGTCGTGCTGCCCGGCTTCGGCCAGCAGCGCCACCACCAGGCTGGAGTCGATGCCACCCGACAGCAGCACACCGACCGGCACGTCGGCCACCATCCGGCGGTCGACCGCCGTCCGCAGGGAGGAGAGCAGCGCCTCCTCCCAGTCCTCGTCGGTCCAGTCGGCCTTGTCGGGGTCGCGCGAGAAGTCCGGCTCCCAGTAGAGCCAGTCGCTGCTCGTCGTCCCGTCGGCCTCGATCACCCGGACGGTCGCCGGCGGCAGCTTGGTGACCCCGGCCAGGATCGTCCGCGGCGCCGGCACCACCGAGTGGAACGTCATGTAGTACGACAACGCGGTGACGTCGACGGAGGTGTCCACCCCGCCGGCGGCCAACAGCGCCGGCAGGCTGGAGGCGAACCGGAGCCGGTCGCGGGTGTGGTCCAGGTAGAGCGGCTTGATCCCCAGCCGGTCCCGCCCGAGGACGAGACGGCCGCTCACGTGCTCGTGGATCGCGAACGCGAACATGCCCAGGAAGTGCTCGACGCAGGACAGGCCCCAGTGCGCGTACGCCTTGCCGATCACCTCGGTGTCGGAGGTGGAGAAGAACGAGAACCCGGCACCCTCCAGCTCGGCACGGAGCTGCTGGTAGTTGTAGATGCAGCCGTTGAACACCACGCTCAGTCCGAGCGGGGAGTCCACCATGGGCTGTGAACCGGCCACGCTGAGGTCGATGATCGACAGCCGGCGATGACCCAGCGCGACCGGCCCGCGGGCCCACACGCCCGACCCGTCGGGTCCGCGCGCCTCCTGGCAGTCGTTCATCCGCTCACAGGCGGCGACGTCGGCCGTCCGACCGTCGAACCTGATCTCTCCGGCGAGTCCGCACACGGTGCTTCCCCTTCACTCGTTGATGATCCAGGTGTCCTTCGCCCCGCCGCCCTGGGAGGAGTTGACCACCAGGCTGCCCTCGGGGGCGACGCGGGTGAGCCCCAGCGGGGCGAGCTCGCAGTCGTCCGGCGCCGTTCCGCGAAGGTACACGAAAGCGCGCAGATCCACGTGCCGTGGCTGCAGCGCTCCGGCGTCGAAGGTGGGGTGCGAGGACAGGGCCACGACCTCCTGCGCCACCCAGCCCGCCGGGTCGGCGGCGATCTCGGCGCGCCGCAGGGCGACCGCCGAGGCCGAGGCGTCGGGACCGATCAGCACCCCGTGCCCCCCGTGCCCGTCGACCGGTTTGGTGACGAGCTCGCCGACCCGCTCCAGCACGATCCGGCGCTCCGTCTCGTCGCTGGTGCGGTAGGTCGGCACCGACTCCAGCAGGGGCCGCTCCTGCAGGTAGTAGGCGATCAGCTCCGGCACGTAGCAGTACATCGCCTTGTCGTCGGCCACGCCGTTGCCCGGGGCGTTGGCCAGCACCACATCGCCGGCCACCGCCACCTCGAAGATCTCGGCCCCGATGTGGCGGGCGTCGGTGTCGACCACGTCGACCAGCTCGTCGTCCAGCCGGAGGTAGAGCGCTCCGACCACCTCCCCGGTGGTCCGGTGCCGGACCCGCCCGTCCACCACGTCCAGGTCGTCGGCGGTGACCAGCAGCAGCCCGCCCCGTTCGGCCAGCAACCGGTGCTCGAACCAGGCGGAGGCGCGCGGACCCGAGGAGAACACAGCCGCCGCAGTGCCGGGGCGGGCGTGCCGGAGCAGCGTCGCCTTGATCCGCGGCAGCGCGTCGGTCGGCTGCAGCAGCCCGGCGGGGCGGGGGAGATCGGGCAGCACCGCGTCCAGCAGGTCACGGATGGCGATCGCGTACGCGGCCCCGCTCGGGTTGCGGACGTTGTCCTCCAGCACCCGCCAGCCGCCGAACTCGTTGCGCACGAGGTCGAAGCCCATGATCGGGGCGCGGACGGCTCCGCTCGGCAGCCGCGTCGACTCCGGACGCCAGCCGAGGGCACCGACCACCCGGTCGGCGGGCAGGACCCCGTCGGCCAGCACCCGCTGCGGACCGTACACGTCGGCCAGGAAGAACTCGATCGCCCGGGCCCGCTGGATCAGGCCCGCCCGCAGGTTCTCCCACTCGTGCGCCCGGAGGACCCGCGGGACCAGGTCGACGGCGAAGCGCCGCGCCTCCTGCTCGACGCCGAAGGTCAGCTCGTGCTCGTCGGTCCAGGCGTCGCGGCGGTCCTCCGCCTGACGCCAGGCCTCGGGTCCCCGGGTGCGGAAGTGCTCGATGATGTCGGCGTAGACGGGTCGGGGCCGGTGTCCCAGGCCGACGGCCTCGTCCCCGGCCCGTGGACGGTAGGAGCGCAGCTCCGGCACCTGGGCCGGCAGTCCCCCCGCGGGTCCCTGGGTCTCGTTGACCACCAGCTCCACGACGTCGTCGAGCTCACCGCGCTCGGCGAGCGCCGCCCGCTGACGGTCCGCGGAGTTGCCCCGGGCCAGGGCGGTCTCGACCAGCTGCTCGACCTCGTCGAGGTCGTCCAGCTCGGTGAGGAAGGGTCGCAGCCGGTCGACCAGACCCCGGACCGCCTGGGCGGCGGGGACGGGGCGGGGGTGGCGGCTGTCGTCGAGCAGCTCACTGGTCATCCCGCCGCGAGCCGCCCGCCAGATCGCCGCCCGGTGGATGGGGGCGGGGAAGGGGACGAAGGGCTTGGCCTCGGCGATCTCGTGCTCGGCCGAGCGGATCAGGGCCCGGAACAGCCCGGCGATCAGGATCGCGTCGTCGACGATCGGGCACGCGTCGCAGACGCGCAGCTCCAGGGTCGGGGCGTGCGCGGACGGGCGGACGTCGAAGTAGGCCATCTTGCGGTCGGCGATGACCCCGCTGTTGATCAGGTCGTCGAGCAGCTCGTCGTACTCCTGGGCGGACTCGATCCGACCGGTCGCGCCCGCACTCGGCCAGCGCTGCCAGATGATCGTCCGGATGCTGGAGTAGCCGGTGTCCTGGCCGTTCCAGAACGGCGAGCTGGCCGACAGGGCCAGCAGGATCGGCAGGTGCCGCGCCACCCGCTGCATGATCTGGACGGCCAGGTCGCGGTTGGACACCCCCACGTGGATCTGCAGCCCGCAGATCAGCTGCTCGTCGACCAGCAGCCGGTACTGCTCCTGCATCCGGCCGTAGCGGCCGGTGGCCGTCAGCTCGAAGTCGGCGAACACCGACCGGGGGGCGGTCCCGGCCGAGGCGATGCCCAGGCCCTCCTCGGCCGCGACCTCGGCCAGGCCACGCCGCAGCCGGACCAGCTCCGCGCGCAGCTCGGCCAGGCTCGACACCACCTCGGTGTTGGTCTCGACCGTCGTCCGCTGGATCTCGGCCGAGTAGTTGTCCCCGGGCAGCCGGGACAGGACCTGCGGGGCACGGGCCGACAGGCTCCAGCTCTCGAGGTCGATCAGGTGCAGCTCTTCCTCGGCACCCAGCGTCAGCTCCGCGCTCATCGTCAGCAATCTAGACCGGCGTCCGTTACCTGACCGACACGCCGTCCGGACTCACGCCGTGCCGTACGATCCCGTGCGTGACGAGAGCCTTCTCCGCGACCGGGCTCGCCCTGACCGCGGTCTTCGTCGGGATCATCGCCGCCCTCGGTCTCGTCCCGGCCCTGGCGGTCCCCGGGGTCGCCGTGCCGATCACCCTGCAGACGCTGGGCGTGATGCTGGCGGGCGCGGTGCTGGGGCGCTGGCGGGGGGCGGCGGCGGTGGTGGTGTTCCTGCTGCTGGTGGCGCTCGGTCTGCCGCTGCTGGCCGGTGGTCGCGGGGGGCTGGGCGTGTTCTTCGGGCCGAGTGCGGGCTTCCTGGTCGGCTTCCCGGTCGCCGCCTTCGTGATCGGCTGGCTCAGCGAGCGGCTGGACACGGCGCGGTCGCTGGCCAAGGGGATCGCGGTGAACGTGGTCGGCGGCATCGTCGTCCTCTACCTCTTCGGCATCGCCGGGATGGCGCTGGTGCTGCACCTCAGCCTGCTCCAGGCCGCCACCGCGGCGCTGGTGTTCCTCCCCGGCGACGTCATCAAGGCCGTGCTGGCCGCCCTGGTCGCGCGCGGTGCGCACCAGGCCGTGCCCGGGTTGCTGCCGGAGATGCCGCGAGCCGACCGGGAGCCGGTCGGGGTGTGATCACCCCGGCGGCGCTCCGGACCGCGTACGCCGGCGGTGGCACCATCCGGCTGACCACCTCCGGGACCTCCGGGCGGCCGCGCCGGGTGGTGCGGACCGCGGCGTCCTGGGTGGACAGCTTCGACGTGGTGGCGGGGTTGTGCGGTCTCGACGGCAGCAGTCGCGCCTGGGTCCCGGGGCCGGTCGCCGCGAGCATGAACGCGTACGCGGTGTGCCTGGCCGATCACGTCGGGGCGTCCCTGACCGGGCTCCCCGGTGGCGCCACCCACGTGTTCTGCACGCCGGCCGCCCTGGCCGCCCTGCTGGAAGAGGACCCCGCACCGCTGACCGTCGTGGTGGCGGGGGACCGGTTGGCGCCGTCCCTGGCCGACCGGGCCGAAGCGAGCGGCCACACCGTGCACCACTACTACGGCGCGGCGCAGCTGTCGTTCGTCGGCTGGGGCCGGGACGCCGACTCCCTGCGGCTGTTTCCCGCCGTGGCCGTCGAGGTCGACGGCGGCGAGCTGTGGGTGAGCTCGCCGTGGCTCTGCCTTCGCGAGGAGGGCGAGCCCGCCGTGCTGCGGTCCTCGGTCCGGCACGGGCGGACGTGGCTGAGCGTGGGCGACCGTGGGTCCCTCTCCGACGATGGGCGACTCGTCGTCCGCGGCCGGTCCGACGCCGTCACCACCGCCGGGGCCACCGTCATCCTGGCCGACGTGGAGGCGGCGCTGCGTCCGCACGCCCGGGGCGAGGTGGTCGTGGTCGGCCGACCACACCGGCGACTGGGCGCGGTGCTGGTCGCGGTCTGCACCGATCCGGCCGACGCCGCGGCCCTGCCGGCGGTCGCCCGGCGCGCTCTGCCGGCCAGCCATCGTCCGCGCCGGTGGTCGGTGGTGGAGACGTTCCCGGTGACGGCGGCGGGCAAGGTGGACCGCGACGGGATCACGGCGTCATGACGGTCGCCGTCGTCGCGGCGCGACGGACCCCGATCGGCACCGCCGGCCACGGACTGGCCGCGCTGACGGCCGCGGACCTGGCCGCCGCGGTGCTGCCGCCGCTGCTGGTCGACGCGGGACTGACGGCCCAGGACGTGACCGAGGTGGTGCTCGGCAACTGCACCGGTCCGGGCGGCGACCTGGCCCGCGTGGCCGCGCTGCAGGCCGGGCTGGGGGTGACCGTGCCGGGGTTGACCGTCGACCGGCAGTGCGGCAGCGGACTGGCGGCGCTGGTCGTCGGCGCGGCCCTGGTGGAGGACGGACGGGCGGTGCTGGCGGGTGGCGTCGAGTCCGCCTCGACGTCGACCCGACCGGGTCGGGCTCCCTTCGCCCCCGCCGGACTGGGCGATCCGGAGATGGGGGAGGCGGCCGATCTGGTGGCCGCTGCCGCCGGGATCAGCCGCGAGCGGCAGGACGCGTACGCTCTGCGCTCCCACCGACGAGCCGTCGCCGCCGCCGACGACGGCCGGTTCGCGGCCGAGCTCGTCCCCGTCGGCGGACTGAGCCGCGACGAGCGTCCCCGACCGGGCATGACCGGCGAGCGGCTCGCCCGGATGCGACCGATCTTCTCCGCCGGCGGCACCGCCACCGCCGGCACCTCCTGCGGCATCAACGACGGGGCGGCGGTGGTCGCGCTGGTGACCGAGGCGGACCGGGTCCGGCGCGGGCTGCCGGGTCTGCGCCTGCTGGCCTCGGCCACTGTCGGGATCTCGCCCCGCACCCCCGGTCTCGGCCTCGTCCCGGCCGCGCGCGCCGCTCTCGACCGGGCCGGCGTCGGTCTGGACGACATCGCGGTGATCGAGCTCAACGAGGCGTTCGCCGGCCAGGTGCTGGCCTGCTGCGACGCCCTCGCACTGGCGCCGGAACGGGTCTGTCTCGAGGGCGGGGCGATCGCGCTCGGACATCCGTGGGGCGCCTCCGGGGCGGTGCTCGCGGTCCGGTTGTTCACCCAGCTGGTGCGTGCCGGCCGGGTGGGGGCGCTGGGGCTGGCGGCGATCGCCGTCGGCGGCGGTCAGGGTGTGGCGATCGTGGTGGAATCGTGCCGCTGATCGACGTGGACGGGGTGAGCCACGCCTATCCCGCTCAGCGCCGACCGGTCCTGCAGGACGTGACCGTCCACCTGACCGAGCGTCGGATCGGGGTGATCGGGGCCAACGGCTCCGGCAAGTCCACCTTCGCACGCCTGCTCAACGGGTTGGTCGTCCCGCAGACCGGCACCGTCACCGTCGACGGTCACGACACCCGCCGGGACGGGAGACGCGTCCGGCAGCTGGTCGGCTTCTGCTTCACCGATCCCGACGCGCAGATCGTCATGCCCACGGTGGCCGAGGACGTGGCCTTCAGCCTGCGCCGCCGCGACCTGCGCGGGCAGCGGCTGGAGGATCGGGTCCGGGCCGTGCTCGCCCGGTTCGGCCTCGACGCCCATGCCGACCACCCGGCCCACCTGCTGTCGGGTGGGCAGAAGCAGCTGCTGGCCCTGGCCTCGGTGCTGGTGACCGAGCCCGCCCTCCTGGTGCTGGACGAGCCGACCACGCTGCTCGACCTGCGCAACGCCGCCCTGATCGCCGACCTGGTCGCCGGGCTGGCCGAGCAGGTGGTGCTGCTCACCCACCAGCTCGAGCTGCTGGACGGCTTCGACCGGGTGCTGGTCTTCGACGAGGGGCGGCTGGTGGCGGACGCGGACCCGGCGACGGCGGTCGAGCACTACCGGCGGCTGATGCGGGCCCGTCGGTGAGTCTGCTCGGCCTGTACGTCCCCGGGGGCTCGCTCCTGCACCGGGCACCGGCCGGAGCCAAGCTCCTCGCCCTGATCGGGGTGGCCGTCGGGTGCCAGCTGCTGGACCGGTGGTGGCAGCGCTGCGCGCTGCTGGTCGTGGTGCTGCTGCTCTATCCGCTGGCCCGGGTCGGTCTCGGTCTCGCGCTGCGGCAGCTGCGGTCGCTGGGGTGGGTGCTGCTCGCGATCGCCGTCGCCCAGGTCCTCGTCGCGGACTGGCAGGTCGCGGTGTCCGTCACCGCGACAGTCCTGCTGCTGGTGCTGGCGGCGGGACTGGTGACCCTGACGACCACGACCACCGCCCTGACCGACGTGGTGGTCCGGGTGCTCGGCCCGTTCCGGCGGTTCGGGGTCGCCCCCGAGCGGGTGGGACTGCTGCTCGCCCTGTCCATCCGGGCCGTGCCGGTGGTGCTCGGGCTGGCCGAGCAGCTCCGCGACGCCCAGCGGGCGCGGGGGCTGCCCACCCGGGCCCGCACGTTCGCGGTGCCGCTGCTGGTGCGGGCCCTGCGGCACGCTCAGCAGATGGGTGACGCCCTGGTCGCCCGGGGCCTGGACGACTGAGCCGGCGGGCGCGGCACGGCGAGGGGGGCGGTCAGCGGCGCGTGCTCGGCACCACCACGCCGGCGGAGCCCCCGCCACGGCGGGTGGGTTCGGCGGCGGCCAGCACGTAGCCGCCCGGACGGAACTCCAGGGCCGTCACCGCCCCGATCTCGGCCGGGTTCGGGGCGAACGCGTACCCGCGTGACCTCAGCGCCTCGCCGTACCGCTCGATGAACGCCGGTTCGGCCGTCACCTCCGCGGCGTTGCGGTGGGAGGCGCGGGGGGCGGCGACAGCCTCGGGCAGGGTCAGGCCGAGATCGATCCGGTTGACCAGGGTCTGCAGCACGGTGGTGATGATCGTCGAGCCGCCCGGCGAGCCGACGGCGTACACGGGCCGGCCCTGACGGTCCAGCACGATGGTCGGCGACATCGACGACCGCGGCCGCTTGCCCCCCTGGATCCGGTTCGGATCGGTGGCGACGTAGGCGGCGCTGAAGTCGGTCAGCTCGTTGTTCAGCAAAAAGCCGCGACCCGGGACCACGATGCCGGAGCCGCCGGTCTGCTCGATCGTCAACGTGTACGAGACCACGTTGCCCCAGCGGTCGGAGGTGACCAGGTGGGTCGTGGACCTGCCCTGGTCGGTGGTGGCCGACGCACCGGCCGTACGGCAGCCGCGGCCGCTCAGATCCCCCTTGGCGGTCGGTGTGACCAGGGCCTGCTGGCGGGGGATCTGGCAGGCCCGGCTGTCGGCGAACCGCTGGGAGAGCAGGGCCTCGGTCGGCACCGGCACGAAAGCGGGATCGCCGACGTACGCGGCCCGGTCGGCGAAGGCCAGCGCCGACGCGTCGAGGTAGTAGTGCAGCGCCCGCGGCGTGGACATCCGGCCCAGGTTCACCGTGTCGAGGATGTTCAGGGCCTCGCCGACGGTGGTGCCCCCCGACGACGAGGGCGCCATCCCGTACACGTCGAGATCCCGGTAGCGGACGACTGTCGGTGCCTGGTCGACCACCCCGTACGCCGCCAGGTCCGACGACGTCAGGTACCCGGGCCTGACCGGCAGGGTGGCGTCGGGCTCCTTGGCCGGCCGCCGCACGGTGCGCACGATCTCGTCGGCGAGCGGTCCGCGGTACATCACCCGCGCACCGTCCCGGGCCATCGCGCGGTAGGTCTCGGCGAGCTCGGGGTTGCGGAAGATCGACCGGACCGCAGGGGCGTCGCCGTCGGGCAGGTAGAGCTTCGCGGTGGGGGTGATCTGGGCGAACCGCTCCTTGTTCTGGAGGGTCTGGTCGCGGAAGGTCTGGTCGACCTCGAACCCGCGGTCGGCGAGCCGGATCGCCGGCTGCAGGTTGGCGGCCAGGGACTTGCGGCCCCAGCGCTGCAGGGCTCGCTCCCAGGTGGCGGGGGTGCCCGGCACACCGACCGACGTGCCGCTGGTGACGAGCTGCTCCATCGGGTACGGCTTCCCGCTGACCGGGTCGGTGAAGGCGGTGCCGGGCATGGTCGTCGGGGCGGTCTCCCGGCCGTCGATGGTCTGCACGCGCCGCGTCTTCGCGTCGTAGTAGACGAGGTAACCGCCACCACCGATGCCGGCCGAGTAGGGCTCGGTCACGCCGAGGGCGGCCGCCGTGGCCACCGCCGCGTCCACCGCGTTGCCGCCGTCCCGCAGCACCCGCAGGCCCGCGGCGGTCGCCTCCGGGTCCACACTGGCCACCGCACCGCCCCACCCGTACGCCGTCGGGTTCTTCCGGGTCGCGCGCTGCTGCTCGGCTCCCGGGTCGGCTCCGGCCGTGGTGGGCGAGGTGCCGACGAGGAGAGTGCCGGCGAGGCAGAGGCCGAGCAGGCCGGCACCCGCCCGCTGGAGAGTGCGTCGAGCCATGCGGGAGCTCCTCAAGATGGGGACCCCCTTCCTACCCCGAACGCACGCTCTCAGTCCAGGTGGTCCGGATCCGGTGCGGCCAGCAGCCGGCGGACACCTGCGCGGGTGAGCATCAGCAGCAGGATCAGCGCGGTCACCGCGACGAACCCCCCGAGCTGGACCGAGTCCCCGAACAGCCACGCGACGAGCTCCAGCACGACGAGCTTGCTGCCGGCCATCACCAGCAGCAGCGACGCGGCAGCCAGTCCCTTGCCGATCGGTCTGCGGGCGGCGGTGAAGCGCACCTTGACCCGGTTCTTGAGAAGGACCACGACCTCGAGCACGGCCTTGAGCAGGATCGCGGTCAGCAGCGACAGCACGAAGGTCTCGGTGATCATGGCCGGGACGAACTGGGTGGCCAGGTTGAGCACGATGACGTAGGCGAACACGTCGACCACGTCGGCCGGGGCCAACCGGCGTCGCCTCATCGGGCGACTACAGGCTCAGATCGGCGCTGTGCAGCAGATCCAGCGCCTCGGGCTCACCGACCAGCTGGACGTCGGCGGCACCGGTGCGGCCGCTGGCGAACAGCATCAGCTCGCTGGGCCGGCCGACCACGGTGACGATGGTGGCCCCGGACACCGCCCGGATGGCGTCCGGCTCGTACTGGTCGGCGGTGCCCGCCCGCTCCAGCACGACGCCGACCTGGGAGCGGCGGAAGAAGGCGCGGCCGAGCAGCTTGAGCCGCCGCCACATCCAGTCCTCGATCTCGACGTCCAGCTCGCGCGGTGCCTCGGGCAGCTCGCCCGCGCGCCGCACGTCCTCGTGGTGCACGAAGTACTCGGTGGTGTTGGCGGGCTCGTCGACACCGGGCAGGGCGAACACCGAGAACCGGCCCGGACCGTTGCGGATCCGGTCGACCAGCTCGGCGAACTCCCAGCGCTGCTTCACCTCGGCCATCCGCCGGTCCAGCAACCCGGACAGCGGCTTGGCCACCATCCCGGACACCCCGATCGGATCGGTCTCGCGGATCCACAGGTGCGCGGCCAGGTCGTGGGTCAGCCAGCCCTCGCACAGGGTCGGGGCGTCGGGGCCGCGGTCATCGAAGAGGTCGCACAGAGCGGCACGCTCCGACTTGGCAAAGGTCACGAGGAGCCATGCTAGACGTCTCCGCGCCTGACGACCCGATCGCCGCGAGGGTGAGCGGTGCCCGGTTCACGCGAGGACCCGGCTGAGGGTGCCGAAGTGGCGGCCGGCGCGGATCATCTTGGGCAGCTCCTCGACGAGACCCTCAGCGGTCCTGCCGTGTGGCTGGTTGACGTGTCCCAGCGTGATGTCGGTCCGCCGCGCCCTCTTCAGGTTGGCCACGACCTGCTTCTTGCTCGCCGTCGCCCCGGCGTCGGCGTTGATGCTGAACGAGATGACCCGCAACCCGAGTCGCCCGGCGATGGCGAGGCCGACGTCGTCGGCCCACGCCGTGCCGGGTCGGTACCACCGGGGCGCCCTTCCGGTCAGCTCGGCGACGGCGTGCAGCCCGCGGACGATCTCGTCGTAGGCCTCACCCGGACCGGAGGTGCCCTTGATGCCGTACGCGGTCTGACCGGCGACGGTGAGCGGACGGTGCCGCCACCCGTGGTTGCCGAGCTCGAAGAGGGGATCGTCGGCGAGGTCGGCGGCGATCTGGGGGTGAGCCTCGATCCACCGCGCGTTGAGGAAGAGCGTGGCCGGGACGTTCCTCTTCCGCAGGGTGGAGATGACCAGCTTGTCGTAACCGCTGCCGCGGGCACCTCCACAGGCGTCGAAGGTCAGAGCCACGAGCTCCCTGCCGCGACGCACGACGCCGGGGAGGAACATGCCGAACTGACGGGGTCTGCGTCCGGCGAACTCGGCGACGATCTCGGCGCGGGTGGGGAGCCGCTCGGTGGAGCGCACCACGACCGGACCGGCCTCGGCGGTGGGAACCGCCAGTCCCGCGAGGACCAGGCCGGCCGCCGACGTCAGGAGACGCCGCCGCGACCAGGCGCCGGGGGGCGGGAGCGGATCGGTGGTCATCGCGGCTCGCCTCCGTCGTGGACTCGACCCCGGGTGCTGCGGGTCGCCAGGGAGATCGTAGGCGCAGGGAGTTCGTAGCCGCAGGGGTTCCGTAGGCGCTGGGAGTTCCATAGGCGGAGGTTGTCGGCGCGGTCCCGATCGGGAACGGCCGCGGCCCCGATCGGGAACAATGGCCCCGTGACCGATCTCCACCGCCCGCCCTCCGCCCTCGACCCCGGGGTGGCCGCCCTGCTCAAGCGCGACAGCGCCGGCCTGGTGGCCGCCGTGGTCCAGCAGTGGGACACCCACGAGGTGCTGATGGTCGGCTGGATGGACGACGAGGCGCTGCACCGCACGCTCACCACCGGCCGGGCCACCTACTTCTCCCGCAGCCGCGACGAGTACTGGGTGAAGGGGCAGACCAGCGGGCACCGGCAGTGGGTCAAGGAGGTCCGGCTGGACTGCGACGGCGACACCCTGCTGGTCGCCGTCGACCAGGAGGGCGCTGCCTGCCACACGGGCGACCGCACCTGCTTCGACGCCCGGGTCCTGCCCGGCGTGGTCGGAGCACCCCGATGAGCCCCGCCTCCTCGAGCACCCACCCGACCGGGGCGATCGAGCCGTCGCTGGCGGACTTCCGGCTGCTGGCCCCCGACCGCCGGGTCATCTCGGTGCACCGGCGGTTGCTGCTGGACACCGAGACGGCGACCGGTCTCTACCGCAAGCTGGCCGGCAGCCGGCCGGGCACCTTCCTGCTGGAGTCGGCCGAGCAGGGCGTGTGGTCGCGCTACTCCTTCATCGGCGTCAACGCCGTCGCCACCCTGACCGAGGTCGACGGGGCAGCCACCTGGACCGGCCGGGTCCCGACCGGCATGCCGAGCGGGGGCGACCCGCTCGAGGCGGTGGCCGAGACGTTGCGGCGCCTGCACACCCCCCGCGATCCCGACCTGCCGCCGTTCACCTCGGGCCTGGTCGGCTACCTGGGCTACGACATCGTCCGCCGGATCGAGAAGCTGCCCGACAGCAACCCCGACGACCTGGGCATCCCCGAGCTGGTCCAGATGGTGGTCGGCGACCTCGTCGTCCTGGACCACCACGACCAGCAGGTCTGGTTGATCGCCAACGCCGTCAACTTCGACGGCAGCGACGACCGGGTCGACGAGGCGTACGCCGACGCGGTGTCCCGGGTCGAGGCGCTGACCGAGGCCCTCGCCCGACCCACGCCGTCGGCGCCCGTCATGGTCAGCCCGGCGGGGGCCCCGGCCGTACGCCGGCAGCGCACCCCCGAGGAGTTCCAGGCCGCGGTGGCGGCCGCGGTGGAGGAGATCAAGGCCGGCGAGGCCTTCCAGATCGTGGTCAGCCAGCGGTTCGAGGTGGACACCACCGCCGACGCCCTGGACGTCTACCGGATGCTCCGGCTGACCAACCCGAGCCCGTACATGTACCTGCTGCGACTCGACGGCTTCGACATCGTCGGCTCCTCGCCCGAGGCGCTCGTGACGGTGTCCGGCGACGTCGTGCTCACCCACCCGATCGCCGGTTCCAAGCCCCGCGGCGCCACGCCCGCCGAGGACGCGGCGCTGGAGGCGGAGCTGAGAGCCGACCCCAAGGAGCGGGCCGAGCACGTGATGCTGGTCGATCTCGGCCGCAACGACCTGGGCCGGGTCTGCCGGCCGGGAACGGTCGAGGTGGTCGAGTTCATGGAGGTCCGCCGCTACAGCCACATCATGCACCTGGAGTCGACGGTCACCGGTCGGCTCGCCCACGGCCGTAAGGCGCTCGATGCCGTCCTCGCCGCGTTCCCGGCGGGCACGCTGTCCGGGGCTCCGAAGGTGCGGGCGATGGAGATCATCGACGGGCTGGAGGTGTCCCGGCGCGGTCTGTACGGCGGGGTCGTCGGCTACCTGGACCTGGCCGGTGACGCCGACGCGGCGATCGCCATCCGGACCGCCCTGCTGCGCGACGGGGTCGCCTACGTGCAGGCCGGGGGAGGGATCGTCGCCGACTCCCACCCGCCCACCGAGGACCAGGAGTCCCAGAACAAGGCGGCCGCCGTCGTCCGGGCCATCTCGGTCGCCCAGGCCTTCCGGCCCGTCCCGTGACCCGTCTCGACCGGCTGACCGGGCGCGGCCCCACGCTGGCGGCCCTGCTGGCCGGAGCCGGGCTCGGGTTCGTCGCCGCCGCCCAACCGTGGTGGCGGGCGAGCGGTGCCGGGGCGGACGTGAGCTTCAGCGGGTCCGACGCCACCGGTGGTCTGAGCCAGGCCCTGGCCGCGGTGACCCTGGCCGGGGTCCTGCTCGTCCTGGTGCTGCGGCGTCGGGGCCGCTCGATCCTGGCCGTCGGGCTGGCCCTCACGGGACTCGGGATGATCGCCACCGGTGTCCTGCAGACCGCCCCGGACGCCGAGGCCGTCCGCAACCGGGTGCGCCAGGTCAGCCTGACCGACCAGTTCGCTCTCTCCACCAGCGTCTGGCCCTGGATCTTCGCCGTCGCCGGGGTCGTCGTGGTCGGCGGGGCGGTGCTGCTGTGGACCGGGGCGGGCCGCTGGGCCGAGCGCAGCGACCGTTTCGCCCGGACGGCCGAGCCGTCCACCGGTCCCGCCGACCTCAACGAGGACCCGAACCGCGCCTGGAAGGATCTGGACGCCGGTCGGGACCCGACCGGCGAGCCCGATGCGCACGACCCCGATGTGCACGACGGGACCGAAGGCGTCACAATGGGACGGATCCACGATCCCCGGCAAGAGTGAGGACCCGATGGCCGACACAGCGCCGAAGTTCTACGAAGTCGACGACTACGAGCCCGCGCCCGGCGACAAGCACGTCCACCACGGTCGCACGGTGGCCGCGTGGGTCGGCAGCCTGATCGCGCTGATCGGCTTCATCGTGGGTGCCCTGGGGCTCGTCTTCGGGTCCTGGCTGGTCTTCTGGATCGGTGGCGCGCTGTTGATCGTCGCCCTGATCGCCACCGTGATCCTGCAGAAGATGGGAATGGGCGCCGTCTAGGCGCGAACGCTGTGGGTGCACTCGACGACATCATCGCTGGGGTCCGGGAGGACCTCGCCCTCCGCCAGGCCACGACGAGCCTCGAGCGGCTGAAGGAGCGGGTCCAGACCGTCGACGAGGCCCTCGACCCGATGCCGCTGTTCCGGGGACCCGGGGTCTCCGTGATCGCCGAGGTGAAGCGCTCCAGCCCGAGCAAGGGTGCGCTCGCCACCATCAGCGATCCCGCGGCCCTCGCCGCCCAGTACGAGGCGGGCGGCGCCGCCGCGATCTCCGTGCTCACCGAGCAGCGCCGGTTCGGCGGCACCCTGGACGATCTCGTCCGGGTGCGCCTCGCCGTGTCGGTGCCGGTGCTGCGCAAGGACTTCATCGTCACCTCCTACCAGCTGTTCGAGGCCCGGGCCGCCGGTGCCGACCTCGCCCTGCTGATCGTGGCCGCCCTGACCGACGACGAGCTCACCTCGCTGATCGAGCGGGCCCGCTCCATCGGTCTGACCCCGCTGGTCGAGGCGCACACCGCCGACGAGGTGAAGCGCGCGGTCGACGCCGGCGCCAAGGTCATCGGCATCAACGCCCGCAGCCTGCAGACCCTCGAGGTCGACCCGCAGACCTTCGCCCGGCTCGCACCGCTGATCCCCGACGGCATCGTCCGGATCGCCGAGTCCGGGGTCCGCGGTCCGCACGACGTCATCGACCTGGCCCGCAACGGGGCCGACGTGGTCCTGGTCGGGGAGGCCCTGGTCACCGGGCGCGACCCGCGCGCCGGGGTGGCCGACCTGGTGGCCGCGGGCGCGCACCCTGCCCTGCACAAGTCCTGAGGGCCCTGGACAAGTCCTGAGGGACGGGGTCGGCTCAAGACGACAGGTCCGGGACTCGCCACGATCGCGTACGTTTGCCTGTGCGGCGCACACGCACGGCGGCGTACGGCAACGATAGGAAACTGACTCGTGGTCACCCAGATCCTTCCCGACGCGACCGGTCACTTCGACCAGTTCGGCGGCAAGTTCGTCCCGGAGGCGCTCTACGCCGCCCTGCAGCAGCTGGAGGAGGAGTTCCACGCCGCGCAGGCCGACCCGGCCTTCGTCGCGGAGCTGAACGCGCTGCTCGCCGACTACACGGGTCGGCCGAGCCCGGTCACCGAGGTGCCCCGGTTCGCCGCCCACGCCATCGGGGACTCCGGGGTGGCGCCGACCATCGTGCTGAAGCGCGAGGACCTGAACCACACCGGCTCGCACAAGATCAACAACGTCCTGGGCCAGGCCCTGCTGGCCCGGCGGATGGGCAAGACCCGGGTGATCGCGGAGACCGGGGCCGGGCAGCACGGCGTGGCCACGGCCACCGCCGCCGCCCTGTTCGGGATGGAGTGCACCGTCTACATGGGGCGGGTGGACACCGAGCGGCAGGCGCTCAACGTGGCCCGGATGCGACTCCTCGGCGCCGACGTGATCTCGGTCGAGTCCGGTTCGCAGACGCTCAAGGACGCGATGAACGACGCGATGCGGGACTGGGTCTCCAGCGTCGAGCACACCCACTACCTGATCGGCACCGTGGCCGGGCCGCACCCGTTCCCGCTGCTCGTCCGGGAGTTCCAGCGGATCATCAGCACCGAGGCCCGGGCCCAGCTGCTGGACCGCTACGGCCGGCTGCCCGACGCCGTCGCCGCCTGCGTCGGCGGTGGCTCGAACGCCCTCGGCATCTTCGCCGACTTCATCCCCGACACCGACGTCGCCCTGTACGGCTTCGAAGCCGGCGGCGACGGGGTGGACACCGGCAAGCACGCCGCGACGATCTCCGCCGGCGCCATCGGGGTGCTGCACGGCATGCGGACCTACGTGCTGCAGGACGCCGACGGCCAGACCCAGGAGTCGCACTCCATCTCCGCCGGGCTCGACTACCCGGGGGTCGGACCCGAGCACTCGTGGCTGGCGCACACCGGTCGCGGTCACTACGAGCCGATCACCGACGCCGAGGCGATGGAGGCGCTGGCCCTGCTGACCCGGAGCGAGGGCATCCTGCCGGCCATCGAGTCCGCCCACGCCCTGGCCGGTGCGCTGAAGCTCGGTCGTCGGCTGCCCCTGCGGGCCGACGGCACCCCGCCGCTGATCCTGGTCAACCTGTCCGGGCGGGGGGACAAGGACGTCGACACAGCGATCACCTGGTTCGACATCGACACCTCCGGCACGCCGAGCACGGCGGGTCAGACGTCGTGAGTCCCGACGTGCTGAGCACCGCCGCCGGTGCGGTCACCGCCACGACCTTCGACCCGGGGCGCTCGGGTCGCCTGTTCGCCGACGTCAAGGCGTCCGGCCGCGGGGCGCTGGTGGGTTTCCTGCACGTCGGCTACCCCGACGTGCCCACCTCGCTGCGGGCCGTGCAGGCGCTCTGCGGGGTGGACGGCGACGAGCGCCGACCCGGTGTCGACCTGGTCGAGGTCGGGATGCCGTACAGCGACCCGATGATGGACGGGGTCACGATCCAGCGGGCCGGGACCCGGGCCCTGTCCCGTGGGGTCCGGACCCGGGACACCTTCGCCGCGGTCGAGGCGGTCGCGGCGACCGGCACCCAGGCCGTGGTGATGACGTACTGGAGCCTGATCGAGAAGTACGGTCCCGACGCCTTCGCCCGCGACCTCGCGGCCGCCGGGGGCTCGGGCGCGATCACCCCCGACCTGACGCCGGACGAGGCGGGGGCCTGGATCGCCGCCTCCGACGCCCACGACCTGGACCGGATCTTCCTGCTGTCGCCCTCGTCGACCGACCAGCGCATCGCCAGCACCCTGGCCGCCTGCCGTGGCTGGGTCTACGCGACCGCCGTGATGGGCGTGACCGGTGCCCGTTCGCAGTCGTCGTCGGCCGCGCCCGCCCTGGTCGAGCGCATCCGGCGGAGTGACCCCGGGGCGCTGGTCGGCGTCGGTCTCGGGGTCTCCACCGGGGCCCAGGCCCGTGAGGTGGTCGGCTACGCCGACGCGGCGATCGTGGGTTCGGCCCTGGTCGCCACCCTGCTGGCGGCCGAGGACGCCGGCACCCCGGACGACCTGAGCGGGCTGCGGGCCGTGGTCGACGACCTCGTCGCCGGGGTCCATGGCGACCACGTCGCCGGCGTGCAGCACGGTGGCACCGACGACGATGATCGCGCCTAGGGCCCAGACCCGCCGGTTCGACGACTGGGCCCCGTGGCTCTCCACTCTGGCGAGACTGATCCTCGGTGGGGTGCTGCTCGTGGCCGGAGCGCTCAAGGTGATCGACCCTCAGTCCTCGGTCGCGGCCGTCAGCGCGTACGAGCTGGTGCCGGGCTGGCTGGAGCGCCCGATCGGCTGGGGTCTGCCGTTCCTCGAGCTCGGGCTCGGGCTGCTGCTGGTCGCGGGCCTGCTCACCCGGCAGGCCGCCGCGGTGGCGGGGATGCTGGTCGTGATCTTCCTGGTGGCCGTCGTGTCCGCGGCGGCCCGCGGGCTGAGTCTGGACTGCGGCTGCTTCGGCGGCGGTGGCCAGGTCGCACCGGGACAGACCGCGTACGCGGGTGAGATCGTCCGTGACCTCGGGCTGCTCGGTCTGTCCGTCTGGCTGGTGTGGCGCCCGCGGAGCCGCTTCGCCCTCGACCACCCGGAGCTGACCCGAGCCGGCGAGCTCGAGCGGGAGGACCAGCGATGAGCCGGTCGCAGCGGGACCGGCCGGGTGCTCGGCAGGCCGCGCAGCGTGGGCAGGCCGCGCAGCGTGAGCAGGCTGCTCGGCAGGCCGCGCAGCGTGGACAGGCTGCTTCGCAGGCTGCGCAGCGCCGACGTGAGCGGCGGCTGCTGATGGTCGTCGTCGCCGCGGTCGTCCTGGCCCTGGTCGGCGCCGGGATCGGCTTCCAGGCCTGGCGGACCCATCGCGCACCGAGCGCCGGAACCGTCACGCCCGGACCGTCGGTCCCGGTGACGATCACCGACGGGCAGCCGATCTCCTGGGGTACGGGTCGGGCGCCGGTCACCGTCGACCTGTACGAGGACTTCCACTGCCCGCACTGCGTGGACTTCGAAGCCGACTACGGCGCGTTGCTGGCCGCCGCGCAGGCCGCCGGGACCATCCGGCTGCGGATCTTCCCGATGTCGTTCATCGACGCCGGTTCCGCCGCCGCCGCCAACGGCTTCGCCTGCGCCGCCGAAGCGGGCTTCGCCGGACCCTTCTACACCGGGCTGTTCGCCAACGACACCCTGGACTGGAGCGACTCCCAGCTCGACCAGCTGGCGGAGCGGGCGGCGGGCACCGTGCCGGCCGACTTCTCGTCCTGCGTGACCGACCGCCGGCACGCCGCGTGGGCCGACTCGATCGACGCCGCCGCGGCCGCCGCCGGCGTCACCGGTACGCCGACGATGCACCTGGACGGCCGGCCCGTCGACATCACGACCCTGACCCCCGACAGCCTCACCACGAAGATCCAGGAGGCGGCGAGCTCGTGAGCGCCCTCAACCCCATCCCCCTCGTCATCCCCGTTCCCGCGTTCATCCCCAGCCCCGCCAGCGGGGTGTGGGAGGTGTTCGGCTTCCCGTTGCGGGCGTACGCGCTCTGCATCATCGCCGGCATCATCGTCGGCATGATCATCGCCGGCCGACGCTGGCGGGCCCGCGGCGGCAGCCAGGACAGCCTCGAGCTGGTCGTCGCGGTGGCGATCCCGTGCGGCATCGTGGGCGCCCGGCTCTACCACGTGATCACCGACTACCAGCTCTACTTCGGGCCGGGACGCGACCCCATCGACGCGCTGAAGATCTGGAACGGCGGGCTCGGCATCTGGGGTGCTGTCGCCCTCGGTGCCGCGGGGGGCTACCTGGTCGCCCGCCGCAAGCAGATCCGGTTCCCGGCCCTGCTGGACGCCGTCGCCCCCGGGCTGGCCGTGGCCCAGGCGATCGGACGGCTGGGCAACTGGTTCAACCAGGAGCTCTTCGGGCGACCGACCACGCTGCCCTGGGGGCTGGAGATCGACGAGCGACACCGTCCCGACGGGTACGCCCAGTTCGCCACCTTCCACCCCACCTTCCTCTACGAGCTGGTCTGGAACCTCGGCGTGGCCGGCGTGCTGATCTGGGCCGACCGGAAGTGGAAGCTCGGTCACGGCAAGGTGTTCGCGCTCTACGTGGTGCTCTACACGGCGGGCCGGTTCTGGATCGAGGCGCTGCGGATCGACAGCGTGAACGAGATCGGCGGCTTCCGGCTGAACAACTACACCTCGCTGATCGTCTTCGTGGTCGCCCTGGTCTGGTTGGTCTGGCTGATCCGGAACCGCCCGGGTCGGGAGCTGGTGGTCGAGGGCCCCGGGGAGGTGCCGGCCGTCGCCGACGACAGCGCTGAGACCGAGGTCGTCGAGCGCGACGACGAGCCGAGTGAGACGAGTGAGCCGAAGGCCACCGAGACCGAGGTCGAGGCCCCCGGGCCGGTGGAGAAGACACCGTGAGCCGGTGGCCGTGACCGCCTGGCGGGACCGGACCGCGCTGGTGACCGGCGGCAACGGCGGCCTCGGGCTGGAGATGTGCCGGGGGCTCGGCCGCGCCGGCGCGCGGGTGCTGGTCAACGGCCGCGACCCGGAGCGCACCCAGGCAGCTGTCGACGTGCTGCGGGACGAGGGACTCGTCGCCGAGCCGGCCGCGTTCGACATCGAGCTGGCCACGGACGAGCTGCTGGCGGCGTACGGGCGGATCGACGTCCTGGTCAACAACGTCGGGCAGCGGGACCGCCGCGGGTCGCTGGAGCTGCCGGTGGACGACTTCCGGCGACTCGTCGAGATCGACCTGACCGCCGCCTACGCCCTGAGCCGGCTGGTGGCGGCCCGGATGATCACGGCCGGGATCCGCGACGGCGCCATCGTCAACGTGAGCTCGGTGGTCGGTGGCCTGCTCGGTCACCGCGGCGACGTGGCGTACGCCGCCGCCAAGGCCGGACTGGAGGGCCTCACCCGGGCGATGGCCGCCGACCTGGGGGAGCACGGCATCCGGGTCAACGCCGTGGCCCCCGGCAGCTTCCTCACAGCGGTCAACGCCCCGCTGTTCGCCACCGACGACTGGCAGCGCTGGGCGGCCGAGCGGACCCTGCTCGGCCGTTTCGGCGAGCCCGCCGAGATCGCCGGCGCCGTGACCTTCCTGGCCGGACCCGATGCCTCGTACGTCACCGGTCAGGTGCTGGTGGTCGACGGGGGACTGACGAGCCGCTTCTGAGTCAGGCTCCCCAGACGCCGAGCTCGTTCCCGGCTGGATCGAGGAAGTGGAACCGGCGCCCACCGGGGAACGCGTACGGCTCCTGGGCGATCCGACCTCCCGCGCCGACGACGGCGGCCGCCGTCGAGTCCAGATCGGCCGACCAGAGCAGCACCAGCGGTCCGCCGGGCGGGCGAGAGCCAGTCCCGCTGAGACCACCCTGCTCGCCGGGGCGGTCGGGTCGGCGGATGCCGGCGTAGCCCGGCCCGTAGTCGCTGAACTCCCAACCGAAGGCCGAGGCGTAGAACGCCTTGGCCGCAGCGACGTCGTCGACGCCGATCTCGATGTAGTCGATGGTGTGGTGGACAGGCTGGTCCGGGTCGTCGCTCATGCGCCGACCGTAGGACCGGGGACCGACAAAGCCCGACCGCGTGGTCGGCGGGGCGTGTCCGCCCGAAACCAGGACGTCGGAGCATCTCGTTCCTGGCGGTAGGCTGAGCGAGCGGAACACCACCCCCGTTCCGAGCGCCCACCAGCAACGACGCACGGAACGGGCGCACCAGCTCCTGTCACCACGGTCCCGACCCGGACCAGTGCGGGCGCGCCGATGCCACTAGACCGCCCCCCGGGGCAGCGGACGACGGACCTGGTCCGCGCTCTCCGCCTGCCACTGGCTTCGACGACGGGAGTCTTGAATGACTGTCGCTCCTGGCACCCGCCAGCTGTCCTCCACCGCCTTCTCCTCGGCCCGGCACGATGCCGCCGAGCACGGGCTCTACGACCCGGCGTTCGAGCACGACGCCTGTGGGGTGGCCTTCGTGGCGACCCTCAGCGGGGTGCCGAGCCACACCATCGTGGCCCAGGGGCTGGAGGCGCTGCGCAACCTGGACCACCGCGGCGCCACCGGCGCCGATCCGCGCACCGGTGACGGCGCCGGCATCCTGATCCAGATCCCGGACGCCTTCCTGCGGGCCGAGGCCGGCTTCGAGCTCCCCGCCGCGGGCAGCTACGCCGTGGGGATCGCGTTCCTGCCGCAGGCCGAGGACGCCGCCTCCACCGCCCGGCAGCGGATCGAGGCCATCGCCGCGGAGGAGTCGCTTGACGTGCTGGGGTGGCGCGTGGTGCCGAACGACGACAGCTCGCTGTCGGACCTGACCCGATCCAACAAGCCGCGGTTCGAGCAGCTGTTCGTGGCCGCGCCGGACCGCACCCTGAGCGGGATCGCGCTCGACCGGCTGACGTACGCGCTGCGCCGGCGCGCCCAGCACGAGGTCGGGGTCTACTTCGCCTCCCTGTCGGCCCGCACGCTGGTCTACAAGGGCATGCTCACCACCGAGCAGCTCGACCAGGTGTTCGGCGAGCTGCTGGACGAGCGGATGGCGAGTGCGTTGGCCGTCGTCCACTCCCGGTTCTCCACCAACACGTTCCCGGCCTGGGAGCTGGCGCACCCGTTCCGGATGATCGCCCACAACGGCGAGATCAACACCGCCATGGGCAACCGCAACTGGATGCGGGCCCGCGAGGCGCTGTTGGCCAGTGCGCAGCTGCCCGGCGACCTCGACCGGCTCTTCCCGATCTGCACCCCGGACGCCTCCGACTCCGCGTCCTTCGACGAGGTGGTCGAGCTGCTGCACCTCGGTGGCCGCTCGCTGCCGCACGCGATGCTGATGATGATCCCGGAGGCGTGGGAGAACAACGACCTGATGGACCGGAAGAGGAAGGACTTCTACGCCTTCCACTCGTGCCTGATGGAGCCGTGGGACGGTCCGGCCGGGGTCGTGTTCACCGACGGCACCCAGATCGGCGCCGTGCTGGACCGCAACGGTCTGCGGCCGGGCCGCTACTGGGTCACCGACGACGGCCTGGTCGTGCTGGCGTCGGAGGCCGGTGTGCTCGACATCCCCGCGGACAAGGTCGTCGAGAAGGGTCGGCTGCAGCCGGGCCGGATGTTCCTGGCCGACCTGGCCGAGCACCGGCTCATCTCCAACGACGAGATCAAGGACCAGCTGGCGTCCGAGGCGCCGTACGGGGAGTGGCTGTCCGCCGGTCGGATCCTGCTGACCGACCTGCCCGAGCGCGAGCACGTCGTGCACACCCACGCCTCGGTCACCCGACGCCAGCAGGTGTTCGGCTACACCGAGGAGGAGCTCCGGCTGATCCTGGCCCCGATGGCCACCGCTGCCGCGGAGCCGATCGGCTCGATGGGCACCGACACCCCGATCGCGGCCCTCAGTGCGAAACCGCGGCTGCTGTTCGACTACTTCTCCCAGCTGTTCGCCCAGGTGACCAACCCACCGCTGGACGCCATCCGCGAAGAGCTCGTCACCTCGCTCTACAACACCATCGGACCGGAGCAGAACCTGCTGGCCCCCGGCCCGGCCTCCTGTCGGCGCCTGGTGCTGCCGTTCCCCGTGCTGGACAACGACGCATTGGCCAAGATCGTCAAGATCAACCGGCTGGGGGACCTGCCCGGGTACGCCACGTACGTCGCCCGCGGCCTGTACGAGGTCAACGGCGGCGCCGAGGCCCTGGAGGCCAAGCTCGACCAGATCTGCGCGGAGGTCTCGGAGGCGATCGCCGGCGGCGCCCGGATCATCGTCCTGTCCGACCGCCACTCCAACGCGGAGCTGGCCCCGATCCCGTCGCTGCTGCTCACCGCCGCCGTGCACCACCACCTGGTCCGGCAGAAGAGCCGCACCCAGGTCGGTCTGGTGGTGGAGGCCGGCGACGTCCGCGAGGTGCACCACGTCGCGCTGCTGATCGGCTACGGCGCGGCGGGGGTCAACCCGTACCTGGCCATCGAGTCGGTCGAGGACCTGGCCCGCAACGGGGTCTACACCTCGGTCGAGCCGGAGGTCGCCGTCAAGAACGTCGTCAAGGCCCTCGGCAAGGGGGTGCTGAAGGTGATGTCGAAGATGGGCATCTCCACCGTGGCCTCCTACACCGGCGCGCAGATCTTCGAGGCGCTCGGACTCTCCAAGCCGCTGGTCGACCGCTACTTCACCGGCACCACCTCCAAGCTCGGCGGGATGGGGATGACCGAACTGGCGGAGGAGATCAAGCTCCGGCACCTGCGGGCGTACCCGGCCGACGGCATCCCGTTGGCCCACCGGCTGCTGCCGGTCGGCGGGGAGTACCAGTGGCGGCGCGAGGGCGAGCCGCACCTGTTCGACCCGGAGACGGTGTTCCGCCTCCAGCACTCGACCCGGTCGGGCCGCTACGACATCTTCAAGCAGTACACCTCGCACATCGACAGCCAGTCGGAGCGGTTGATGACCCTCCGCGGGTTGCTGAAGTTCGCCAGTCCCCGCGAACCGGTGCCGATCGAGGAGGTCGAGCCGGTCAGCGAGATCGTCAAGCGCTTCTCCACCGGTGCGATGTCGTACGGCTCGATCAGCCTGGAGGCCCACCAGACGCTGGCCATCGCCATGAACCGGCTGGGCGGCAAGTCCAACACCGGCGAGGGCGGCGAGGACGCCGACCGGCTCTACGACCCGGAGCGGCGCAGCGCGATCAAGCAGGTGGCCTCGGGCCGGTTCGGTGTCACCAGCGACTACCTGACCAACGCCGACGACATCCAGATCAAGATGGCCCAGGGCGCCAAGCCGGGTGAGGGCGGTCAGCTGCCCGGCCAGAAGGTCTACCCGTGGGTGGCCAGGACGCGGCACTCGACGCCCGGCGTCGGGCTCATCTCCCCGCCCCCGCACCACGACATCTACTCGATCGAGGATCTCAAGCAGCTGATCCACGACCTGAAGTGCGCCAACCCGTCCGCCCGGGTGCACGTCAAGCTGGTGGCCGAGGTCGGTGTCGGCACGGTCGCCGCCGGGGTCTCCAAGGCCAAGGCCGACGTCGTGCTGATCTCCGGTCACGACGGCGGTACCGGTGCGGCCCCGCTGACCTCGCTCAAGCACGCCGGGGGACCGTGGGAGCTCGGCCTGGCCGAGACGCAGCAGACCCTGCTGCTGAACGGCCTGCGGGACCGGATCGTGGTCCAGGTCGACGGTCAGCTCAAGACCGGGCGGGACGTCGTGATCGGTGCCCTGCTGGGCGCGGAGGAGTACGGCTTCGCCACCGCCCCGCTGGTGGTCAGCGGCTGCATCATGATGCGGGTCTGCCACCTGGACACCTGTCCCGTGGGTGTGGCCACCCAGAACCAGGAGCTGCGGGCCAAGTTCTCCGGCAAGCCGGAGTTCGTGGTGAACTTCTTCGAGTTCATCGCGGCGGAGGTGCGGGAGTACCTGGCCGAGCTCGGCTTCCGGTCGCTGGCCGAGGCCATCGGTCACGCCGAGGTGCTGGACAAGGTCGCGGCCGAGAAGCACTGGAAGGCCCACGGGCTCGACCTGGCGCCGGTGCTCTACACCCCCGAGCTGGCCGAGGGGGAGTCCCGTCTCAACACCAAGAAGCAGGACCACGGCCTCGAGGTCGCCCTGGACCAGGAGCTGATCGAGATCTGCCGCCCGGCCCTCACGTCCGGCGAGCCGGTCCGGGCCTCGTTGGCGGTGCGGAACGTGAACCGTACGGTCGGCACCATCCTCGGCCACGAGGTGACCAAGGCGACCCGGGGCTCGGGTCTGCCGGACGGCACGATCGACATCACCCTGATCGGCTCGGCGGGTCAGAGCTTCGGCGCGTTCCTGCCGGCGGGGATCACCCTGCGGCTGGAGGGGGACAGCAACGACTACCTGGCCAAGGGTCTGTCCGGCGGCCGGATCATCGTCCGACCCGACCGGGCGGCCGCCTTCGCCGCCGAGGACAACATCATCGCCGGCAACGTGATCGGCTACGGCGCGACCTCCGGCGAGATCTTCCTGCGCGGCCAGGTGGGCGAGCGCTTCTGCGTCCGCAACTCCGGGGCGACAGCGGTGGTGGAGGGCCTGGGTGACCACGGCTGCGAGTACATGACCGGGGGCGTGGCGCTGGTGCTGGGACCGACCGGTCGCAACATCGCCGCCGGCATGTCCGGCGGCGTGGCGTACTTCCTCGATCTGGACCGGGGCCGGTTGAACACCGACCTGGTCGACGCCCACACCCCGACCGAGGCCGATCTGGAGACGATCCGCCACCTCGTCACCCGCCACGCCGAGGAGACCGAGTCCACGGTGGCCCGACGGCTGCTGGCCGACTGGGAGACCTCCGCGGGTCGGTTCACCAAGGTGCTGCCGAGGGACTACGCCCGGGTGCTGGAGGCGAAGGCACTGGCCGAGTCCGAGGGCCTGGACGAGGCGACCACCACGACGCGAATGATGGAGGCCGCACATGGCTGACCCCAAGGGCTTCATGACGACCCCCCGACGGGTCGCCGACCGCCGGCCCGTGCAGGAGCGGGTGCACGACTGGAAAGAGGTGTACCCCGGCACACCGGGGCGGGCCCTGCTGCCGATCATCTCCGAGCAGGCGGGACGCTGCATGGACTGCGGCATCCCGTTCTGCCACACCGGCTGCCCGCTCGGGAACCTGATCCCCGAGTGGAACGACCTGGTCTGGCGCAGTGACTGGGACGAGGCGCTGGAGCGGCTGCACGCGACCAACAACTTCCCGGAGTTCACCGGGCGGCTGTGTCCGGCACCGTGCGAGACGGCCTGCGTGGTCGGCATCAACCGGGACGCGGTGACCATCAAGAACGTCGAGGTCGCCATCATCGACAAGGCGTGGGACGAGCGGCGGGTCAAGCCCCAGCCGCCGGAGTGGCACACGGGCAAGACGGTGGCCGTCGTCGGCTCCGGTCCCGCCGGGCTGGCCGCTGCGCAGCAGCTCACCCGGGCCGGGCACACCGTGGCCGTCTTCGAGCGGGCCGAGGAGCCGGGCGGTCTGATGCGGTACGGCATCCCCGAGTTCAAGATGGAGAAGGCGGTCCTGGACCGTCGGATCCGGCAGATGAAGGACGAGGGCACCAACTTCCGGTGCGGGGTCGAGGTGGGGAAGTCGGTCACCGGTCCGCAGCTCAAGCAGCGCTACGACGCCGTCGTGCTGGCCACCGGCTCCACCATCCCCCGCGATCTGCCGGTCCCGGGCCGCGAGCTGGGCGGCATCCTGCAGGCGATGGAGTTCCTGCCCCAGGCCAACCGGGTAGCCCGGGGTGTGCCGGTGGAGAACCAGGTGACCGCCGAGGGCAAGAACGTGGTGATCATCGGCGGCGGCGACACCGGGGCCGACTGCCTCGGCACGTCCATCCGACAGGGTGCGAAGTCGGTGACCCAGCTGGAGATCATGCCGACCCCGCCCCAGGAGCGGCCCGACCACCAGCCCTGGCCGACCTACCCGATGACCTACCGCGTCTCGTCGGCGCACGAGGAGGCGGGTGAGCGGGTCTACTCGGTGTCGACTCGCGAGTTCGTCGGGGACGAGAGCGGCCACGTGACCAAGCTGCTGCTGTCGGAGGTCCGGTTCGAGGACGGCAAGCTGGTCGCCGTGGAGGGCACCGAGCAGGAGCTGCAGGCGGAGCTGGTGCTGCTGGCCATGGGCTTCGTGGGGCCGGAGCGGGACACCGTGGTCAGCCAGCTCGGGGTCGACCTCGACCAGCGCGGCAACATCGTCCGGGACGACGACTACGCCAGCACCGTCGACGGCGTCTTCGTCTGCGGCGACGCCGGGCGGGGCCAGTCGTTGATCGTCTGGGCCATCGCCGAGGGGCGGGCGTGCGCGGCCGGGGTGGACGAGTACCTGTCGGGGAGCACCAAGCTGCCCCGGCCGATCCCGCCCACCGCCCGGCCGATGATGGTCTGAGGGGTGCTAGGCCTGCGTTCCCGAGTCGGGTAGGTCGTGGTCGGACTCGTCGGCGGTGCCGGCGAGCTCGGCTCCGTCGACGGTGCCGTCGGGATCGTCCTCGATGGTCAGGCTGCCGTACTCCTCGGTCGAGAGCACCTCGCCCTCCGCGTCATCGGGGGCGTGGTCGGGCGTGGGTGCGGACATGCGTCCTCCTGGGTCGGTTGAGTGTTCCTCGCCCGCCGCCGAGGATGCTGCTGACCTGCACGGTAGTACCCCGGCCCACGACCCCTCATCCGGGCCCTCTGACTCTCACGTTGACCCTGAGACCGATGTGACGGAAGTGGCGAATATGCACTCCTGGGGCTGACGTGAAGGTTGAGGTCTGCGTACGCTGAGCGCGCCCGTCGTCCCACCGGCCCTGGAGCGCCCCATGTCGTCGTCGACATCCTCACTCTCGACCTTCGCTGGACCCTCACGTCGACGGCGGCGCCGCGTGCGTCTCGCCACCATCGGCGGAGCGCTGGTGCTGGCGGGTGGGCTCCTCGGTCCGACCCTGGCGACGGCGAGTCCGTTGTCGGATCCCCAGGAGCCGAACACGACGGCCGCGAAGGCAGGTGTAGAGCGGGGCAACGCCACCATGGGGTGGCGGGACGGCGTGCAGCGTACGGGCGTGCCCCGCGCGGCCGGCGACACCAGGGTCACGGCGGCGTCGAAGGTGACCAGGGCCGGCAAGCTGGTGCCGATGACCGGGGTGGTCGGGATCGACGTCTCCAGCTACCAGGGCGTCGTCGACTGGGTCAGCTTCACCAAGGTGAAGCGCAGCTTCGCGTACGTGAAGGCGACCGAGGGGACCAGCTACCGCAACCCCTTCTACGCCTCCCAGTACGGCGGCGCCAAGACCGCCGGCATGTTCGCCGGCGCCTACCACTTCGCCAACCCGAGCGGCAAGAGCGGCAAGAAGCAGGCCACCTACTTCGTGCAGAACGGTGGCGCCTGGCGCAACGACGGCAAGACCCTGCCCGGGGTCCTCGACATCGAGTACAACCCGTACGGCGGCACCATGTGCTACGGCCTGTCGAAGAAGAAGATGGTCGCCTGGATCACCGACTTCCTGGTGACCTACAAGAAGCTGACCACCCGGGACGCCGTGATCTACACGACGGCCGACTGGTGGTCCACCTGCACCGGCAACACCACGAAGTTCCGCTCCACCAACCCGCTGTGGGCGGCTCGCTGGACGCCGAAGACGGGGGCCGGAAAGCTACCCGGTGGCTGGTCGTACTACACCTTCTGGCAGTACTCGGCGACGGTGATCGACCAGAACCGGTTCTCCAACACCGCGGCGCGGCTGAAGGTGCTGGCCACGAACGGGAAGTAGGCCACGGCGACGACGGTCGAGATCACCTAGGTTGGATCGGTGAGCAGCCTCCTGATCGCGCTGGTCTTCGCCGGCCTGTACGCCTGGTCCCGCCGCCGGGACCCCCGGCTGCTGCGCAACGGGCTGTTCTTCGTCGCCAGTCTCTGGTTCGCCGTGGGCGGCATCCTCACCGCCATCGCGAGCGCGTCGCCGACCTTCGCTGTGGCGGTCGTCCTGATCCTGGCGCTCACCCCGCTGACCGTCGTGGTGCTGGCCGTCTTCGCCATCGCCAACGGGGTGACCGTGATCCGGGCCGAGGGTCTCTCGGCGGCGACCTCGCTGTCGCTGCTCGCGGGCATCGGGCTGCTGGTGCTGCCGGCCGCGATGGTGGCGCTGGTGCTCACCGGCAACGGCTACGCGATCGCCACCGCCGCGGTGCTGTTCTTCGTGGCCAGCTACCTGGGGGTCGTCTTCATCGGGTTCCTGGTCTACAGCCTGGTCTACGGCCGCACGGCGCAGCAGAGTCGTCCGGCCGTCCTGGTCGTCCTCGGGTCCCGCATCATCGACGGCCAGGTCCCACCGCTGCTCCGCAGCCGGCTGGACACCGCCCTCGGCGTCTACCGCCGGGACCGGCTGACCGGACCGGCGCCGCTGCTGATCCCCTCCGGCGGCCAGGGCGCTGACGAGTCACGGTCGGAGGGGGAGGCGATGGCGGAGTACCTGATCACCCAGGGAGCCGATCCGGCCGACGTGCGACCGGAGAGCCGCGCCGTCAACACCCGGCAGAACCTCCTGCTGGCGCAGGAGATCCAGGCCGCGGCGGGTCGTCCGGGACCGGTGCTGGCCGTCACCAGCAACTACCACGTGCTGCGTGCGGCGGTGCTGGCCCGCGAGGTGGGAAGCGACGCGCAGGTGATCGGGGCGCCGACCGCCAGCTACTACGTGCCCAGCGCGTTCCTGCGCGAGTTCGTGGCCGTGCTGGTCCAGCAGCGCCGCGCCCACCTGCTGATCGTGCTGCCGTTCCTCGCGCTGACCGCGATCGCCGTGACCACGCTCCGCCTGGTCGGCTGACCGGCCGGGGTGGCAGAGTCGGACGGTGATCTCAGCGGTGACCGCCCTGCTCCAGCACCACGTCGACGCCGGCATCGTGCCCGGGGCCGTCGCGGCCCTCGGCCACGCCGACGCGTCGCCCGAGCTCGTCACGGCGGGGGTGGTCGCTCCCGGTGGGGACCCGATGCCGGCCGACGCGATCATGCGGATCACGTCGATGACCAAGGTGGTCACCGCTGTCGCGGCCCTGCGCCTGGTCGAGGCCGGCCGGATCGGTCTCGACGACAGCCTGGCGGCCTGGTTGCCGGAGCTGGCGCGGCCCCGTGTCCTCTCCTCACCCACCGCCGAGCTCGACGACACCGTCCCGGCCGCCCGACCGATCACCCTTCGACACCTGCTGACCAACACCTCCGGCTACGGGATGATCCTCACCGACTCACCGCTGCAGCGGGCGATGACGGCGAACGGGACCGGGGCCGGTCCCGAGCCGGTGAGCCTGGGCGCGGACGCGTGGTTGGCCCGCCTGACCGAGCTGCCGTTGGCCTTCCAGCCGGGCGAGGGCTGGCGCTACCACCACTCCTTCGGCATCCTCGGCGTGCTCCTCTCCCGGCTGACCGGCGGGTCGGTCGATGATCATCTGGCCGAGGACCTGTTCGGCCCGCTCGGGATGACCGACACGGGGCACTCCGTGCCGACCGAGAAGCTGGGGCGGCTGCCGGCGGCGTACCGGCTCACCGAGACCGGGCTGGTCGAGACCGAGCCGGCGGGCGGCGGCTTCTACGCCGGGCCGCCGCCCTTCGACGTGAGTCACGCCGAGCTGGTCTCGACCGCCGGGGACTATCTCCGCTTCCTCCGCCTGCTCACCGGGGGTGGCGTCGTCGACGGGGTCCGGCTGTTGTCGACAGCGCACGTGACCGCCCTGGTCACTGACCGGGTCCCGGCTGCCGCCAAGACCGCGGAGAGCTTCTTCCCGGGGTTCTGGGACGGCTCGGGCTGGGGGTTCGGGGTCGCCGTCGAGTCGACCGGGCCGCATCCGGGTCGCTACGGCTGGTCGGGCGGCCTGGGCACGGACTTCTTCGTGGACCCCGACGGAACGGTCGGGATCCTGCTCACCCAGGTCGAGATGGGCGACCTGACCTGGCCCCTGTTCGAGGCGTTCCAGCAGCTCAGGTAGGCGCCTGGACCCCGACCCTCGGTGGTGTCTCGCCCAGCTCGGCGTACTCGTCGTCGGTGAACAGCCGCGACCG
The DNA here is from genome assembly GCF_039536605.1 of Microlunatus aurantiacus. Taxonomy (NCBI): domain Bacteria; kingdom Bacillati; phylum Actinomycetota; class Actinomycetes; order Propionibacteriales; family Propionibacteriaceae; genus Microlunatus; species Microlunatus aurantiacus. The sequence continues at coordinate 242,440 of NZ_BAAAYX010000020.1, forward strand.
GATCAGGAACCGGAACCCCGTCGGACCCTCGAGCGAGAAGCCCGCGCCCCGGCCGGGCACGATGTCGATGGTCAGGTGGGTGTGGCGCCAGTACGCGAACTGGGCCGCACTCATCCACACCTCGACCAGGTCGTCCCCGGCCGGTTCACCCTCGGCCGGTTCACCGTCGGTCGGTTCACCGTCAGTCCGGGGCGCGCGGACGTCGATGGTCCCCAGGAACGCGTCGGCGTCACCGGTGAGGAAGTCGCCCTTGGGGTAGCACATCGGGGACGACCCGTCACAGCACCCGCCGGACTGGTGGAACATCACCGGACCGTGGTCGGCCCGGAGGCGGCGGACCATGTCCGCCGCCTCGGCCGAGACGTCGACGCGCCTGACGTTCACGTCGCCGTCCCACTCCTCGCCGTCGCTGCGGCGAGAGACCTCATCAGAAGAACCCGAGGGCATCGGGGGAGTACGACACCAGGAGGTTCTTGGTCTGCTGGTAGTGGTCGAGCATCATGGCGTGGTTCTCGCGGCCGATGCCCGAGCCCTTGTAGCCGCCGAAGGCCGCGTGCGCGGGGTAGGCGTGGTAGCAGTTGGTCCACACCCGTCCGGCCTGGATGTCGCGACCGGCGCGGTACGCGGTGTTGACGTCCCGCGACCAGACACCGGCCCCGAGGCCGTACAGGGTGTCGTTGGCGATCTCGATGGCGTCGGCGTAGTCGTCGAAGCCGGTCACCGCGACCACCGGACCGAAGATCTCCTCCTGGAAGATCCGCATCTTGTTGTGGCCCTGGAAGATCGTCGGGGCGACGTAGTACCCACCGGACAGGTCGCCACCCAGATCGACGCGCTCACCGCCGGTGATGATCCGGGCACCTTCCTCGGCCCCGATCTGGATGTAGGACAGGATCTTCTCGAGCTGGTCGTTGCTGGCCTGGGCGCCCATCATGGTGTCGGTGTCCAGCGGGTTGCCCTGCTGGATCTTCTTCACCCGCTCCGTGGCGGCCGGCAGGAACGCGTCGATGATCGAGTTCTGGATCAGCGCCCGGCTCGGGCAGGTGCAGACCTCGCCCTGGTTAAGGGCGAACATGGCGAAGCCTTCCAGCGCCTTGTCATAGAAGGCGTCCTCGGTCTGGGTGACGTCGCCGAAGAAGATGTTCGGGCTCTTGCCGCCCAGCTCGAGCGTGACCGGGATCAGGTTCTGGCTGGCGTACTGCATGATCAGCCGGCCGGTCGTGGTCTCGCCGGTGAAGGCGATCTTGCGGATCCGGCTGGAGGAGGCGAGCGGCTTGCCGGCCTCGACGCCGAAGCCGTTCACCACGTTCAGCACCCCGGCCGGGAGCAGGTCGGCGATCAGCTCCATCAGCAGCATGATCGAGGCCGGCGTCTGCTCGGCGGGCTTCAGCACCACCGCGTTGCCGGCGGCCAGCGCCGGCGCCAGCTTCCAGGTGGCCATGAGAATCGGGAAGTTCCAGGGGATGATCTGACCGACGACACCGAGGGGCTCGTGGAAGTGGTAGGCGACGGTGTCCTCGTCGATCTGGGAGATCGACCCCTCCTGCGCGCGCAGCACCCCGGCGAAGTAACGGAAGTGGTCGACGGCCAGCGGCAGGTCGGCGGCCAGCGTCTCGCGGACGGCCTTGCCGTTGTCCCAGGTCTCGCCGACGGCGAGCATCTCCAGGTTCGCCTCCATCCGGTCGGCGATCTTGTTGAGGATGTCGGCCCGGACGTTGACCGCGGTCTTCCCCCAGGCGGGGGCGGCGGCGTGCGCCGCGTCCAGGGCGGCCTCGATGTCCTCGGCCGTGCCGCGGGCCACCTCGCAGAACGTCTTGCCGTTCACCGGCGACGGGTTCTCGAAGTACTGACCCTTGACCGGTGGCACCCACTCGCCGCCGATCCAGTGGTCGTACCGTGACCGGTAGGTGACGACGGAGCCTTCGGTGCCCGGTGCTGCGTACACAGTCATGTGGTGACGTCCTTGTCCGACCGGGCGAGCCCGGCCCGTTCCCCGCGCGGCCGCCCGTCGACCACGTCTACCGGCACGGTAGGTCGGGCCAGGTTGCAGCGCCGTTGCAGCCGACGTGACGCAGGCCACAGAGAAGCCTGAGGAAACGGCAGGGTCGGCAGGACGCAGGAAACAGGGGGCAGCGGTCAGGTCAGCGCAGGTGCAGGTCGAGCGACACCAGGTGCTCGGTGACCTCGGGCAGGCGGGACGACGACGGGGGCAGCACCGCCAGCACCCGGGACCAGATGTCCAGGTCCTCACGACCGTACGGGGTGTCGGCGAACGCGAGCAGCGCGTCGGGATCGCTGCCGGCCAGCAGCCGCCCCCGCAGCTGACGGTGCAGGTCGTCCCGGATCCGCTCGACGCCCGGGGCGACCGAGGCCGGCAGCACCGGACCGCGGTAGCGGGCCACCGCCGCCCGCAACCGACCCTGCTGCAGGTCGGCCCGCAGGTCCTCGACGTCGGAGGTGAGTCGGGGGAGCCGGTAGGGCCGCGACTCCAGCGGCACCGGACCGAGTTGGGGGCGCAGCCGGGACAGCTCAGCCCGGATGGTGACCATCGCCTGGTCGTCGTCACTGAGGGCGACGCCCAGCTCGGCGCTGGACAGACCGTCGGGGGAGTCGGCCAGCAGCAGCACGATCTCGCTGTGCCGCAGACTCAGCTCGGTGGTGGTGCCCGGGTGGCAGAAGCGGGCGGAACGACGGCCGAGCACCTCGAGCCGAGGGGCCGCGGAAGCGGACTCCTGCCGCTGGTCGCCCGGACCGTACGGGGTCGTCAGTCGGCTCAGCCGCAGCTCCGCCTCGACGGCGGCGACCGTCGCGCGGACCAGCGCCAGGGTCTGGGGCCCGGCCACCTCCGGACCGCCGGTGAGGTCCAGCACCCCGAGGATGGCTCCCGTGTCCGGTTCCCGGATCGGTGCGGCCGAACAGCTCCACGGAGTCACCGACCGGAGCAGGTGCTCGGGGCCGAAGATCTGCACCGGGCGGCCGAGGGCCAGGGCGGTGCCGGGGGCGTTGGTGCCGGCGGACTCCTCGCTCCAGTCCGCACCGGGGAGGAAGTGGATGTTCTCGGCCCGGGCCCGCAGGAGCGGATCGCCCTCGACCCACAGCAGCTGGCCGGCGGCGTCGCTGACCGCGACCAGCAGTCCCGCCTCGGCCGCCTCGTCGACCAGGAGCCTGCGGATGACGGGCATCCCGATGGCCAGCGGGTGCGTGGTGCGGGCGTCGGCCAGGCGGGCATCGTCCAGCGGCAGCCGGGCCAGCGACCGTTCCGGGTCGACACCACTGCGGACACTGCGCCGCCACGACTCCGACACCACCGACCGCAGGGCCGGATCGACAGCGCCCGACGACACGAACGAGTCGTGCAGCTGGCCGAGATGGCGGGTCAGCTGTCGCGGATCGGCCCCCGGCGGCATCGCCAGGGAGTCGGGGGCACCCATGCGCCCACCTTAGTCGCGCCGGTCACCCGCCGCCGGGCGTACGGAGTCCGACTGCTGTCGGCTTCGTCCCGCTCCGGCGCGGCCCGTCGCTCAGACGCGTACGGCGTTGAGCCGGTAGCCGCGCTTGACCACCGTGGTGATCAGTCCCGGGACACCCAGAGCCTGGCGCAACCGGCTCATCGCGACCTCGAGGGCGTGGTCGTCGGCCCCGTCGGGCAGGCAGCGCTGCAGCTCCTGGCGGCGGATCACGGTGTCCGCCCCGGCCAGGGCCGTGAACAGAGCCAGCGAGTTGGGGCCGAGCTTCACCGGCAACCCGTCCACGGCGACGGCGCGGCCGCGCAGCTCGAGCTCGGTGCTGCCGCTTCGCAGCCGGAGCACCCGGTGCTGGACGAGCTCCTCGGTGACCAGCCGGATGAGTGCCCCGAGGCGGTAGCGGTCCGGCATCAGCACCACGGCCCCCGCCGCCTGCAAGGGCGCGGCGGTGACCGGACCGACGGCGGCGGCCAGGACGTCGTCGGTCAGGGCGTCCACGAACTCGCTCAGCCGACCCAGCTCGCGGGCGACCGCGAGGGTCGCCTCCGCCCCGGGGGCGCTGGTGAAGGTCAGCGCGTCGAGCTGGCGTGCGCAGGTGGCCTCGATCAGCTTGGGCAGCCGATCGTGAGCGGTCGGCTTGACCCACCGGTACGGGGTCACCGTCCACACCGCCGCGCTGAGGTCGCGCAGCCGGGCCAGCTGCACCTCGTCGGTGTAACCGTGCAGCTGGATCGCGACCCGGCGACCGGTCAGACCGGACGTCTCGACCGCGTCGACCAGGGACGCGGTGGTCTCGCTGGCGCTGACCTGCACCTCCTCCAACCCGGCGGCCCGGACGGCGCCCACCGCCTTCGGCCCACGAGCCAGGATCCGGGCGGACTCCAGCACCTCCGACAGCTGGGCGCCGAGGCCGGTCGCGTCGGCCACCTCGAACCAGCGCCGCATCCCGTAGCCGGTGGTCACCAGGACCACCTCGGGCCGGGCCTCGATCAGTGCCCTTGTCTCGTCGACCAGGGCGGTGTCCTGGTCGTTGGGGGCGATCTTGAGGGCGGGCGCGTGCAGCACGTCGGCCCCCCGTCGTTGCAGGGCCGAGATGAGGTCCTCGGAGCGCCGGTCCGAGGTCACCCCGATCCGGAAGCCCGCGAGCTGCTCGACGAGTCGACCCGCCCGGCCCGAGGCTGGCGCCGACCGGCTCACCGGCCCGGATCGGGCAGCAGGGAGAGGCGGGCGGTCAGGGGATCGGCGCCCACCTGGTCGGCCGCGAACGCCGCCACGTCTCCGATCACCACCACGGCAGGCGAGGTCACGCCAACCCGGCCGACCAACCCGGGCAGGTCGGCGAGCCGTCCCGGGGTGGTGCGCTGGGAGTCGGAGAACCCGCGCTCCACCACGGCGGCCGGGGTGTCGGGTGAGAGTCCGGCCGCCACCAGCCCGGTCACGGTCTGGGTCAGGCTGGCCATCCCCATCAAGATCACCAGGGTGCCACCGAGCCCGGCCAGCGCCGTCAGCTCCGCGGTCGAGGGGGGCAGGTGTCCGGAGAGCACGGTGAACGCGCGGCTCGCGCCGCGGTGGGTGACCGGGATGCCGGCCGCCGCAGGGACGGCGACGGCACTCGTCACGCCCGGCACCACCCGCACGTCGACCCCGGCGGCGCGGCAGGCCAGGATCTCCTCGCCGCCCCGACCGAACACGAAGGGGTCTCCACCCTTCAGCCGGACCACGGTCTGGCCGCGCCGGGCCCGCTCGATGATGAGCTCCTGGATCCGGTCCTGGCTGGTCGGGTGGTGGTAGGGGAGCTTGCCGACGTCGACCAGCTCGGCCCCCGGGGCGAGACGGGCCAGGTCCGCGGTCGGCGCCAACCGGTCGTAGAAGACGACGTCGGCGTCGAGCAGGGCCTCGCAGGCCTCCAGGGTGAGCAAGCGGGTGGCACCCGGTCCGCCGCCGACGAGCACGACCCGACCTCGTGGTCCGACCGGGCCGACCGACTGGTGGGTGTGTGCGATCTTGAGCTGACCGCACAGGGACCGGACCCGGTCGCCCAGCTCGCTGGCCGGACCGGTCGTGACGACCAGCCAGGCGGGGGCGAGCAGGCGCAGCAACGCGGGGACGTCGCCGGCTGCGGGTTGCGCGACGTGGGCCACCCCGGCGGGGGTGGCTGCCGGTGGCGCCGGTTCGGTCCCGACCAGTCGCACCCGGGCGCCGGCCCGGGCGAACCGCCGGGCGGACGCGACGGCGGCCGCCGGCTCGCCGAAGATCACGACCCGTCGATCGCGGATGTCCAGATCGAGCAACATGGTGGTTCTCCGTGCGCCGGGGTCTCGTCCTCCGAGCGTACGGCGAAGATCATTTCCGATGGGTCCCAGTCGTGTTACCGGATGTTTCAGGCCCGGCTCACCCAGCGGAGGGGGGATGAGAGTCCGTCGTAACGCTCGCGAAACAACGGAACCCTAAGCATCTCTCGCCCGGTCTCGGTGGGTTGTGAGGGAACGATAACCCGCCGTTACACAAGTCAGCCGGCGATGTAACACCGCATCTCCACGATGGGCACATGCCCTCCGTCGACACCCGGACGCACTGTCCGTACTGCTCCCTGCAGTGCGGCATCGTGCTGACCGCTGGTGCTCGCCCGGCGACCTTGCGCCCGCAGGAGGACTTCCCCACCAACAGGGGCGGGCTGTGCAGCAAGGGCTGGAACGCCGCCACGCTGCTGGACCATCCGCAGCGCCTGCTGCAGCCGCTGGTCCGGACCGTCCCGGGTGACCGCAGCAGCCCGCTGCGACCGACCGACTGGGACACCGCCCTCGACCTGATCGCCGACGGGATCGTCGCCACGCAGGAGAAGTACGGCCGCGACGGGGTCGGCTGCTTCGGGGGCGGGGGACTGACCAACGAGCAGGCGTACGCCTTCGGCAAGTTCGCCCGGGTGGCGCTGCGGACGGCCATGATCGACTACAACGGCCGGTTCTGCATGAGCTCGGCGGCCACCGCCGGCAACCGCGCCTTCGGCATCGACCGCGGTCTGCCCTTCCCGTTGGCCGATCTGGCCGAGACGCAGGCGATCCTGCTGGTCGGCTCCAACCCGGCGGCCACCATGCCGCCCGCCATGCAGTACTTCGACGCCGGCCGGGCCGCCGGCGCCACCCACATCGTGGTCGACCCGCGGCGCACCGCCACCGCCGGCGGATCGAGTCTGCACCTGCAGCCCGTGCCCGGCACGGATCTCGCCCTCGCCAACGGGCTCCTCCACCTCGTGATCAAGGAAGGACTCGTCGACACCGACTACGTCGCCGAGCGCACCCGCGGCTTCGCGGCGGTCAAGGCCGGTGTCGCGTCGTACTGGCCGGATCGGGTCGAGCGCATCACCGGGGTCGGAGTGGACCAGCTGCTGGCCACGGTGCGCGGCCTGGCCGCGGCCGACTCGGCGATGATCTTGACCGCACGCGGGGCGGAGCAGCACAGCTCGGGCACCGACACCGCGCAGGCGTTCGTCAACCTCGCGCTGGCACTCGGCCTGCCGGGCAGGCCCTTCTCCGGCTACGGGACGATCACCGGACAGGGCAACGGCCAGGGTGGCCGCGAGCACGGTCAGAAGGCCGACCAGCTGCCCGGCTACCGCAAGCTGGCCGACCCGGCGCACCGGGCGTACGTCGCCGGGGTGTGGGGGATCGACCCCGACGAGCTGCCCGAGCCCGGACTGTCGGCGTACGAGATGCTCGATCGGATGGGCGCCGAGGGCGGGGTGCGCACCCTGCTCCTGATGGCCTCCAACATCGCCGTCTCCGCGCCCGACGTGAACCGGGTCCGGGACCGTCTCGCCGCGCTGGACCTGCTGGTCGTCTCCGACATCTTCCTGTCCGAGACCGCCGAGCTCGCCGACGTCGTCCTCCCCACCGCCCAGTGGGCGGAGGAGGAAGGCACCATGACGAACCTGGAGGGTCGGGTCATCCGACGCCGCCGGGCCCTGCCGCCGCCGAACGGCATCCTCGACGACCTGCAGACGATGAAGGCCCTGGCCGACCGGCTGGGTCGTGGCTCCTCCTTCTCCGCCGACCCGGTCGAGGTGTTCGACGAGCTGCGGCGGGCGTCCGCGGGCGGTATCGCCGACTACGCCGGGATCACCTACGAGCGGATCGACGCCGAGGACGGGGTCTTCTGGCCCTGCCCCACCGAGGACCACCCGGGCACCCCCCGGCTGTTCGCCGACGGCTTCCCGACCGCCGACGGCCGCGCCTCCTTCCTCCGGGTGGACTACGCCGCTCCCGCCGAGACGCCGGACGCGAGCTACCCGTACGTGCTGACCACCGGTCGGCTGATGGCGCAGTACCAGTCGGGCACCCAGACCCGACGGGTGCCGAGCCCGGCCCAGTCGAGCGTGCAACCCGAGGCCCAGCTGCATCCCGACCTGGCTCGGGCACTGGGCGTGGAGAACGCCGACATCGTCGAGCTCTCCTCCCGCCGGGGGACGGCCACGTTCCGGGCCAAGGTGAGCGACGACATCCGGACCGACACCGTCTTCGTGCCGTTCCACTGGGGCGGGGTCTCCGCGGCCAACGCCCTCACCAACCCCGTGCTGGACCCGCACTCCCGGATGCCCGCCTTCAAGGCGTGCGCCGTGAACCTGGTCCGGCTCGGCAATCCCGACGACGACCACCTGCTCACCCGACCCCCGAAGCACGAAGCAGTTCATGCGTACACCAGACCCACGCTCAACCAGCTGCTCCACCCGACTCGCCGGAAGGACATTCCCATGATCGCTCGCAATCACTTTCTCCAGGGGATCTACAGCTTCGAGGGGGCCGGTCTGGACAAGCCGGCACCGCTCAGCGCCGAGCTGTCCCACGTCGTGCCCGACGGGGTGATCAGCCAGGCCCTCTACTTCCGCGGCGGCAACTCCACCGACGAGCTGATCACCATCGTGGTGATGCGTGACGGCGTCCCGATGCGCTACTTCCCGATCGGCGCCAAGTCCGACGTGCACGTCCCGCTGCGGGTGGTGGAGGACATCGAGGGCGGCTCGGTGATCGAGCTCGCCCTGGTCGCGCCCATCGGACTCAGCGGCACCGTCGTCATCGACCTCGGCCTGGTAGAACACTGATGACGGCGGTCCTCCCCGGCAGCGCCGGCACCCTGGATCCTTGGTCGGAGAAGAGCCGTCTGGTCGTGATCGGCAACGGCATGGCCGGCGCCCGCACCATCGAGGAGATCCTCTCCCGCGGTGGTGCGGACCTGTTCTCGATCACGATGTTCGGCGACGAGCCGTACGGGAACTACAACCGCATCATGCTGAGCCACGTGCTGTCCGGGGAGGACAGCGAGGCCGACATCTTCCTGAACACCATGGAGTGGTACGTCGAGAACGACATCACCCTGCACGCCGGGGTGCGGATCCAGCGGATCGACCGGTTCGCCAAGGTCGTGTTCGGCGACGACGGATCGGTCACCCCCTACGACCAGCTGATCATCGCCACCGGCAGCCGCGCGTTCATGCCCCCGATGGACGGCATGTACAGCGCCGAGGGCGCACTGCTGCCCGGCATCTTCGCCTTCCGCACCCTGGACGACACCCGGGCCATGGTCGAGTACGCCCAGCACACCGACCACCACCGGGCGGTGGTGATCGGCGGTGGTCTGCTCGGGCTGGAGGCCGCCCGTGGGCTGCAGACGCACGGCATCGGCGTGGACGTGGTGCACTCCGGCAAGCACCTGATGAACGCCCAGCTCGGACGGGCCGGCGGCGAGATCCTGCGGCGCAGCATGGCGGAGCTCGGCATCGGTGTGTTCACCGGCAACCGGACCACCGAGGTGTGGGGGCCGGACCGGGTGCGCGGGGTGAAGCTCCGCGACCTGACCGAGATCGAGTGCGACATGATCGTGTACGCGGCCGGCATCCGCCCGAACACCGACGTGGCCACCACCTCCGGCTTCACCGTCGAGCGCGCCATCGTGGTCGACGACCAGATGCGGACGGTCGAGGACCCGGACGTGTACGCCGTGGGGGAGTGCGTGCAGCACCGCGGTGAGGTGTACGGCCTGGTCGCTCCGCTGTGGGAGCAGGCCGTCGTGCTCGCCGACCTGATCACCGGTGCGAACCCGCAGGCGCAGTACCTGGGCTCCCGGACCGCCACCAAGCTCAAGGTGGCCGGGGTCGAGGTCGCCTCCATGGGAGTCTCCGAGCCCGAGCGGGAGACCGACGAGCACATCGTGTTCTCCGAGCCCAGCAAGGGCGTCTACAAGTCGGTGGTGGTGCGCGACGGCAAGGTGATCGGCGCGACCCTGCTCGGCGACAGCAAGAAGGTCGCGTTCCTGCAGCAGGCCTTCGATCGTGGCCTGCCGTTGCCGGAGGCGCGGGCCGAGCTGCTCTTCGACCTGGGCGGACCGTCGGAGGAGGTCGGTGTCGCCGAGATGGCCGACGACGCCCAGGTCTGCAACTGCAACGGGGTCTGCAAGTCCACGATCGTCGACACGGTCAAGGCCGGCTGCAAGACCGTGACCGGGGTGATGGACGCCACGCGAGCCGGCAAGGGCTGCGGCTCCTGCAAGGGTCTGGTCGCCCAGCTGGTGGAGTTCGCAGCCGGCGGGGCGGTGGAGGAGGACCCCTCGGTCCACTACTACGTGCCGGGCATCCCGATGGACAAGCCGAAGCTGATGACCGAGATCCGCGACCGCGGTCTGCGCTCGGTGGCCGAGGTGTTCGCCGCGCTCGCCCCCGACGGCGACGAGGACGCGAAGTCCAAGATGGGTCTGGCGTCGCTGCTGAAGATGCTCTGGGGCAGCGATGCCCCCGACGACCGCGAAGGCCGGTTCATCAACGACCGGGTGCACGCCAACATCCAGAAGGACGGCACGTTCTCCGTCGTCCCCCAGATGCGGGGCGGCGTCACCACCCCCGACCAGCTGCGCCGGATCGCCGACGTCGCCGAGAAGTACCAGGTGCCGATGGTCAAGCTGACCGGCGGGCAGCGGATCGACCTGCTGGGCATCAAGAAGGAGGACCTGCCGAAGGTCTGGGCCGACCTGGACATGCCGTCGGGCTATGCGTACGGCAAGTCCATGCGCACCGTGAAGACGTGCGTGGGCCAGGAGTTCTGCCGGTTCGGCACCGGCGACTCCACCAAGCTGGGGATCGAGCTGGAGACCCGGCTGCAAGGCATGGAGAGCCCGGCCAAGATGAAGCTGGCGGTGTCCGGCTGTCCGCGCAACTGCGCGGAGTCGCTGGTCAAGGACGTCGGCATCGTGGCCATCGAGGGCGGTCGCTGGGAGATCTACGTCGGTGGCGCCGCCGGAGCCCACATCCGCAAGGGCGACCTGCTCTGCACCGTCGACGACGCCGAGACGGCCAAGCTCCTCACCGGTCGCTTCCTGCAGTACTACCGGGAGAACGCCAAGTGGCTGGAACGCACGTACGCGTTCGTGCCCCGGATCGGTCTGGACGTCATCAAGGCGATCGTGGTCGACGACAGCGAGGGCATCGCCGAGCGGCTGGACGCCGAGGTGCAGAAGCACGCCGACACCTACCGCGATCCCTGGTTGGACGGCAAGGAGCCGGCCAGCCCGGGCCAGTTCCGCACCTCGTTGCCGCTCGAGGTGCTGCCCCACGTGCCCAAGGACCGGGCCGTGACCCTGCTCGGGGGCCCCTGGTGAGCACCGACGTCGGCCCCGCGACCGGGATCCGGTACGAGCTCGGACCGGTCAGCCAGGTCCCTCCCGGTGAGGGGCGGGCGTTCGTGGTCGCGGGCGAGCAGGTCGCGATCTTCCAGCTCCGCAGCGGTGCCCTGCGCGCGGTGTCGGCGGTGTGCCCGCACAAGGGTGGTCCCATCGCGGACGGGCAGATCGACGGCCGGATGGTCCTGTGTCCACTCCACATGAACGCGTTCGACCTCACCACCGGCTGCTCGAGCACGGGCGCCGAACCGCTGAAGACCTACGACGTGCTGGTCGAGGGCGACCAGATCATCGTCGTGTGCTGATCACCCCACCCGTGTGCAGACCCTGAGAACAGGAACGACCATGAGCTCACCCGACATCGACACCAGCCCCGCCACCGGCACCGCTCACCTCAGCCCGGCCGCGAGCCGCAAGCTCGGCGGGAAGTGGATCGACGACTGGCGCCCCGAGGACCCGGACTTCTGGGCCACCACGGGCAAGTCCGTCGCCCGCCGCAACCTGATCTTCTCCGTCACCAGCGAGCACATCGGCTTCTCCGTCTGGAGCCTGTGGTCGGTGCTGGTGCTCTTCCTGGGCCCGAGCTACGGCTTCGACCCCGCCCAGAAGTTCCTGCTCACCGCGTTGCCGACCCTCGTCGGTGGTGTGCTGCGGTTGCCGTACACGTTCGCGGTGGGCATCTTCGGCGGTCGCAACTGGACCATCGTGTCGGCGCTGCTGCTGCTCGTGCCGACCACCCTGATCGCGATCTTCCTGCAGCCCGGGGTGTCGTTCACCACGTTGCTGGTCGTGGCCATGTTCGCCGGGGTCGGCGGTGGCAACTTCGCCTCGTCGATGACCAACATCAACGCCTACTACCCCGTCCGTCTCAAGGGCTGGGCCCTCGGCGTCAACGCCGGTGGCGGCAACCTCGGGGTGCCGGTGGTGCAGCTGGTGGGTCTGGTCGTGCTGGCCACGCTGGGCACGCAGCACCCGCGGGCGATGGTGGCGATCTACATCCCGCTGATCATCCTCGCCGCCGTCGGCGCGGCCGTCTTCATGGACAACCTGACCCAGAACAGCAACGCCAAGGGTGCCATCCGCGAGGTGATGGGTCACCGGGAGACCTGGATCATCTCGCTGCTCTACATCGGCACGTTCGGTTCGTTCATCGGGTTCAGCTTCGCCTTCGGCCAGGTGTTGCTGGTGCAGTTCCCCGAGCAGTTCCCGACCCCGGTCAAGGCGGCCGCCCTGACCTTCCTCGGACCGCTCCTCGGCTCGCTCATCCGGCCGTTCGGCGGCGCCCTGGCCGACCGCTACAAGGGCTCTCTGGTCAGCTTCTGGAACTTCGTCGCCATGGCCGTCGGTGCGGGCATCGTGTTGATGGCCTCCCAGATCCGCTCGCTGCCCATCTACATCATCGGCTTCACCCTGCTGTTCGTCTTCAGCGGTCTGGGCAACGGCTCCACCTACAAGATGATCCCGGCGATCTTCCACGCCAAGGCGCTGACGGAGACGTCGCAGGGCGCCGACTCGGCGGCCGCCATGACCACGGCGACCCGCCGCTCCGGTGCCCTGATCGGACTGGCCGGGGCGATCGGCGCCCTGGGCGGGGTGCTGGTGAACCTGAGCTTCCGCCAGTCGTTCCTGACCTTCAAGACCGGTGACGGTGCCTACATCGCCTTCATCGCCTTCTACGCGATCTGCTTCGCTGTCACCTGGGCGGTGTTCATCCGGCAGCGGGAGAGCAAGCTCATCGGCGTCTGAGCCGAGGACCAGCCGCTCAGTCCGCGGCGGGGAAGGCCTTGACGGTCACGAAGGACGAGCCGAAGTAGCTGGCGATGGCTGCGTACGCGTCCGGGGGTGGGGTCACGACGACCTGCGTCCGGGCCGGGATCGCGATCGGCTGCGGCGTCAGGACCACCACCTCGAGCGCGCCCTGCGGTCCGTCGGCGGGGGAGTCCAGGGCGACCGCCACCACCCGGCTGAACGCCTCCACCGAGCCGGGGTTGCCCACGGCGACGTGGGTGAAGCCGCCGCCGGACGGGAGCTCGTTGCCGGCGTCGTCCACCCCGACCGCCCGGGTGACCGGGTTCTCCGGCCGTGGCTGCTCGCGGAGCTCGACGACCTCACCGACCACGTCGGCGGTGAGCCGGGCATCGGTGCCCCGCAGGTAGAGCAGGTCGGTGTTCTCGCCGGGGGTGAGGGCCAGGTGTCCCTCGGTCGAGCCGTAGCAGGAGTGGACCGTGACGCCGTCGAGCTCACGGCCGTCCCGGTCCCGGGCGCGGTAGGCCATGATCGGCACCGCCGTCGCCCGGCCCCGGTACTGCAGGGTCATCATCAGATCGAGCGTCCCGTTCGCCCCCTGCAGGGCGAAGCTGCAGGTGACCGGTTCGCGTCGCCACATGACCTCGACCGTAGGACACCGCGTCCGACGGCCGGGGCCGGGGGCGTAGCCGAGCGGTAACACGAAGGAAACCCACCCCGTCGTCACGGCTCGTACGGTCATCTCAGCAGATCCTCAGCCTTCAACCACGCGGGAGCCAGAGATGAGTGACGACGTCGCCAGCAGGACCACCGCCCCGGGCGGGCACACCGACTTCGAGGACACTCCCGGCCACCCGGCGGGCGACGGGCTGATCAAGGACTTCTACGACGACCGGCTGGCCAACTCCGACCTGGCTCCGTTGAAGAGGCAGACCTGGTCGTCGTACAACATCTTCGCGTTCTGGATGTCGGACGTGCACAGCGTCGGTGGCTACGTCACCGCCGGGGCGTTGTTCTCCCTGGGCATCGCCAGCTGGCAGGTGCTGGTGTCCCTGGTGGTCGGCATCTTCATCGTGATGGTGTTCTGCAACCTGGTGGCGAAGCCCAGCCAGGTGACCGGGGTGCCGTTCCCGGTGATCAACCGGGCGATCTTCGGGGTGAAGGGGGCGAACATCCCGGCGATCATCCGCGGCTGCATCGCCATCGCCTGGTACGGCGTGCAGACCTATCTGGCCGCCACCTCGCTGATGATCATCTTCTTGAAGTTCATCCCGTCGAGCGTGGCGCTGACCACGACCGAGTTCCTCGGTCTCTCGCCGCTCGGCTACATCTGCTACGCGATCCTGTGGGTCGCCCAGGCGGCCGTGTTCTGGCGCGGCATGGAGGCGATCCGCCGGTTCATCGACTGGGCCGGCCCCGCCGTCTACGTGGTGATGATCATCCTGTGCGTCTACCTGGTCGCCCGGGCCGGCGGTCTGGGGGCGATCAGCCTCAACCTGAGCACGGTCCAGCGGAGCTTCGGTGAGTCGATCCCGATCATGATCGCCGCCGTCGCCATCGTGGTGTCCTACTTCTCCGGTCCGATGCTCAACTTCGGCGACTTCTCCCGCTACGCCAAGAGCTTCAAGGCCGTCCGCAAGGGCAACTGGCTCGGACTGCCGCTGAACTTCCTCTTCTTCTCGATCCTCACCGTGGTCACCGCGTCGGCCACCGTCCCGGTCTTCGGTGAGCTGATCACCGACCCGATCGAGACCGTCCAGCGGATCGACAGCGCCTTCGCCATCCTGCTCGGCGGGCTCACCTTCGTGATCGCCACCATCGGCATCAACATCGTGGCCAACTTCATCTCCCCGGCGTTCGACTTCTCCAACGTCAACCCCAAGAAGATCAGCTGGCGGATGGGCGGCATGATCGCCGCCGTCGGCTCGGTCGTCCTGACGCCGTGGAACTGGTACAACTCCTCCGAAGGGATCCTCTACACCCTCGGCATCCTGGGCGGTCTGATCGGCCCGCTGTTCGGGGTGCTGATCGCCGGCTACTACCTGGTCAGCAAGCAGCGGGTCTGGGTGGACGACATGTTCGTGATGACCACGACCGGTCGCTACTGGTTCCGCAACGGCTACAACCCCAACGCCGTGGCCGCCACCGTCATCGGCGGGCTGCCCGCGATCGCGATGGTGCTCACTGCCGGGGTCCTGTTCGGGAACTCCAAGAACATGCTGCTCTCCCACGGCGGTGACTTCAGCTGGTTCCTGGGCTGCGGTCTCGGCTTCGTGTCCTTCTGGTTGCTGGAGAAGTACAACCCGAAGATCACCGGCCTCGACGTCGACCCGGAGCTGGCCACCGACGGGACCCACCTGTAGCCGGGTGACCCTCCGACCGGTCGGGCGCGACTGTCAGACCCGGGCGGGAGGGTGTGCCGATGAGCACACTCACAGACACGGTGGCCCTGGTCACCGGAGGATCGCGGGGGATCGGCCGGGGTATCGTGCTGGCCCTCGCCGCGCACGGAGCCACGGTCTACGTCACCGGCCGGACGACGACCGACGGTTCGTCGGCGCTGCCCGTCGGCGGCAGCCTGGCCAGCACGGTCGCCGCAGCTCCCGAGGGGCGGGTGGTGGCGATCGCCTGCGACCACGCCGACGACGACCAGAGCGAGGCGGCGGTGCGGCAGGTGGTGGACGAACACGGGCGCATCGACGTCCTCGTCAACAACGCCTGGGCCGGCTACGAGGGTTACGCGACCGGCACGGCCGGCCCTCCCGACCAACCGTTCTGGGAGAGGTCGCTCGACTGGTGGGACGTCAACCAGGCGGGGCCCCGGTGGTCCTACGTGGTCACCCGCGCCGCGGCACCGGCGCTGGTGACCGCCGGCCGCGGGCTGGTGGTGACCACGAGTTTCACCTGCGATCCCGGCGACCCCGCGTACGGCGTGGCCAAGACGTCCTCGAACCGGCTCGTGGCGGAATGGCAGGCGGCGCTCGGCCCGTTCGGCGTGGTCTCGGTCGGGCTGCACCCCGGGCTGGTCAGCACCGAGATCGTGGCGCTGAACGCGCAGTACTTCGACATGTCGCAGGCCCAGTCACCCCGGCACGTGGGCGACACCGTGGCCGCCCTGGCCGGCGATGCCGAAGTCGGTCGCTGGGCCGGACGGTGCTGCACCGTCACCGAGCTGGCCGAGCACTACGGGCTGACCGACCCCGAGCCCTGGGGCTGACGCAGCAGGCAACGGAAACCGAGGTGCCCGGTGGAGGTGTCCTCGGTCTGGCCCTGCCGGGCCGCCGGCCGGTAGCGCAGGCAGTAGCTGGGCGCGCACAGGTGCGAGCCACCCTTCACGACCCGGCGGGCGAACGGCTCGGCGGCCGGCGCCGGGTTCGCCGGGGCACAGCAGCTGGGGGTGTGGTCGTCGGTCCAGGGGTCACTCGTCCACTCCCAGACGTTCCCGGTGACGTCGAGCAACCCGTAGCCGTTGGCCGGGAACGCGCCGACGGGGGAGGTGCCCGCGTAGCCGTCGTCGAGCAGGTTCTGCCAGGGGAACTCGCCCTGCCAGCTGTTCGCCTGCCGGCGGTGGTGGACCAGCTCCTCGTCGCCCCAGGCGAAGCGGGCGCCGTCCAGACCCCCACGCGCCGCGAACCCCCACTCGACCTCGGTCGGCAGCTCCTTGCCCGCCCAGGCCGCGTACGCCTGCGCGTCGAAGAAGGACACGTGCGTGACCGGGTGCCGGTCCCGGCCGGCGACGTCGCTGGTGGGACCGTCGGGATGACGCCAGTCGGCCCCGGGCGTCCACGCCCACCACCGGGTGTAGTCGTCGAGTCGGACGGGTCCGGTGGTGGGCACGAAGACCAGTGAGCCGGGCACCAGCAGGGCGGGGTCGGCACCGGGGAAGTCGGCGGCGCTCGGCGCGGTCTCGGCCGTCGTCTGGTGCCCGGTGGCCTTCACGAAGCGGCGGAACTCGGCCACGGTGACCGGGTGCTCGTCCAGCCAGAACCCTTCGATCACCTCGCGATGGACCGGCCGCTCCTCGGGGTAGAACTCCGCCGAGCCCATGCGGAACTCCCCGCCCGGGACCCAGCACATGTTCTTCGGCGGCACCAGCTGATTCTAGGCAGCGACGGACCGTCGCCCTGATCGATCAGGATTCGAGAAGCGCGGCCCGGTGCTGCCCCCTAACGTGGTGCCTCGTACGGAGCAGCGCCCACCGAGGAGGACAGGTCATGAGCGACACGAAGAGCGGGTTCAGCAGCGCCGAGCGTGAGGCGATGAAGCAGCGCGCCGCGGAGCTCAAGGAGGCGAAGGGGGTCAAGGGGGCGGCCAAGCGGGCCAAGGAGTACGACGCCTGTCTCGCCGCCATCGAGGGTCTCGACGGTGCGGACCGCCAGATCGCCGAGCGGCTGCACGTGATCGTGGCCGAGGAGGCGCCCGAGCTGCTGCCGAAGACCTGGTACGGCTTCCCCTCCTACGCCCGGGACGACAAGGTCGTGGTCTTCTACCAGCCGGCCGCCAAGTTCGACACCCGCTACGGGACGGTCGGGTTCAACCAGGACGCGGCCCTGGACGACGGCGACCTGTGGGCGACCTCGTTCGCTGTGCTGAAGGTCACCGACGAGGTGGAGTCGACGCTGCGGGCGCTGGTCGCGAAGGCCGGCGGCTAGACCGACGCCGGTCGCCCCCGGCGGACGGCCAGCACGAACAGGCCGCCGGCGGACAGCAGGCAGAGTGCGGCGGGCACGACGAACACCCCCGGCACGCCGAACCAGCCCACCCCGAGCCCGCCGGCGATGCCGCCGATGGCCGCGGAGAAGCGGATGGCGGAGAAGTAGAGCGACGAGGCCAGCCCGATCCCGCTGGGGTGCAGGTCCTGGGCCACCGTGATGCCGATGCCGCCGAGGGTGGCCCACATGGCGGAGTTCAACAGCGTCGCGCCGATCAGCACCAGCTCGCTGCCGGCGATCACGAACCCGAGGTTGGCCAGCACCCCGAGCAGCACGCTGCCCACCACCAGACGGTGGGCGCCGAACCGGTCGGCGAGCACACCGGCGATCGGGATGAAGATCAGCATGCCGACGGACTGGGTGGAGATGACGACCCCGCGCAGCCAGTCCGGGGTGCCCAGCTGCAGCTCCAGGTAGAGGGGCAGGTACGCGAACTTGATGGTGTCGCCGCACATGGCCAGGACACCCAGACCAAGGAACGTCAGCAGCGGCACGAGGCTGGCTCGCGGCGCCGGGGACGCGCCGGTCGGGCCGCCCGATCCGGTCGGGCTGTTCGGGGCGGCCGCGGACGCGGTGGGTTCGGGCACGGCCCGCTCGACCCGTCGTCCGATCATCGGCGCGGCCTGCAGCAGGGTGCAGACGCCCGCGACGACCAGGGTGACGCGGAGCCCGGCCGTGCCGCCGACCACGCTGCCCACGATCGGTCCGGTCATGAAGCCCAGGCTGAAGCCGAGCCGGACCGTGGACATGACCCGGTTGTCGGCCCCGGTGGGCACGTGGGTCAGCCGGTCCCGGACCGCGGCGAAGATCAGCGAGCTGGTCGCCCCGGCGAAGCCGATGACGACCAGGTTGACGGCGAAGGCCATCCACACCTGCGTGCTGAGGGCCATCAGCACCCAGCCGACGAGACCGACCACGGCTCCGACCCGGAAGAGCAGCAGCCGGTCGGTCAGCCGGTCCGACCAGCTGCCGACCAGGAAGCCGAAGACCGGGGCCGCGAGGTTGGTGAGGAAGAACAGTCCCGCCACCGGAAGCGACGCCCCCAGCTCCTCGACCAGGAACAGCGACAGCTGCGGCATGGCGATCGAGATCCCCAGCCCGCCCAGGAACAGGCTCACAGCGGCGCGACGGTAGAGGTCCGACCCCAGCACCAGCCGGACCGTCGAACCGGGTCGCGCGGTCACGGCTTGGTCGGGCACGTCCTCACCGTAGTCGTAGGGTGGCGTTCGACTCAATCGATTCAGACGCCCCTGGAAAGCAGCACCCTCCGACGTGACCCCGCCCGAAGCCCTCGTCGCGTCCCCGTCCGCGGGGACGCTCATCTGGCGCAGCTCCTTCCTGCGGGCAGCCTGCGCGGCCCTGTTCATCTCCGGGATCGCTGTCTCTGCGACCACGCCCCAGATGACGCTGTTCCTGGTCGACGACCTGGGTGCCTCCGTTCCGGTGGCGGGGCTGTACTACCTGGTGAACCTCGCCGCCCCGCTCGCCGGCTACTGGCTGGGGTCGCTGTCGGACCGCCAACCGGACCGGCTGCGGCTGTTCCGGGTCTGTGCGCTGGTCGGTGGACTCGGTTGGCTGGCCATGGGCCTCGCGACCGCCGTCTGGATGCCGTTCGCGATCGGAGCCCTGGCGCTCAGCATCGCCGGCGGCTCCATGGGGCTGCTGTTCGCGGCCGTGCGGGATGAGCTCAGCCGGACGGGGAGCCCGAGCGCCGCCCGGGTGATCTCGGCCGTCCGGATGGCCTTCACGGCCGGTTGGATCATCGGGCCCGTGGTCGGCAGCTGGTTCGGGGCCGTCTACGGCCTGCGGCCGCTGCTGCTGGCCACGGCGGTGCTGACGGTCGGGCAGGTCCTGCCGCTCGGGCTGCAGCGGGTGCCCCGCTACGTGTCGCCGGCGCTGACGGTTCCGATCGGGCAGGACCCCGCCGCCACCGCCGACCGGCCGGGGCCGGCGCTCCCGGCCGCCGGCTCCCGGGTGCCGCTGTTCCTGTTCGTCGGCTGCTGCGTGCTGGTGATGCACGGCGACACGATCAAGTTCGCCTACCTGCCGCTCTACATGGCCAACCAGCTCGAGATCTCCGACACCCTGCGCGGAGCGGTGATCGCGATCCAGCCGCTGGCCGAGCTCGCCCTGATGCCCCTGTTCGCCCGGCTGGCCGACCGGATCACCCCCATCCGGGTGGTCGCCTTGGGCGCGGCGTTCGGGGTGGCGGCCAACATCGCGTACGCGACCAGCGAGCACGTGCTCGGCCTGTTCGTCGGTCAGCTGCTGATGTCCTGCCTCTGGGCCGCCATCGCCGGCCTCGGGGTGACAGTCGCCCAGCAGCTCCACCCGTCCGGGGTCGGGCTCGCCTCGTCGGTGTTCATGAGCTCGATCATGCTCGGCGGTGGGCTCGGGGGTGCTGTGGGCGGGCTCGGCACCGCGCTGCTGGGGGTGCCGCACGTCTTCTACGTGTCGGCTGTGCTCGGCGCACTCGGCACGGCCGGTCTGGTGCTGATGGCCCGCCGCTACCAGGGGGCGGGGGCGTAGTCCTTGAGGAAACGCCCGTACAGGTCCTCACCGGCTTCGCCGCGGACGATCGGGTCGTAGACCCGGGCCGCGCCGTCGACCAGGTCGAGCGGGGCGTGCCAGCCCTCGGCGGCGATCCGCAGCTTCTCGTGGTGGGGGCGCTCGTCGGTGATCCACCCGGTGTCGACGGCCGTCATCAGGATCTTGTCGGTCTCGAACATCTCCTGCGCACTGGTCCGGGTGAGCATGTTGAGCGCCGCCTTGGCCATGTTGGTGTGGGGGTGGCCCGGGCCCTTGTAGCGGCGGGAGAACTGGCCCTCCATCGCCGACACGTTCACCACGTACGCGCGTTCGGTGCCGCCCCGCTCAGCCTGGCGGCGGACGGCGGCCCGCATCGCCGGGCGCAGCCGCGAGATGAGCAGGAACGGGGCGATCGAGTTGCAGAACTGCACCTCCAGCAGCTCCAGCGGGTCCACCTCGGAGACCAGCTGGGTCCAGGAGTTGTTGACCTGGGTGTCGGGCAGCAGCCCGCCGGCGTCCACCGCCGTGCCGGCCAGGTGGGCCGCCAGGGAAGCGTTGCCGGACGTCAGCGCCAGCGCCGTCAGCGACGCGGCGTTGTGCGCCGCCAGGGCCAGCTCGGCCGGTTCGCCCTCGTGGTGAGCGACCGGGTGGGCGGTCAGCGCCCCGGCGATGGCCGCCGGGTGGGCTTCGGAGATCCGGTCGAAGGTCACCATCTCCGGCAGCATCGCCAGGTCGGGGAGCGGGGCGGACTCCATCTCCAGGAGGTGCGCGTAGGCACCGGGCGACCGGCGGACGGTCTGGCAGGCGTTGTTGATCAGGATGTCCAGCGGCCCGTCGGCGGCGACGTCGTCGGTCAGCGCCAGGACCTGGGTCGGATCGCGCAGGTCGATCCCGACGATCTTGAGCCGGTGCATCCAGTCGGGACTGTCCGTCATGGTCGAGAAACGGCGGACCGCGTCGTGCGGGAACCGGGTGGTGACGGTCAAGTGGGCACCGTCGCGGAGCAGCCGCAGGGCGATGTACATGCCGATCTTGGCCCGCCCTCCGGTCAGCAGGGCCCGTCGTCCGGTGAGGTCGGTCCGCTGGTCGCGCCTGGAGTGGGAGAAGGCGGCGCAGGAGGGGCAGAGGTAGTGGTAGAACGCGTCGACCAGGGTGTAGTCGTTCTTGCAGATGTAGCAGCCCCGCGGGGTGATCAGCTCCCCGGCGAACGCGCCCGGCGCGGTCGAGACCAGCGCCAGCCCGGCGGTCTCGTCGTCGATCCGCAGCGGCGAGCCCGTGGCGGTGGCCTCGGTGACGGCGCGGTCGGCGGCGACCTCGGCGGCGCGCTGGCGGGCCCGCCGCCTGACCTTGACGGTCTTGTACATCGCCGAGGTGGCGCGCTGGATGGTGATGATGTCGGGATGGTCGGCCGGCAGCTCGTGCAGACGGTCGAGCACGCGCAGGGTCGCGGCCAGGTCGTCGGGGTCGATGCCCGGCTCGGCGTGCTCACTCACCCGCCGAGGTTAGAGCCCGTCGAGGCAGCGGGCCAATCTCAGCGAGCCGGCAGGAGTGCGGCGAAGCGCCGCACGAACGGTCGCCAGGCGGCGACGAGCGCCGCGTCGTCCCGGTCCACCTCGGCCAGCCAGGTCGCGGCCCGCTCCGGACTCAGCTGACCGGCGCCGACGTCGGTGGCCGCCCACGGGCGGACGATCGCGGGGTCGACCTCGGGGTGGAACTGCACGCCCCAGGCCGTCTCGCGCAGGCGCAGTGCCTGGACCCCCGCCGGCGTCCGGGCGAGCTCGACCGCCCCGGCCGGCAGCTCGACCACGAGGTCGTTGTTCCAGTGCGTGGCGACGGCACCTGCGGGCACGGTGCCGAACAGCTGGTCGTCGGCGGCGGCGGGCAGCAGCCCGACCGGCAGGGTCCCGCCCTGCTGGCCGCTGGTCGAGCGGGCCACCCGCCCGCCGGTCGCCACCGCCAGCAGCTGGTGGCCCAGGCAGATCCCCAGCGCCGGCACGGCCTCGACCACGGCGCGCGCCAGCAGCGTCCGGGTCGCCGGCAGCCAGGGTGCGATGTCGTCGTCGTACGCGCCCATCTCCCCGCCCAGCACCACGAGACCGGCGTGGCCGGACAGGTCGACGGGCTGGGTCTCACCCGCGTACGGTCGCCGCACGTCCAGCGCGCAGCCGGCCTCGGTCAGCCAGTCACCGACCCGACCGGGCGGGCAGACGGGGGTGTGCTGGATGACCAGGACAGGGCGGTCGGGCACGGGCGGTGGGTCCTCTCGCAGGTCGGGCGCGTCTGGCGGGAAGTGTCGGTCCGGGCGACTAACCTAGGCCCTTGCTGGTGGCGGGTGACTCGGTCGATCAGGCCGGGAGGGCGGAGGTTGCAGGGAATGTCGGACAGCTTCGTCCATCTCCACGTCCACTCCGAGTACTCGATGCTGGACGGCGCCGCCCGCGTCGGCGACCTGTTCGACGGTTGCGAGCAGATGGAGATGCCGGCGATCGCCGTCACCGACCACGGCAACCTGTTCGGGGCGTACGAGTTCTACAAGGCCTCCAAGAAGTCCTCGGTGAAGCCGATCATCGGGCTCGAGGCCTACGTCACGCCGAAGACCCACCGCAGCGAGCGCAAGCGGGTCCGCTGGGGCGACAAGAACGGCGCGCAGAGCGGCGACGACGTGTCCGGCGGTGGCGCGTTCACCCACATGACCCTGTGGGCGGAGTCGACCGCGGGGATGCACAACCTCTTCCGGATGGGGTCGCTCGCCTCGCTCGAGGGCTACTTCTACAAGCCGCGGATGGACCGCGAGCTGCTGAACACGTACCACTCGGGGCTGCTGGCCACCACCGGCTGCCCGTCGGGGGAGGTGCAGACCTACCTGCGGCTCGGCATGTACGACCAGGCCGTGGCCAGCGCCGCGGAGTTCCGCGACATCTTCGGTGCCGGCAACTACTACGTCGAGCTGATGGACCACGGGCTGTCGATCGAGAACCGGGTCCGGGCCGACCTGCTGAGGATCGCGCGTGACCTCAAGCTGCCGCTGGTGGCCACCAACGACCTGCACTACGCGGCTCGTGAGGACGCTGCCGCCCACGAGGTGCTGCTGTGCGTGCAGTCGGGCTCGACCATGGCCGACACCAACCGGTTCAAGTTCGACGGCGACGGCTACTACCTCAAGTCCCCGGCCGAGATGCGGGCCCTGTTCGCCGAGCTGCCCGAGGCCTGCGACAACACCCTGGCCATCGCCGAGCGCTGTGACATCTCCTTCACCGAGGGAGCCGGCACGTACATGCCGCGCTATCCCTGCCCGCCGGGGGAGAACGAGGAGTCCTGGTTCGTCCGGGAGGTGGAGACCGGGCTGCAGCGCCGGTTCCCCCTCGGCATCCCCGACGACGTGCGCCAGCAGGCGAAGTTCGAGACCGAGGTCATCCTCTCGATGGGCTTCGCCGGCTACTTCCTGGTGGTCGCCGACTTCATCAACTGGGCCAAGGAGAACGGCATCCGGGTCGGCCCGGGGCGCGGTTCGGGCGCCGGGTCGATGGCGGCGTACGCGATGCGGATCACCGACCTCGACCCGCTCAAGCACGGACTCATCTTCGAGCGATTCCTGAACCCCGACCGCGTCTCCATGCCCGACTTCGACATCGACTTCGACGAGCGTCGCCGGGGCGAGGTGATCCGCTACGTCACCGAGAAGTACGGCGAGGACCGGGTCAGCCAGATCGTCACCTACGGCACGATCAAGGCCAAGCAGGCCGTCAAGGACGCCTCCCGGGTGCTGGGCTACCCGTTCGCGGTCGGCGAGCGGATCACCAAGGCGATGCCCCCGCCGGTGATGGGCAAGGACGTCCCGCTCAACGGGCTCTTCGATCCGCAGCACAAGCGCTACAACGAGGGCGGCGAGTTCCGGGCCCTGGTCGACGGTGACGCCGAGGTGGCCAAGGTCGTCGAGACCGCGCGCGGGCTCGAGGGTCTGAAGCGCCAGTGGGGGGTCCACGCGGCCGGCGTCATCATGTCGTCCGACCCGCTGATCGACATCATCCCGATCATGCGCCGCGAGCAGGACGGCGCCATCATCACCCAGCTCGACTACCCGACCTGCGAGTCGCTCGGGCTGATCAAGATGGACTTCCTCGGTCTCCGGAACCTCACCGTGCTCGACGACGCGGTGGCCAACATCCAGCTCAACCGCGGCTTCGAGCTGGTGCTGGAGGACCTGGAGCTGACGGACCCGGCGTCGTACGCGCTGCTGGGCCGCGGCGACACCCTCGGGGTGTTCCAGCTCGACGGCGGACCGATGCGGTCGCTGCTGAAGCTGATGCGGCCGGACAACTTCGAGGACATCTCGGCGGTGCTGGCGCTCTACCGGCCCGGCCCGATGGGCGCCGACAGCCACACCAACTACGCCCTGCGCAAGAACGGGCGGCAGGACATCACCCCGATCCACCCGGAGCTGGAGGAGCCGCTCGCGGAGATCCTCGGCACCACCCACGGCCTGATCGTGTACCAGGAGCAGGTGATGGCCATCGCGCAGAAGGTGGCCGGCTACAGCCTGGGCCAGGCCGACCTGCTGCGCCGCGCGATGGGCAAGAAGAAGAAGGAGATCCTCGACGCCGAGTTCATCCCGTTCTCCAACGGGATGAAGGAGAGCGGCTACTCGCCGGCAGCGATCAAGGCGCTGTGGGACATCCTCGTCCCCTTCTCCGACTACGCGTTCAACAAGGCGCACACAGCGGCGTACGGGCTGGTCTCCTACTGGACGGCCTACCTCAAGGCCAACTACCCGTCCGAGTTCATGGCCGCCCTGCTGACCTCGGTGGCCGACGACAAGGACAAGATGGCGATCTACCTCGGCGAGTGCCGCCGGATGGGGATCCAGGTGCTGCCGCCGGACGTCAACGAGTCCGCCGCCAACTTCACCCCGGTCGGGACCGACATCCGCTTCGGGCTGACGGCGGTGCGCAACGTCGGGTCCAACGTGGTCGACGGCGTGGTGGCGGCCCGCACCGAGCACGGCAAGGCGGCCGACTTCTACGGCTTCCTGGACGCCGTGCCGCTGGTCGTGTGCAACAAGCGGGTGATCGAGTCGTTGATCAAGGCCGGTGCGTTCGACTCGATGGGGCACAGCCGCCGCGCCCTGATGAGCGTCTACGAGTCCGCGGTCGACGGGGTGCTCGACCTGAAGCGCAACTCCGCCCACGGCCAGGACGACCTGTTCGGGGCGGGCGGCTTCGGGGACGAGGACGGCTCGCAAGCCATGCCGCTCGGCGCGGTGCCCGAGATCGCCGACTGGGACAAGCGGACCAAGCTCGCCTTCGAGCGCGACATGCTGGGTCTCTACGTGAGCGACCACCCGCTGCAGGGGCTGGAGCACGTGCTGATCGCGGAGCGGGACATCGGCATCGGCGAGCTGATGGGCGACGACGGTCCGCGCGAGGGCCAGGTGACCATCGCCGGCATGATCACGTCCATCACCCGCAAGACCACCAAGCGCGGGGACCTCTGGGCGATCATCGCGGTCGAGGACCTGGAGGCCTCGATCGAGGTGCTGCTGTTCCCCAAGGCGTACGAGCTGGTGTCAACGGTGCTGGCCACCGACACCGTGGTGCGGGTCAAGGGCCGGGTGAAGTCCGACGACGACTCGGTGTCGCTGAACGCGCAGGAGCTGACCCTGCCGGACGTGACGGAGGCCCCGACGGGGCCGGTGGTCATCTCGCTGCCCGCCGTCCGCTGCACCCCACCGGTGGTGCAGCAGCTGTCGCAGGTGCTCCGGGCCCATCCGGGCACCACCGAGGTGCGCCTCAAGCTCGTCAAGCAGGACAAGACGATCCTGATGCGGCTGGACAACCAGCTGCGGGTGACGCCGTCGCCGCCGCTGATGGCTGATCTCAAGGCGTTGCTGGGGCCGTCGTGTCTGGCCCCGTCGGGTCGGCTCGAGAGCGCCAGTGCCTGACGCCTCGACCGAGGATGCTCGGACCACCCAGTTCACGGTTCGGGTGGTGGGCTACCTCGCCCTGGCCACCGGCTTGGGGGCGGTCGCCGGCGTGCTCTGGTGGCTGTGGGTCACCTTGCCGGCCTACCAGCTGGACTCCCAGGGACGGGCCTCGGTGTCCGAGCGCGACCTGACCCAGTTCTTCGCCGGCGACGCCTGGTTCTGCCTGCTCGGACTGGTGATCGGCGTGGGACTCGGCGTCTTCGGCTATCGGCTGCTCCGTGACCTCGGCTGGCCGCTGGTGCTGGTCGTGGTGATCGCTGCCGCTGCCGCCGGGTTGATCTGCTGGGGGGTCGGCTACCGGCTCGGTCCGGGAGAGTTCACCCCGCGGCTCGCACACGCCGACCCCGGCGGCTCGGTGCCGATCGCGCTCACCCTCCGGGCCAAGGCGGCCCTGCTGTTCTGGCCGCTGTGTGCGGTGACCCCGGTGCTGCTCGCCTCGTCGCTGGGCAAGGACAGCGAGGACCCGATGCCGCTGCTGCCGCGCCGGGGCTCAAGCAGCGGGACCAGCTTGGTCTGATCACGAAAGCGCAACGTTCGTGCGAACGTGGTACGAAGTAGCGCGGCGGACCGCATCCTCATCGGGTGACTCCTCGCGCTCGCCGCCTCGCGGCCTCCTTCGTCTCCGCGTTCGCTCTCGCCCTGCCGGTCGCCGCCGTCGCGACCGCGCCGGCGGAGGCGGCCAGCTCGACGTACAAGAACTGCACCAACCTGAACAAGAAGTACCCGCACGGCGTGGGTAAGAGCGGCGCCAAGGACAAGGTCTCCGGCTCGTCGAAGCCGGTCACGAACTTCAAGCGCAGCACCAAGATCTACAAGAAGGCGATGAAGCAGAACAAGGGCCTGGACCGCGACAAGGACGGCATCGCCTGCGAGAAGCACTGAGCCGCCGGTCGGAACCGGTGCTCAGTGGGCGACGCCGATCGAGCGCGCCTTGGTGATCTTTTGCAGGTCGGCCGGCGCGAGTTCGACCTGCAACCCACGACGGCCGGCCGACACGAAAACGGTCGCGAAGTCATCCGCCGAGGCGTCGACCACTGTGGGCAGCGGCGTCCGCTGGCCGACCGGGGAGATGCCCCCGACCACGTAGCCGGTGCTCCGAGCGGCGTGGGTCGGGTCGGCCATGGTCGCCTTCTTCGCGTCGAACGCCGCCGCCAGGGCCTTCAGGTCCAGCTGCTGCGCGACCGGGATGACGGCCACGACGAGCTTCCCGCCGACGTCGACCACCAGCGTCTTGAACATCTGGCTCTCGTCGACCCCCAGCGCGCGGGCCGCCTCCTCGCCGAAGCCGGTGGTGCCGTCCTGGTGCTCGTACGGGTGCAGGGTGAAGGTGATCCCGGCCTCGACCAGGGCCGTCGTCGCCGGCGTCGCACCGTGCGCGTGCTGCTTGCTCCTCTTGGCCACTGTCACATCCTGCCCTCGAGCACCCGCTCAGTAGCGCCGCAGGTCCTCGGCGCTCAGCTCGTCCAGTCCCAGGCTGTGCAGGGTGCGGGCCGCCTCGGACCGGAAGTCCCGGGCGAGGACGACGGACGCGATCTGCACGACCGCGTCCATCACCGGGGTGGCCACGCCGAGGGAGCGGGCGAGATCGGTGAAGAGGACCAGGGAGTAGCCGACGTCCTCGGTCAGGTAGCGGTTGTCGAGGGAGTCCTGGGCCTTGATGCCGAGGAACCCCGGGGCCGTGGAGTAGCCGGTGGTGTAGTTCGCCTCGGTCATGTAGCCCTGCAGGACCCCGATCGCCGGCTCGGAGAGGAGGGGGACCCCCAGCGCCTCCGCGATGGCGAACCGCTCGCCGTCCACGGCCTCGATGAGCCTCCCGGTCGAGGTCGTCACCCCCTCTTCGTAGAAGGCGAAGTCGCCGCCGGTGCGGTCGATCAGGGCCGCGTTCAGCAGCGTCACGGCCGGGTGGATGACCGGGTTGCCGTTCTGCAGCGCCGTCTGGAAGACCGTGGCCGCCTCCTCCGCGTGCGGCCAGACCCGTCGGAGGACCTCCAGCAGCCGCGGGGTGGCTGACCGAGGGGCGGCCGCCGCGAACAGGCCCCGGTCGAAGTGGTGGAAGACGCGGATCTCGGCCGGGCCGGTGGCGCGGACGGCGAAGGGCAGGGTGCTCGTCTCCCCGACGACGATCTCGTCGTCGTAGAGGTCGAGCCCGGCGGCGCGCTTGAAGGCGAGGCTGCCCAGGCACGACCCCGGACACACCACCACCGTCGAACCCGGCCGCAGATGGGGTCCGGCGGCGGCGCCCAACGACTCGGTGGCGTAGGCGGGTCCGACCACCAGGACGATCTCGGCTCCGGCGAGCGCCTCGGCGATGTCGGTGGTGGCCAACGCGATCGAGGCGCTACCGGTGAGCACGCCGGAGCTGGTGATCCCGCCGCGTTCGCGGATGGCACCGATCTGCTCGGCGTAGTCGGGGTGGGAGTAGATCGCCACCTCGTACCCCTGGCGGGACCACTCGAAGGCGGTGGCCAGACCGCCGTTGCCTGCACCGAGCACTGCGACCTTCGTGGCGACCATGGCCCTGACTGTACGAGCCGGCGATCACCCCGGGACCGCGGCCCGCCCGGGCCGGGACCGCTACGATCGCGGTCCGAACGGGATGCCCGAGGGCGGGAGGGTCTGGCGTGGCCCAGCTGGTGGCCGGTGACAGCCGGCGGTTTCCTGATGCCCGCGCGCAGCGGACGAAGCCCGGCTGGGTGGTCCTGCTCGACGGCCCGGCCGAACGCGTGGCCGTCCGGGGCGTCTCCCGCATGGCCGCACCGGCCGGCCTGGTGCTGGAGACCACCCCGGAGGACGCCTACCGCAGCCTCGTCGAGGCGACCCGGATCCCCGCCGCCGCGCGCGCCGCCAAGGCGCTCGCCGTCCACGCCCGGCGTCACCCGGTCGCCCGCTTCCTGTGCCACCACGGGCTCCCGCTGTGGCACGCGGGGGCGAACCCGTGCCGGGCAGAGTCCGATCCGGCCGGCGTCACCACGATCGACCTCGGGCAGGTGCGGCTGATGATGGCCGGTCTCCGCGGTCTGGAGGCCCTGGCCCGCCACGCCACCACCGGCGACGGGCCCGCCGACCCCGCGCGGGTGGCGGCCGCCCTCAGCTGGCCGATCCTGCCCGCGTACCTCACCAGGCCGGTCCGCGCGGAGACCGCCCGGGATGGCGCGCTGGTGGGGGAGCGCTGCCGGCAGATCGTGGCGACGAGCGTGCAGGTGCTGCAGGACTCCTCGCGGCTGCGTCACGACGTCGAGTGGGTCACGGCGCCCCAACGGCTGCAGCCGGTCACCCACGCCCACAGCGACCTGGCGCTCTACGTGCACGTCTTCATCGAGCGCCTGCTCCACCTCAGCTGACCGTCCGCCTCACACCAGGAGCCGCAGGCCGGCGGTGACCGCCACCGCCACCACGAAGACGACCAGCACCCCGGCCCGCAGCAGCAGCGCGACCACCGCTGCGCCGAAGCCGGCCAGCACCGGCCAGTCGACCGACCAACGGCGGTCCCCGTCGCCGTCGGCCAGCCCCACCACGACCAGGGCGGTCAGCATGGCCACCGGCAGGAACCCGGCGACCCGCTGAACTGTCGGATCGGCCAGCACCGACTCCGGCAGCGACACCCCGGCGAGCTTGAGCAGGTAGGAGCCCACCGACGCGATCACCAGGGCGACCACCAGCGCGGTCATCCGGCGGTCCCAGGGCGCGGACGGACGACCAGCCCGGCCACGACCGCGACAGCGGCAGCGGCGATCACGGGCACGCCGGCGGGTGCGACCGGGATCAGCAGCAGGGCGAGCAGCCCGCCCAGCAGCGCCACGACCTTGGCGGAGCTGCTCCGCAGCTGGGACCACAGCAGAGCCAGGAACACCGCCGGTGCCGCGGCGTCCAACCCGAATCGGGCCGGATCGATCGCCTCGCCGAGCAGGGCGCCGACCAGGCTGCCGGTCTGCCACAGGGTGAACAGGATCAGCCCGGTCGACCAGAACGCGTAGCGCTGGGCGCGGGGCTCGGCCTGGCCGACCAGCATGGCCGTGGTCTCGTCGATGACGAAGTGCGCGGTGACCAGCCGCCGCCAGCCCCGGGGGGACAGGACCTCCGACACCGGGACGCCGTAGAACGCGTTGCGCACACCGAGCAGCAGCGCGGCCGGGATGGCGGCCCAGGGCGACCCGGCCGCCGCGACACCCACGAAGGCGAACTGGGAGGCGCCGGAGAACATCACCAGGCTCAGGACCATGGTGTGACCCACGCTCAGGCCGCTGCCCACCGACACCGCCCCGAAGGTCGCCCCGAAGACCCCGGCGTAGACACCGAGACCGACCGCCGCCCGGAGCACCTGCGGGTACGCCTGCGCCAGGCTCCGCTCACTCATCGCAGCACCACCACCAGCTGCACGAGCAGCGGCGCGACGACCAGGGCGGGCAACAGGTTGCCGACCGGCACGGACTTGATCTTGAGCAGCCGGAGACCGACCCCGACCAGCAGCAGCCCGCCGGTGGCGGTGATGGCGGCCAGGTGGGCGTCGGGCAGGAAGTCGCCGATCAGCACCCCGATCAGGGTCAGCGCCCCTTGGATCACCCCGACGGCCAGCGCGGAGGCCATCACGCCGACGCCGAGGGACGCCGCGAACGCGATCGCCGCGAACCCGTCCAGGGTGGACTTGAGCAGCAGCTGCTGGGCGCCGAGCCCCAGACCGTCGGACAGCGAGCCGAGGATGGTCAGCGGGCCCACGCAGAAGACGAGGGAGGACGAGACGAAGGCCTCCACGAACCGGGACTGCGAGCCGCCGGCCCGGAACCGCTGCTGCAGCCACGACCCGAGGCCCTCGAGCCGGCGCTCGATGTCGGCGAGGGAGCCGACGATGCCGCCGACCAGCAGGGCACCGAGGACGATCAGCACCGGGGCGCTGCTGCCGACCGCGCCGGACAGCACCGCCGAGGTCACCTCGACCGCCGACAGCCCACCGATCAGCAGGGTGACCAGACCCAGGGCGTCGGTGACGGTGTCGCGGGTGCGTTCGGGCAGCCGGTGCCCGAGCAGCAGCCCGATGGCGGAGCCGATGAGGACGGTGGCGACGTTGACGAGCGTGCCGAAGCCGGGGAACACGAGCCGGCTCCCTCAGTGGTCGGCGCGGTGGTGGGCCGCGGGCTGGGGGGTGTCATGGGCGTCGAGCACGGACGCACGTTACTCGGACCGGCCGGCTCCTTCGCGGTGATTCCACCGCCGCGTCCCGCGACCCGCGACCCGCTGGACGGCGCTCACGGGCCCGGCGGATGTCGCCCGGGAGTCACGTCCGGCGGTCGGGTGGGCCGTGGGTCGTACCGGATGGCGCCCGGGAGTCACATCCGGCGTCGGCTGGGCCGCGGGTCGTACCGGATCGCGCCGGGGAGTCACGTCCGGCGGTCGGGTGGGCCGTGGGTCGTACCGGATCGCGCCGGGGAGTCGCGTACGGCGGGCGAGCCGGTCACGGAGCCTGCCGGGGGAGTTCTCGCCCGGTGGATTTCCCGGGCGTCCCGCGAGCCACCTCCGTAGACTCTCGGCGTGCTGAGAGTGATCGACCTCCGTGACCGGCTCGCCTCCGGCGAGCAGCTGGACTACGCGGCCCTGGTGCCGCGGGCCGAGTTCGACGTCGACGCCGCCGTCGAGGTGGTGCGACCGATCTGCGACGACGTCGCCGTCCGCGGCGTCAGCGCGCTGCGGCACTGGTCGGACAGGTTCGACCACGTCGTGCCCGAGGAGTTCCGGGTGCCGGCCGCGGACCTGGCCGCCGCTGTCGAGCAGCTCGACCCCGAGGTGCGGGCCGCCTTCGAGGTGGCCATCGACCGGCGCCGGCGGGTGAGTGCCGCCGAGCTCGGGGAGACGTCCACCACCGTGGAGCTCGCCCCGGGTGCGGTGGTGACGCAGCGGATGATCCCCGTGAACCGGGTGGGGCTCTACGTGCCCGGGGGGCTGGCCGCGCTCGCCTCCAGCGTGATCATGAACGTGGTCCCGGCCCAGGTCGCGGGCGTGGCGTCCCTGGCCGTGGCCTCCCCGCCGCAGGTCGACTTCGACGGGCTGCCGCACCCCAACATCCTGGCCCTGTGCCACCTGCTCGGGGTCGAGGAGGTGTACGCCGTCGGCGGCGCGCAGGCGGTGGCCATGTTCGCGTACGGGGTCGAGGACCTGTGCCCGAAGGTGGACCTGGTCACCGGACCCGGCAACATCTACGTGGTCGCGGCCAAGCGCCTGCTCAAGGGCCTGGTCAACATCGACTCCGAGGCCGGCACCACCGAGATCGCGATCCTGGCCGACGCCGAGGCCGAGCCGGTCCACGTGGCCGCCGACCTCATCTCCCAGGCCGAGCACGACCCCGCTGCCGCAGCCGTGCTGGTGACCGACGCCCCCGGGCTGGCCGACGCGGTCCAGGCGGAGCTCGCCGCGCAGGTGCCCGAGGCCAAGCACGCCGAGCGGATCACCACCGCCCTGGGCGGGCACCAGTCCGCCGTCGTCCTGGTCGACGACCTGGACCAGGGCATCGACGTGGTCAACGCGTACGCCGCCGAGCACCTCGAGCTGCACACCGTGGACGCCGCCGGGGTGGCGAGCAGGATCACCAACGCCGGTGCGATCTTCGTCGGCACCTGGTCACCGGTCTCGCTGGGCGACTACTGCGCGGGCAGCACCCACGTGCTGCCCACGGCCGGCTGCGCCTGCCACTCCTCCGGTCTGAACGTGAAGAGCTTCCTCAAGGCGGTCAACGTGATCAGCTACGACCGGGCGGCCCTGAGCGAGGTGGCCCGCCACGTGGAGGTCTTCGCCGAGTCGGAGGACCTGCCCGCCCACGGCGCTGCGGTGAGCAGGCGCTTCCCGGGTGACGCGTCGGGTCGACGCCGTCCGGGCCAGGAGTGACCGGCCTCCCGGTCCGTCCCGAGCTGGTCGGCGAGGTCCCGTACGGGGCTCCGCAGCTGGACGTGCCCTACCTGTTGAACGTCAACGAGAACCCGTACCCGCCGAGCGACGCGGTCGCGGCCGAGATCGCCACGGCGGTAGCGGCGGCGGTCAAGACGATGAACCGCTACCCCGAGCGGGACGCGGTGGCCCTGCGGGCCGACCTCGCGGCCTACCTCGGACACGGACTGACCGCCGACCAGGTGTGGGCGGCCAACGGCAGCAACGAGGTGATGCTGCACGTGCTGATGGCCTTCGGCGGTCCGGGCCGCTCGGTGCTGTCGTTCGCGCCGACGTACTCGATGTACCCGGAGTACGCCCGGGACACCCACACGGCGTGGGTCACGTTCCCCCGGCGCGACGACTTCACCATCGACCCGGTCGCTGCCGTCGACGCCATCCACGACCGGCAACCGGACGTCATCTTCGTGGCCAGCCCCAACAACCCGACCGGGACCGCCGTCCCGTCGGAGACCCTGCGCGCCATCGCGACGGCCGCCACCGGGGTCGTGGTGGTCGACGAGGCCTACCACGAGTTCGCCCGCACCGGCACGCCGAGCGCGCTGGGACTGCTGCCGGAGTTCCCGCGTCTGGCTATCACCCGGACCATGTCCAAGGCGTTCGCCTTCGCCGGCGGGCGGGTGGGCTACCTGGCCGCCTCCCGGGAGTTCGTCGACGCGCTGCGCGTGGTCCGGCTGCCGTACCACCTGTCAGCGATCACCCAGACCGTGGCCCGGGTGGCGCTGGCCCACGCCGACGAGCTGCTCGCCGCCGTCGACCGGCTGCGGGCGAACCGCGACGACCTCGCCGCCTGGCTGGCCGACAGCGGTTTGCAGGTCGCCGACTCCGACGCCAACTTCGTGCTGTTCGGGCGGTTCGCCGACCGGCAGGCCGTCTGGCAGGCTCTGCTGGACGAGGGCGTGCTGATCCGGGTCGTCGGTCCGGAGGGTTGGCTGCGGGTGTCCGCCGGCACCGACGAGGAGATGGCGGCGTTCAAGGCCGCGCTCGACCAGGTCCTGAAGACCGAGGAGGGACGACTGCAGTGAGTACGGACGCAGGGAGCACGGACGCAGGGAGCACGGATGCAGGCAGCAGGGACCACCGCACCGCCACCATCGAGCGGGCGACCTCGGAGTCGAGCGTCAAGGTCAGCCTGGATCTGGACGGGACCGGGGAGTCGACCATCAGCACCGGGGTCGGCTTCTACGACCACATGCTCACCGCCCTGGCCCGGCACGGTCTGCTCGACCTGACCGTGGAGAGCGTCGGCGACGTCCACATCGACGGCCACCACGTCGTCGAGGACACCGCTATCGTGCTCGGTCAGGCGATCCGGGAGGCCCTCGGTGACAAGCGGGGCATCCGCCGCTTCGCCGACGCCCTGGTGCCCCTGGACGAGGCGCTCGCCCAGGCCGTGGTCGACGTCTCCGGCCGCCCGTACTGCGTCCACACCGGCGAGCCGCCCGGCCAGGAGTACGCCCTCATCGGGGGCGGGACCGACCCGTCGGGTCGTGGCGGGGTCCCGTACGCCGGCTCGCTGACCCGGCACGTGCTGGAGACCCTGGCCTTCCACGCCCACCTGTGTCTGCACGTCACGGTGCTGGCCGGCCGCGACCCGCACCACATCGTGGAGGCCCAGTTCAAGGCCGTGGCCCGGGCCCTGCGCGACGCGGTCGCGCTCGACCCGCGGGTGGACGGCGTGCCGAGCACCAAGGGCGCCCTGTGACTCTGTCCGACCCTGTGACGCCTGGCCCCGACATCGTGGTGCTCGACTACGGCTCCGGCAACATCCGGTCCGCCGAGCGGGCGGTGGCCCGCACCGGGGCCCGGGTGACCGTGACCGACGACCGGCGGGCCGCCGTCGCCGCCGACGGTCTGGTGGTGCCGGGCGTGGGTGCCTTCGCCGCCTGCATGGAGGGCCTGCGGGCGGTCGACGGTCCCGCGGTGATCGCGGAGAGACTGGCCGCGGACAGGCCGGTGCTGGCCATCTGCGTCGGGCACCAGGTGCTGTTCGCCAACGGGATCGAGCACGGGGTGGAAGCCGCCGGCTGCGGCGTCTGGCCGGGGACGGTGGAGCGGCTGCACGCCGAACGCCTGCCGCACATGGGGTGGAACACGCTGACCCCGCCCCCGGGCAGCCGGCTGTTCGCCGGCATCGAGAACGAACGGTTCTACTTCGTCCACTCCTACGGCGTGCGCGCGCTGACCGGCACCGGGGACCGCGCCGTCACCTGGGCCGAGCACGGAGGCGACCGCTTCGTCGCCGCGGTCGAGGAGGGTCCGCTGTGGTCGACCCAGTTCCACCCGGAGAAGTCGGGGGCGGCGGGCGCCCTGTTGATCGCCAACTGGGTCCTGACGCTGGGCGGCGACACCCGGTGACCCGGCGTACGGCGATCTTCGATCTGGGCGGCGTCGTGCTGTCCTGGGATCCCGTACGGGCGTTCAGCGCCGTGGTGGACGCCGACGCCGCCCAGCGGCTGATGCGCGACGTCGACTTCTCGGCCTGGAACCGCCGCAACGACGCGGGCCGCCGCTACGCCGAGGGTGAGGCGGAGGTGGCCGACACCTGGCCCGAGCACGCCGAGGCCATCACCGCCTACCGGCGGCACTTCGACCGCGCGCTCACCGGCACGGTGCCCGGCACGTCGGCCGTGGTGGCCGAGCTGGCCCGGGCCGGGGTGCGGCTGCTGGGTCTGACCAACTGGTCCGACGAGACCTTCCCGGTGGCCCAGCGCCGGTTCGGGATCCTGCGGCGCCTGGAGGCGATCGTCGTCTCCGGGCGGGAGGGGATCGCCAAACCCGACCCGCGCCTCTACCGGCTGCTCCTGGACCGGTTCTCCGTGGACGCCGCGTCGGCGGTGTTCGTGGACGACAGCGAGGCCAACTGCGCGGCGGCGGCCGACCTGGGGCTGACCGCCATCCGGTTCGTCGGAGCCGACGACCTGCGCAGCCGTCTGGTCGCGCTCGGTCTGCTGGGGGAGCGACCCCGGGTGAGCGAACCGATCCTGCACATCGCCGAGCGGACCCTGTGGGACGAGGCCCGGCACACCGGCAGCTACCCGTGGTCCAGCCACGGCACCGGCTTCGAGGCCGAGGGCTTCGTCCACCTGGCCTACCGGCGCCAGGTGGCGGGGGTCCTGGACCGCTACTTCAGTCGCTTCGAACCCGAGGAGCTCGTCCTGCTCGAGCTCGATCCGGAGCGGGCCCGGCCGGTGGTCGAGGAGGGGTCGACTGAGGCCTTCCCGCATCTCTACGCCCCGCTGACCCACGAGATGGTCGTCCGGGAACTCGATGTTCACGAGCCGTTCAACCACCCTGCCTAGCCTCGCCCGGTGCCCCGCCCCGCTGATCCGCGACCCCAGGCGCTGCTGGTCGCCGCCTTCGACTCCCAGCTGAAGTGGGTCGCCGGCATCCGGGACGAGCTGGTGGCTCGGGGGTTCGACTGCCCGGTGGTGGTGCCCGACGTCCGCTCGGCGCTGTCCCCGGCCCAGATCGCGGCCGCCGGCTTCACCGGCGTCGAGTCCGTCGGCTGGCCCGAGCTGCTCGACCGGGCCGCGCTCAGCTCCGTGGTGGTCTGCGGTCTGTCGGGTCCGTTCACGCTGCGGTTCACCGTCGATCTCGCCGACCGGGTCGGGGACGGGCCCGGACCCGTCGTGGTGACCGGCTGGGTGGGGGTGATCATCGAGAAGATCACGGCGGGGTACCTGGACCGGGTCGGCTCCGACGTCGTCGCCGTCAACGGCGTCGACGACCTCGAGCACTTCGTCACCGTGGCTCAGCAGCTCGACCTCGACCCCGGCAACCTGCTGCTGTCCGGACTGCCGATCCTGGGCTCCTCGGCGGCGGCGCCGCACGGCGGGCCGATCCGTCGGGTGCTGTTCGCCGACCAGCCGACGGTGCCGGGACCGGCGCAGGAGCGCCTGCACCTCTACCGTCGGCTGCTCGACTACGCGTACGCGCACCCGGAGCGGGAGGTGCTGCTCAAGCCACGGCACCGGCTCGGCGAGGACACGTTCCACCGGATGGTCCACCACCCCGAGGACCTGCTGCTCGGGGTGGACCGACCGCCGAACTTCCGAATCGACTACACCCCGATCAGCGAGCTGCTGCCCAGCGTGGACCTGCTGCTCACCATGTCGTCGACGGCGGCCCTGGAGGCGGTCGGCAGCGGCTGCCGCGTCGGTCTGGTGCTCGACCTCGGCGTGCACGAGCGCTACGGCAACCACGTCTTCCTGGCCAGCGGCCTGCTGCGCACCTTCGACCAGCTGATCGCCGACGACATCGGCACCCCGGACCGCTTCTGGCTCGGCGGCTACTTCTTCGACCGGCCGGGCACGGCCACCGAGCAGATCGCGGATCGGGTGGAGACGCTGCTGGCCAGCGGCGAGCGGCCGTCCCGTCGGATTTGGGCGTCGGCCTACTTCCGCAGCGCCTCGGCCTACCTGCGCTCCACCCCGGTGCCCGCGGCCCCCGTCCCCGCGGGCCGGAGCCGGCTCGTCCGCGACCTGGTGCCGCCGGTCGCCCTGCGCGCCGGCCGGCGGCTGCGTCGTCGGCTCGCCCACCGCTGAGACGGAGCGCGGCGGCTGTCACACCCGGCGACTGAGCGGTGTCTCAGGGACATGACGACCGTCGACCCCGCCCGACCCTTTCTCACCGTGGCCCCGGGCCCCGGCTCCGAGCTCGCCGCGCGCCGGCAGCTGGCCAGGGTGCCGATCGACCAGCCGCCCGGCCCGACCGGACGCCTGATCGGCTGGCTGTCCCGCACGCTGTACGGCCAGGCGGCCGACAACGGCTTCGCCCTGGCGCACAACCGCAAGGTCTTGTGGAGCACCCTGCTGCACGAGCGGCGGGTCGCGAGGTTCGACCGGCTCGACCCGGGGCTGCGGGCGCTCGCCGTGATGGCGGTGGCGGCCGAGATCGGCTGCACCTGGTGCATCGACTTCGGCTTCTTCCTCGCCGACTCCCAGGGTCTCGACCTGGCCAAGCTGACCAGCGTGCCGACCTGGCGGGAGGCCGAGAACCTCAGCACCCTGGAGAAGCAGGTGATCGCGTACGCGAGGGCCGCGACGGCGACCCCGGTGGAGGTGACCGACGCGATGGTCTCGCCACTGCGCGACGCGCTCGGCGACGAGGGGCTGGTGGAGCTGACCATGATGGTGGCGATCGAGAACCAGCGGTCGCGCTTCAACGCCGCCCTCGGTCTGGTGTCGCAGGGGTTCTCGGCGAGCTGCCGGCTACCCTCGGCCCGTGGCTGAGGCAGCAGCGGCCGCCGGCGCCGACCGGCAGCAGGTCTTCGAGCGACACCGCTCGTTGCTGTTCACGGTCGCGTACGAGCTGGTGTCCTCCGTCGCCGACGCCGAGGACGTGGTGCAGGAGACGTACCTGCGGTGGGCCCAGCGCCCCGGCGACGTCGAGGTGAGCCACCCCCGCGCGTACCTGTGCCAGATCACCACCCGGCTGGCGCTCAACCGGCTGCGAACCCTCGCCCGCCGCCGGGAGGACTACGTGGGCCCCTGGCTGCCCGAGCCGTTGCTCACGGTGCCGGACGTGGCCGACGACGTCGTGCTGGCCGAGTCGGTCTCCCTCGCCCTGATGGTGGTGCTGGAGTCCCTGGGCCCGAAGGAGCGTGCGGTCTTCCTGCTGCGCGAGGTCTTCGGCTACGAGCACGCCGAGATCGCCGAGGCGCTGGGGATGACGGCCGTCGCCGTCCGCCAGACCGCGCACCGGGCGAAGCAGCACGTCGAGTCGCGCCGACCGAGGTTCTCCGCCGACGACCAGCTGGCCGACCGCGTCCGCGAGCGCTTCACGGCCGCCGTGGTCAACGGCGACGTGCAGGGGCTGATGGACCTGATGGCCCCGGACGTCGTCGTCCTCTCCGACGGCGGCGGCCAGGTGCGCGCCGCCCGCCGGCCCGTCGAGGGCGCCGACGCCGCGGCCCGGCTGCTGGTGGGGATCGCGCACAAGGCGACACCGGACCTGCGGCTCGAGGACGTCCTGATCAACGGCGGGCCGGGCTGGCGGGCCTGGGACGGCGACCGGGTGGCGGCGGCCCTGCAGCTGGTGATCGTCGACGACCGGATCGCCCAGGTGCTGATCATGATGAACCCGGACAAGCTCGGCGGACTGAGGGCGCCGCGCGAGCTCTCCCGGTGAGCTGGGCCCGCCAGGCAGGATGGGGCGGTGCCCGAAGGTGATTCCGTCTACGTGCTCGCGCGCCGACTCGACGTCCTCGTCGGCCGGACGGTGCGGCGCGGTGAGCTGCACGTGGCCCGGCACGCCATCGCCGACCTGGCCGGGCGGCGGGTCCTGGAGCAGGCGACGCACGGCAAGCACC
Organism: Microlunatus aurantiacus; assembly: GCF_039536605.1. Classification (NCBI taxonomy): domain Bacteria; kingdom Bacillati; phylum Actinomycetota; class Actinomycetes; order Propionibacteriales; family Propionibacteriaceae; genus Microlunatus; species Microlunatus aurantiacus. The sequence continues at coordinate 281,776 of NZ_BAAAYX010000020.1, forward strand.
TGCTGACCCGCTTCGACGGCGACCTCACGCTGCACACCCACCTGCGGATGGACGGGTCCTGGACCGTGGTGCGCGCCGGCCGCAGTCTGCCCCGCACCCTGATGCCCGACGTCCGGGTGCTGCTGGCGACAGAGAACGGTCCGACCGCGTACGGGCTGTCGCTGCCGGTGGTCGAGCTGGTCGAGACCTCCGACGAGGAGTCGGTGGTCGGCCACCTCGGCCCGGATCCGCTCCGGGCCGACTGGGATCTCGACGAAGCCGTCCGCCGGCTGGGTGGCGACCCGGAGCGGCCCGTCGCCGCCGCGCTGCTGGACCAGCGCAACCTCGCCGGGTTGGGCAACCTGTGGGCCAACGAGCTCTGCTTCCTGCGCGGGGTCAGCCCGTGGACCCCGGTGGGGGGCATCGACCTGCCCGCCACGGTGCGACTCGCCGTGCGAGCGCTGCGGCACTCCGCCTTGACCCCGGGGGCCTACCAGGTCACCACCGGCGACAACCGCCGCGGCCGCGACCACTGGGTCGCCGGCCGCTTCGCCCAGCCCTGCCGCCGCTGCGGCACGCCGATCGAGATGGTCGCCGAGGTGGCCGGCGACCCCGACCGGCGTCGTACCTGGTGGTGCCCGCGCTGTCAGCCCGGGCCGGGCCCCGAGCCGGGCCGCCCCCGCCGCTGACGGCGGTCGGAGGTCAGCCCGCGGGCGGAACCGACGCCAGCCAGGCGAGGACCCGCGCGGCGGTCTCCTCGGCCGACAGCGCGGCGGTGTCCAGCCGGAGGTGCGGGTGCTCGCGAAGGAACGCGTCGGCCGGCGTCGGACGGGCGCCGGTCGGGTCCGAGTTCAGCCGGTACCGCTCCAGCTCCCGCACGTTGCCGTCGGACCACGCCACGTCCCGCTTGGTCGGCTTGGCGGCGATCCGGTCTTCGCCGCGGTTGCGCTGCAGCCGGGTGGTCAGACCGGCGGACAGCTCGACGACCAGGACCTGGCCACCGTTGACCTCGTACGGCGCCACGAGCGTGCTGACCTCCCGCTCGTCGCCAGGTTCCTCGAGCTGCCAGACGAAGGTGAAGATGAGGTCGACCCGGTGCTTCGCGGCCTCCTCGATCACCCGGCGGCGGAACTCGGAGTTGAGGGTCGTGAACGGCGGCGTCCCGTGACCGAAGACCTCCACCAGCGGCTCGATCGTGTGGTGGTTGTGGAACAGCCGGAAGTCGCTGCGTCGCGCGATCTCCCGCCCCACGGTCATCTTCCCTACCGCCGGCGGACCGATGATGAGCAGCAACTGCATGCCGTCACTCTCCCAGGCGCAGCACGGTCGCCCCGGAGTATCACCGGACCCGTGGTCGCCTCCTTCCCCGTCAGGAACCACCACAGGGGGAGCACGTCATGTCGAGAACCACCAACCGGTTGGCCGCCGTCGCCCTCGGCGCGCTGGTGAGCGTCGCCGGCTCCACAGCGGCCGCCCAGGCCGATACGGGCACGATCACGGACCCGAAGCCGAACATCACCAAGGTGAAGGTCAGCCACGGCAGCACGAGCATCAAGGTCACCACCACCACCGGCGCGATCCGGCCCGGCACCTACCTGACCGTCTACCTCGACACCGACCCGGACGACCCGGGCCCGGAGTACCGACACGACCTCGTGCCGGCGAGCGAGCTGTCCCCGCTGATGCGGATCGAGAAGTTCGGTCAGCAGGGCGTGGCCGTGCCGTGCGCCGACCTCCGCGGCCGCGGAGACGTGTACGGGCCCACCACCGTGTCGGTCACCGTTCCCCGCAGCTGCGTCGGGAACCCGGACGAGGTCCGGGTGTCCGTCCGCGGCTACTTCGACCTCAAGGGTCCTGACGTCATCGACTGGGCGCCGGGGAAGAAGACGTTCGGCGGCTGGGTCGCCCGCTGACCGGTTGACCGAGGGACACCTGTGACCGGACCCGGGCCAGCCGGTGCCGGGTCCGGCTGGACCAGCCGCGCGCCGGCAACGCTCCCGGCAGACCCAGCCGGGTCAGCCGGCGCCGCTTGAAGAACAGCGCCAGCAGGTCCGGCTCGGACTCCAGCTCCCCGAGGTACGCCGCCGTCCGTGCCGCCGACCCGGGGTGCAGGTCGGGCTGCATGCAGTAGGCCACGGCCTCCACCAGCCGCTGCAGGTCCCGGCTGCCCGGATCCGGTCCGGCGAGGGCCGGCGGGCGGAAGTCGTCGCGGTGGAAGAGCGCCTCGGCGAGCACCAGCGGCACCCGGTTGCTGTTCTCGTACGGGGCCAGCCGGGAGAGCAACCGCGAGGTGCCGACAGCGACCGCCTCGAGACCCAGCAGGTAGGCGGCGGTGGAGAGACCGGTGGAGAAGCAGCTGATCACCCAGGTCGGTCGCCGCCGGTGCATGGTCAGCTCGGCGGCCTCGGGTCGCGGGTCGATCACGAGCTCGACCCCCTCCTGCCGCGCCGCGTCGGCCAGGGCGTGGGCCTGGGCCGGCGGGGCGGCGGGGTGAGGCTTGAAGACGCACACCTCGGCGCCCCGGTTCGCCGCCTCCCGCACCAGGGACCGGCTCAGCTCGGTCTCCTCGGCCCCGGTCACCAGCCCCAGGCTGCTCAGGTACTGGCCCAGCACCAGCGCTGTCGGCCGGCCCTCGGCGACGTCCGTCGCCCGGTCGGACGCCGCCCCCGAGGGCGCGTCCCGCCGCACCTCGTCGAGCACCGCCCCCAGCGCCGGCAGGCCGACCGTGCGGTGGACGACCCCGTGCTCGGCGAGCATCTGCGGGGTCAGTCCGGGCACGAGGTCGAGGTGCACGAGCCCGGTCAGTCGCTGGGAGATCGACAGGGGCAGCGTCCGCCGCGTCGGTGAGTACGTCATCAGACCGTCGGAGTGGGTCCACAGCTCCGCGTCGGCGAACACCCCGGCCAGCGACAGGCCCGGGTTCACCTGCACGAAGTCGAGCACCAGCTGCAGCGGTCCGCGACCGAGCCGCCAGTGGCTGCGCAGCAGCCGTTCCCAGACCAGGTGCTCCTCCCGGCGGGGCGCGAACTGCACGGGTCGCCGGGGGTAGAGCAGCTCGCTCAGGTCGACCACCCGGTCGAAACGGGACCGCACCACGTCGAAGCCGTCCTGCTCGGCCAACGGCACCGTCAGCTCCGGCGCCTGCGAGCCGTCGGCCAGCACCAGGATCCGCTCGGCGGCGTCCGGCAGCGCGCCCGCGTCGACCGCGGCGACCAGGGACAGGCACTGGAAGAACGTGGAGGCCAGCACCAGCTGCTTCATGCGACTCCCTGGCGCGCGCCCAGCCGGTCGAGCAGCCGCAGGCGTACGGCGGCGGCCCGCCCGAGCACCAGCGGGGCCAGCAGCGCCCGTCGTTCCGGCTTGGCCGCCGCGTACGCCCCCGTGAGCACGTCGGGCGGGATCGAGCCGAGGACCTGCCGGGCCCGGTCGCCCAGCAGGACCCGGTCGGCGGGAGTCATCTGCTCCTGACGGCTGACGTGGCGGGCCAGCACGGCCAGGAACATCCGCGCGGCCTTGGGCCACCAGCGCGCGGCCTCGGGATCGTGCCGGACCAGGTCGAAGACGCGCTCGAAGGAGGGCAGGAAGTCCAGCTGCCGCCGGTCCAGGACCTGGGTCAGCGACGTGGTGACCCCGCGGCGGTAGAGGATGCCGGGCGGGCCGGCGACGGCGTACGAGGACGCCTGCAGGTGCAGGCGCCAGCACCAGGCGCGGTCCTCGGCGGTGAACAGCCCGTCGGGGAAGCGCAGCAGGTCGGCGATGCGCAGGTCGAACAGCCCGGCCCAGGCGTAGCAGTAGTCGACCATCGTCGACGTGGTGGTGGGCAGGATCGACGAGCGGGGATCGAGCACGCGGTCGCGGCGGGCCTCGGGCGCCCGCACCACCGAGCGACGCCCGGCGGTGGTCTGGACGTGGTCGGTGCGGACGAAGTCGACGTCCAGCCGGGACATCACCTCGACCATCCCGGCCAGATGGCCCCGGGCCAGCCAGTCGTCACCGTCGAGATAGGCGAGGTAGCGGCCCGTCGCCCGGTCGAGGCCGAGGTTGCGGGCGGTGGCCAGGCCGACGGGGACGTCGTTGCGCAGCACCTCCAGCCGGGGCAGCCGGTCCGCGTACGAGCGGGCGATCACGCCGGTGGCGTCGGTCGACCCGTCGTCGACCACGATCACCTCGAGCGCCTCGGGGTCGCCGAGCTGGCCGACGAGGCTGCTCAGGCAGTCACCGAGGTGGGGTTCCTGGTCCTTGGCCGGCACGACGACCGACACCAGCGGCCTCACGGGCCGATCCGGGTCAGCGCCCGCTGCACCTTGCGGTAGGCGCGCTCCGGCAGCGACCGGCGGTCGACGGCCCGGTTGATCCGGGCCAGCCGGGCGTCCTGGGCGTGCACCCGGTCGGCCAGCCGTCGGTTCTGGGTCTGCAGCGTCCTCAGCTCCGCGGTGATCCCGGTCAGCTCCGGCCGCAGCGAGTCGACCGGATCGGGAGGCAGCGGCACCGTCGAGCCGGTCATCCTCGGGTTGGTCACCGCGCCCTGGGTGTCGCGCCGCAGGTGGACCGCCAACGGGTGGTCGCTGTCCTTGAACCGGGGCACCGTCGCCTCGATGCCCTTGCCCGACACGCAGTAGACGCTCCAGTGCTCCCGCCAGCCGCCGAGGTGGTCGACCGGCACCGAGTCGTCGCCCGAGGGCCAGAAACCCGGCTGGTCGACGCGGCGCTGACTCAGGTCGTAGCCCTTCTCCAGGCAGGCGAGGTCGGAGAAGAGGAACTCCAGGCACTCCGGGGAGTAGCGCCAGTAGTCGATCGGGCACGGGTGGTTCCGCCAGGAGAACAGCGTGTGGGTGATGGCGACACCACCGGGGCGCAGGATGCGGGCGATCTCCGCGGCCGCCAGCCAGGGCCGGTCGATGTGCTCGAACACGTCGGAGGAGAACACCACGTCGAACGAGGCGTCCGGGATGACGTCGGCACAGCCGGTGATGTCGGCGATGATCGTGTTCGGGATGTCGGACGCGACGAGGTTCAGGTCGTGGTAGCGGAAGCGGGGCTCGGGGAACAGGCCGACCGCGCAGCCGGACAGCGTGTGGCCGCCGATCTCCAGCACGTCGCCGCTGAGGTCGAGCTCGTCGATGTAGTGCCGGGTGAGGGCACGGGTGGTGGTGCGCACGGCCCGACCCTAGGCATCCCGAGGAGGCGTCCGGTGATCATGAAGCGGATGTCCGGTGAACGCCCGATGTCTCGTCGGCGAACCGATCCCCACGGGTGGGCCAGCACGTCGTCTGCTGTTCGTCCGCCGTTCAGACGGCACCTCCCGTCCGGCAAGATGATCTTCCTAGCGTCTCGATCATGAGCACGCACCCCACCCTCACCACCCCCGCCCGCACGATCGGTGACAAGATCATCGGGGCGGGGCAGCCGGTCTACATCACCGGCGAGATCGGCATCAACCACAACGGTGAGCTGAGCAACGCGTTCGCCTTGATCGACCAGGCCGCCGCCGCCGGCTGCGACGCGGTCAAGTTCCAGAAGCGGACCCCCGAGATCTGCACACCGCGCGACCAGTGGGAGATCGAGCGGGACACCCCGTGGGGACGGATGACCTACATCGACTACCGGCACCGGGTCGAGTTCGGCGTCGAGGAGTACTCCGCCATCGACGAGTACGCCCGGCAGCGGGGGATCGCCTGGTTCGCCTCCCCGTGGGACGTGGAGTCGGTCGACTTCCTCGAGCAGTTCGACGTGCCCGCACACAAGGTGGCCTCCGCGTCGCTGACCGACGACGAGCTGCTCCGGCGGCTGCGGGCCACCGGCCGGACGATCATCCTGTCCACCGGCATGTCCACCCCGCGGCAGATCCGGCACGCCGTCGAGGTGCTGGGCAGCGACAACATCGTCCTGTGCCACGCCACCAGCACCTACCCGGCCAAGCCGTCGGAGCTCAACCTGCGGATGATCCACACCCTGCAGGCCGAGTTCCCGAACGTGCCGATCGGCTACTCCGGTCACGAGACCGGTCTGCAGACCACCCTCGCGGCCGTGGCGCTGGGCGCCACCTTCGTCGAGCGGCACATCACCCTCGACCGGGCCATGTGGGGCTCGGACCAGGCCGCCTCGGTCGAGCCGCCCGGCCTGCAGCGTCTGGTCCGCGACATCCGCACCATCAGCGAGTCCCTGGGTGACGGCGTCAAGAGGATCTACGACGGTGAGCTGGCCGCGATGAAGAAGCTGCGCCGGGTGCAGGACCCCCAGCTCGTCGGTGCCACCTGAGGTGAGGACCGTCGCCCTGGTCGAGAGCCCGGCCCAGCTGCTCAACGTGATCGAGTGGGCGCACCATGCGGCCACCCGGCCGGACGTGCTGATCCTCGCACCCAAGAACGAGACCAGCCGGTGGCAGCTGCGCTGCATGGCCCGGTTGGCCCGGGAAGCGGGTCTGTCGGTCGGCTGGCACGAGCCGCGTCTCGGTGGGGCCGCGATCGCCCGTACGGTCAGGGGTCTGGCCGGGGACCTGGCCGGCACCGACCGGCTCGTCCTCGGTGACCCGTTCTCCGGGGTCATGCAGGTCGTGGCCGGAGTCACCCGGACCAGCGAGCTGGTCATCGTCGACGACGGCACCGCGACGCTCGAGTTCGCCCGGCAGTGGGCCAGCGGGGAGCACCTGCGCCGTTGGCACCAGGTCGCGACCGAGGAGCACCGCCGCCAGATCTCCACCTTCGCCCGGGACCAGATCGCGGACTCGCTGCGTCGTCGCCTGCAGCCCGGGTCCGGGTGCCGGTTGACGGTCTTCAGCTGTCTGCCGGTCGAGGTCGCCCACGCCCGGGTGCTGCGCAACACCTACGCCTGGGTCCGGGCCCAGCACCCTCGACCACGGGTCAAGTCGGCCGCCGACCTGATCGGCACGTCGCTGGTGGAGACCGGGGTGGTCAGCGAGGACGAGTACGTCGCCGCGGTCGCCGCCCTGGCGGCGCAGCACGGTGTCGACCGCTACTTCGCGCACCGCAAGGAGGCGCGGGACAAGCTCGCCCGGATCGCCCGACTCGGCCTCCGGATCGCGATGCCCGAGCTGCCCCTCGAGGTGGCCATCCGCGAGGGCGCCGTCGGGCGGGTGGTCGTCAGCTTCCCGTCCACGGTGGTGCACACCCTCCCCGTCGTGCTGTCCGACACCAGCTCCGAGCTGCTGGTGTGCGAGATCGACCCGAGCTGGTACGCCCCCGGCACCGATCCGAACTCGCACCGGTTCCTGGGCGCGGTGACCGACTCGGCCCGCGAGCAGCACGGTCTGGCCAGTACCGCCTGCTGACACCGGCCGGCCCCGGCGGGCCCGAGAAATCGGCTTCGCGGGCTCGCGACGATAGGGTCGGCGGCGTGAACGCAGGGTGGGGTGACCGGTTGCAGCTGCTGCCGGCGGTCGATGTGTCCGGAGGTCAGGCCGTCCAGCTGGTGCAGGGGGTGGCGGGGTCGGAGAAGGTGTTCGGCGATCCCCGGGCCGCGGCTCAGCGCTGGCAGGACGCGGGCGCCGAGTGGATCCACCTGGTCGACCTCGACGCCGCGTTCGGCCGCGGGGACAACGCCGAGATCATCGCCGAGGTCACCTCGCAGATGCGGCTGCAGGTGGAGCTGTCCGGCGGGATCCGCGACGACGACACGCTGGAGCGGGCGCTGTCCACCGGGTGCACCAGGGTCAACATCGGCACCGCCGCGCTGGAGCGCCCCGAGTGGTGCGCCGAGGTCATCGCCACCTACGGCGACAAGATCGCCATCGGGCTGGACGTGCGGGGTCAGCGGTTGGCGGCGCGGGGCTGGACCCGCGAGGGCGGCGACCTGTTCGAGACGCTGGACCGGCTCGACGCGGCCGGCTGCGCCCGCTACGTGGTCACCGACGTGGCTTCCGACGGCATGCTGTCCGGTCCCAACACCACCTTGCTGCGGGACGTCTGCGCGCGTACGGAGGCCCCGGTCGTCGCCAGTGGTGGGATATCGTCCCTCACCGACATCGCCGATCTCGCGGCGCTGGTCGGCGTCGGCGTCGAGGGCGCCATCATCGGCACCGCCCTGTACGTCGGCAACTTCACCCTGACCGAGGCGCTCGAGCTCACCCGGGTCTCGAGCAGGGAGGACACCCCCTCATGAGCACGGTCACCCCGGCCGACACGTTCCGTCGCAGCGTGGACGCCGACCGCTCCGACCGGCCGTTGCTGGACGGCCGGCTGCGTGACCTGCTGGCCGGCAAGAAGATCCTGATGACCGGGGTCACCGGCTTCATCGGCGAGCAGCTGCTCTGGAAGATCCTCACCGAGCTGCCCGAGACCACCCCGGCCGTGCTGGTCCGCCGCAAGCGCTCCGCCGACGCCCGGGCCCGGATGATCACGGTGGTCAAGAAGGAGATCTTCCGCGGGGTCCGCGAGGCCGCCGGGGGACCCGAGGCGCTGCTGGACAGCCGGATCGACGTGATCGAGGGCGACCTGCCCAACGTGCCGGTGCTGCCGAGCGACATCGACGTCGTCGTGCACTGCGCCGGCGACGTGTCCTTCGACCCGCCCATCGACCAGGCCTTCACCACCAACGTGGTCGGCACCCAGGCGCTGATGGACCGGATGATCGAGGCCTGCTCCGACGACGACGGCAACCTGCTCAAGGTGCCGCACTACGTGCACATCTCGACCGCGTACACGGCCGGTCGCCGCCGGGGCGCGATCCCCGAGGCCGCGCACGTGCACACCATCGACCACCGGGCCGAGACCCGCGCCGGCCTGGCCATGCGGGACCTGATCGAGGCGGAGTCGCGGACGTCGGAGCGGCTGACCGCGCTGCGCAAGGAGGCCGAGCGGGAGCACCGCCAGGCCGGCTACCTGACGACCGCGGCCGACACCGAGCGGCGCCGGTTGGAGTGGGTGCAGTCCGAGCTGGTCACGGCGGGGACCGAGCGGGCCCGGTCACTGGGCTGGACCGACGTCTACACCTTCACCAAGGCCCTGGGCGAGCGGGTGGTCGCCGAGGTGGGCGCCGGCGTCGAGGTGTCCGTGGTGCGACCGGCCATCGTGGAGTCGTCCTGGCTGCACCCGTACCCGGGGTGGATCGAGGGCTTCAAGATGGCCGAGCCGCTGATCCTGGCGTACGGCCGCGGCGAGCTGCCGGAGTTCCCGGCGTCCCCGGACTCGGTGATCGACATCGTGCCCTGCGACCACGTGGTGAACGCGATCCTGGCCGTCTGCGCCACCCACCCGACGATCGGCCGGCCGGAGTTCTACCACGTCAGCTCCGGGGCCCGGAACCCCTTGACCTTCCAGGGGATCTACGGCCAGATCCGGGAGTACTTCTCCGAGCACCCGCTGGAGGGCGGACCGCGCGGGGCGGCCCGGCTGCCGCAGTGGCAGTTCCCCGGGGCGGGCTCGGTGGAGCGGCTGCTGGCCACCTCGGAGCGGGCGCACACGATCGCGAACCGGCTGCTGGACGCCGCCCCGCGGTCCGCGCGGACCCGCAAGTTCGCCAACGACCTGGACCGCACCCGCGGTCGGCTCAGCTTCCTGCGCCGCTACCTCTCGCTCTACAACGAGTACGCGCAGTCCGAGCTGCACTTCGTCGACGACCACACGCTCGCGCTGACGGAGTCGCTGCATCCCGACGACCAGCCGGTCTTCGCGTTCGACACAGCGGTCTACGACTGGAAGACCTACATCCAGGACGTGCATTGTCCCTCGATCACCTCGTCCATCCGGCGGATGGACGCGCTGCGCCGCCGACGTGGCAAGCGGCCGACCACGATGCGGGACCTGGGGCGCGACACCGCGGGCTCGACGGCGATGGCCGTCTTCGACCTGGACGGCACGATCATGTCGACCAACGTCATCGAGCAGTACCTGTGGTCACGGCTGCCGGGGCTCTCGGCCCCCCGCCAGGTCGCCGAGCTCGGTCAGGTGCTGCAGAAGCTGCCGTCCTACCTCTGGGCGGAGCGTCGCGACCGGAGCGCGTTCCTGCGCGCGGTCTACCGCCGCTACGCCGGTGCCGACCTGGCGGCGCTCGAGCAGTTCGTCGACACCGAGCTGGCGCCGACGATCCTGAGCCGGCTGTCGCCGGACGCCGGTCGCCGGATCCGGGAGCACCGGGCCGCCGGGCACCGGACCGTGCTGGTCACCGGGGTGGTGCGGCCGCTGACCCGGCCGCTGGAGCCCCTGTTCGACGTGATCGTGGCGGCCGACCTGGCCACCGACGCGGGCGGTCGCTGCACCGGGTTCCTCACCGGCCCGCCGTTGGTGGGCGAGTCCCGGGCCGCCTGGCTCCACCACTACGCCGCGCTGAACGGCATCGACCTCGCCAGGAGCTTCGCCTACGCGGACTCGCACTCCGACCTGCCGATGCTGGCGGCCGTGGGTCACGCCGTCGCCGTCAGCCCCGACATCGCCCTGATGCGGGCGGCCAACGCCAACCAGTGGACGAGCGTGGAGTGGAAGATCGCCCCGATGACCCCCCGCTGGGCGTTGCCCCGATGATCCCCCGCACCTCACCGACAGGAGCTCGCTAGATGGTCCGCCCCGGATTCGTCCTCGACGTCGACGACCGGACCCCACCCGTCCTGGTGGCTTCCGGTGACACCTTCCGCCTGGAACGGCTCCCGGTCGGGGCCCGGGTGGTCTACCCGGCCGACTCGCTGCCGGCCGTGCACGCCGACGAGGCCATCGCCGCGGCGTTGGACCACCCCACCGACTCCGAGCCGCTGGCCGCCCGGCTGCGGCCCGGCATGCGGTTGACCATCACCTTCGACGACAACACGGTGCCGGTGCCCGGGATGACGGCCCCCGACCTGCGGGCCGCGGTGATCGAGGCCGTGCTCGGCCGGGCCGCGGACGCGGGGGTGGACGACGTGGCGCTGATCGCGGCCATCGGTCTCAACCGTCGGCAGACCCCGGCCGAGCTGCGGACCCTGGTCGGGGAGCGGGTGTTCCGTTCCTTCCACGCCGACGGCCTGCTCACCGACCACGACGCCGAGGACGCCGAGGAGCTCACCGAGCTCGGCACCGTCGGTGAGCTGACGGTCGCCGTGAACCGGCGGGTGGCCGCGTCCGACCTGGTCGTGCACGTCCACCTGGTCACCTCTCCGACCGGTGGCGGAGCCGCGGCGGTGCTCACCGGGTTGGGCGCGGCGGCCACGCTGGCCGGGCTCGGAGCGGAGGACGCCGATCCCGCGACCGCTGGCGAGGCGGCGCAGCTGGTCGCGTCGTCGGTGCCGCTGTTCAGCGTGGAGGTCGTGCTGGACGCCAACGTGTTCCCCGAGCCGTTCGGCTTCCTGGCCAAGCGGGAGTGGGAGTGGAGCGTCAAGGACCAGGCGCGCTGGTTCGGTCTCCGCCGCGCCACCGAGGCGGTCACCTCGGCCACCCTGCGGCGTCGTGTCCTCGGTCGGCTGAACGCGCCCTGGCACCCGGTCGGCATCGTCGGTGGCGACCCCACCGCGACCGCCGCCGCGGGTGCCGAGCTGGTCACCGCGCAGCAGCGGGTGGAGGTCAGCGGCCAGGCCGACGTCGGCATCGTCGGGGTGCCGGGCCGGACGCCGTACAGCGTGGACTGCCCGACCAACCCGGTGCTCGCCGCCTGGGCCGGACTGGTCCGGGCGCTGGGTGCCCACACCGGCACCCCGCTGGTGCGCGAAGGCGGAGCCCTGATCGTGTTCCACCCGTTGGGCGGTGACTTCTCGCCGCTGTTCCACCCGTCGTACGTGGACTTCTTCGCCGAGGTGCTCGGCGCCACCACCGATCCCGTCCGGATCAGCGCCGACTTCGAGAAGAAGTTCGCCACCGACCCGTGGTACGCCCACCTGTACCGCACCAGTCACGCCTTCCACGGACTGCACCCGGTGCACCGCTGGTACGAGATCGCCCACGCCACCGCGCACCTCGGCGACGTCGTCTGGGTCGGCGCGGACCGCGCCAACGCCGAGCGGCTGGGGTTCCGGGCCGCGTCGACCCTGGCCGACGCGCTGGAGATCGTCTCCTCCTCGGTCGGCCGGTCGCCGTCGATCACCTACCTGCACACGCCGCCGCAGATCCTGCTGGACGTGTCGTGAGGGGGTCCGACGGTGAGTAGGGAGCTCGCGCCCTGGACGGTCGATCCCGGTCGGCGCCGGCCGGCGGGTCGGCTGGCCGACACGGTGGCGGACCTGCGGACGCTGGCCACGGGCTGGCGCTGGGACCTCGCCGTCGACGTGGTCAAGGCCGCCGCCCGCACCGCAGTGGGCACGGTCAAGGGTGACCAGGACGCGCCGCCGCTGCCGACCGCCTGGGCGCGGACGCCCCTGGTGGTGGCCGTCCGCGACCTCGGTCAGGCGGGCGTGCTGCGACCGGTGATCAGGGCCGAGGTGGCCCTCGAGGACCACGGCACGGAGCGGCTCCCCGGGGGGTCGGGCCCGACCCTGCTGGTGGCCAACCACGCCTCGCACCTGGACGTGGGAGCGGTGCTGGCCACCCTGCCCCCGTCCTGGCGGGAGCGCACAGCGGTGGCCCTGACCTCCGACACGTTCTTCCACACCTGGTGGAAGGCCGGCGCGGCCGCCTTGGGCTTCAACACGTTCCAGCTGCCGGAGACCGCCCCGAGCGCCGACGGGGCCCTCCGGTTCGACGTCGAGCCGTTGGCCAAGGTGCTCGCCACCGGCTGGAACGTGCTGGTCTTCCCCGAGGGCGGACGGACCCGCGACGGCGTGGTCCAGTCGTTCCACGCCGACGTCGCCGCGGTCGCGGCGCGCCTGGCCGTGCCGGTCGTGCCGGTGGGTCTCCGCGGGACGTTCACGGCGATGCCGCAGGGCACCAGCTGGCCCCGTCGGGGGCGCCCCCGGGTGGCCGTCCGCTACGGCGCAGCCCTCGAAGCGCAACCGGCCGAGTCGGCCGAGGTCTTCACGGCCCGGATCCACCGGGCGGTGGCCGACCTGATCGACGAGGACGCCAGCACCTGGTGGCAGGTCCGGCGCGGCTCGGGACCCGAGGTCGGTGACGCCCAGGGGGCGCGCTGGCGTCGCATCTGGCAGCAGAGTGAGGAGCCGACGGCCGGCGGTCGCCCGCACCGCAGGCGGATCTGGCGATCCTGACGGGCACCACCGTGCTGTACGCCGACCGCATCGCCGGCGCGGTGGACTAGGCTTCCTGACCATGTCGGGACATTCCAAGTGGGCGACCACCAAGCACCAGAAGGCCGTGGTCGACGCCCGGCGGGCCAAGTCGTTCGCCAAGCTGATCAAGAACATCGAGGTAGCCGCACGGATCGGCGGGGGCGACGTCGCCGGTAACCCCACGCTCTACGACGCCATCCAGAAGGCCAAGAAGACCTCCGTCCCCAAGGACAACATCGACCGCGCCGTCAAGCGGGGCTCGGGGGCCGAGGCCGGCGGGGCGGACTACGAGACGCTCATGTACGAGGCGTACGGTCCGGCCGGCATCGCCCTGCTGATCGAGTGCCTGACCGACAACCGGAACCGCTCCGCCTCCGACGTGCGGGTCGCCGTCACCCGCAACGGGGGCACCATGGCCGACGTCGGCTCCACCTCGCGGATGTTCAACCGCAAGGGCGTCGTGGTCGTGCCCAAGGCGCAGGAGGGCGGCCAGGCGGTCAGCGAGGACGACCTGCTGGAGGCGACGCTGGACGCCGACCCCGAAGAGGTCAACGACCTCGGCGAGAGCTTCGAGATCATCAGCGACCCCAGCGACACCGTCCGGGTCCGCGAAGCCGTTCAGGCCGCGGGTCTGGACTACGACTCGGCCGAGGTCTCCTTCGTGCCGGAGTACACGCAGGAGGTCGACGCCCCGACCGCGGAGAAGCTGTTCAAGATCGTCGAGGCGCTCGAGGACTCCGACGACGTGCAGAACGTCTACAGCAACGTCGACGTCTCCGACGAGGTGCTGGCCAGCATCGGCTGACCCCGTACCGGTGTGTCGGTGAGCACGTGGGCCGACCGGATCGCGTACCGTGCGAACGTCTGTTCGCTTCGCTTCTGGCCCCGGCGGCCGAGGGGGCGGGTTCTGCGGAGGAGGTCGGTGGATGCGCGTGTTGGGAATCGACCCGGGGCTGACCCGGTGCGGTCTGGGCGTGGTCGACGGCGTCCCCGGACGCCCGCCCACCCTGGTCGCCGTCGGTGTCGCGCGCACCCCGCCCGATCTGGACACCGCCCGGCGGCTGGTCCGGCTCGAGGCCGAGATCGAGATCTGGATCAGCACCCACCGTCCCGACGCGGTGGCCGTCGAGCGGGTTTTCGCCCAGCACAACGTGCAGACCGTGATGGGGACCGCGCAGGCCGCCGGGGTGGCGATGCTGGTGGCCGCCCGTCACGGTTACCCGGTGGCGCTGCACACCCCGAGCGAGGTCAAGGCGGCCATCACCGGTTCGGGTCGGGCCGGCAAGGACCAGGTGGGCAGCATGGTGACCCGGATCCTGCGGCTGGACGCGCCGCCCAAGCCCGCCGACGCCGCGGACGCGCTGGCCCTGGCCATCTGCCACGTGTGGCGGGGCGGCGCCCAGAACCGGCTGCAGGACGCCATCGACCGACAGCGGCAGGTCGACCGGACCACGCAGGGAGTCAGAGCCCGATGATCGCGCAGCTCACCGGCACGGTGATCCAGCTCGGCCCCACCTCGGCGGTGATCGAGGTCGGCGGCTTCGGGGTGCTGGCTCTGTGCAGTCCCAACACCACGGCCGGGCTCCGGCTGGGCGAGACCGCCACGCTGTCCACCTCGCTGGTGGTGCGGGAGGACTCCCTGACCCTGTACGCCTTCGCGACCGTCGACGAGCGGGAGTTGTTCGAGCTGCTGCAGACGGCGACCGGGGTCGGACCGAAGCTGGCCCAGGCGGCTCTCGCCGTGCTCCCGCCCGACGAGCTGCGCTCCGCGATCGCCACCGAGAACCTGGTCCAGCTGTGCAAGGTGCCCGGGGTCGGCCGCAAGGGCGCCCAGCGGCTGGTGCTCGAGCTCAAGGACAAGATCAACGCGGTCCGGCTGGTCGGCGATCTCGGGACGGCCACCCCGGCAGGACCGTCGACGACCAGCGGGGCCGGTTGGCGCGACCAGGTCAGCCAGGGTCTGCAGGGGCTCGGCTGGTCGATCCGGGACGCCGAGGCGGCCTGCGACGAGGTGGAGCCGCTGGCCGGCGAACCCGGCGTCGGCGTGCCCCAGCTGATGCGGGCCGCTCTGCAGTCGTTGGCGCGTCGATGAGGGAGGCCCGACCGTGAACGACCCGGTCAGCCTGACCGCCGAGGAGCTCGAGGCGCTGGTCCGACCCGACGCCCAGGCCGACGAGCGGGCCGCCGAGTCGGCTCTCCGTCCTCACGATCTGGCGGCCTTCCGCGGGCAGCCCCGGGTCAGCGAGCAGCTCGGTCTGCTGCTCACCGCGGCCCGCCAGCGCGGCTCGGTGCCCGACCACGTGCTGCTGTCGGGTCCCCCCGGACTGGGCAAGACAACCCTGGCCATGATCATCGCGGCCGAGATGTCGGCGCCGCTGCGGATCTCCAGCGGTCCGGCCATCCAGCATGCCGGGGACCTCGCCGCGATCCTCTCCGGGTTGAGCGAGGGCGAGGTGTTCTTCCTCGACGAGATCCACCGCATGTCACGACCGGCCGAGGAGATGCTCTACCTGGCCATGGAGGACTTCCGGGTCGACGTGGTCGTCGGCAAGGGCCCGGGGGCGACGGCGATCCCGCTGGAGATCCCGCGCTTCACCCTGGTCGGGGCCACCACCAGGGCCGGACTGCTCCCCGGTCCGCTGCGCGACCGGTTCGGTTTCACCGCCCAGCTGGAGTTCTACGACGCCGCCGACCTGGAGCACATCGTGCGTCGCTCGGCGGGGGTGCTGGGAGCGGATCTGAGTGACGACGGAGCCGCCGAGATCGCCCGGCGGTCCCGCGGCACACCCCGGATCGCCAACCGCCTGCTGCGGCGGGTCCGCGACTTCGCCCAGGTGCGGGCCGACGGTCGGATCACCCTCGATCTGGCCCATCGCGCTCTCGACCTGTTCGAGGTGGACGCGATCGGGCTGGACCGGCTGGACCGGGCCGTGCTCACCGCCCTCTGCCGACGGTTCGGCGGGGGACCGGTGGGCCTGTCCACCCTGGCCATCTCCGTGGGTGAGGAGACCGAGACGGTCGAGGAGGTGGCCGAGCCGTTCCTGGTCCGCGAGGGCTTCATGATGCGGACCCCCCGTGGTCGGGTGGCCACCCGGGCCGCCTGGTCCCACCTGGGTCTGACCCCACCCACCGCCACCACGGCGATCGACGCGCCCGGCATCTTCTAGTCCCGGTCAGGGCCCGGAGGCGAGCCCGAGCAGCAGCTTGACGGCGATGCCGGTCATCACCACCGCGACGGCGATGTCGAAGACCCGCCAGGCGCCCGGCCTGGCGAACACCGGCGCCAGCAGCCTGGCCCCGTAGCCCAGTCCGGCGAACCAGGCGAGACTGGCGATCGCCGCACCGAGCCCGAACAGCCACGGGGTGGCGTAGGTGGCCGAGATCGAGCCGAGCAGCACCACCGTGTCCAGGTAGACGTGCGGGTTCAGCCAGGTGAGGGCCAGCGCGGCCAGGACGACCGAACCCACCCGGGTCCGCTCGCCGCCGGCCGGGGAGACGGTCAGCGCGGCCGGTCGGAGGGCGCGGCGGACCGCCTGCACCGCGTACGTGAGCAGCACGGCGGCCCCCAGCACGGTGACGACGGTGAGCGCGGTGGTGTGGCGGGCGATCACCGCCCCCGCCCCGGCCGCACCCACGGTGATCAGCACCACGTCGCTGACGGCACAGACGGCCACCACCACCCCGACGTGCTCGCGCCGGATCCCCTGCCGCAGGACGTACGCGTTCTGGGCGCCGATGGCGACGATGAGTCCGAGACCGAAGCCGAGTCCGGCCAGGAGGGTGAGCATGCCTCGACCGTAGGAGTGCCCCCTGATGAAGTCCAACGAATGTTTCTTCGCCTCCATCAGCAGTGCTTAAGATGGTGCGGGTGGACTGGGACCTGAGCCAGCTCCGTGCCCTCGCGGCGGCCGTCGACCACGGCAGCCTGGACGGTGCGGCGGCGGCGCTGCACGTGACGCCGTCGGCGGTCAGCCAGCGGCTCAAGGCCCTCGAGCGATCGGTCGGCGCGGTGCTGCTGCAGCGCACCCGACCGGTCCGAGCGACGCGGCCGGGGGAGGAGGTGCTGCGACTGGCCCGGCAGCTGGACGCCCTCACCCGCGACGCGGAGCACGCCCTGGGGTCCGGCGACGCGAGGCAGGTGGTGCGGCTGGCCGTGAACGCGGACTCCCTCGCCACCTGGGTGCTGCCGGCGCTCGCCCCGCTGGCCGGCGAGCTGTCGCTGGAGCTGCTGCGCGAGGACGAGGACCGGACCGCCGACCTGCTCAGGGACGGGTCGGCGATGGCGGCCATCACCAGCGAGCGGGTCCCGGTGCAGGGTTGCACCGTCGAGCGGCTCGGCGCGATGCGCTACCAGCCGATGGCGGCACCCGCGTTCGCGAGCCGGTGGTTCCCCGCCGGTGTCACCCACGACGCGCTGTCCGTGGCCCCGCTGGTGGTGTTCGACGACGCCGACCGGCTGCAGCACCGGGTGCTGCAGCGGCACGGCGTCACCTCCGAGCCGCCGGTGCACCTGGTGCCGGCGTCCACCCAGTACGTGGAGGCGGTCCGGCTCGGGTTCGGCTGGGGCATGGTGCCGGACCTGCAGCGAGGGGACTGGACCACCCGGGACGCGGTCGTGCTGTCGAGCGCCGACGCGGAGGACGTGTCCCTCTACTGGCAGCAGTGGACGCTCCGGACGCCGAGTCTCGACCGGGTCGCCGAGGCGATCAGGGCCGCTTCGGCTCAGACCCTCCGCGCCGCGTGACAGAGATCCTGGCTCCGATTGGGTAGAGTACGGCGGTCGGCCTGAGCGTCGACCCCGCTGGCGCGCCGTGCCGCGGGCGCCCAGAGCCCCGAATCGTTGGAGACATGGGAAACTCACCCCTCAGCACGATCCTCTTGATCGCCTTGATGGTGGTCGCCTTCTACTTCCTTCTGCTGCGCCCGCAGAAGAAGAGGCAGCAGGCCCAGCAGAAGACCATGAACGAGATCGTGCCCGGCACCCGGGTGCTGCTCGGTAGCGGCATCTTCGGCACCGTGGTCTCCACCGGTGAGAAGCAGGCAGTGCTCGAGACCTCGCCCGGCGTCGAGGTCACCGTCCTCAAGCAGGCCATCGCCCGGGTGATCCGGCCCGGCGACGAGTTCAGCGAGCCGGTCGCGACCGACGAGGTCGAGGACCTGGACGCGACCAGCCCGCTGGAGCCCACCTCCGACTACGACACCCCCACGACCTTCGAGCGGCCCGCCGACTACGATCCGCTCGCCGCACGTGACCATCCCGCCGCGTACGACCCCGCCGCCGACCCGGCCTTCGGGAACGAGCCCAAGAACAAGGACTGACGCCTGGTGGCGAATCGAGGTGGCCATCCCGGCCGCACCCTGATCATCTTCGGCGTCATCGTGGCCGCGCTGTTCGGCCTGATGGCGATCTCCAACAACTGGACGCCCAAGCTCGGCCTGGACCTCCAGGGTGGCACCACGATCACCCTGACGGCCCAGAACACGAACGGGACCGGCCAGATCGACCCGAACAGCCTGCAGCTGGCCAGGACGATCATCCAGTCGCGCGTCGACAGCCTCGGCGTCGGCGAGACCGAGGTCACGACCTCGGGCGACCGCCAGATCATCGTCGCGGTGCCCAACGTCCAGCAGGACGAGCTGGTCCGCCTGGTCGGCCAGACCGCGGTGCTGCGCTTCCGCGCGGTCTACGGAGCCGAGGCCGTGACCCCACCGGTCACCCCCTCGACCGAACCGAGCGGCGGAGCATCGACGCCCACGACCGAGCCGTCCGCCGGGGCGCCCAGCGCCAGCCCGTCGGGTGACCGTCGGCCGGCGCCGCAGCTGCCGACGGCGCCCCCGGCGCCGACCACGCCGCGACCGACCGCCCCGGGTCAGGGCACCGCGCCGGACAAGGCGATCGAGTGGCAGCCCAGCGAGGCCGACCAGTCCGCCTTCGCGTCGTTCACCTGCGACCAGGCGGACGCCTTCCCCGACGTGTCCGACCAGCCCCTGGTGGCCTGCAACCGGGAGCAGACCGAGAAGTACCTGCTCGGTCCGACCCTGATCGAGGGCACCGACCTGGCCACGGCCTCGGCCGGCGTCCCGCAGAACCAGGTCCAGTGGGTGGTGAACCTGGAGTTCAACAGCGCAGGGGGCGCGGCGTTCGAGAGCGCCACCGGCACGCTGGCCACCCGGCAGCCGCCGGAGAACCAGTTCGCGATCGTGCTGGACTCCGAGGTCATCTCGGCCCCGTCGGTCAGCTCGGCCATCCCGGGCGGCCGCGCCGAGATCTCCGGCAATTTCAACCAGCAGTCCGCGACCGAGCTGTCGAACATCCTGAAGTACGGCGCCCTGCCGCTGGCCTTCGAGGTGTCGGAGGTCTCCAACGTCTCCGCGACGCTGGGTGGCGAGCAGCTGCGGGCCGGCATCATCGCCGGCATCATCGGTCTGATCCTGGTGGTCGGCTTCTGCTTCCTGTACTACCGGGGCCTCGGCATCGTGGTGGTCTCCTCGCTGGTCGTCGCCGGCGCGATCACGTACGCGGCGGTGGTGCTGCTCGGCGACTCGGTCGGTTTCGCCCTCAACCTGCCCGGTATCGCGGGCGCCATCGTGGCCATCGGCGTGACGGCGGACAGCTTCGTCATCTACTTCGAGCGGATCCGCGACGAGGTACGGGACGGCCGCAGTCTGAAGACGGCCATCGAGACCGGCTGGATCCGGGCCCGGCAGACCGTGCTGATCGCCGACGCGGTGTCGATGCTGTCGGCCATCATCTTGTTCATCCTGGCCATCGGGTCGGTCAAGGGCTTCGCCTTCACCCTCGGGTTGACCACGGTGATCGACGTGGCCGTGGTGTTCTTCTTCACCAAGCCGCTGATGACGATCCTGGGGCGGACGAGGTTCTTCGGTCAGGGCCACAAGTGGTCCGGGCTGGAGGCCGACCACCTCGGGGTCGCGGCCCTGCCCGGCAGCCGCGCCCGCCGCCCGCAGGCGGCATCGTCCACCGCACGGACCGCCGGCGCCCGCCCGGCCACCGAGAGCAAGGGGATCTAGATGTCCAGACTCCGCGATCTCGGCCACCGGCTCTACACCGGCGAGGTCTCCTACGACTTCGTCGGTCGCCGCCGCCGGTGGTACGTCATCTCCGCCGTCCTGATCGCGGTCTCGCTGCTGTCCATGGGCGTGCGCGGCTTCCAGTGGGGCATCGAGTTCGAGGGTGGGGCCGACTTCCAGGTCCAGACCGCCGTCACCGCCACCACCGTGACCGACATGCAGCGGGCGGTCGAGGACGCCGGCGTGCCCGAGCTCGGTGAGGCCACCGTCACCACGGTCGGCAACAACCAGGTCCGGGTGCAGACCCGCACCCTCGACCCGGTCGAGGAGGTGCCCAAGGTGCGGTCGGCCATCGCCACCGAGGCCGGGGTGCCGAGCGACCAAGTGGCGTACAGCCTGATCGGTGCCTCGTGGGGCGGTCAGATCACCGACCGGGCGCTGATCGCGCTCGGCGTGTTCCTGCTGCTGGTCACCCTGGTGATCTGGGCCTACTTCCGGAACTGGAAGATGTCGATCGCGGCCCTGGTCGCGCTGCTGCACGACCTCGTGCTGACCGTCGGCATCTACGCCCTGGTCGGCTTCACGGTGACCCCGGCCACGGTGATCGGCGTGCTCACCATCCTGGGCTACTCGCTCTACGACACCGTCGTCGTCTTCGACAAGGTGCGGGAGAACGTCCGCGACCTCACGTCCTCGGCCCGCCAGACCTACTCCGAGGCGGCCAACCTGGCCGTCAACCAGGTGCTGGTCCGCTCCATCAACACCACGATCATCGGGGTCCTGCCGGTGGCGGCGCTGCTGTTCGCCGGCGCGTTCATCCTCGGCGAGGGTCCGCTCAAGGACCTCGCGCTGGCGCTGTTCGTCGGCATGATCTCCGGGGCCTACTCCTCGATCTTCATCGCCACCCCGCTGCTGGCCCAGCTCAAGGAGCGGGAGCCGGAGATGCAGAAGCTCACCAAGCGGGTGCTGGCCCGGCGGGTCAAGTCCGACGCCAGGGTCGGGGCGACGGTCGGACCGGTCGACGCGCCGGCGTACCGGCCGCCGGTGGACTCCGCCGACGACGACGCCGAGGAGCCCGTCGAGCCCGTCGAACCCTCGAGCCCGAGCAGCCCGGCCCGACCCCGGATCACGGTCTCGACCACGCAACCGACGATCGTGAGTCGCCCGACGGCCGGCAAGCCGACCAGCGAGGGCGCGTCCGGGCGTCCGCAACCGCAGAACAGACCCCGCAGCCAGCGGAAGAAATAGGGGTCCGGCGTGCACAGTCATGAGCTCGCGGCGCTGATCCGACAGGTTCCGGACTACCCGCAGCCGGGGGTGGTCTTCCGCGACATCACCCCGTTGCTCGCCTCCCCGGCTGGTTTCGCTTCGGCGGTCGACGCCCTGGTCGAGCTGAGCCCCCGCGAGGTCGACGTGGTGGTCGGCATCGAGGCGCGCGGCTTCCTGTTCGGCGCGCCCGTCGCGCTGGCGCTGGGCGCGGGGTTCGTGCCCATCCGCAAGCCCGCCAAGCTGCCCCGCGAGGTCGTCTCGGTCACCTACGAGCTCGAGTACGGCACCGAGACCCTGGCCCTGCACACCGACGCGTTCGCGTCCGGTGCGCGGGTGCTGATCGTCGACGACGTGCTGGCCACCGGCGGCACCGTGGTGGCCGCCGCCGAGCTCGTCGCCCGCCTCGGCGGGGAGCTGGTCGGGGTCACCCTGCTGAGCGAGCTCGCCTACCTCGGCGGCCGGGGTCGGCTGGTGGACGCCGGGATCTCCCCGGTCACCTCGCTCCTCACCTTCGACGCCGCATGAGCATGCTGCGCGGCGGCGGTCCGCGCGCCCGCAGCCGGCAGTCCTGGTCCCACCAGACCCTGGTCAGCCTGCCGGCGCGGTCGTCGACCCCGGCTCGCGAGCTGTCCCGGCGTGGCCTGATGGCGCTGGCCCTGCTGGCGGCCATCGTGGCCCTGGTCTACTTCGACCGCGACGCCTACACCGACAACTACGACGGCTCGGTCACGCTGATCGACGCCATCTACTACGCGACCGTCACCATCACCACCACCGGGTACGGCGACATCACCCCGATCACCCCGACCGCTCGGATCCTGAACGCGGTCCTGGTGACCCCGATGCGGATCCTCTTCCTGGTGCTGTTGGTCGGCACCACGCTCGAGGTGCTGGCCAACGAAGGCCGCAGGATCATGCGGGACAACCGCTGGAGGAAGCAGATGCGCAACCACGTCGTGGTCGTCGGTTACGGCACCAAGGGCCGCAGTGCCGTCGAGACGATGCAGAACAACGGGTCGAACCCGGCCCAGATCGTCGTCATCGACCCCAAGCCGTCCGCCATCGTCGACGCGAACCTGCGGGGGTATGCGGCGATCGAGGGGGACGCGACCCGGCGGGACGTGCTGCGGCGCGCGGAGATCATCAAGGCCCGTGAGGTGATCATCACCCTCGACCGGGACGACTCGGCCATCCTGGTCACCCTGACCGTGCGCCAGCTCAACCCCAGCGCCCACGTGGTGGTGGCCGTCCGGGAGGACGACAACGCCTCGTTGCTGCGGCAGTCCGGCGCCAACGCCGTGGTGACCTCGTCGGAGGCCGTCGGCCGCCTGCTGGGGCTGTCCGCGGTCAGTCCGAACCTCGGCACGGTGATCGAGGACCTGCTGTCCAACAAGGACGGCCTCGAGGTCGGCGAGCGGCAGGTGCGCACCGATGAGGTCGGCCGGGCCCCCGACGACGTCAAGGGCGAAGCCGTGATCGCTGTCGTCCGCAACAAGACCCTGCGCCGGTTCTACGACCCGACAGTGGCCAAGCTGGAGACCGGCGACCAGGTCGTCGTCGTGCGGCACGCCGAGGCCGAGCTCGCCGAGCCGGACCAGCCGCCGCCCCAGTCACGCCGTCGACCGAGCCGCCGCGACGACTGGTGAGCGGTTCGGGAGCAGGCCCTAGACTGGCGACCTCGGCAGAAGGGGTGGCCCTGGGTGACGACTGATCCCGACACGGTGGCACGTCCGTCGTCCGAGACGACGGGTGACGACACCGCGCGCCCGCAGTCGGTCGCCGATGGCCTGAGCCCGGGTTCACCGGCCGGCGCCGCACCGCCGCCCACCCCGGTCGTGCGCGAAGCGGAGGGACCCGGCGTCCTCCCCGTGCGGTTGAGCACCGGCTCCGAGCAGCCGCGGGTCCGGATGCGTCAGCGGATCGCCCGGTTCGGGGTGGCGAAGACCCAGGCGCCGGTGCTGGACCCGCTGTTCAAGGTGATCCGGGCCAGTCACCCCAAGGCCGATCTGACCCTGATCGAACGGGCCTACCGGACCGCCGAGCGCTACCACCGGGGTCAGACCCGGCGCAGCGGCGACGCGTACATCACCCACCCGCTGGCGGTCACCACGATCCTGGCCGAGCTCGGGCTGACCGAGCCGACGCTGTGCGCCGCGCTGTTGCACGACACCGTCGAGGACACCTCGTACACGCTGTCCGCGCTGACCCGCGACTTCGGCGACGAGATCGCGCTGCTGGTCGACGGCTGCACCAAGCTGGACAAGGTCAAGTACGGCGACTCGGCCAAGTCGGAGACCATCCGCAAGATGGTCGTCGCGATGTCGCGCGACATCCGGGTGCTGGTCATCAAGCTGGCCGACCGGTTGCACAACATGCGGACGCTGCACTACCTGCGGCCGGACAAGCAGCACCGGATCGCGTCGGAGACGCTGGAGATCTTCGCGCCGCTGGCCCACCGGCTGGGCATGAACGCGATCAAGTGGGAGCTGGAGGACCTCTCCTTCGCCGCCATGCAGCCCAAGGTCTACGACGAGATCGTGCGGATGGTCGCCGAGGCCGCCCCCCGCCGGGACGAGTTCCTGTCCCAGGTGATCGAGCAGGTCACGTCGGACCTGCGGGCGGCCAAGATCCGCGCCACGGTGACCGGACGGCCGAAGCACTACTACTCGATCTACCAGAAGATGGTGGTCCGCGGTCGCGACTTCGCCGACATCTTCGACCTGGTGGGGCTGCGCATCCTCGTCGACAACCCGCGCGACTGCTACGCCGCACTGGGGGTGATGCACGTCCGCTGGAACCCGCTGCCCGGCCGGTTCAAGGACTACATCGCGATGCCGAAGTTCAACATGTACCAGTCGCTGCACACCACGGTGCTGGGTCCGCAGGGCGGGCCGGTCGAGCTGCAGATCCGCACCGAGGAGATGCACAAGCGGGCCGAGTTCGGCGTCGCCGCCCACTGGAAGTACAAGGAAGGCGGCAAGGGCATCGCGTCCACCGCCAACGGCGACAACACCGACCTGACCTGGGTGCGGCAGCTGCTCGACTGGCAGCGCGAGACCGCCGACCCGGGGGAGTTCCTGGACTCGCTGCGGTTCGAGATCAACTCCACCGAGGTCTACGCGTTCACCCCCAAGGGCGACGTGCACGCGCTGCCCCAGGGCGCCACCCCGATCGACTTCGCGTACGCGATCCACACCGAGGTCGGTCACCGCACCGTCGGCGCCCGGGTGAACGGGCGGCTGGTGCCGCTGGAGTCCGAGCTCTCCAACGGCGACGTGGTCGAGATCCTCACCTCCAAGGCCGACAACGCCGGCCCGAACCGCGACTGGTTGGAGTTCGTGCGCAGCCCGCGGGCGCGCAACAAGATCCGGCACCACTTCACCAAGGGCCGCCGCGAGGAGTCGATCGAGGCCGGCAAGGAGTCGATCGCCCGCCAGATGCGCAAGGCGGGGCTCCCGCTGCAGCGGCTCCTGACGCTGGAGCACCTGACCGCTGTGGCCAACCACCACAAGCTGCCCGACGTGTCGGCGCTGTACGCCGCCGTCGGCGAGGGCACCGTCGGTCCGCAGGCCGTGATCAACCGGCTGATCAGTGCCGAGGGCGGCGAGGACGCCACCGCCGACGAGATCAGCGAGGACCAGGTCGTCACGGGCCGGCGTCGACGCAAGTCGTCGGCCTCGGACTCCGGCATCGAGGTCGCCGGCGACACCGACCTGCTGGTCAAGCTGGCCAAGTGCTGTACGCCGGTGCCGGGCGACGCGATCCTCGGGTTCGTCACCCGCGGAGCCGGGGTGTCGGTCCATCGTCACGACTGCGTGAACGCCACCCACCTGAAGAGCGAGCACGCCGAGCGGATCGTCGGCGTCTCCTGGGCGCCGACCGCGCACAGCTCGTTCCTGGTGGCGATCCAGGTCGAGGCCCTGGACCGCAACCGGCTGCTGTCCGACATCACCCGGTCGCTGTCGGACCAGCACGTCAACATCCTGTCGGCGGCGCTGAGCACCTCGAAGGACAAGATCTGCAAAGCCAGGTTCACCTTCGAGACGGCCGACCCGACGCACCTGGACCACGTCCTGCGGGCGGTCCGTCAGGTGCCGGGCGTCTTCGACGTCTACCGCATCCGGCAGTAGTGTCTGCGACGCTACCGCGCCGCGAACGAACTCTCCGCGACGTCTGGGACGCCTGTCGTGGCTCAGAGACTCAGCCGCTGAAGTCGTCGGCCGCCTTGCGCGCCTGGGCCAGCCACTCGCGGTAGGTCTCGGCGGAAGCGGTCGCGTCGCGGGCCGCCTTGGCGTCCCCGCGGGACTCCGCCTTGGCGGCCTTCTCCTCCAGGGTGGCGATCTGCGCCTCGAGCTTGCTCGCCGTCTCCTCGGCGCGGGCGCGGGCCTCGGGGTTGGTCCGGCGCCACTGGTCGTCCTCGAAGCCCTTGATAGCGGACTCGACAGCACGGAGCCGGCTGTCCAGCGGCCTGATCATCTCCCGCGGCACCTTGCCGATCTCGGCCCACCGCTCCAGCACCGTGCGGTAGGCGGCCCGGGCCTCGGCCAGATCCCGTACGGGGAGGATCGTCTCGGCCTCCTCGACCAGCGCCTGCTTGGCCACGCCGTTGGCCTTGAACTCGCTGTCCTGCTCCGACATGGCGGCCGACTTGGCGCCGAAGAAGACGTCCTGCGCGCCCCGGAACCGCTTCCACAGCTCGTCGTCGACGCCCCGGGGAGCCGAGCCGGCGGCCTTCCAGCGGGTCATCAGGTCGCGGTACTCGCTGGTGGTCGGACCCCAGTCGGTGGAGTTCTGCAGCGCCTCGGCCTCGGTGACCAGCTTCTCCTTGGTGGCCCGAGCCGACTCGCGCTGCTCGGACTCCTTGGCGAACTGCGACTTACGGCGTCGGGTGTAGGTGGTCCGGGCGCTCGAGAAGCGGTGCCACAGCTCGTCGTCGGTGGCCCGGTCGAGGCGGGGGAGCGCCTTCCACTCGTCGAGCAGCTCCCGGAAGCGGTTGACCCCGCCACGCCAGTCGTTGCCGGCCGCGAGCTTCTCCGCCTCCACGACGTACCGCTCCTTGGCCTGCTTGGCCTGGGCGGTGGCCTCGGCCTTCTGAGCCTTGCGGGCGGCGCGCTGCTCGGCCACCTTGGGGACCAGAGCCTCCAGCCGGGCGGCGAGGCCGTCGAGGTCGCCCACGGCGTGGGCGTCGGTCACCGCTGTGCGCACGGTCCTGATGGAGGACACGGCGTCGTCGGGGGAGAGCGCCCCGGAGGCGATCCGCTTCTCCAGCAGCGACACCTCGAGCTCGAGGGCCTCGAAGCGGCGGGTGAAGAAGGTCAGCGCCTCCTCGGGTGGCACGTCCGGCACCTGGCCGACAGATCGCTCGCCCGCCTGTGTGCGGACGTACACCGTCCCGTCTTCGTCGACCCGGCCGTAGGAGGCAGGCCCCGCGCCGTCGCTCATAGGGCCCTATCCTGCCTGATCGGTCGGCGCGGGTCACAACAGGTTCTCAGCGTGGGCCACGCGGTGGCTAGTCTCGGCGACGTGTTCATCGCCTCCTTCCCCGCCGGTCCGTGGCAGACGAACTGCTACGTGGTCGCCACCGAGCCCGGCGCGGAGTGCGTGATCCTGGATCCCGGGATGGGAGCCGCCGACGGCGTCCGCGAGGTGGTGACGGAGCACCGGCTGAAGCCGGTGGCGGTGGTGCTGACCCACGGACACCTCGACCACATGTTCTCCGTCGCCCCGCTCTGCGGTGGCTACGACGCCACCTGCTGGGTCCACCCGGACGATCGCGCCCTGCTCGCCGACCCGCTGCGCGCGATGGGACCGGAGACCCACCAGCTGCTCGCCCAGCTGACCGGCGGCACCACCACCTTCGCCGAGCCGGACGACGTGCGCGAGCTGACCGATGGTGCGGTGCTGGAGATCGCCGGCGTCAGGCTGGACGCCCTGCACACCCCGGGGCACACCCGGGGGTCGGTGATGTACCGCAGCGACTACCCGTCGACGGCGCCCGGCGGCGGTGAGCTCGACCAGCTGGTGTTCTCCGGCGACGTGCTGTTCGCCGGGTCCATCGGACGGACGGACCTCCCCGGCGGGGACCACGCCGCGATGCTGCGCAGTCTGCGATCCAAGGTGCTGCCGCTGTCGGACACGACCGCGGTCCTGCCGGGCCACGGTCCGCAGACCACGATGGCCCGCGAGCGCGCGACGAACCCGTACCTGCAGCCCGGTCAGCTCTGAGCGACGGGCTCTCGGAC
The DNA here is from genome assembly GCF_039536605.1 of Microlunatus aurantiacus. Lineage (NCBI taxonomy): Bacteria > Bacillati > Actinomycetota > Actinomycetes > Propionibacteriales > Propionibacteriaceae > Microlunatus > Microlunatus aurantiacus. Next base: position 309,376 of record NZ_BAAAYX010000020.1, read on the forward strand.
ACCCGGGAGTGCGGCCGCGGGCGCCGCTGGGTTCCACAGCTGATGGGCCCAGTCGTTGTGTCCGAGTGTGAGGGTGCCCTGGTTGGTGGTGATCGCGATCCAGCCCTCAGGAGATCGCCAGAGGTACGTGCCTGGTTCTGGTTGTCGACTCTGCCAGCAGCCGACGGTCTTGGCGCGGTGCTCGGACCTGGCGAGAGGACCGAGGTTGCCCAGGCCGGTCTGGCCGGCTGGTCCATCATGCTGCCACGGGCGGGTGTGGTCGAGGTCCATCCGGCCAGTTGCCGGGGAGTGCGGGAACACCGAGCGCGGGTGCCGGACCGCCATGGCTCGCCGCAGTCGGAGCGGGATCTCGTACGCGTCGGCTGAGGCCGTCTCTGCCGGGTCGACCACCGGCCGCACGATCACATTCGCGTCGGTCTGGACCAGGTAGCGACGCAGCTGCTCGACCGTGATCGGACCATCCGGGGACCGCACCACGCCGCGTCCGTCACGCAGGGTCTGGTCGGCGAGGTGGACGTGCAGCACCGCGGTGGGGCGCGACGCGGCGAGCTCTGCTGGAGTCAGTGCCCGCCACCGGGGCCGTCCACGAGCAGCGGGCCAGTCCGCGCGCACCACAGCGCGGCCCTCTGGCTCCGAGGGGGTGGCCGTGGCCGCTTCGGTCTCACGTCGGCCGGCGTGCCAGGCGAGGTCGGCGTCGTCGATCGGCGCTTCCTCCGACAGTTCGACCTCGTCGCCGCCTTCGGTCTGGTCGTCCCAGCAGTCGTCGTCGAGTCCCGGTTGGTGATGGTTGCCGTGGCGGGAGGTCTCCCAACCTGCAGCGGGTAGGTCGTCAGCCCACGGATCGGTCGGATCGTCCTGGTGGGCGGCGACCTGCACCCACGGCTCGCGGTGCGGGTCGGGGTCGTCGTGGTGGCGGGCCAGCAGGTCGATGAGCCGCGTCGGGTTGGCGATCACCCCGATCGCCTTGGACAGCCGCACCGGCAGTGGATCCTCGTCACCCTCGTCGGCCAACGCCTCGGCGACCTGCCCGTACAAGGCGAGCATCAGCGCCACGTCTCCGGACTCACCGCGGGCGATCAACGTCCGCAGTCCGTTCTCCGACTGCGTCGCCCGCACCTCCCGCTTCGCCGCCGCCAGCTGTTCCCGTTCGTGGTACGCCGCAGGATCGACCTCCAGGATGATCGCCTCCAGCGCCCGCAGCACACTCGCCCAAGGAAGCTGCTCCGTCCAGCGGGTGATCTGCGCGTCCACGATCCCGGCGGTCACCGGGTTCAGCCGAGCCGTCTGCTGCGCGATCTCCCGCGCCTTCCAGTGATGCACCTCCCCGGCCACCACCCGCGCCCACAGCTGGGGCAGCCGGTGCCGCAGGTTCAACGCATCCGAGATCCAACCCCGCGCCCCCAGCACCGAGGTCTGGAACGGCAGCACCAGACCGGCGGCCGCGGTCTCAGCCACCGGTGGACACCCGACGGGGCCCAGGGCCACCAGCTGCTCGACCCACGGCCCACCGTCGGGATCGTCGACCCCGGAGTGCGCGTCAGCCCAGGCCGCTGCCAGCACCAGCTTGCGACAGCCCGCGATCTTGTGGTCGTTCTGCACCGCCGCGGACAGGTCAGCCAACGCGCGCCGGTCTCCCAGCGCAGCCTCCAACCTGGTGTCGAACATGTGATCGATTATACTCCCTCGATCGCCCCGCGGGAAGAGCTCTGTTCGCCGATCTTCTTTACCTGGCAGGACATTCAGCGCGGCGCGATCGTCACTGGTCGACCATCTGGAGGGTCGTCGGCTGAACACGACGTCAGGTCAGGTGCTTGGTCGCCTCGCGTCGCGACAGTCCCGACATCCGGTCCTCGTGCTCGGCGACGAAGCCGCGCACCCAGTCCGGGTCGACCCGAGCGTGCTGGCGGAGAGCCCAGCCGATGGCCTTGCGGATGAAGAACTCTCGATCCGCCAGGTTGGGGAGCAGGCATTCGACCAGCAGCTGCCGGTCGAGCTCCTCGGCCGACCCGACCTGGTGGATGATCGCCGTCCGGCGCAGCCACCGGTCCGGGTCCGTCGCCCAGGCCCGCAGGGTGGCGTCCAGGGCCGGCCGGCTGGCTCGCTGGATCGGCCCGATCAGGTGGATGGCCACCACGTCCACGTGATCCCACCAGGCGCCGGTGACCACCAGGTGCTCGTACAGGTCGAGACAGTCGGGGTCCTGGTGGCTGCGGTACCGGCGGTCACCGGCGATCGACAGGGCGGCGTAGCGCTCCTCGCGGTAGGCGGCCTGGTCCCACAGCGTCCGCACCACGCCCTCCCACTGCGTCCGGTCGTGCAGCTGGTGGTCGGCGACCAGCGGACCGACGACCGACCGCAGCACCGGCGCCGGCACACCCCGGAAAGGCATGGTCGACTTCATGTAGCGCTGCTGCTGGACGGCCCGGTCGGGATCGGCGGACGCCGAGAGCCCCTCCCGCACCGCGGTGACCAACGCTCTCGCCTCGGTCCCGAGCTGCGTCCGCTCCTGCATCCGCCCATGATGACCGAACCGACCGACAGCGTCGCCCCCTCTAAGATCGGGCCCCGTGAGCCGACCCCGTCCCCTGTCCGGATTCCCCGAGTACACCCCCGACCAGCGCATCGTCGAGCAGTACGTGCTGGATCGGCTGCGGGAGACCTTCGAGCTGCACGGGTTCGCCTCGATCGAGACCCGGGCCGTTGAGCCGATCGACCGGCTCGCCAAGCAGGGCGAGATCGACAAGGAGGTGTACGCCGTCCAGCGGCTGCACGCCGCCGACGACGCCAAGGCCGAGCTGGGTCTCCACTTCGACCTGACCGTGCCGTTCGCCCGCTATGTGCTGGAGAACGCGCACCAGCTGTCCTTCCCGTTCCGGCGCTACCAGATCCAGAAGGTGTGGCGCGGCGAGCGCCCGCAGGAGGGCCGGTACCGCGAGTTCACCCAGGCCGACATCGACATCGTCGACGCCGGCACGCTGGCCGCGCACCACGACGTCGAGCTGCCCCTGGTCACCCTGCAGGCGTTGGAGCGGCTGCACACCGATCTCGGGCTGCCGCCGGTGCTGATGCGGGTCAACAACCGGCGGCTGGCCCAGGGCTTCTACACCGGTCTCGGCATCACCGACCCCGCCGCCGTGCTCCGCCAGGTCGACAAGCTGGACAAGATCGGGCCGGACAAGGTCACCGAGCTGCTCACCGGGCTGGGTCTGTCGACCACCCAGGCCGCCGCGTGCATCGAGCTGGCCGGGATCTCCGCCGCCGACGGCTCGTTCGTGGACCGGGTCCGGGCCCTGGGCGTCACCGACCCCGAGCTCGACGCCGGACTGGAGCTGCTGGCCGCGGTGGTGGAGACCGCCGCCCGCCACGTCCCCGGGCGGCTGGTCGCCGACCTGAAGATCGCCCGCGGTCTGGACTACTACACCGGCACCGTCTACGAGACCGAGCTGGTCGGCTCCGAGGGCTGGGGCTCGGTGTCCTCCGGTGGCCGGTACGACTCGCTGGCCAGTGACGGCAAGACGACCTACCCCGGGGTCGGTCTGTCCATCGGCGTCACCCGGCTGCTCGCGCCGCTGTTCTCCCGCGGACTGCTGACCGCGTCCCGGCCGGTGCCCACCGTCGTCCTCGTGGCCGTCGACCACGAGGAGACGCGCGACTCCGCGGTCGCGGTGGCCGAGAAGCTGCGGGCCCGCGGGATCTCCACCGAGGTGGCGCCCAAAGCCGACAAGTTCGGCAAGCAGATCCGCTACGCCGACCGCCGCCGGATCCCGTACGTGTGGTTCGGGGCACCGCCCCACAGCGAGGTCAAGGACATCCGCTCCGGCGAGCAGCTGCCGGCGGATCCGGACCGGTGGGAGCCCGACACCGCCGACCTGCGTCCGACCGTCAGCGGTCCGGCCTAGGGTCCGACCATGGCCCCGGACGAGACCCCTGCGCTCGACGGGGACACCGCGCTGGCGCGCCGGGTCGCGACCCAGCGGCTCGTCGGGGAACCGCTGCCCTCGGCGGCCGCGGTGGTCGAGCTGCTCGCCTGCGTCCAGGCCCAGGAGTGGGCCCACGCGGTCTGGTCGGTGGGGATGCGGTCCGCCGGGACGACGCACGACCAGATCCTGGCCGCCTTCGACGCCGGGGACCTGCTGCGCACCCACGTCCTGCGGCCGACCTGGCACCTGGTGGCCCCGGCCGACCTCGGCTGGATCCTGGCCGCGACCGCCGACCGGGTGCACGTCAAGAACGCAGGCATGTACCGCCGGGAGGGCGTGGACGCGGCCACCGCCGCCCGGGCCTGCGACCTGCTGGTCGCGCTGCTCGACGGGGGCCGGACCCTCACCCGCAGCGAGATCGGGGAGCGGCTGGCGGCAGCCGGGATCGAGTCGCCGGTCGGCTTCCGCCTCAGCTACCTGGTGATGCACGCCGAGCTGGAGGGCCTGATCGTCAGCGGTCCGCTGCGCGGCCAGCAGCACACCTACGCGCTGGTGAGCGAGCGGTTGGCCGGACGCCCGGTGCGTACCCCCGACGACCCGCTGGCCGAGCTCTGGCACCGGTTCGTGGTGGGCCACGGACCGACCAGCGTGCGGGACTTCGCCCGCTGGTCCTCGTTGACCCTGACCGCGGCGCGGGCCGCGGCCGGGCGGGTGGCCGACCGGCTCGAGTCCGCGGTGGTCGGGACCGAGGAGGTGTGGTGGGACCCCGCCGCGCCCGACGTCGCACCGGCCGCCGTGCGGGACGTCGTGCGGTTGCTGCCGCTCTACGACGAGCTGACGCTGAGCTATCCCCGGCTCGGCTTCCCGCTGGCCACCGGGCACCCGCACCCACCGGACGCCGACCTCCGCTGGGGCTCGGTGCTGGCGGGCCTGACCAGCGTGGGAGTGTGGCGGCGGACGATCGTCGAAGGTCGGCGGCGTACGGTCCGGGTCGCGGCTGCTCTGGCCCCGGGCACCACGTCCGCCCAACGGGCGGCCGTGGACGCGGAGCTGGACCGCCTGGCGGAGTTCCTGGACGCCGAGGCGGTCCGAGAGGAGTGGGACGGACGATGACCACCGCCGGCAACGGGCACGTCGTGCTCGCCGAGGCCGACAGCGCGCCGTACGGCTCGCTGCGCCAGCGCCCCACCTCCCGCCGGGAGCGGTACGCGATGGGCAAGGCGCTGCGGAAGAAGGTGCCGCGGTCCGCGCTCGGGCGCTGGGAGGTCCGACCCGACCGGCCCGACCCCGTCGAGCTGATCCGGCAGTCGCACGAGGGCCGCCTGGACTGGCTCGTCCCGACCCGGGTGGCCCGGATGGTCGGCTCGCCGTACGGGTTCCTGCGGGGGAGTGCGATCGTGATGGCCGCCGACGTGGCGGCCCTGCCGGCCACCGGGATCACCCCGGTGATCTGCGGCGACGCGCACCTGGGCAACTTCGGCTTCTACGCCTCGCCCGAGGGCGAGCTGGTGATCGACCTGAACGACTTCGACGAGGCGCACCCCGGCGGCTGGGAGTGGGACCTGCGGCGGCTGGTGGCCAGCATCTGGGTCGCCGGGCGGGAGAACGGCAGCAGCGAGCAACAGTGCGGCGACTCGGTCGCGTCGTGCGTCCGGGCCTACCGCGACGAGGTCGTGTTCCTGGCCGACGAGCCGCTGCTGATGCGCTCCTACAACCGGCTCGACGTCCACCGGCTGCACGAGACGGCCACCGAGAAGACGCTGCGGGCCGAGATCGCGCGTACGGCCAGACGGGCCCGCGAGCGCACCTCGGACCGGGCCCTGCCGCGGTTCACCCGCGAGCACGACGGGAAGCGGCAGATCGTGGAGGAGCCGCCGCTGATCACCCACGTGATGCGGGCGGAGGAGGACGCGATCGCCGAGGCGCTGGACGGCTATCTCGAGACGCTGGCCCCCCACTGGCGCCGGGTGGTGGGCGGCTACACGATCCTGGACATCGCCCACAAGGTGGTGGGCGTGGGCAGCGTCGGGCTGCGGGCGTTCGTGGTCCTGCTGGAGGGCAGCAGCCCCGACGACGTGCTGTTCCTGCAGCTCAAACAGGCCCGACGCTCGGTGCTGGCGCCGTACGTGCACGGCGAGTCGGCCTGGCACGCCCACCAGGGCCAGCGCGTGGTGGAGTACCAGCAGGCCCTGCAGACGGTCAGCGACCCGCTGCTGGGCTGGACCACGGTGGGGGACTTCCAGTACTACGTCCGGCAGTTCCGGAACATGAAGGGCACGATCCCGCTGGACGCCATCGACAGCGCGGCGCTGACCGACTACGCGGGCATCGTGGGTCATCTGCTGGCCAAGGGGCACGCCCGGACCAGCGGCGCGTCCATGATCGCCGGCTACTTCGGCCAGGGCGACAACATCGAGCAGGCGATGTGCCGGTTCGCGGCCGCGTACGCCGACCAGACCGAGGTCGACCACGCGGCCTTCGTGGCGGCGGCCCGGGCCGGCCGGCTGCCGATCGAGAAGGGTGCCCTGGACAAGGCGGGCTCGGCCTTCCGGCCCTGACCGGATCCGCTCAGCTCCGCTTCGGCCGCCAGAGGTAGGCGAGCCCGATCCCGATCAGCGCACCGAGCCCGAGCACCCCGATGCCGCCGATCACCAGGCCTCGGGTCAGCCGGGCATCGGTCGTCTCCGAGCGTTCCAACCGGTCCGAGGCGCCCGGAAGGGGGGCGCCCGGCCGGCCCAGGGAACGGGGTGCTGTGTCACCGGAGAGGTTGCCGCTGCACAAGGTGGTGGTCAGCCGGAGCTTCGCGGTCCTGCCCTCGCCCTGGATGGACCCGCTGGCGAAGATCACCCACGTCGAGCCGACGTCGGGAGTGAGCCCGCAGCCGGCTGAGTCGACGGGTGTGGTGATCACCTGGTCGCTGTAGACGGTGCCCTTGTAGACCCGGCTGACGTCGAAGCGGAGCTCGGTGGCTCGTTCACCGCCGATGCGGGTCTGGTCCACCCGGGTGACGGTGCCGAGGAACACCGCCTGGGCCTGCTCGGCCGCACGCCGCGTCGAGACTCCCAGACACGAGCAGGCAGCGGCCGGTGTCGGGTTGACGACGCCGGTGAACGCGATCAGACCCACGGCGACGAGGGCCAGCAGCACACGCCTCATAAACAAGTTCTACCTCCCCGGGCCATCCCCCGTAGGATCGACCAGCCGTTCGTGTCCGCGAACGGCCGCCCGACCTGGAGGAACTCATCCCGTGATCCGCACCCACGGCGCCGGCACCCTGCGTGCCACCGACGCCGGTCAGTCATGCGTCCTAGCCGGCTGGGTGGGCCGGCGTCGAGACCACGGCGGGGTGGCCTTCGTCGATCTGCGGGACGCGAGCGGCGTCGCCCAGGTCGTCATCCGGGACGAGATCCTCGAGGCGTCCGGCGCGCACGACCTCCGCAACGAGTTCTGCGTCGCCGTCACCGGCGTGGTCGAGCTGCGACCCGAGGGCAACGCCAACCCCGAGCTGCCGAGTGGTGAGATCGAGGTCGCCGCCACGGCGATCGAGGTGCTGAACTCGTCGGGTCCGTTGCCGTTCCAGATCGACGAGCGGGTCACCGTCGGCGAGGAGGCCCGGCTGAAGTACCGCTACCTGGACCTGCGCCGGCCCGCCCCGGCGCACGCCCTGCGGCTGCGCAGCCGGGTCAACCAGGTCGCCCGCAACCTGCTGGTCGAGCGCGACTTCGTGGAGATCGAGACGCCCACGCTCACTCGCTCCACCCCCGAGGGTGCCCGTGACTTCCTGGTGCCGGCCCGGCTGAAGCCCGGCAGCTGGTACGCCCTGCCGCAGAGCCCGCAGCTGTTCAAGCAGCTGCTGATGGTGGCCGGGATGGAGCGCTACTTCCAGATCGCGCGGTGCTACCGCGACGAGGACTTCCGGGCCGACCGGCAGCCGGAGTTCACCCAGCTCGACATCGAGATGAGCTTCGTCGACCAGGACGACATCATCGCGCTGACCGAGGACCTGATCGCCGCCATCTGGCAGCTGATCGGCTACCAGGTGCCGGCCACGTTCCCGCGGATCACGTACGCCGAGGCGATGGAACGCTACGGCTCCGACAAGCCCGACCTGCGGTTCTCCACCGAGATCACCGACCTCACCGCCCACTTCGCCGACACGCCGTTCCGGGTCTTCCAGGCCGACTACGTCGGTGCCGTCGTGATGCCCGGCGGAGCCGGCCAGCCGCGCCGCACCTTCGACGCCTGGCAGGAGTTCGCCAAGCAGCGCGGGCACCGCGGCCTCGCCTACGTCACGGTGGCCGACGACGGCACCCTCGGCGGCCCGGTGGCCAAGAACCTTTCCGACACCGAGCGGGACGGGCTGGCCGCCGCGGTCGGCGCCCAGCCCGGGGACTGCGTCTTCTTCGCCGCCGGTGCGCGCCGCGGCGCCCAGGCGCTGCTCGGCGCGACCCGGCTCGAGGTGGGTCGTCGCTGCGGGCTGATCGACGAGTCGGCCTGGTCGTTCCTGTGGGTGGTGGACGCGCCGCTGTTCGAGCCGGCCGCCGCCGCCGTCGCCGCGGGTGACGTGGCCGTGGGGTCCGGAGCCTGGACCGCTGTCCACCACGCCTTCACCTCGCCCAAGCCGGAGTCGCTGGAGACCTTCGACACCGACCCGGGGGCGGCGCTGGCGTACGCGTACGACCTGGTCTGCAACGGCAACGAGATCGGCGGCGGGTCGATCCGTATCCACCGCCGCGACATCCAGGAGCGGGTGTTCGCGGTGATGGGACTGTCGGCCGAGGAGGCCCAAGCCAAGTTCGGGTTCCTGCTGGACGCGTTCGCCTTCGGCGCACCGCCGCACGGCGGCATCGCCTTCGGCTGGGACCGGATCTGCGCGCTGCTGGCCGGCACCGACTCGATCCGTGAGGTCATCGCCTTCCCGAAGTCCGGGGGCGGGGTGGACCCGCTGACCGACGCACCGGCCCCGATCACGCCCGCGCAGCGCAAGGAGGCCGGGGTCGACGCCACGCCGGCGTCCTGATCACGGGTCTCAGTCGTTCCGGGCGGACCGGTCGGCTCGGTCCCTCAGCCGGCGGGCGCCGATCGCGTTCGGGAGCACCACCCACAGCGCGGCGGTGACGATCCACTGCGCCCAGTTGATCGCGGTCATCGGGCCGGGGACGAGGTGGCTCGCGGCCCCGAGGGGCGTGACCCAGTCGGCCGTGCCCTGAGGGGTGAGCAGCCCGACGAGCAGCGTGAACGTCAGCGGGACCACGACCGTGGCCAGGGCCGCCAGTCCCGCGCGAGGAATCAGCAGACCCGCGGCGCAGCCGACGCCCACGGGGATGAGCTGGACCAGGAGGCTGCCGACCACCACCGGAACGGCGCCCGCCCAGGGGTCGAAGGGTGGGTTCGCGCCGACGACGACCGCGACGGCGACGGCCGCGATGACCACTCCGGCCGCGCCGACCGCCAGACCGTAGAGACCTGAGGCGATCCAGCGGGACCGAAGGGGCACCGCGGTCCGCGACCGGAAGTCACCGTCCGGGTCGCGGAGGTCGTAGGTCAGCACGGCGGTCGAGAGCGGGGTCAGCACCGACATGATCACCTGGACCAGGGGGGCGACCGCGACCAGGGTCCGGTCGGACGGTTGCAGGATGAAGGCGAGGATGAAGGCCGCACCGGCACCGACCACCAGGGTGGCGAGCACCAGCGCGAGCCGCGTCTCGCTCGCGCCCACCAGCTCCCGCAGCGCGCCGCCCACCGTGGTGGTCTCGCCGGCCCCACCGGTCTGGTTGCTCCTCATTCGCAGCACCGTAGTCCCGCGGCCGACGGCTGACTGGGATCATCGCCGGATGGACTTCGCGTTGCGACCCTGGTCGACGACGGATGCGGCCGACCTGCGTCGGGCGGTGGCCGCCAGCCCGGACCTGGGTCTGCAGCTCGGCGAGGTGGACCTCCGCCGCGAGGACGCGTGCGTCAGGTTCATCGGCGAGGCGCTGGCGCCGGCGGAGGATCGGCTGCCGTTGGCGATCTGCGTCGACGGGGTCGTGGTCGGCAACGTCGGTCTGACCCACCTCGAGCACCGTCACGACACGGCCTGGGTCTCCTACTGGGTCGCAGCCGCGTTCCGCGGACGCGGGCTCGCGACCCGTGCCCTGAGCGCCCTGGCCGAGCACGCCTTCGCCGACCTCGGTCTGTTCCGGCTGGAGCTGGGCCACCGGGTGGAGAACGTCGCCTCCTGCCGGGTCGCGACCGGGGCCGGCTTCGCCGCCGAGGGGATCGAGCGGTCCAAGCTCCGCTACGGCGACCTGCGCTTCGACGTCGAGACCCACGCCCGGCTGGCGACAGACTGAGCCGGGACTTCGAGAGATCCCGGCGGCGTCGCTCGGTCCTCAGCCCGTGACGTCGCCCGGCCGGTGCTGGTGCGCCAGGTCGCGCTGGACGACCGACGATCGCGGCCGGGTGTCCACACCGAGCTGGAAGACGTCCGGCCGGTTGTAGTGGCCCACCGGGTCGAAGAGGCGACGTGCCGCGCGCACCGCGGCCAGGTCGACCTCGGCGTACAGGATGGTCTCCTCGTGCCGGGCGGGTCCGGCCATGATGGTGCCGGTCGGGTCGACGATCACGCTGTTGCCGTGTTCCACCCAGGTCCCGCTCTCGAGGGTCGGCCACACGCGGTCGCGGTGCGGGAAGTCCGCCGGGATCTGGTCGACGGTGAGGCACGGGTTGACGCCGATCACGTAGCAGCGGCCCTCCAGCGAGATGTGCCGCAGGGTGGCGATCCAGCCGTCACTGGGGGCGAGCGTGGGCGCGGCCCAGATGTCCACGCCCTGGCTGTAGAGGTAGTAGCGCGCCAGGGGCAGGTAGTTCTCCCAGCAGGTCAGCCCGGAGAGGCGCCCGTACGGGGTGTCGATGACCGGGAGGGTGGAGCCGTCGCCCATCCCCCAGACGGTGCGCTCGGAGCCGGTCGGCATCAGCTTGCGGTGCTTGCCCGCCAGATCGCCAGCGGAGTCCAGGTAGAGGGTGGTGTTGTAGACGGTGGCGCCGTGGGCCTCGCGCTCCTGCACCCCGATCACCAGGTAGACGCCGGCCTCGCGGGCGGCCGCGCCGAGCGTGTCGGTCACCGGCCCCGGCACGACCACTGCCTGGTCGACCAGCATCGCGTACCAGTCACCGTCCCCGTCCCAGATCGGTCGGGAGTCGATCCAGAGAGGTGTTCCCGGGATGAAGGCCTCCGGGAACACGACGATCTTCGCGCCGCCCGCCGCGGCACTCTGCAGCAACGTAACCGCCTTGTCCAGGCAGGCCTGCTGGTCCATCAGGATGTAGGCCGCCTGCACGGCGGCGACCGTCACGGTGGCCATGACTGCTCCTCTCGACGCAGCCGAGATCGAGACCCGCCCGGGACGGCTCGATCGTCTCCACTGTGGCAGAGTCACCGGGGTTTGTCGCCGGTTCGGCGGCGGGCCGGGCGGCCGTAGGCTGGCCCCGCCATGAGTGAGGACCTGTTCGGCGGCCTGATCGGCTCGCCCACGACTGCCGCGACCGCCATCACCGGCGGCAGCCTGGCCGACGCGAACCGGGCCGGAGACGGTGACGGTCAGCACAGCGGGCTGCCGCTGCCGGTCCGGATGCGGCCGCGCACCCTGGACGAGATCGTCGGGCAGCAGCACCTGCTGGCCCCGGGTTCGCCGCTCCGGCGGCTGGCCACCGGGGAGCCTATGTCGGTGTTCCTGTGGGGTCCGCCGGGCGTGGGCAAGACGACGATCGCCTCGGTCGTGTCGCGGCAGACCGACTCGAAGTTCGTCGAGATCTCCGCCGTCACCGCCGGCGTCAAGGACGTCCGGGCCGTGCTCGACCAGGCGCGGCGCGACCTGCGCACGGGGCGGCAGACCGTGCTCTTCGTGGACGAGGTGCACCGGTTCTCCAAGACCCAGCAGGACGTGCTGCTGCCCGCGGTGGAGAACCGGCTGGTCACCCTGATCGCCGCCACCACCGAGAACCCGAGCTTCTCGGTCATCTCCCCGCTGCTGTCGCGGTCGCTGCTGCTGACTCTGCGGCCACTCACCGACGACGACATCTCCGGACTCCTCGACCGCGCGCTGGCCGACGAGCGCGGGCTCCGCGGGGCGTACGCGCTGGCCGACGACGCCCGGGCCAACCTGCTGCGCCTCGCCGGTGGTGACGCCCGGCGGGCCCTGACCTACCTCGAGGAGTCGGCGGCCGGGGCGGGGGCGGTCGGGGCGACGACCATCAGCACCGACATCGTCGAGCAGGCGGTCGACAAGGCGGCCATCCGCTACGACCGTGACGGGGACCAGCACTACGACGTGATCAGCGCCTTCATCAAGTCGGTCCGCGGCTCCGACGTCCAGGCGTCGCTGCACTACCTGGCCCGGATGATCGCGGCGGGGGAGGACCCCCGCTTCATCGCGCGCCGGCTGGTCATCCTGGCCAGCGAGGACATCGGTCTGGCCGATCCGACGGCGCTGACCACCGCCGTGGCGGCGGCCGACGCGGTGGCCTTCATCGGCATGCCGGAGGGGCGGATCAACCTGGCCCAGGCGGTCATCGCCCTGGCGCTGGCGCCCAAGTCGAACGCCGTGGTGACGGCGGTCGACGCCGCGCTGGCCGACGTGCACGCCGGCAAGATCGGACTGGTCCCGCCGCACCTGCGCGATGCGCACTACGCCGGCGCGAAGACGTACGGGCACGGTCAGGGCTACCGGTACGCCCACGACCACCAGCACGGCATCGCGGAGCAGCAGTACCTGCCGGACGAGCTGACCGACGCCCGCTACTACAGCCCGACCGACCACGGCGCGGAGGCGGCGCTGGCGGCGCGGCTCGCCCGGATCGAGGAGCTGCTCGGGCGGAAGTAGGGCGAGCGACACCCTCCCGCCAGCACACGAGCGGGAAGACGGCGCGCCCGACGTACGGAGGAGCGATGAGCGGCGGCAACGCTTCTCCGCCGCCGCGAAGAGCGACGACGGAGTCGGTGAACGCGCGTCGTCGTCGCGAGTGGGCTCATCTGAAGGCGGTAGGGTTCTCAACGACCTTGACCAGACCCACGAAGCAGAGGGAACCCCGCATGACTCTTGGAGGAATCGCCGGCCTGATCGCCGCCGTCGCCTTCGTCGCGCTGGTGGGGATGGTCGCCGTGCCCCTGTGGAAGACGGGCCGGGTCCTCGACGAGCTCCGGCAGACCGTCCACGACATCGGCGAGGAGTCGGTTCCGATCCTGACCGAGCTGCAGGACACGGTCCGGGTCACCAACGGCGAGATCGGCCGGATCGGCCAGGTCACCGACGAGGTGGCGGTGCTGAGCAAGAACGCGGCGGCGCTGTCGGAGAACGCGGCGCAGGTCAGCGGTCTGCTCACCCACGCGGTCGGCACGCCCGTGATCAAGGTGGCCTCGCTGGCCCACGGCATCAAGGCGGGTTTCACCGGCGGGCGCCGCCGGCCGGCCGAGCTGGAACAGGAGGCCTGAGTGATGTTCGGACGAGTCTTCTGGTTCGCCGTGGGCGCGGGCGTGACGATCTACGTGGTGGTCAAGGCGCGCGACTACATCGACAAGCACAGCCCCGAGGCGCTCGTGGAGCGGGTGCAGACGTCGGTGGTGGAGGCGGGCGACGCGACCAAGGCCTTCGTGGCCCGGGTCCGAGCTGCACAGGCCGAGCGTGAGGCGGAGCTCCGCTCCACGATCGGCCTGCCCCAGTAGCCACCCGACCGACCGTCGGTCCGATCCCGGGCCGACACACCTGCGAGGACCACATCATGCAAACCGCCGAGATCCGGCGCCGCTTCCTGGACTTCTTCTCCACCCGCGGCCACGAGGTGGTGCCGTCGGCACCCCTGCTCTACAACGACCCGACCCTGCTGTTCGTGAACGCCGGCATGGTCCCGTTCAAGCCGTACTTCACCGGGGCCGAGCCGGCCCCGTTCAGCCGCGCGACCAGCGTGCAGAAGTGCGTCCGCACCCTCGACATCGAGGAGGTGGGCAAGACCACCCGGCACGGGACGTTCTTCCAGATGAACGGCAACTTCTCCTTCGGTGAGTACTTCAAGGCCGAGGCGATCAAGTACGCCTGGGACCTGGTCACCACCTCCCAGGAGGCCGGCGGTCTGGGCTTCGACCCGGACAAGGTCTGGGTCACCGTGCTGCATTCCGACGACGAGGCCGCTGCGCTGTGGTCCAACATCGCCGGACTGCCGGACCACCGCATCCAGCGCCGCGGGCTGCTGGACAACTACTGGCACATGGGCATCCCGGGTCCCGGCGGACCGTGCAGCGAGATCTACATCGACCGCGGCGCCGAGTACGGCCCCGACGGCGGCCCGATCGTGGACGAGGACCGGTTCCTGGAGATCTGGAACCTCGTGTTCATGCAGGAGGAGCTGTCGGCCGTCCGGGCCAAGGACGACTTCGACGTCGTCCGGCCGCTGCCCCGACCCAACATCGACACCGGCATGGGGTTGGAGCGGGTCGCGTACCTGCTGCAGGGCGTCGACAACCTGTACGAGATCGACGAGGTCTATCCCGTGATCGAGCGGGCGGCCGAGCTGGCGGGCAAGCGCTACGGCGCCGACCACGGCGACGACGTCCGGCTGCGGGTGGTCGCCGACCACGTCCGCTCCGCGCTGATGCTGATCGGTGACGGCGTCACGCCCGGTAACGAGGCGCGCGGCTACGTGCTGCGCCGGCTGCTGCGCCGCGTGGTCCGCTCGATGCGGCTGCTCGGGATGGACGCGCCGAGCTTCGGCGAGCTGTTCCCGGTCAGCCGGGACGCGATGAAGGGCTCCTACCCGGAGGTGGCGACCGACTTCGCGCGGATCTCCGACATCGCGTACGCCGAGGAGGAGGCGTTCCGCGGGACCCTGACCCAGGGCACCCACCTGTTCGACCTGGCCGTGAGCAAGGCCCGGTCGGAGTCGGCCAGCACGCTGTCCGGCGACCGGGCGTTCCAGCTGCACGACACGTACGGGTTCCCGATCGAGCTGACCCTGGAGATGGCCGGCGAGCAGGGGCTGGAGGTCGACGAGGCCGGCTTCCGCACCCTGATGACCGAGCAGCGCGACCGGGCCAAGGCCGACGCGCGCTCGAAGAAGGGCAGCGGGGTCAACACCGAGGTCTACACCCGGCTGCGGGCCGAGGGGGAGACGCCGTTCACCGGCTTCGAGACCCTCACCCAGGAGTCAGCGGTCCGCGGGATCGTGGTCGGCGGTGAGCTGCGCGAGGTGGCGCTGCCGGGCGACCAGGTCGAGGTCGTGCTGGCCGAGACCCCGTTCTACGCCGAGTCCGGCGGCCAGTCCGGCGACCACGGCGAGATCGTCACCGCCGACGGCCTGCGGCTGCGGGTCGACGACGTGCAGCGCCCGGTCAAGGGCCTGGTCGTGCACAAGGTCACTGTCGGCGAGGGCGAGCTGAGGACCGGTCAGACCGTGCAGGCACTGGTCGACGGCGACTGGCGGCTCGGCGCCTGCCAGGCGCACTCGGCCACCCACGTCATCCACGAGGCCTTGCACGAGATCCTCGGACCGACCGCGCTGCAGGCCGGCTCGTTCAACCGGCCGGGCTACATGCGCCTGGACTTCCGCTGGAACCACGGTGTCACCGAGGACCAGAAGGGGGAGATCGAGCAGGTCTGCAACCAGGCGATCCGGGCCGACCTCGGGGTCTCGGCGACCCTGATGCCGCTGGCCGAGGCGCGGGCCTCCGGCGCCATCGGCCTGTTCGGCGAGGTGTACGGCGAGGTGGTCCGAGTAGTCGACATGGGCGACGGGTGGTCCCGGGAGCTGTGTGCCGGCACCCACGTCGCGCAGTCGGCCCAGGTCGGCCTGCTCGCGCTCAACGCGGAGTCCTCGGTGGGCTCCGGCATCCGCCGGGTGGAGGCGTTCGTCGGGATGGAGGCGTTCCAGCACCTGGCCAAGGAGCGCTCGCTGGTGATGGGACTGGCGGACACCCTCAAGGTGCAGCCGGACCAGCTGAGTGACCGGGTGACGCGGATGGTCGCGCAGCTGAAGGAGGCTGAGCGGGAGATCGCGGCGCTGAAGTCGGCGAACCTGCTGGCCGGGGTCGGGGCGATCCTGGCCAAGGCCCACGACATGTGGGGGATCTCCTACATCGCGCACCGCGCCGACGGCGTGAGCGGCAACGACCTGCGTTCGCTGGTCACCGAGGTGCGGGGTCGGGTGGCCGACCAGGCAGCGGTCGTCTGCATCGTCGGCGGCACCGCCGACAAGCCGGCGGTGGTCGTGGCCACCACCGAGGCGGCTCGCCACCGCGGGGTCAAGGCGGGTGAGCTGGTCACCATCGCCGCGAAGGCGCTCGGCGGACGGGGTGGCGGCAAGGACGACCTGGCCCAGGGCGGTGGCACCAACGCGGCGGGCGCCGACCAGGCGTTCACCGACGTCGAGTACGCCATCGGCGGCATCGCCACGAGGTGACCACGGCACCGAGCGGGTGGCGCCCCGGGACGCGACTGGCCCTGGACTGGGGTCAGGCGCGGATCGGGGTGGCCGCCTGCGACCCGGCCGGCACCCTCGCCTACCCGGTGGAGGCGGTGCCGGCCGGACCGGCGGCGATTCCACGGATCCTGGCCCTGGTGGCGGAGTACGAGCCGATCGAGCTCGTGGTGGGTCTGCCGCGGTCGCTGTCCGGCGGCGAGGGACCGGCCGCGGCGACCGTCCGCACCCAGGTGGCCGAGCTGGCGCGGGCGGTAGGTCCGCTGTCCGTCCGGCTGGTGGATGAGCGGCTGACCACGGTGACCGCTGCGCAGCGACTGCGCGCCGGCGGCCGGTCGGCGAAGCAGCAGCGGTCCCGGATCGACGCCGCCGCGGCGGCCGCGATCCTGGAACACGCGCTGGACAGCGAACGTCACTCGGGGCAGCCACCGGGAGAGTTACTATCGATCGCGGACGCGCACGACTGACCCGGAGTGGGCTCCACCCAGGTGCTGGATGGGGCCCCAGGTGTGCCTGGAGGACTGACCAGGTGAACAGGAGACCGACGCGTGACATCGATGCTGGACCCGGATCTGCGACCGAGCCCGGCCCGCGAGTTCGTCCACAAGGGCAAGGGCTGCCTGGCGGTGCTGGTGGCTGCCGCCGTCCTGGTGTTCGGGGCCTACTTCGTCTACGACCGGGCCGGCGGTCTGCTCGCCGGCTGGGGTGAGGTCGCCGACTACCCCGGCCCGGGCAAGGGCAGCATCACCGTGACCGTCCCCGAGGGTGCCACCGTCAGCCAGATCGGCGACATCCTGGTGGAGGACAAGGTGGTCCAGTCCGAGCAGGCCTGGAACGAGGCCGTGACGTCGGAGGAGCGGTCCACCAGCATCCAGCCGGGTCGCTACGTGATGCAGACCGAGATGCGGGCGATCGACGCCCTGACCCTCTTGATCAACCCGGGGGAGTACCGGGTGCGGGCCCAGTTCACGGTCCAGGAGGGGCTGCGGCTGACCGCCCAGGTGGACGCCCTGGTCAAGGGGACCAAGATCAAGAAGTCGGCGTTCGAGAAGGCGCTGGACAAGCCGAAGTCGCTGGGCCTGCCGTCGTACGCCAAGAACCGGCCCGAGGGGTTCCTGTTCCCCGACACCTACGAGCTGACCGCCGGAGCGAACGCCACGTCGGTGCTGAAGCAGATGGCGGCGCGGTTCGACGACGTGGCCACCGAGGTCGACCTGGTCGACCAGGCCAAGAAGCTGGACCGGTCACCGTACGAGCTGGTGATCGTGGCCAGCATCATCGAGAAGGAGGTCCGGGCCGAGGGCGACCGGGCCAAGGTGGCGCGGGTGCTCTACAACCGCCTGGACAAGGGTGAGCCGCTCGGGCTGGACTCCACGGTGATCTACGCCGAGAACCTGAAGACCAACACCACCACGCCCGAGGACCGGGCCAGCACCTCGAAGTACAACACCTACAAGTACGCCGGGCTCCCGCCCGGCCCCATCTCCGCTCCGGGCAAGGCGGCCCTCGAAGCCGCCGCCAGCCCGGCCAGCGGCAAGTGGATGTACTTCGTGACGGTGAACTTCGACACCGGCGAGACCAAGTTCGCCAACACCCTCGCCGAGCACAACCAGAACGTGAAGGAGTTCCAGGCCTGGTGCCAGGCCAAGAAGGGCCGTTGTGACAGCTGAGCCCGGGCGGCCCGGTCGAGAGACAGGCGAACGGGTCTGCGCCGTCCTCGGCTCGCCGATCGCGCACTCGCTCTCACCGGCGCTGCACCGGGCCGCGTACGCCCACCTCGGGCTCGACTGGCACTACGAGCGGCACGAGGTGGTCGCCGACGAGGTGTCCGGCTTCGTCGCCGGCTGCGGTCCGGACTGGCGCGGGCTGAGCATGACCATGCCACTCAAGGAGGCCGCGCTGGCCCTCGGCGAGGTGGATGATCTGGCCCGGTTGGCCGGAGCGAGCAACACCCTGGTCTTCGGCGGTGCGCTCGGCGGCGCCGACCGGTCCCCACGGCTGTTCAACACCGACGTGGGGGGACTCGTCGACGCGCTGACCGCCGGTGGGGCCGCGGGTGCCCGGCGGGCCACCGTCCTCGGTTCCGGAGCCACCGCCCGGTCGACGCTGGTGTCGCTGGCCCGACTCGGGGTCGACGAGGTGACAGTGGTCGCCCGCACCCCGGCCAGGGCCGCCGTGCTGGTGCCGCTGGCCGAGACCCTCGGTGTGCGTCTGCGGCTGCAGCCGTGGGAGGAGCCGGTCGGCCCGAACGACCTGCTCGTGTCCACGGTGAACGCCGGGGCGGCCGACGACCGGGCCGAGGAGCTGGCCGAGGTGAGCCGGTGCGTCTTCGACGTCATCTACCACCCGTGGCCGACCCCGCTGGCCCAGGCGGCGGCGGCCCGGGACCGGGTGGTGCTGAACGGTCTCGATCTGCTGGTCCACCAGGCCGTCCGGCAGATCGAGCTGATGACCGAGGCGTCGGTGCCGGCCGCGGTGCTCTACCGGGCCGGGCACGCCGCGCTGGCCGTCGGCTGATCACCGGCGCCCGCGCGCTCACACCCGTGGAAGACTGGCCCGATGCTCAGATGGCTGACGGCCGGGGAGTCGCACGGGCCCGCCCTGGTGGCGATCCTCGAGGGACTTCCGGCGCACGTCCAGGTGACCAGCGCCGACATCGGCGACGCGCTCGCCCGACGCCGGCTCGGCTTCGGCCGCGGGGCCCGGATGAAGTTCGAGGCCGATCAGGTCACCATCCTCGGCGGGGTCCGGCACGGCGAGACCCAGGGCGGTCCGGTCGCGATCCAGGTCGGCAACACCGAGTGGCCCAAGTGGGAGACGGTCATGTCGGCCGATCCGGTCGACGACGACGTGCTGGCCGGGCGCGCCCGGAACGCCCCGCTGACCCGGCCGCGGCCGGGGCACGCCGATCTGGTCGGCATGCAGAAGTACGACTTCGACGAGGCCCGACCGATCCTCGAACGGGCCAGCGCCCGCGAGACGGCGGCCCGGGTCGCCCTCGGGCGGGTCGCGACCAACTTCCTCCAGCAGGCGTACGGCATCACGCTGCTCAGCCACGTGGTCGAGCTCGGGTCGGTGGCCGGACCGGCCGACGGGCTGCTGCCCACGCTGGACGACCTGAGCGTCATCGACGACGACCCGCTGCGCTGCTTCGACCGGGACCTGTCGGCCGCCATGTACGCCGAGGTCGAGTCCGCCCAGAAGGACGGTGACACCCTCGGTGGGGTCGTCGAGGTGGTCGTCTGGGGGCTGCCTCCGGGACTCGGGTCGCACGTGCACTGGGACCGCCGGCTGGACGCGAAGCTGGCGGGCGCGCTGATGGGCATCCAGGCGATCAAGGGGGTGGAGGTCGGTGACGGCTTCACCCTGGCCCGGACCCGCGGCAGCCTGGCCCACGACGAGATCGTGCCCGGCGCCGACGGGATCGCCCGGGCCACCCACCGTGCCGGGGGCACTGAGGGCGGGATGAGCACCGGTGAGGTGCTGCGGGTCCGCGCCGCCATGAAGCCGATCGCGACAGTGCCCCGGGCCCTGCGCACCATCGACACCGCCACCGGCGAGGCCACGGTGGCCCACCACCAGCGCTCCGACGTGTGTGCGGTGCCGGCCGCCGGGGTCGTCGCAGAGGCGATGGTCGCCCTGGTGCTGGCCGAGGCCGCGCTGGAGAAGTTCGGTGGCGACTCGGTGGGCGAGACCCGCCGCAACCACCGGGCCTACCTGGCCGACGTGGCCGAGCGCGGTCTGCGGATCCACTCGTGAGCGTGCCCACCGCCCCGGACGCAGCCGCCGCGCGCCCCGTGGTGCTGGTCGGGGCACCCGGGTCGGGCAAGTCGACTGTCGGTCGCCGGCTGGCAGCGGTGCTGGGCCGGGAGTTCTGCGACGTCGACGCGGTGGTCGAGGAACGGGCCGGCAAGCCGATCGTGGAGATCTTCGTCGACGAGGGCGAGCCGGCCTTCCGGGCCCTGGAGGTGTCGACGACGTTGGAGCTGCTGCAGCGACCGGCGGTGGTCTCGTTGGGGGGTGGCGCGGTGCTGTCCGACGTCATCCGTGAGGCCCTGGCCGACCACCACGTGGTGTGGCTGCAGGTGTCGGCCGGCGCGGCCGCCGACCGGGTCGGGATGAGCGCGGCCCGGCCGCTGCTGCTCGGCAACGTGCGCGGCCGACTGATCCAGCTGCTCAACCAGCGGACGCCGCTGTACGCCGAGGTGGCCAGCCAGTCAGTGGCCACCGACGGCAGGACCCCCGACGAGGTCGTCGCCGCGGTGCTCGCCGAGGTCGCCGGATGACCGTCGCGTCCGTGCGGGTGTCGGCCGACGACCCGTACGACGTCGTCATCGGCCACCACCTGCACGACCGGATCCCGGCGCTGGTCGGCGACGGCGTGCGGCGGGCCGCGGTGCTGCACCCACCGACCATGCTCGACGCCGCGGAGCGGGTGGCGCACGCACTGACCGCGGCCGGGATCGAGCCGGTCAAGGTGGACGTACCCGACGGGGAGGCGGCGAAGACCGCCCAGGTGGCCGCGCGCTGCTGGTCGGTGCTCGGCTCGGCCGGCTTCACCCGGTCCGACGCCGTGGTCGGGATCGGTGGCGGGTCGACCACCGACCTGGCCGGCTTCGTGGCCGCGACCTGGCTGCGCGGCGTCCGCCTGGTCACCGTGCCGACCACCCTGCTGGCCATGGTCGACGCGGCCGTGGGGGGCAAGACCGGCATCAACACCCCCGAGGGCAAGAACCTGGTCGGGGCGTTCTACGAGCCGGCCGGGGTCATCTGCGACCTCGACACCCTCGTCTCGCTCCCCGTCCCCGAGCTGCGCTCCGGACTGGCCGAGGTGGTCAAGTGCGGTTTCATCGCCGATCCCGAGATCCTCACGCTGGTGGAGACCGACCCGGCCGCCGCGCTGGACCCGGCCGGGCCGGTGCTGGCCGAGCTGGTGCGACGGGCCGTCCAGGTGAAGGCCACCGTCGTCTCCGCGGACCTGCGCGAGTCGACGTCCGTCGGCACCCGGGTGGGACGTGAGGCCCTCAACTACGGTCACACGCTGGGACACGCGATCGAGCAGCACGAGCAGTACCGCTGGCGGCACGGTGAGGCGATCAGCACCGGGATGGTGTTCGTGGCCGAGCTGGCCCACCGGGCCGGGCTGATCGACCACCAGCTGGTCGCCCGCCACCGGGACCTGCTCACCGGGCTGGGGCTGCCGACCACCTACCGGGCCGACGCGTACGAGGACCTGCGGGCGCTGATGGCGGTGGACAAGAAGTCCCGCGGTGCGACCCTGCGTTTCGTGGTGCTGCACGGTCTGGCCCG
The DNA here is from genome assembly GCF_039536605.1 of Microlunatus aurantiacus. Classification (NCBI taxonomy): domain Bacteria; kingdom Bacillati; phylum Actinomycetota; class Actinomycetes; order Propionibacteriales; family Propionibacteriaceae; genus Microlunatus; species Microlunatus aurantiacus. The sequence continues at coordinate 331,053 of NZ_BAAAYX010000020.1, forward strand.
ACCGGCGATCCTGGCCGGTCCCGAGCCGGAGCTGCTCGCTGCGGCGTACGCGGCTGTCAGCCGAGCATGAACCGGGTCGAGCTCTTCGGGCAGGCGGCCCGGGCGGTGGCCGACCTGGTCGCCGAGATCCCGGCGGACCGCTTCGACGGCCCCGGGCTGGGGGAGTGGGACCTGCGGGCGCTGGTCGGTCACACCAGCCGGGCGCTGCTGACGGTGGAGACCTACCTGGACCGACCCGCCGAGCGCGAGGACCTGGCGACGGCCGCGGCGTACGTGGCGGCGGGTCGGCGCCTGGCGGCGGATGCCGGTGGCGGTGTCGCCCAACGCGGCCGTGACGCCGGCGCGGCACTCGGTCCGGCACCGGCGGAGGCGTTCACGGCGATCGTCGACCGGGTGCTGCCCCGCTGCGAGCGAGCCGACGACCCGGTGATCGCGACCATCGCGGGCGGCATGCGGCTCTCGGTCTACCTGGAGACCCGCACGTTCGAGCTCGTCGTGCACGGGGTGGACATCGCCGACGCCCTCGGCGTCTCGCCACCCGCGTTCGCCTCGCCGGTGTGGCGGTCCTCGCTCCAGCTGGCCGCCGCCGTGGTCGCGCTCGGCGCCGACTCCCCGGTGCTTCTGCGCGCCCTGACCGGTCGAGCTTCCCTGCCGCCGGGTTTCAGCATCGTCTGAGTCGGCTCGGGGGTCCGGGTCGGCCCGGTTCCGCCGTCGCCCTGTGGCCGGCCAAACCCGTGGCTCACGGGTGGCGCGCCGGCGTGTCGCGGCCCGAAGGCTCACTGAGCCCCATGTTCGTCCCGATCTCCGCTCGTCCACAGGTCCGAGGCGACCCGATCCTCTGTCCACAGATCCGCCGGCACCCCGGTCGATCCGGGACGGGATCCACAGATTGTCGTCGTGAAGAGCGACCTGCTGATAGAGCACCTGCTGAGCGACGACCCCGTCCTGCTCGCCCGGGACCATCGCGAGCTGCGGCACGGTATCCTCCGGGCCACCGAGGCCGGCCGACTCCGGCGGCTCCTCCCCGGGGTCTACGTCGACGCGGGGCGGGCCGGCGAGCTGCGCGTGAAGGCGGCCGCCGTGGCGAGGTGGGACCCGTCAGCGGTGATCTGCGGTCGAGCCGCGGCTGCGCTGACCTACTGGCCGGAGATCATGGTCGGCCCGCTGGAGGTGGCCTCGCCGGTGCGGCACGCGGGTCAGCGCGGGTTCACCTTCGTCGAACGCCGGGTCCCTCCCGACCTGGTCCGGGACGCCGAACGCGTCCGGACCACCGTGCCCGCCCTGACCGCTGTCGAGCTGGCCACCTTTGACTTCACCGACCCCATCGACCTGGCTCTGCGCAAGCGCGTCGCCTCGTTGGGGAGCATGGACGAGGCCCTCCGGCTCACGTGCCACCGGCGCGGTCACACCGATCGGCGGCGACTGCTGCTGGACTCACGCGACGAGCCGTGGTCCGCCGCCGAGCGCCTTGCTCAACGGATCTACCGACGCGCCGGCATCGCCGGTTGGGCCACCAACGTCAAGACCGTGGTCCCCGACGTCGGTACGTACTACCTCGACTTCGCCTTCAAGCGGGAGCGGGTGGCGAGCGAGATCGACGGCCGGCTGCACCACACGGACGTCGACCTCTTCGAGAGCGACCGACTCCGACAGAACGCTCTGCTGCTCCACGGCTGGCTGGTGCTGCGGTTCACCTGGCACATGCTCGATGCCGACCCCACCTACCTGATCGCCACGACGCGAGAGGCGTTGGCCTGTCGTGGGACAAACGCGGGGTTCAGTGGCGGTTTCGCCCGCAACACGCCGTGGCCGGCCGGTTGAGCCGCACCTCGGTCCCGGCAGAGCGGGATCGCGGACGGTGCGCACCGACTAGACTGACTCGCTGGTCCGCGAGGACCACCTGAACTCTCACCAGTACGCGAAGGGCAACGACGTGGCGTCGACGAACGATCTGAAGAACGGCATGGTGCTCGACCTCGACGGTCAGCTGTGGTCGGTGGTCTGGTTCCAGCACCACAAGCCCGGCAAGGGCAACACCGTGGTCCGGACCAAGCTCAAGCACGTGCTGTCGGGCAAGGTCGTGGACCGGACGTTCAACTCCGACACCAAGGTCGACACCGCCAACGTCGACCGCCGCGAGATGCAGTACCTCTACCACGACGGCAGCGGCTTCGTCTTCATGGACATCAGCAGCTACGAGCAGCTCTCCATCGCCGACGACACCGTGGGCGACGCGAAGAACTACCTGCTCGAGGGTCAGAACGCCACCGTCGCGATCCACGAGGAGAACCCGCTCTACCTCGACCTGCCGGCGTCGGTCGAGCTCGAGATCACCTACACCGAGCCCGGTCTGCAGGGTGACCGCAGCACCGGCGGCACCAAGCCGGCCACGGTGGAGACAGGCCTGCAGATCCAGGTCCCGCTGTTCCTGACCACCGGCGAGAAGGTCAAGGTCGACACCCGTACGGGCGACTACCTCGGCCGCGTCGGTTCCTGAGCCGGACCGAGCGAGCGAAGCAGCGGGCATGACCACGCGCACCACCCACAGCAGCACCCAGACCAAGGCCCGCAAGCGCGCCGTCGACATCCTGTTCGAGGCCGACCTGCGGGACACCGACGTGCTGGCCACGCTGGCGGAGCGCTCGGCCGATGCCGAACCCCCCGTCCGGGACTTCACCGCCGGTCTGGTTCAGGGCGTCAGCGCGCACCGCGAGGTCATCGACGCGCGGATCGTGCGGGCGCTCGCCGACGGGTGGAGCCTGCAGCGGCTCCCCCGGGTGGACCGCACGATCATGCGGATCGCCGTCTTCGAGATCGACCACACCCCGGTGCCGGACGCCGTCGCGGTCTCCGAGGCGGTCGGGCTGGCCGGTCAGCTCTCCACCGACGACTCGCCGAAGTTCGTCAACGGCGTGCTGCGGACGGTGGTCGACACCAAGGCGTCGCCCGGGCCGACCACCGCCGAGATCGCCTGACCTGACGGCACCCTCGAGACCGAGGGGTCAGCGCGAGCGGGCGCCCACCGGCTCCTCCAGCAGTCGCCGCGGCACGACCGGGCCCACGGCCGCGGTCTCGACGGGCCGGGCAGCCTCACCGTCGGCCGCGACCGCCGGCTCGGACTTGAGGCTGATCGTGCTCCGCAGCGGGACCTCCTTGATGCAGATCACCGCTATCAGCGACACCAGCGCCGCGACCGCGCCGATCAGGAAGATCAGACCGGTGGCGTCGCCGTACGCGCCGCGCACGATCTGCACCACAGGAGCCGGCAGGCTGGACAGGTCCAGGCTGGCCGGCGCCGCGCCGTCGCCGTTCACGCCCAGTGCCGCCAGTCCGTCGACGATCAGCTGCTGGACGTGGTCGGCCAGCACCGCGCCGAGCACCGACACCCCGAGCGCGCCGCCGAGCGAGCGGAAGAAGGCGATGCTGGCCGAGGTGGAGCCGATGTCCTTCACGTCGACGGTGTTCTGCACCGCCAGGACCAGGTTCTGCATCATCGCGCCGACCCCCAGACCCATCAGGGCCATCCCGATGGAGATGAACCAGATCGGCGTGGTGTGGTCGATCGAGCCGAGGACGGCGAGGCCAGCAGTCAGGGAGATCGCGCCGGCGACCAGGAACCGCTTGAACCGGCCGGTCCGGCTGACGAGCTGGCCGCACAGGGTGGACGACAGCAGCAGCGCCGCCATCAGCGGGATGGTGAGCAGACCGGCGTGGGTCGGGCTGTAGCCGCGGGCCAGCTGGAAGTACTGACCGAGGAAGGTGGTGCCGCCGAAGAGTCCGATGCCCACCGAGATGCTGGCCACGATGACCAGGATCGCGGTCCGGTTGGCCAGCAGGCGCAACGGCACCAGGGGCTCCGGCGCGCGCAGCTCCCACCACACGGTGACGGCCAGCAGCACGACGGTCGACCCGAGGAAGGCGGCGGTCTGCCAGCTCCACCAGCCGAAGTCGTTGCCCGCGAAGGTCACCCACAGCATCGGCAGGCTGGCGGTGCCGGCCAGCAGCAGGGCGCCGAGGTAGTCGATCGTGGGCCGGCGGTGACCGACGGCGAACACCTTGAGGGTGGACTGGATCACGAACAGCGAGATGACGGCCAGCGGCACGCAGACGAAGAAGCACCAGCGCCAGCCGAGCGAGGTGTCCACCAGCAGGCCGCCCAGGAGAGGACCGGACACGGTGCTCACAGCCATCACCGAGCCCATGTAGCCGGCGTACCGACCGCGCTCCCGCGGAGCGATGATCGTGCCCATGATGGCCTGCACGAGGGCGGTCAGACCGCCCATGCCGAGACCCTGGACCACCCGCATGGCGAGCAGGAACGGCACCGTCTGAGCGAACCCGGCGGCCACCGAACCGGCCACGAAGACGACGATGGCCACCTGGACCAGCCGAACAGGTCGGCGAGCTTGCCCCAGATGGGCGTGGAGACGGTGGTGGCGAGCAGGGCGGCGGTGATCACCCAGGTGTACTGGCGCTGGGTGCCGGCCAGGTCGCCGATGATCGTGGGGAGCGCGACCGAGACGATGGTGGACGACAGCATCGCGGTGAACAGGGCCGCCAGCAGACCGGTCATCGCCTCGAGGATCTGGCGGTGGGTCATGGGCGAGGCCTCGGCGGCGCGGCGTGGTGCGACGGTGGCGGACACGGTGGATCTCCTGCGACTTCTGCCGCACGGCGGCGGGCGATGAGGGTGAAGCATCGTTGCTTGCTTCATACAACTATACGAATGTCAGATGCATAGCGCAACTAAGTACACACGTGATCCATTCCACAGAAAGCCGCCCGGCGTCCACGAGGCGGGGCCGGGGGTCGACAACTGCTACCCTCAACGCGGTCAAAGCCACCCTTTAAGACCTGTCCAGTGAGGCAGGAAAGGACGGTCATGCACTCTGCTGGTTCTCCCACGCCCGCGACCCGGTCGCAGGTCCCCGAGGCGATCCTCGTTCTCGAAGACGGGAGGACCTTCCGCGGACGTGCCTTCGGCGCCATCGGCGAGACCTTCGGTGAGGCGGTGTTCGCCACCGCCATGTCGGGCTACCAGGAGACGCTGACCGATCCGTCGTACGCGCGTCAGGTCGTGGTGGCCACCGCCCCGCACATCGGCAACACCGGCTGGAACGACGAGGACGACGAGTCATCGAGGATCTGGGTGGCCGGCTACGTCATCCGCGACGCGGCCCGTGTCCCCTCGAGCTGGCGCGCCCGGCGCACGCTGGCCGACGAGCTGGCCGCGCAGGGGGTCGTGGGCATGTCCGACGTCGACACCCGGGCCCTGACCCGCCACCTGCGCGAACGGGGCGCCATGCGCGTCGGCGTGTCCAGCGTGGAGACCGACCCGGCCGCCCTGCTGACCCGGGTGCTCGAGCAGCCGGCCATGGCCGGCGCGCACCTGGCCGACGACGTCAGCACCCGGCAGGCGTACGTGGTCGAGGCCCGGGGCGAGAAGCGGCAGACCGTGGTCGCACTCGATCTGGGCATCAAGTCGATGACCCCGCACCGGATGGCCGAGCGGGGGATCCAGACCCACGTGCTGCCGTCCACCGCGACCTTCGCCGACGTCGCCGCCCTGAACCCCGACGGGGTGTTCTTCTCCAACGGCCCGGGCGACCCCGAGGCCACCGAGGGTCCGGTGGAGGTGCTCCGTGAGGTGCTCGCCGCCGGCATCCCCTACTTCGGGATCTGCTTCGGCAACCAGCTGTTCGGCCGCGCCCTGGGCTTCGGCACCTACAAGCTCACCTACGGTCACCGCGGCATCAACCAGCCGGTGATGGACCTCACCACCCGGCGGGTGGAGATCACCGCGCACAACCACGGCTTCGCCGTCGACGCCCCGGTCGGGCAGCCGACCACCACCCCGTACGGGATCGCCACGGTCAGCCACGTCGGGCTCAACGACGACGTGGTGGAGGGGCTGGAGCTGCGGGACGCGGCCGGGGACCTGCTCTCCTTCTCCGTCCAGTACCACCCCGAGGCCGCGGCGGGACCGCACGACGCCAGCTACCTGTTCGACCGCTTCGTGGACCTGATGTCCGCCCGGTCGACCGCCACGAAGGACGGGGGCCGCTGATGCCCAAGCGCACCGACATCAGCTCGATCCTGGTCATCGGTTCCGGCCCGATCGTGATCGGCCAGGCCTGCGAGTTCGACTACTCCGGCACCCAGGCCTGCCGGGTGCTGAGGGAGGAGGGCTTCCGGGTCATCCTGGTCAACTCCAACCCGGCCACGATCATGACCGACCCCGAGTTCGCCGACGCGACCTACCTCGAGCCGATCACGCCGGAGTTCGTGGAGCAGGTGATCGCGCTGGAGCGGCCCGACGCGCTGCTGGCCACGCTGGGGGGCCAGACCGCCCTCAACGCCGCCATCGCCCTGCACGAGAACGGCGTCCTGGAGAAGTACGGCGTCGAGCTGATCGGCGCGTCGGTGGAGGCGATCCAGCGGGGTGAGAACCGCGAGCAGTTCAAGGAGATCGTGCTCGGGCTGGACCTGCCGCCCGACCTGCTCGACACCGAGGACCCGACCACCCCCGACGTCGGCGTGGCTCGCAGCGTGATCTGCCACTCCATGGACGACGTGCTGGGCGCTGCCGACGAGCTGGGCTACCCGCTGGTCGTCCGGCCCAGCTTCACCATGGGCGGGGTCGGCTCCGGCTTCGCGCACGACGAGGACGAGCTGCGTCGGATCGCCGGCGCCGGTCTGTCCGCCAGCCCCACCACCGAGGTGCTGATCGAGGAGTCGATCCTGGGCTGGAAGGAGTACGAGCTCGAGGTCATGCGCGACCGCGCCGACAACGTGGTGATCGTCTGCTCGATCGAGAACTTCGACCCGATGGGCGTCCACACGGGCGACTCCATCACCGTGGCGCCGGCCATGACGCTGACCGACCGCGAGTACCAGCGGATGCGCGACGTGTCCATCGCCATCATCCGCGCCGTCGGGGTGGACACCGGCGGCTGCAACATCCAGTTCGCTATCGACCCGGCCACCGGTCGGATGATCGTGATCGAGATGAATCCCCGGGTGTCCCGCTCCAGCGCGCTCGCGTCCAAGGCGACCGGTTTCCCGATCGCCAAGATCGCGGCCAAGGTGGCCATCGGCTACACCCTGGACGAGATCCCCAACGACATCACCCAGGTCACCCCGGCGAGCTTCGAGCCGACGCTGGACTACGTGATCGTCAAGGTGCCGCGGTTCGCGTTCGAGAAGTTCCCGGCCGCCGAGGACACCCTGACCACGCACATGAAGAGCGTCGGCGAGGCGATGGGCATCGGTCGCAACTTCACCGAGGCCCTGGGCAAGGCGCTGCGCAGCCTGGAGGACCCCAAGGCGCCGTTCAACTGGGTGCGCCCGGTCAGCGGGGCCGACGTGGACGAGCTGCTCCGGTTGGCCGCCCGCCCGCACGACGGCCGGCTGCAGGTCGTGATGCAGGCCCTCCGGGCCGGCGCCTCGCCCGAGCAGGTGCACGAGGCCACCAGGATCGATCCCTGGTTCGTCGACCAGCTGGTGCTGCTGACCGAGGTCGCGGCCGAGATCGAGGCCGCCGCCGAGCTGACCCCGGAGCTGCTCCGGACGGCCAAGCGGCACGGCTTCTCCGACGCCCAGGTCGCCGGCCTGCGGCACCTGCGCGAGGACGTGGTGCGCGGGGTCCGGTGGGCCCTGGGCATCCGTCCGGTCTACAAGACCGTGGACACCTGCGCCGCGGAGTTCGCCGCCAGGACGCCCTACCACTACAGCTCGTACGACGACGAGACCGAGGTCGAGCCGCGCACCAAGGAGGCGGTGCTGATCCTGGGCAGCGGGCCGAACCGGATCGGACAGGGGATCGAGTTCGACTACTCGTGCGTGCACGCGGCCATGACGCTGTCGGACGCCGGCTACGAGACGATCATGGTCAACTGCAACCCCGAGACCGTCTCCACCGACTACGACACCGCCGACCGGCTCTACTTCGAGCCGCTGACGCTGGAGGACGTGCTCGAGATCTACCACGCCGAGCTGGCCGCCGGACCGATCGCCGGGGTGGTGGTCCAGCTCGGCGGGCAGACCCCGCTGCGGCTGGCCCAGGCCCTCAAGGACGCCGGCGTACCCGTGGTCGGCACCAGCCCCGAGGCCATCCACCTGGCCGAGGAGCGCGGCGCCTTCGGCCAGGTCCTGGACGAGGCCGGGCTGCCCGCCCCCAAGCACGGGATGGCTCGCTCCTTCGACGAGGCCCGACGGATCGCCGAGGTGATCGGCTACCCGGTGCTGGTCCGGCCCTCGTACGTGCTGGGCGGGCGCGGGATGGAGATCGTCTACGACGAGAGCACCCTGGCCTCCTACATCGACCGGGCCACCCAGGTCTCCCCGGAGCACCCGGTGCTGGTCGACCAGTTCCTGGACGACGCGGTGGAGATCGACGTCGACGCCCTCTACGACGGCACCGAGCTGTATCTCGGTGGCGTGATGGAGCACATCGAGGAGGCCGGCATCCACTCCGGTGACTCGGCGTGCGCCCTGCCACCCATCACCTTGGGCGCGGAGGTGATCGACCGGATCCGCGAGTCCACCCGGGCCATCGCCGACGGCGTCGGCGTCCGCGGTCTGATCAACATCCAGTACGCGCTGGCCGGCGACACCCTGTTCGTGCTCGAGGCCAACCCGCGGGCCTCGCGGACGGTGCCGTTCGTGTCCAAGGCGACCGCCACCCCGCTGGCCAAGGCGGCGGCCCGGGTGATGCTGGGGACCAGCATCACCGGCCTGCGGGCCGAGGGGCTGCTGCGCCCGGTCGGTGACGGGGCCACCGAGTCCCACACCGGACCGATAGCGGTCAAGGAGGCCGTGATGCCGTTCAACCGGTTCCGGACGGTGGACGGCACGTCGGTCGACACCATCCTCGGACCAGAGATGAAGTCGACCGGGGAGGTGATGGGGATCGACATCGCGTTCGGCACGGCCTTCGCGAAGAGCCAGGTCGCCGCCTTCGGTCCGCTGCCGAGCAGCGGGACCGTCTTCGTCTCGGTGGCCAACCGGGACAAGCGGTTCGTGATCTTCCCGGTCAAGCGGCTCGCCGATCTCGGCTTCGAGCTGCTGGCCACCGCCGGCACCGCCTCGATGCTGCGCCGGCACGGCGTCTCGGTGACGACCGTGCGCAAGCACAGCGCCGGTCCCGGCCCGGACGGGGAGAAGACCATCGTGCAGGCCATCCTGGACGGCGAGGTCGACCTGATCTTCAACACCCCGCACGGGCTGAGCCCGGACGGCCGGCCCCGCTTCGACGGCTACGAGATCCGCACCGCCGCCGTGCTGCGCAACGTGCCCTGCGTGACCACGGTGCAGGGCCTGGCGGCCGCGGTGCAGGGGATCGAGGCGATCCGGGCCGGCGACATCGGCGTCCGGTCGCTGCAGTCCTGGTCCACCGACCTGGGCACGGATCTCACCAGGTGATCTACCACCGACTCGTCCGTCCCGTCCTGTTCCGGGCGTACGGCGGCGACGCCGAGCGGGTCCACGAGCAGACACTCGCCGGGCTGGCCCTGCTGGGTCGGGCGGCCCCCGCGCGCGGGCTGACCGCGGCCCTGCTGGCCCGCCGGCGGCAGCCGGTCTCGGTGGCCGGGATCGACTTCCCGGGGGCCGTCGGGGTGGCCGCCGGTCTGGACAAGAACGGCGTGGCCGTCCGGTCGTGGGCCGCCCTCGGCTTCGGGTTCGCCGAGCTCGGGACCGTCACGGCCCGACCGCAGCCCGGCAACGACCAGCCCCGGCTGTTCCGGTTGCCGCAGAGCCGCGCGATCGTCAACCGGATGGGCTTCAACAACGCCGGCGCGGCAGCGCTGGCCCAGCGACTCGCCGCCGCAGGCGTGGCCCGCGGCAACGGCGCGGTCGGGATGCCGCTGGGCATCTCCATCGGCAAGTCCAAGGTGACGCCGATGGCCGAGGCCACCGAGGACTACCTCGGCTCGCTGCGGCTGCTCGCCCCCTACGCCGACTACGTCGCGGTCAACGTGTCCAGCCCCAACACTCCCGGTCTGCGGGCGCTGCAGGACGCCGACAGCCTGACCGCGTTGCTCACCGCGCTGACGGCTGAGGCGGGTCGGCTGGCCGCAGGTGCGACCCCGGTGCCGGTGTTCGTGAAGCTGGCCCCCGATCTGAGCGACGCGGCCCTCGAGCAGGCGGTCGAGGTGGTCGAGCGGTCCGGGGCCGCGGGGCTGATCGCCACCAACACCACGCTGGCCCGGGACGGTGTCGACCCGCTCGATGCGGAGCGGGCCGCGGAGGCCGGGGGACTGTCGGGCGCGCCCCTGACCGTACGGGCCCGCGAGGTGGTCGCCTTCCTCGCCGCGCGTACCGACCTGCCGGTGATCGGGGTGGGCGGGGTGATGACCGTCGACGACGGTCAGGCCCTGCTCGACGCCGGGGCCCGCCTGATCCAGCTCTACACCGGCTTCGTCTACGCCGGACCCGGGTTGGTCACCGGCCTGAACGCCCGCCTCGCGAACGCTGCTCTGGAGAGGACGACATGACGGGGTACGGAGAACGCCTGGCCCGGCTGGTGGCCGCCCGTGGTCCGCTGTGTGCCGGGATCGACCCGCACCCGGCCCTGCTGACCCAGTGGGGACTGCCCGTGAACGCCCGCGGGCTGGAGCGGTGTGCGCGCACCATGGTGGACACGCTCGGCGACCTGGTGCCGGTGCTCAAGCCGCAGTCGGCGTTCTTCGAGATGCACGGTTCGGCCGGCATCGCCGTGCTCGAGCGGGTGCTGGCCGACCTGCGGGAGGCCGGGGCGATCTCGCTGCTGGACGTGAAGCGGGGGGACATCGGGTCGACCATGGACGCGTACGCGGCCGCCTACCTCGCCGACGGGGCGCCGCTGGCGGCCGACGCCATCACCGTCAGCCCCTTCCTGGGCTTCGGTTCCCTGGCCGGGACCATCGCCCTGGCCGAGGAGGAGGGGCGCGGTGTGTACGTACTGGCCCTCACCTCCAACCCCGAGGGCCGCCAGGTCCAGCACGCCCGCACCGACACCGGCCGCCGGGTGGCCGAGGAGATCGTCGCCGCGGCCGCGGCCGCCAACGCCGGCCGCGCGCACGGGAACGTCGGGCTCGTGGTCGGCGCCACCATCGGGGCGACCGGGGTGGATCTGAGCCAGGTCCACGGTTCGCTGCTGGCCCCGGGCATCGGGGCCCAGGGAGCCGGTGCCGCCGAGCTCGTCGAGGTGTTCGGGGACGCCCGTGAGTACGTGCTGCCGTCGGCCAGCCGGGAGCTGATGGGAGCCGGCCCCGACCCGACTCAGATTCGCGTGCGGGCCGAGAAAATGCTGGCCCAGATGAGGTCCGTGCTGTCGGTGGGGTAGGTTCGCTACCCGGTCGTCGGCGCACCGCGCCCGACCGGCTCCCGGCAGGCTTTCGAAGGAACGAGTGTGACGATTCCCCCGCTGAGCGACGAGCAGCGGCAGCAGGCCCGGCACGCGGCAACCGAGGCACGACGCCGACGGGCTGCGGTCAAGCAGGGTCTCCGGACCGGTGAGACCACCCTGGCCGAGGTGCTGGCCACCGCCGAGACCGATGACGTGATCGCCCACGCCAAGGTGGTCGACGTGCTCAAGGCGCTGCCCCGGGTCGGCGCCGTGCGGGCCGACCGGGTGATGCACCGGCTCGACATCGCACCGAACCGTCGGCTGCGCGGTCTGGGCCGGCACCAGATCGCTGCGCTGATCACCGAGTTCGCCCCCCGCAGCACGTGAGTGCCCCGACGGACCCGAACCCGACCGGCTCCCGCAGCCCACGGTTGACAGTGGTCTCCGGTCCGACCGCCGTCGGCAAGGGGACGGTCGTCGCCGCCCTGCGGCGCGCGCACCCCGAAATCTTCGTGTCGGTGTCGGCGACCACCCGGGCGCCGCGGCCCGGCGAGGTCGACGGCGACCACTACCTGTTCGTCAGCGAGGCCGAGTTCGACCGGCTGATCGCCGACGACGAGCTGCTCGAGTGGGCCGTGGTGCACGGTCGACACCGCTACGGCACCCCGCGGGGACCGGTGCTGGCGGCGATCGAGGCCGGTCGGGAGGCGGTGCTGGAGATCGACCTGCAGGGCGCCCGCCAGGTCCGGCAGCGCTGGCCGGACGCGTACCTGGTCTTCCTGGCGCCGCCGTCCTGGGACGAGCTGGTCCGCCGGCTGGTCGGCCGGGGGACCGAGACCGAGGAGGAGCGCACCCGCCGGCTCGACACCGCGACGCGGGAGCTGGCCGCCGAGAGCGAGTTCGACACGACGGTGGTGAACCGCGACGTCGGCCGGGCGGTGGCGGACTTGGTAGCATTGCTGGGTCTGTAGTCCTACGGGCCCGGTTCGTCGTGCCCGCAGGACTTCCGCAGGCGCACTGCACACCCAAGCCAAAGGTTCACACTTGTCTGGAAACGTGATTGCCGAGGGGATCACCAACCCCCCGATCGACGAGCTCCTCACCCACTCCGACTCCAAGTACCGCCTGGTCCTGTTCGCGGCCAAGCGCGCGCGCCAGATCAACGCGTACTACTCCCAGCTCGGCGAGGGTCTGCTCGACCACGTCGGCCCGCTGGTGGAGACCGGTGTGCAGGAGAAGCCGCTGTCCATCGCGATGCGCGAGATCAACGCCGGCGTCCTCGCCTGCATCGACGAGAACCTCGAGGAGACCGAGCAGCCGGTCGCCGAGACCCCGACCTACGACAACCCCGCCTGACCGGTCCTCGTCCACCGCGATGAGCCGCGTCATCCTCGGTGTCGCCGGCGGGATCGCGGCGTACAAGGCCTGTGAGCTGCTCCGGCGGCTCCAGGCCGACGGTCACGACGTGACAGTGATCCCGACCGCGGCGGCGCTGGAGTTCGTCGGCGCCGCCACCTGGTCGGCTCTGTCGGGGAAGCCCGTGCACACGTCGGTCTTCGACGACGTGCACCAGGTGCCCCACGTCCGGCTCGGTCAGCAGGCCGACCTGGTCGTGGTCGCACCCGCCACCGCCGACCTGCTGGCCCGCGCCGCCTCCGGCCGGGCCGACGATCTGCTCGCCTCCACCTTGCTGACCGCGCACTGCCCGGTCGTCTTCGCCCCCGCGATGCACACCGAGATGTGGCTGCACGCCGCCACGCGGGCGAACGTCGCCACCCTGCGCTCGCGCGGCTGCGTGGTCATCGACCCCGACTCCGGACGGCTGACGGGTCCCGACTCGGGACCCGGGCGGTTGCCCGACCCCGCCGAGCTCGCGGCGGTCGCGGCGGCTGTCCTGAGCGATCCGTCGATCGCCCCCCGGGCCGCCGCCCAGGACCTGGCCGGGCTGCGGGTCGTGGTCAGCGCCGGTGGCACCCGTGAGCACCTCGACCCGGTCCGCTTCCTCGGCAACCGGTCCTCCGGGCTGATGGGCTGGGCCCTGGCCCGGGCGGCCGTGCTGCGCGGTGCCGAGGTCGACCTGGTCGCCGCCAACGTCACGCTGCCGGCCCCACCCGGCACCACCGTGCATCCCGTGACCTCGACCGCCGACCTCGCCGCGGCCATGGCCGAGCGGACGGCCTCCGCCGACCTGGTGGTGATGGCGGCCGCGCCGGCCGACTTCACCCCGACCGCCCGCAGCGACACCAAGATCAAGAAGGCCGGTGACGGCGGGCTGCACATCGACCTGGTGCAGACCACCGACGTGCTCGCCGCCCTGGTGCGGCACCGCTCGGACCCGCGGCAGGTGCTGATCGGCTTCGCCGCCGAGACCCCGACGGCGGACAGCCCGCTGCTGGAGCTCGGCCGGGCCAAGCTGGCCCGCAAGGGGTGCGACGTGCTGGTGCTGAACGAGGTCGGTGAGCACAAGGCGTTCGGCCGGCCCGACAACGAGATCGTGCTGCTCACCGCCGAGGGGGCCGACGGGCCGCACACGGGCAGCAAGGACCTTCTCGCGCATCTCATCTGGGACACGGGGCTGGCCCAGCGTTCCCACCGGTAGGTTGACCGGGGTCGTCGGGGACGCCGCCGACCCGTTGTCGAGAGCAGGATCCGAGGTATCACGATGGCAGGACGGTTGTTCACCTCCGAGTCGGTGACCGAGGGCCACCCGGACAAGATCGCCGACCAGATCAGCGACTCGGTGCTGGACGAGCTGCTCCGGCAGGACCCGAACAGCCGGGTCGCCGTGGAGACGCTGGTCACCACCGGTCTCGTCGTGGTGGCCGGCGAGGTGACCACCGAGGCGTACGCGGAGATCCCCACGATCGTCCGACGGCGGATCCTCGACATCGGCTACGACTCCTCGACCAAGGGCTTCGACGGGGCGTCGTGCGGGGTGTCGATCGCGATCGGCCAGCAGTCTCCCGACATCGCCCAGGGCGTCGACGACGCGTTCGAGAACCGCTCCGGTGAGTCCAAGGACGCCTACGACCACCAGGGCGCCGGCGACCAGGGTCTCATGTTCGGCTACGCCTGCAGCGAGACCGCGAGCCTGATGCCCCTGCCGATCGAGCTCGCCCACCGACTCGCCGAGCAGCTCTCGGCCGCCCGCAAGGACGGGACGATCCCGTACCTGCGTCCCGACGGCAAGACCCAGGTCACGGTGGAGTACGACGGCGAGCGGGCCGTCCGGCTGGACACCGTGGTGCTCTCCACCCAGCACGCCGCCGACATCGACCTGGCCAACCTGCTGACCCCGGACATCCGCAAGCACGTGGTGGAGCCGGTGCTCGACCGCTTCGACCTGGACACCTCCGACCACCGGCTGCTGGTCAACCCGACCGGTCGCTTCGAGATCGGCGGCCCGATGGGCGACGCCGGTCTGACCGGCCGGAAGATCATCGTCGACACCTACGGCGGCATGGCCCGGCACGGGGGCGGCGCCTTCTCCGGCAAGGACCCGTCGAAGGTCGACCGGAGTGCGGCGTACGCGATGCGCTGGGTGGCCAAGAACGTGGTTGCCGCCGGCCTGGCCGGACGCTGCGAGGTCCAGGTGGCGTACGCGATCGGCAAGGCGCACCCCGTCGGCTTCTACGTGGAGTGCTTCGGCACCGAGCGGGTGCCGGTGACCCAGATCCAGGACGCCGTGCTGGCCACCTTCGACCTGCGTCCGGCCGCCATCATCGCCGACCTCGACCTGAAGCGGCCCATCTACGCCCAGACAGCGGCGTACGGGCACTTCGGACGGGACCTGCCCGAGCTCACCTGGGAGCGCACCGACCGCGCCGAGGCCCTGGCCGCCGCCGTCAGGGGCTGACCGCCGCTCCACGCCGCAGGGCGGCGCGCAGCGACCTGGCCAGCACCGAGCCGACCAGCAGCCCCAGGGCGATGGCCCCGACCAGCTGCACCACCCCGAAGCCGGCCGAGGCCGCCCCCATCGGGCCCAGGGCGAGCTCGGTCACCGACAGCAGCCCGAGGCTGCCCGGCACGAGCATCCAGAACGCCGGCAGGAACAGCACCAGGCGAGGCAGCTGGGGCCGGACCAGCTCGACCAGGGCGGCGCCCAGACTGGCCGCCAGCCCGCCGAGGAACCCGCCCAGCTGGGCCCCGTAGAGCTGCTGACCGAGCGCCTGGGCACCGAAGGCGGCCAGCAGCACCAGCACCACCCAGGGCATCAGGGACAACCGGATGCTCTCCATCAGGCACAGCCCGGCGCTGACCAGCACCAGTCCCAGCGGCGCGGCCCACCAGCCGAGTCCGTCCACCCGGATGTTGCTCAACGCCTCCGGCGGCACCCGCAGCAGCGCCGCGGCGGCCAGGATGCCCAGCGCGAAGAGCAGCAGCTGGACGATGCCGTAGCCGACCCGGGAGACCCCGGCCACCATCGCACCGGCGGCGATCTCGGACAGCCCCGTGACCAGCACGGCTCCGGGCAGCAGGATGGCCAGCGGCGGCAGCAGGGTGCGGAGGGCGCCGTCGACCAAGCCGGCCGAGGCGGCACCGAACACCAGGCAGGCCACCACCAGCGCGGCCACACTGGGCAGCAGCGTGGCCAGGGCCCGGCTCCGGGCGCTCAGCCGGGCCAGACCCAGCACCAGCCCCGAGCCGATCGCGGTGAGGACCACGTTGGCCGCACCGGGCTGCAGGATCAGCCCGATGCCGACGGAGGCGATCACCCAGGCCAGCGCGGACAGCCACCCGGGGTAGCGCTGGGGCCGGCCGCGCAGCGACGTCAGCCGCGCGAGCGCCTGGGCCCGGTCGATCATCCCGGCCAGCAGCTGACCCCGGATCAGCCGGACCTCGTGCGCCTGGTCCAGCCGCAGCGACCCGTTGACCGTCTCGACCGTGGCCGGTTCGCCGGCGGCCAGCGCCAGGGTCACGCTGGTGGGGCCGGCGGCCACCTGCAGGTCCGGGTGCCCCAGCCGCCGCCCCACCGCGGCCAGCTCCTCGTCGATCTCGTGCACCGGCTGCCCGGTGGCGACCATGGCCACCGCCAGGTAGGTCAGCAGCAGCCGGTCGGCCTGCGGCTGGTCGGCGGGGTCGGGCAGGCCGGCGGGGTGGGACTGGTCGGGCTGGTCGGGCACGGCCCCACTCTGTCAGTCCAGCCACCCCGACCACGCCGACCACGTGCGTCAGCGGTGGAGTCGGGACCTGTCGGCGGCGGGTGCCATCATCGGCGGGTGCCCGAGACCCCGATCGTGACGCTGCCGGTGGCGCGGGTGGCGGTCGACGTGTCCCTGCCGCACCTGGATCGGCCCTTCGACTACCGGGTCGGGCCCGCCGAGGACGAGGCCGCGGTGCCCGGGGCACGGGTCCGGGTGCGGTTCGCCGGCCGGTTGCGGGACGGCTTCGTCCTCGAGCGGCTGGCCGCCAGCGACAGCGAGCGGGAGCTCAGCCCGCTGTCCAGGGTGACGTCCTCGGAGCCCGTGGTCACCCCCGAGATCGCGCGTCTGGTCCGGGCCGTGGCCGACCACTACGCCGGCTGCTTCGCCGACGTGCTGCGGCTGGCCGTCCCGCCCCGGCACGCGGCCACCGAGAAGGCGGAGCCGGCCCAGCGTCCGCCGCTGCCGGAGCTGGACCTGGCCGACGCCGGCGCGTGGGGGGAGTACGCGACGGGTCCGGCGCTGCTGGAGGCGCTGCGGCGCGGTGACCGACCCCGGGCGTACTGGCAGGTCGTCCCCGCCCACCACCGCAGCGGCGACTGGGCCGACGGGTTCGCGGCGGCGGCGCGGGCCACCGCGGACGGCGGCCGCGGGTCGGTGCTGGTGGTGCCGGACCAGCGCGACCTGGCCCGGCTCCGGGCTGCCTGCAACCGTGTGCTGGGACGCACCGGCTTCGTCGAACTCACGGCCGAGGCCGGACCGGCCGCCCGCTACCGGGCGTTCCTCGCCGCGCTGCGGGGGGATGTCCGGGTGGTGATCGGCAACCGGGCGGCCGCGTACGCACCGGTCCGGGATCTCGGTCTGGTCGCCGTCTGGGACGACGGTGACGACCTGCTGGCCGAGCAGCGTGCGCCCTACCCGCACACGCGGACGGTGCTGGCGCTGCGGGCCACCCAGCAGCAGTGCGCGTTCCTGGCCGCCGGCTACGGGCGCAGCTGCGAGGCCGAGCAGTGGGTGCAGCGCGGCTGGCTCCGGGAGCTGGCCGCCGACCGGACCCAGACCCGGCACACCGCCGCCCGGGTGCGGGCGGCGGTCGACTCCGACCTCGCGCTGGCCCGGGACCCGGCGGCCCGCTCGGCGCGGTTGCCGCACGAGGTGTTCGAGCTGGTCCGGGCGACCCTGCCGCAGGGTCCGGTGCTGTTCCAGGTGCCCCGCTCGGGCTACCTGGTCGCGCTGGTCTGTCAGGACTGCCGCGAGCCGGCCCGGTGCCGACGCTGCCACGGCCCGCTGCGGCAGCAGCAGCGCCAACAACGGCAGCGCGGCGCCGACGGTCGGGCGGCCGCGGTCGACCTCGGCTGCGTGTGGTGCGGGCTGCTGCACCCTGACTGGTCCTGCCCGATCTGTGAGAGCCGGTCGTTGCGCGCACCGGTGGTCGGAGCCGACCGGACCGCCGAGGAGCTCGGGCGCGCCTTCCCCAACACCGTGATCCGTCAGTCGTCGGGCAGCCAGGTGCTGCCGGAGGTGCCGGGCACACCCGCCCTCGTGGTCGCCACCCCCGGCGCGGAGCCGACCGCCGAGGGCGGGTACGCGGGGGCCGTCCTGCTGGACACCCAGCTGCTGCTGCTGCGGGTCGACCTGCGCGCTTCGGAGGAGGCCCTGCGCCGCTGGCTGGCCGTGGTGGCCCTGGTGCGACCGGGGGCCGACGGGGGTTCGGTGATCGCCGCCGGCGACAGCGCGGCGCGCGCCGTGCAGGCCCTGGTCCGGCTGGATCCGGCGGGCTTCGCGGCCCGCGAGCTGGCCGAGCGCGCCGAGGCGCACTTCCCGCCGGCGGCCAAGGTGGTGACCGTCGACGGCGCGGCCGGCACCCTGGCCGAGGTGGTCCAGCTCCTCCGCGCCCCCGAGCCGACCGAGGTCCTGGGCCCGGTGCCACTGCCGGGGGCGAGCCTGGCCGGCACCGAGGACCCCGTCGAGCGGCTCACCCTCCGCACCCCGCTGTCCACCGGGTCCGCACTGGTGCGCGCGCTCAAGGACGTCACCGCCGTGCGCAGCGCCAAGAAGAACGAGGGCGCACAACGGGTGCGAGTGGATCCGGTGGTGCTGGGCTGACTCCGTGGTGCTGGCTGGTCCGATGGTGCTGGCTGGTCCGATGGTGCTGGCTCGTCCGATGGTGCTGGCGGGGGTCGTCCGACGGCTACACTCCGGCCGGTGCGCATCGTCTTCGCCGGCACCCCTGAGGTCGCCCTGCCCAGCCTCGAGGCCCTGCTGGACTCCGACCACGAGGTGGTCGCCGTCCTCACCCGTCCCGACGCCCCGAGCGGGCGCGGCAAGAAGCTGACCCCGAGCCCCGTGGCCGCCCGCGCGGCCGAGCTGGGGATCGAGACCCTGAAGCCGGTCCGTCCGCGTGAGCCCGAGTTCCTGGACCGGCTGGCGGCGATCGCGCCGGACTGCTGTCCGGTGGTCGCCTACGGTGCGCTGCTGCCGCAGAACCTGCTGGACCTGGTTCCGCACGGCTTCATCAACCTGCACTTCTCGTTGCTCCCGGCCTGGCGCGGGGCGGCCCCGGTGCAGCACGCCGTGCTGGCCGGCGACGGGGTGACCGGGGCCACGACCTTCCGGATCGTCGCCGCCCTGGACGCCGGACCGGTCTTCGACACCGTGACCGAGCCGATCGGCCCCACCGACACCTCCGGTGACCTGCTGCAGCGGCTGTCGATCACCGGCGCCGCGCTGCTGGTGTCGACCCTGGACGGCATCGCCGACGGCAGTCTGACCCCCACCGAGCAGCCGGACGACGGCGTCACCCTGGCCCCCAAGATCAGCGTCGACGACGCCCGGCTCGACTGGACCCGACCGGCCGCCGAGCTCGACCGGGCGGTCCGGGGCTGCACCCCCGCGCCGGGCGCCTGGACGACCTTCCGCGGTGAGCGGCTGAAGATCGGCTCGGCGACTCCGGTGCCCGAGCACCCGGGGTCGCCGGGCGAGCTGACGGTGACCAAGCGCTCCGTGACGGTGGCCGCGGGCGAGGGCACTGGGCTGGAGCTCGGCCAGGTGCAGGCCCAGGGCAAGAAGCCGATGCCGGCTGCGGACTGGGCCCGCGGGCTCACCTTCACCACCACCGACGTCCTGGGCAGCTGAGGTGGCCGGCCGCCGACCGTCCGCTCGGCGGCGCACCGCCGACCCGGCCCGCCGGGCCGCCTTCGACGCCCTGCGCACCGTCCACGCCGACGACGCGTACGCCAACCTGGTCCTGCCGTCGCTGTTGACCCAGCGCCGGATCTCCGGTCGGGACGCGGCCTTCGCCACCGAGCTGCTGGCCGGGACGTGCCGGCTGGAGGGGACCTACGACCAGATCCTCGTCGCGGCCTCCGGACGCGCGCTCGGCTCGCTGCAGCCGGCCGTCGCCGACCTGCTCCGGCTGGGCTGCCACCAGCTGCTGGGCATGCGCGTGCCGACCCACGCGGCGGTGGCGGCCACGGTGGACCTGGCCGCGGCCACGGTGGGCGAGCGGGTGACCGGGCTGGTGAACGCGGTGCTGCGCAAGGTGGCGGCCCGCTCGTACGAGGAGTGGACCGACGACCTCGCCGTCGGACTGGACCCGGTCGACGCGCTCGCGTTGCGCACGGCCCATCCGCGCTGGATGGTGGAGGCCTACGCCGACCTGCTGCCCGCCGACGAGGTCGAGGACGCGCTGCTGGCCGACAACGTGTCCGCCCCGGTCAGCCTGGTCGTCCGTCCCGGTCTGGCCCGGGTGGACGATCTGCTCGACGCGGGTGCCGAGCCCGGGCGCTGGAGCCCCTACGCGGCGAGCTGGTCGGGCAACCCGTCCGACCTGGCCGCGGTCCGCGACGGGGTCGCCGGGGTGCAGGACGAGGGTTCGCAGCTGACCGCCTGGGGACTCAGCCGGGTCGCGTCCGGCCCGGACCTGGGCTGGTGGCTGGACCTGTGCGCCGGTCCGGGGGGCAAGTCCGCCCTGCTGGCCGGCCTGGCCGAGCGCGACGGGGCCCGGTTGCTGGCCGCGGAGCTGGCTCCGCACCGGGCCCGGCTGGTGGCCCAGGGGCTCCGCGCCTACCCCGACCCGCCCGCCGTGGTGGTGGCCGACGGCACCCGCCCGGCCTGGCGGGGCAGTGCCTTCGACCGGGTCCTGGCCGACGTGCCGTGCACCGGCCTCGGGGCGCTGCGACGGCGGTCGGAGTCCCGCTGGCGGCGGACGGCGGCCGACGTCGACCAGCTGCACCCGCTGCAGCGGAGCCTGCTCACGGCGGCGCTGGACGCGGCCGCGCCCGGCGGCGTCGTGGCGTACGTGACCTGCTCACCGCACCGGCGGGAGACCGCGGCGGTGGTCGGCGAGGTGCTGGCCGGGCGGGACGACGTCGAGGTCGTGCCCGCCGACGCGGTGCTGCCCGAGCTGCCGTCGGACGCGTTCGACGGTCCGTTCCTGCAGCTGTGGCCGCACCGGCACGGCACCGACGCGATGTTCGCCGCCTATCTGCGCCGAACGGCCTGAAACGTTTCTGCTCCGGCGGTGATCTGTGGCAGGCTTGTCTGCCGTGCGCATCCTCCAGGTCGGTTTAGGCGGTTTCGGACGGGACTGGGCGGCCCGGGTCATCCCCCAGGTGCCGGAGGTCGAGGTGGTGGGAACCGCCGACGTCTTCGCGGGCTCCCGGGAGCTGGCTCTCGCGGCCGGGCTGACCACGCCTGACCGCTGCTTCAGCTCCGTCGAGGAAGGGCTGGAAGCCACCGACCCGGACGCCGTCCTGGTCACGGCCAGCCTGATCGGCCACGTGCCGGCGGCGGAAGCCGCCCTCCGGAGCGGCCGTCACGTGCTGATCGAGAAGCCGTTCGCCCCCAGCGTGGCGGAGGCGGAGAACCTGGTCGCCCTGGCCGACCAGCAGCAGCGCGTCGTCGCCGTCAGCCAGAACTACCGGTTCTTCCCCGCCGTGCAGGCCGTCCGGCAGCTGGTGGCCGACCGCACGCTGGGTGACCTGCACGCCGTGGAGATCGACTTCCGTCAGTTCTCCGGCCGGGAGGGCATCGCGGGTCCGCACCACGCCCTGGCCGAGCCGCTGCTGGTGGACATGTCCATCCACCACTTCGACCTGCTGCGCTACGTGCTCGGTCGCGAGGTCACCGCGATCACCTGCCGGACCTGGGACCCCGAGTGGTCGCTGTTCACCGGTCCGTCGGAGGGGGTCGCCCTGATCGACTCCGGCGACGTGGTCACGTCGTACCGGGCCAGCTGGGTCAGCAGCGGCGCCAAGACCGCCTGGGCGGGGGAGTGGCGGATGGACTTCGCCGGCGGCGAGGTGTGGTGGACCAGCCGCGGCGACGGCCCCGAGGGCTGGAAGGCCGACCTGGTCACCGTGCGTCGGGGGCGCTTCCTGGAGACCCTCGAGCTGCCCGTCGTCGAGCGCGTCGACCGGGCAGGCAGTCTCACCGAGTTCGCGCAGGCCATCGCCGCGGGCCGGGAGCCGGGAGTCTCCGGTCGGAACAACCTCGGCAGCCTCGCCACCACGTACGCCGCTGTGGAGGCGGCGCAGACGCGAGCGACGGTGGAGCTCGCCGGCTGGCGCTGACCGCTAGGGTCGCCATCGTGACCAACCGGATCATGCCCAGCCTGCTGTCCGCGGACTTCGCCAACCTGCAGACCTCGATCGAGACCATCCCGGGCGCGGACGCGCTGCACGTGGACGTGATGGACTACCACTTCGTCCCGAACCTGACGATCGGTCTGCCGGTGATGGAGGCGATCCGTCGGATCACCGACAAGGTGCTCGACCTGCACCTGATGATCTCCGACCCCGACCGGTGGGCGCCGACCTACGCCGAGCAGGGCGCGGACTCGGTGACGTTCCACGTCGAAGCGGCCGCTGCCCCCGTCCGGCTGGCCCGCGAGCTGCGCAGCCGGGGCGCCCGGGCCGGCATGGCCCTCAAGCCGGCCACGCCGATCGAGCCGTACGCGGACCTGCTGCCGGAGCTGGACCTGGTGCTGATCATGACCGTCGAGCCCGGATTCGGGGGTCAGCAGTTCCTCGACCTCTGCCTGCCCAAGATCGAGCGGGCCCGAGCCCTGCTGGACCGCACCGGCGGCGACGTCTGGCTGCAGGTCGACGGCGGGGTGTCCGCCGAGACGATCGAGCGCTGTGCCGCTGCGGGGGCCGACTCGTTCGTGGCCGGCTCAGCGGTGTTCGGGGCCGACGATCCGGACGCGATGGTCGCCGAGCTGCGCAAGCTCGCCGACGCCGCTCGAGGACGACGGAGTCAGTCAGGCGCGCAGTGAACAGCGAGGGACGACGACACCGCCACTAGTTTCCCTGGCGCCGCTTGAGGTAGCGCTCGAACTCCGCCGCGATCGCGTCGCCGCTGGCCTCGGGCAGGTCGGCAGCGTCCTGCTGCTCCTCCAGCTGGGACACGTACTCCGCCACCTCGGTGTCCTCGGCCGCGAGCTCGTTCACGCCGCGCTCCCAGGCCCGGGCCAGCTCCGGCAGCTCGCCGAAGTCGAGCGGCACGTCCAGCAGGTGCTCCAGCTGGGACAGGATCGCCAGCGTCGCCTTGGGGCACGGCGGGTGCGACACGTAGTGCGGGATGGCCGCCCACACCGACATGGTGGGCAGCCCGGACCGGGCCAGCAGATCGGCCATCACCCCGACGATGCCGGTCGGTCCCTCGTAGGTGGACTCACCGATCCCGTACGTCTCCATCAGGGCGGCGTCGCGGGTGGTGGTGGTCACCGGCACCGGTCGGGTGTGCGGCGTGTCGGCCAACAGCGCCCCGAGCACGAACACCCGGGAGGGCCGGGCCGAGCGCAGGGCGGACGTGATCAACCCGCCGAACTGCCGCCAGCGGAGGTTCGGCTCGATGCCCTCGACCAGGATGAGGTCACGGTCACCGGCGAGCTGAGCGGTCTTGATCCGGGTCGTCGGCCAGGTGATCTCCCGCTCGCCGTCGACGGTCAACGTCACCTCGGGGCGGTTGACCTGGTAGTCGTAGAAGTCGTCGGGATCGAGCTCGAAGGCCAGCTCCGCCTGGTACGCCTCGGCGAGGTGCTCGACGGCGGCACTGGCCGCGTTGCCCGCATCGCTCCACCCGCTGAAGGCGGCGACGACCAGCGGGTCGCGCAGCCCGCGGAGTCCGGCGTTCAGCTGCTCGTTCGTGCCGGGCCCTGAATCGTTCATGACGAACACTGTAGACGCCGCCACCGACCGAGAACCGGGCTCGGCCGCCGGGCTCGCGGTCTATCCTCGTGGCGTGTCCGACCTGCGCAGCGAGCTGTCCCGACGCGTCGTCATCGGTGACGGTGCGATGGGGACGATGCTGCAGTCGTACGACCTGACGCTGGAGGACTTCGACGGCCTCGAGGGCTGCAACGAGATCCTCAGCGTGAAGCGGCCCGACGTGGTCCGGGCGATCCACGACGCCTACTTCGAGGTCGGCGTGGACTGCGT
Source organism: Microlunatus aurantiacus (assembly GCF_039536605.1). Classification (NCBI taxonomy): domain Bacteria; kingdom Bacillati; phylum Actinomycetota; class Actinomycetes; order Propionibacteriales; family Propionibacteriaceae; genus Microlunatus; species Microlunatus aurantiacus. The sequence continues at coordinate 354,965 of NZ_BAAAYX010000020.1, forward strand.
CGAGACGAACACCTTCGGGGCCAACCTGTCGGCCCTGAACGAGTACGACATCCCCGACCGGATCGGCGAGCTCGCGGAGGCGGCCGCCCGGATCGCCCGGGAGTCGGCCGACGCGTACAGCACCCCCGACCACCCACGCTGGGTCCTCGGCAGCGTCGGCCCGGGCACCAAGCTGCCCACGCTCGGCCACCTGCCGTACGCCGACCTGCGCGACGCGTACACCACCCAGGTCTCCGCCATGGTCGACGGCGGCATCGACGCCGTGCTGGTGGAGACGAGCCAGGACCTGCTGCAGACCAAGGCCGCCGTGCTGGGCGCCAAGCGGGCCATGCGGGCGGCGGGGGTGGACCTGCCGCTGATCGTGCACATCACCGTGGAGACGACCGGCACCATGCTGCTGGGCTCCGAGGTCGGCGCGGCGCTGACCGCGCTGGAGCCGCTCGGCATCGACTTCATCGGGCTGAACTGCGCGACCGGTCCGGCGGAGATGAGCGAGCACCTGCGCCACCTGGCCCGGCACGCCCAGATCGGGGTCAGCTGCATGCCCAACGCGGGACTGCCCCAGCTGACCTCGGACGGTGCGCACTACCCGCTGACCCCGGTGCAGCTGGCCGATGCGCTGGAGCAGTTCGTCGGCGAGTTCGGTCTCGGTCTGGTCGGCGGCTGCTGCGGCACCTCGCCCGAGCACCTGCGGCACGTGGTGGAGCGGCTGGGCAGGCACACGCCGGTGGATCGCACCCCCGTCCACGTCCCCGCCGCGGCGTCCCTCTACGCCGACGTGCCGTTCCGCCAGGACACCAGCTACCTGTCGATCGGGGAGCGCACCAACGCCAACGGCTCCAAGGCGTTCCGTGAGGCGCTGCTGGCCGAGCGCTGGGACGACTGCGTCGACATCGCCCGGGCCCAGATCCGCGACGGGGCGCACCTGCTGGACCTCAACATCGACTACGTCGGCCGTGACGGCGCCGCCGACATGAGCGAGCTGGCGTACCGGTTGGCCACGGCCTCGACGCTGCCGATCGTGCTGGACTCCACCGAGCCGCCCGTGCTGCAGGCCGGGCTGGAGCGACTCGGCGGCCGGGCGGTGATCAACTCGGTCAACTACGAGGACGGTGACGGGCCGACGTCGCGCTTCACCAAGATCATGGAGCTGGTGTCCGAGCACGGCGCCGCGGTGATGGCGCTGACCATCGACGAAGAGGGTCAGGCCCGGACGTGTGACTGGAAGGTGCGGGTCGCCGAGCGGCTGATCACCGACCTGACAAAGAACTGGGGGATGCGCACCTCCGACATCATCATCGACGCACTGACCTTCCCGATCGCCACCGGGCAGGAGGAGACGCGACGCGACGGGATCGAGACCATCGAGGCGATCCGGACGATCAAGGAGCGCTTCCCCGAGGTCCAGACCACCCTCGGTCTGTCCAACATCTCCTTCGGTCTCAACCCGGCCGCGCGGGTGGTGCTCAACTCGGTCTTCCTCAACGAGTGCATCGAGGCGGGTCTGGACTCCGCCATCGTGCACGCCGCCAAGATCATCCCGATGGCCCGGATCCCCGACGAGCAACGGGAGACCGCGCTCGACATGGTCTACGACCGGCGCCGCCCGGCCACCGAGGACGAGCCGGCGTACGACCCGCTGCAGCACTTCCTGGAGATCTTCGACGGGGTCACCACCGCCGACACCAAGGCCGAGCGCGCGGCCGAGCTGTTGAAGCTGCCCGTCAGCGAGCGGCTGCAGCGGCGGATCGTGGACGGCGAGGGCAAGGGTCTCACCGACGACCTCGAGCTCGCCCTGGCCGACGGCAAGCCGGCGCTGGAGATCATCAACACCGATCTGCTGGAGGGCATGAAGACCGTCGGCGTGCTGTTCGGCTCCGGCCAGATGCAGCTGCCCTTCGTGCTCCAGTCGGCCGAGGTGATGAAGACCGCTGTCGCCTACCTGGAGCCGCACCTGGAGAAGACCGACTCCGACGGCAAGGGGACCATCGTGCTGGCCACGGTCAAGGGCGACGTGCACGACATCGGCAAGAACCTCGTCGACATCATCCTCACCAACAACGGCTACACGGTGGTCAACCTCGGCATCAAGCAGCCCATCTCCACGATCCTGGAGGCCGCAGACGAGCACCGCGCCGACGCCATCGGGATGTCCGGTCTGCTGGTGAAGTCGACGGTGGTGATGCGGGAGAACCTCGAGGAGATGAACACCCGCGGGGTGGCGTCGTACCCGGTGTTCCTGGGCGGCGCGGCCCTGACCCGCGCGTACGTGGAGCAGGACCTGCGGGAGGTCTACGCCGGCGAGGTGCGCTACGCCCGTGACGCGTTCGAGGGTCTGCGGCTGATGGACGCGCTGATGGCGGTCAAGCGGGGTGAGGAGGGCGCGGCCCTGCCCGCGCCGCGCGAGCGACGGGTCAAGGCCAAGACCCCCGCGGCGGTCACCGAGGAGGGCCCGGAGCCGACCACCCGCTCCGACGTCGCGATCGACGTCGACGTCCCCACCCCGCCGTTCTGGGGTGACCGGATCGTCAAGGGCATCGCGCTGGCCGACGTGGCGGCGTACCTGGACGAGCGAGCCACGTTCATGGGCCAGTGGGGCCTGAAGGGGTCCCGACAGGGGCCGACGTACGAGGAGCTGATCGAGGTCGAGGGCCGGCCGCGGCTGCGGACCTGGCTGGACCGGATCCAGACCGAGGGCATCGCGGAGTTCGCCGTCGTGTACGGCTACTGGCCCTGCTACAGCGAGGGCAACGACCTGGTGGTCCTCGACCCGGGCGCCGAGGTCGGGGCGCCGGAGCGGCACCGGTTCACCTTCCCCCGGCAACGCCGCGGCCGGCACCTGTGCCTGGCCGACTTCTTCCGCTCCCGCGAGCTCGCGGCCGAGAAGGGGCCGGACGTGGTCGCCTTCCACCTGGTCACCATGGGGGCGGCGGTGGCCAAGGCGACAGCTGTGCTGTTCGAGAACAACGCCTACCGCGACTACCTGGAGCTGCACGGGCTGAGCGTGCAGCTCACCGAGGGCCTGGCCGAGATGTGGCACGACCGCGTCCGGGCCGACCTCGGCTTCGGCGCCGACAACGGCTCCATCGACGACATGATCCGCGACCAGGCCTACCGGGGCTCGCGCTACTCCTTCGGCTACCCGGCCTGCCCGGATCTGGAGGACCGGGCCAAGCTGGTCGACCTGCTGAAGCCGGAGCGGATCGGCGTCGAGCTGTCCGAGGAGCTGCAGCTGCACCCGGAGCAGTCCACCGACGCGCTGATCGTGCACCACCCGGAGGCGAAGTACTTCAACGCGCGGTGAGAGTGCGCGGTCCGATTCGTTCGTGACGGGAACCTGCACCTCACGCCACCCACCCCGGCGTGTCGGGCCCGATCACGGGCAGCCGCCTGGGCTTTCCGTCGGCAACGCGGAGAGCCGCCCGGGTGGCCCAGACGACGTAGTCGGGGTCCTCGGTCAGCATCCGCCAGGTGAACCGCAGCACCGTCCAGCCGGCCAGCACGAGGGCGTTCTGCCGCTCCCGGTCGGTCTCGAAGACGTCGGCCCGGTCGTGCGTCTCGCGGCCGTCGATCTCGCAGGCCAGCCGCTGCCGGACGAATGCGATGTCGAGGTAGTAGGTCGCCCAGTCCGGCACCGTGACCTTCAGGTTGCCCACCCACCCGGTGATCCCCGCCCGGCGGTAGACGCGGTGAGCCAGCCGCTCGGCCCGCGACCACGGCGCGGCCCGGGAGTCCAGCAGCACCCGCCAGCGCTCGGCGTTCCCACGCCGGTGCGGGGTCTGCTGCAGTGCGTCCCGGAGGCTGGCCAGGTCGGCCGCCTTCCGTCGCAGCGCGATGTCGATCGGGTCGGTGTCGTCCAGCGTGGCCAGCTCGACGGCGGTCAGCGGCGGCACGGTGAAGCCGAACGGTCCGCGCCGCTGGACCAGCTCGACCGGCACCCGCCGCTGCTCGAAGACGAACCCGGGCTGGGGCGCATGACGCTGCGGAGACGCCACCTGGAGGTCACCGACAGCGATCTCCGGCCAGTAGGACAGCGCGGCCGCGGCCCGTCCGGTGATGATCGCCCTGGGGTCCCAGCGTGACACCGCCACCACCCTGGTGAGCAGGTCGGTCGCGTTGCCCGGGTCGGCGTAGATGCCCGGGAGGGGCCGGACCAAGCGCCCGCCCACAGCGGCCCGGACCAGGGCGTTCTCCAGCGCCGGGTGCTCCCGCGCCACGATGACGCGCTCGTGGGCCAGGAGCTCTTCGATGATGTCGTCGTTTCTCACGTCCGCACACTGCGGACGCCGGACGGATTCGACCGGGGGTGCCGGACATCTGTGGACGACGGTGACGCGACCTGGTCTCCTGTGGACAACGACGGAAACCAGCGGTTCGCGGGCTCGCCCAGGCCCGACACGCCGGCTACCAACCCGAAGAGCGTCAGATTCCCGTCACGAACGAAGGCGCGGCCGCCGCAGCCGGTCGGACCAGAGGGCGGCGCGGGCGGCGTTGGCCCCGCCGGCACCGTGCACGGCACCGCCGGGGTGCGCCGAGGCCGACGCCAGGAAGAGCCCGCGGACCGGGGTGCCGGCCCGGCCGAGCCCCGGCACCGGCCGGAAGACCAGCTGCTGGTCCAGGGCCGAGGAGCCGCCCCCGACCGCCCCACCCACCAGGTTCGCGTCGCGCCGCTCCAGCTCCGTCGGGGACAGCACCCGTCGCGCCAGCACCCGCGCCCCGAAACCCGGCGCGTACGCCTCGAGCCGGGCCTGCATCCGGTCGGCGTACCGCTCGGCGTCGTCGCCGTCCCAGTCCCCGGTCAACCGGCCGCCGGCATCGCCGCGGACCCGCTGGGGGACGTGGGTGTACGCCCACAGGGACTCGGTGCCGGCGGGGGAGCGGGTGGGGTCGCTGGTGGTCATCTGCCCGATCAGCAGGAACGGGCTCTCCGGGATCAGGTCGGCGGCCAGCTGGCCCTCGTACGCACTCAGCTCGTCCAGGCTGTCGCACACGTGCACGGTGCCGGGGGCGTACGCCGGCTCGCCCCGCCAGGGCACCGGACCGGACAGGGCGAAGTCGACCTTGACCGTGGCCGGATCCATCCGGAAGCGGCGGACGCGGTCCAGGTGGCGCTGCGGCATGTCCTGCGGGCCGAGCAGGCGCTGGACCAGCTGGTGCACCCCGATCCCCGCGATCACGGCCCGGCGGGCCCGGACGGCGGTGCCGCCGATCACCACCCCGCAGGCCCGGCCCCGTTCGACCAGCACCCGGTCCACCGGCACCCCGGTGCTGACCAGGCCACCACGAGCCCGGAAACGCGCCGCCATCGCCTCGGTCAGGCGACCTGCACCGCCCTCGGGGACGGGGAAGCCGACCGTCTGGCCGAGCATGGCCAGCAGCAGCCCGATGACGCTCGATCCCGCACTGGTGGAGGCGAGGTCGGCGTGCGCCGCGTTCCCGGCGACCAGCATCCGGGCCCCCCGGCCCCCGAAGCCGTGGCCCGCCACGGGCGCGTCCAGGGTGTGCCGGGCGGGGGTCAGCAGCCGCTGCACGAAATCGAGGCCGCCGACGCGCGGCAGGGTCAGGGCGACCCGCAGACCGTGCCGGACGGGCGGCATCGGTGACAGCAGGGCGGCCACGAGCGCCGGCCCGATCCGCCGCCACTGCTCGACCAGGGCCAACCAGGCGTCGCCGTCACCCGGGTGCTCGCGGTCCAGCAGGGCCGCCGTCACTTCGACGTCGCGGTGCAGCAACGTCCACGAGCCGTCCGGCCAGGGGTGGCCCAGCACCGCGGGCGCCTGGCACCAGCGCAACCCGTACGCCTCCAGCCCGAGAGCGGTGATCACGGGGGAGGCGGCGGCCATCGGGTAGAAGGCGCTGAAGGTGTCGTGCACGAAGTCGGGGTGCACCTCGCGGTCGCTGCGCACGGCCCCGCCGAGATCGGTCTGGGCCTCGACCAGCAGCACCTCCCAGCCGGCGTCGGCCAGCCGGTTGGCGGCGACGAGGCCGTTCGGTCCGGCGCCGACCACGACGGCGTCCACCGTCGCGGGGACCGGGGCGATCATGGTCACACCCTCTCACCGGCCCGGACGGCGATCCCGGTTGCCCGGGGCTGCGAGAATGGCCGGGCCATGAACGACGTCGACCTCTCCGTGCCCGCGCCCGCCGCCCGCCCCCAGGCCGTCCTGTGGGACTTCGACGGCACCCTGGCCGACACGGAGCCGCTGTGGATCGCTGCGGAGTTCGAGGTGATCGAGGGGACGCTCGGCAAGTCGTGGTCGATGGCGCACGCCGAGCAGCTGGTGGGCAGCGACCTGATCGACTCGGCGTCCTACATCCTCGCCACCATCGGTCGCAGCGACCTGCCGCCCATCTGGATGGTCGAGCAGCTGCTGGGGCGGGTGGTCGCCCAGCTGAAGACCGCCGACGACCTGCCCTGGCGCCCGGGTGCCCTGGAGCTGCTCGCCGCCCTGCGCGCCGACGGGATGCCGTGCGCGCTCGTGTCGGCCTCCTACCGGGTGCTGCTCGACGCCGTGCTCGAGCGCCTGCCCGAGGGCTCGTTCGCCGTCTCCGTCGGGGGCGACGAGGTCACCCAGGGCAAGCCGCACCCGGAGCCGTACGAGCGCGCGTGCGCGCTCCTCGGGGTCGACGCCCGCTCGTGCGTGGTGCTGGAGGACTCGGCCACCGGTGCCCGGTCCGGCAACGCGGCCGGTGCCGTCGTGGTGGGCATCCCGCACGTGGTCGCCATCCCGCCCGCCCCACGCCGGGTCACGGTCCCGTCGCTGGACGGACTCGATCCGGACCGGCTCGCGACCCTGTTCACCCAGGCCGGTAGTGCGGCGTAAGCGGCGGGCGCCGGCCCGGCTGGGGACGGCGCTGATGGCCGTGCTGGCCGTGCTGGCCGTGCTGGCCGCCGGGTGCACCCCCTCCGACGTCGATCCCCAACCCGGGCCGTCGCAGAGCACGCCGACGGCGACGCCGCTGACCGTGCTCTCCACCGACCCCGTCCGACAGACCGACCCGGCCGCGATGACCGACCCGGGTTCGGTGGTCCTCTCGCTCAACGTGTTCCAGCGGCTGATGACGGCGGAGCCGGGTCAGGCCGTGCTGAAGCCCGACGCCGCCAAGGACTGCCTGTTCACCGCGGACACCGTCTACACCTGCACGCTGAACCCGAACCTGGTCTTCCACAACGGTCACGAGCTGACGTCCAGCGACGTGAAGTTCAGCATCCAGCGAGCCCTGCGCCTGGACGTGCCGGGCTCGTCCGCCCCGTTGCTGTCCACCCTGCGGCGGATCGACACCCCCGACCCGTCGACCGTCAGGTTCGTGCTGAGCCGCGTCGACACCCAGTTCGGCTGGGCCCTCGCCTCTCCGGCCGCGTCGATCGTGGACGAAGAGGTCTACGACGCCGACGAGGTGCGCCCGCGCGACCAGCCGATCGTCGGCTCCGGCCCCTTCGCCGTCACCAGCCTCGCCGACGACGAGCTCCGGTTGCAGCGGAACGCGACCTACGTCGGACGCACCCCGGCCCGGATGGACGTGGTGCTCTACCGGACGGTCGCCGACTCCGCGGCCCTGGAGGACGCGGTGAACACCGGCACGGCGGACGTGGTCTGGCGCGGTCTCAGTGCGGCCGCGATCACCCGCTACACCCGGCAGGTGACCGTCAACGGCGACGGCACCACCGACGCCGGCTACGGGATGCAGACGCAGACGGGCACCCGGGTGCTGATGCTGGCCTGGTCGGCGCAGGCGAAGCGGCGCACCGACGGGGACCTGCGTAACGCCATCGCGGTGTCGCTGCAGGGCGACCGGACGCTGGACTCCCTGGTGCCCGGCGGGATCCCCAACCACATCAGCGCCTTCCCGCTGGGGGGCAGCACCAAGCCCGACGTGACCTGGTCGAACCAGATCCGGCTCACCCTCGGCTACGACCCGACCATGCCCGACGGGCGCGACATCGCCACCCAGGTCCGGACCCGGCTGGAGGACAGCGGCGGGATGAGCGTGCGGCTGCGCGCCGTCGACCCCACCGCCGACGCCGATCCGCCCGATCTGATGGTGCTGGACCGCAAGGCCTGGACGTCGACGGGACTGGCGTGGCTGCAGCCCTATCTGCAGGCCCCGCTGCCGGCGAGCGCGGGCGACGTCGCCGAGCTGGAGCGCCAGTACCGGGGCGCGGGGATCGGCGAGGAGGCCGACGCCACGAGGGCGATGGCCAGCCTGCAGCGCCAGGCCGCCAGCGACCTGGTGCTGCTGCCGCTGACCCAGTCCGACGAGTACGTGTTCACCGCACCGAAGGTGGAGGTCCCGGCGAACTCGTTCGGGCCCGGGTGGCAGCTGGGATTGTGGGGGATGTTCCGTGCAGGATGAGACCGAGTTCGATCAGGACCCGCGGGCGTACGCCGGTGTGGGGTCGGGCCCGCTGCGGCCCGGGGAGCGGGTCACGCTGACCGACGCCAAGGGACGCAAGCACTCCGTGCTGCTGGCCGAGGGTGGGGTGTTCCACACCAGCAAGGGCGGCATCCCGCACGACGACCTGCTCGGGGGCCCCGAGGGCGTGGTGGTCCACTCCCACGGCGGCACCGCGTACCTGGCGCTGCGACCGCTGTTGGCCGACGTGACGGTGGCCATGCCCCGCGGCGCCGCCGTGGTCTACCCGAAGGACGCGGCCCAGATCGTCGGCGGGGCGGACGTCTTCCCCGGGGCCCGGGTGATCGAGGCCGGCGTCGGCTCGGGGGCTCTGACCATCTCCCTGCTGCGGGCCATCGGCCCCACCGGTCGGCTGATCTCGTACGAACGCCGCGACGACTTCGCCGCCATCGCCGCCACGAACGTGCAGAACTTCATCGGCGGTCCGCACCCGGGCTGGGACCTGCGGGTGGGCGACCTGGTGGAGCGACTGGCCGCCGACCCGCCGGGTCAGGTCGACCGGGTCGTGCTCGACATGCTCGCGCCGTGGGACTGCGTCGACGCCGTCGCCGAGGTGCTGGTGCCCGGCGGCGTGCTCTGCGCGTACGTGGCCACCACCACCCAGCTGGCCCGCACGGTGGAGACCATCCGCATCCACACGGGCTTCACCGAGCCGGAGGCGACGGAGTCGCTGGTCCGGGGGTGGCACGCCGAGGGGCTGGCCGTCCGACCGCAGCACGCCATGGTCGGCCACACCGGCTTCCTGATCTTCGCCCGGCGGCTGGCGCCCGGGGTCGTGGCCCCGGCCCGGCGGCGCCGCCCGGCGCCCGGCGCGTATGGCGAGGATTACACGGGACCGCGTGGTGATCGCGGGTAGGGTCATGCGTCTAGGAGGTGCTCGATGACATCGACCGACCGTCCCGACGACCGTGAGTCGACGCTGGCCCTGCTCCGCGCTGAGCTGGAGCGGATGCGGGAGCGTACGGCTTCCCACCCCCACGACATCGCCGTGCTGGAGAGACGCCTGGCCGACGCCCGGACCGACGCCCGCACCACCGCCGCCAACAACGAACGGCTCGCCGCCACGTTGCGGGAGGCCCGTGACCAGATCGTGTCGCTCAAGACCGAGGTGGACCGGCTCGCCCAGCCGCCGGCCAGCTTCGGCGTCTTCGTGGCCGAGGCGCCGGACAAGACCGCCGACATCTACACCTCCGGCCGCAAGATGCGGGTCAGCGTGAGTCCCGACGTGGAGCTGGACGGTCTCGAGCCCGGTCGCGAGCTGCTCATCAACGAGGCGCTGAACGTGGTCGGGGTCCAGGAGTTCACCGACGTCGGCGAGGTGGTGCTCCTGAAGGAGATCCTCGAGGACGGCGACCGGGCCCTGGTCATCGGGCACGGCGACGAGGAGCAGATCGTCCGGCTGGCGACCAGGCTGAAGCAGCAGCCGATCCGGTCCGGTGACTCGCTGCTGGTGGACCGCCGGGTGTCGTTCGCCTTCGAGCGGGTGCCCAAGCTGGAGGTCGAGGAGCTGGTGCTGGAGGAGGTGCCGGACATCGACTACTCGGTGATCGGCGGCCTCGGGAACCAGATCGAGGCCATCCGGGACGCGGTCGAGCTGCCGTTCCTGCACAAGGAGCTGTTCGCCGAGCACGAGCTCAAGGCGCCGAAGGGGATCCTGCTCTACGGTCCGCCCGGGTGCGGCAAGACCCTGATCGCCAAGGCCGTGGCCAACTCGCTGGCCCAGAAGGTCACCGAGCACACCGGTCAGGAAGGACGCAGCTTCTTCCTGAACATCAAGGGCCCAGAGCTGCTGAACAAGTACGTCGGTGAGACCGAGCGGCACATCCGCCTGGTCTTCCAGCGGGCCCGGGAGAAGGCGTCCGACGGGATGCCGGTGATCGTCTTCTTCGACGAGATGGACTCGCTGTTCCGGACCCGCGGCTCGGGGGTGTCCTCGGACGTGGAGAACACCATCGTGCCGCAGCTGCTGAGCGAGATCGACGGCGTCGAGGGACTCGACAACGTGATCATCATCGGCGCCTCCAACCGCGAGGACATGATCGACCCGGCCATCCTGCGACCGGGCCGGCTGGACGTGAAGATCAAGATCGAGCGCCCCGACGCCGAGGCCGCCCGGGAGATCTTCAGCAAGTACCTCACACCCACGCTTCCCTTGCACCACGAGGACCTGGACGAGTTCGGCGGCGATCGACAGGCCACCGTGCGGGGCATGATCGACCGCACCGTCGAGCGCATGTACGACGAGTCGGACGAGAACCAGTTCCTCGAGGTCACCTACGCCGGAGGCGACAAGGAGGTCCTCTACTTCAAGGACTTCAACTCCGGCGCGATGATCCAGAACATCGTCGACCGGGCCAAGAAGACCGCGATCAAGGACCTGCTCGACACGGGGGTCAAGGGCATCCGCGTCGGCCACCTGCTGCAGGCGTGCGTGGACGAGTTCGCCGAGAACGAGGACCTGCCCAACACCACCAACCCCGACGACTGGGCCAAGATCAGCGGCAAGAAGGGTGAGCGGATCGTGTTCATCCGGACCTTGATCAGCACGAAGAAGGGCAACCACCCCGGTCGCTCCATCGACACGGTCTCCAACACCGGGCAGTATCTCTAGAACCCAGAGCGCTGCTCGGTCGCGCTCTGGACGACTCGTTCGTCAGTTGCGGTTCGGGACGAAAAGCGTGTCCCGGACCGCGTCCTCCTGCACTCCTCGTCGCGCGACCTTCCGCTGCGCTGGGTCCATGGCAGTCCGAAGGTTGCGGGTTCCGCTGCTTTCGCTGAGGCTCCGGGCTTAGACCGAGGCGGTGCTGCGGGTGCGGGCGCGACGGATCAGGCGGAGGACTGTGCGCCAGCCGAGCAGGAAGACGGCGAGGACGATGGACGCCACGATGACGAAGGACCAGGCGGCGGTGTCGCCGGAGGCGACGCGCAGGAGCATGCCGAGGACCAGGGTGCCGGCCCAGACCGCCAGGCCCGGACGCCAGCCCGTCGGGTCACCACGGAGCCCGGCCACCACCTGGCAGACCGCGTGCCCGATGACAGCACCCGCCAGGAACGGCCAGGCGGTCCCGAGCACGCCGAGGAACGTGTCGGCCTCGTCGTGGCTGCTGCGACCCAGGATCGCGAACACCACGACGGCGACCACGTCGACCACCAGGGCGGGAAGTGCCTTCACGGCGTTGAAGACTACGCGCCCGGCGCGCCTCGGTGAACCGATTCAGAAAACTCGCCCAACTAGGCTGGCCCGATGACTGCCTCGGCCGGGTCGACACCCGGGTTGCCGCCGGTCCTGCGGGTGATGGGGATCGAGACCGAGTACGGGATCTCCGCCCTCGGTCAGGCGCCCGGCGAGGATCTGCACCCGATGCAGCTGTCCAACCACGTGGTGAAGGGCTACGGCTGGGCCACCACCGCCCAGCCGGCCGGCTGGGACTACGAGACCGAGACCCCGCTGCGGGACATCAGGGGGTACGAGATCAGTCGCCACCAGGCCCATCCCGACCAGCTCACCGACGCCGACCTGGGCATGGCGAACGTGATCTTGACCAACGGCGCGCGGCTCTACGTCGACCACGCGCACCCGGAGTACTCGGGGCCCGAGGTCACCAACGCCCTCGACGCGGTCCGCTACGACAAGGCGGGCGACGCGGTGATGGCGATCGCCGCGGAGCAGGCCGGCCAGAGCCTCGGCCGCCCGGTCCGGCTTTACAAGAACAACACCGACGGCAAGGGCGCCTCGTACGGGACGCACGAGAACTACCTGCTGGAGCGCAGCACGCCGTTCGACCGGGTGGTGACCCAGTTCACCGGGTTCCTGGTCTCCCGCCAGGTGGTCACCGGCGCCGGTCGCGTCGGGGTGGGCCAGTCCAGCCAGCAGGCGGGCTTCCAGATCAGCCAGCGCGCCGACTTCTTCGAGGCCGAGGTGGGCCTGGAGACGACCCTGAACCGGCCGATCATCAACACCCGCGACGAACCGCACGCGGACGCCGCCCGGCACCGCCGGCTGCACGTGATCACCGGCGACGCGAACCTGTCGGAGATCTCGACCTACCTGAAGGTCGGCACGGCGGCCTGGGTGCTGCGGGCCATCGAGGCCGGTCTGGTGCCGGCCACCGTCCGGGTCGACCAGCCCGTGCCGACGATGCGGGCGATCAGCCACGACCCGACCTGCCGTCACCTGCTGACGCTGGTCGACGGTCGCCGGATGACCGCCATGGACCTGCAGGAGACCTACCTCGAGGCGGCTCGGGCCTGCTTCGAGCTGCGGGCCGGCGACCTGCCCGAGCCGGCGCAGATCGAGGCCAAGGACCTGTTCACCCGCTGGCAGGACACGCTCGACGCCCTGCGCCGGGACCCGGCCGAGCTGGCCGACCAGCTCGACTGGGTGGCCAAGCTGCAGCTGATGGAGTCCTATCGCGACCGGGACGGCCTCGGCTGGGCCTCGCCGAAGCTGGCCCTGATCGACCTGCAGTACTGCGACGTCGACCCCCGGCGGAGTCTGTTCGCCGCCTTGGTGCGCAAGGGTCGGATGCGCCGGCTGATCACCGACGACGAGGTCGAGCGGGCGCGGCTGCAGCCGCCGACCGACACCCGGGCGTACTTCCGGGGCCGGGTGATGGAGAAGTACGGGCCCGCCGTGGTCGCCGCCTCCTGGGACTCGGTGATCTTCGAGGTGCCCGGCAAACCCGCGCTGCAACGGCTCCCGCTGCTCGACCCCCTGAAGGGCACCCGGGCCCAGGTCGGGGCGATCATCGACGCCAGCGCGGACGTGGTCGAGCTGTTCGAGAACCTGGACCGCTGACCGTCCGGGCCGCCGGGCGGCCCGCCCTCCCGCGACGGCCCGTCTCACTTCCCGATCCCTGTCAGACCGCCGCACTAGGCTGGGGACATCGGTCGACCGCCGACCTCATCGACGGTCGCAACAGCCCCATCGAGGCGCAGGAGGTGCGCGATGCCTGAGTCGGAGCAGAGCCGGAGCAGGACCCGTCAGTCGCAGACCGAGACCGACGAGGAGCTGACCCCCGCCGACACCGCCCACAAGGCCGAGCTGGACGCCGACGTGGACTCCCTGCTGGACGAGATCGACTCCGTCCTGGAGAGCAACGCCGAGGAGTTCGTGCGCTCCTTCGTGCAGAAGGGCGGGCAGTGACCGACCGTCTGACGCCCCCGCACGGCCACGCCCCGCTTCACGGCGCTGGTCTTCCGCCGGCCTTCCTCCAGGCCGGCACGTCCTCGTTCTCCGACTTCGCCGAAGCGGTCGCGCCCAATGTGCTGCCCGGCTCCCGCACCGGTGTCGGCGGCACCGTGCCCACAGACCTGGCGCCGCACGGCACGACGATCGTGGCCGCGACGTTCCCCGGTGGCGTCGTCGTCGCCGGCGACCGCCGGGCCACGATGGGCAACATGATCGCCCAGCGCGACATCGAGAAGGTCTACCCGGCCGACGAGTTCTCGATCATCGGCATCGCCGGGTCGGCCGGTCTGGCGGTGGAGATGGTGCGCCTGTTCCAGCTGGAGCTGGAGCACTACGAGAAGATCGAGGGCGCCCCGCTGTCCCTGGTCGGCAAGGCCAACCGGCTGGCCACGATGATCCGGCAGAACCTGGGGCTGGCCATGCAGGGTCTCGTCGTGGTCCCGCTCTTCGCCGGCTGGGACCTGGCCCGCGAGGAGGGACGGATCTTCTCCTACGACGCCACCGGCGGTCGCTACGAGGAGCAGGCCTTCTTCTCGGTCGGCTCCGGGTCGGTCTTCGCCCGCGGCTCGCTCAAGAAGCTCTACCGGCCCGACCTCACTGCCGCCGAGGCGGCGACCGCTGTCATCCAGGCGCTGTACGACGCGTCGGACGACGACTCGGCCACCGGCGGCCCGGACCTCACCCGGCGGATCTTCCCGATCGTGATGACCGCGACCGCCGTCGGCGTGCAGCGGGTGGCCGACGACCAGATCGCCGCCATCGTCGACCAGGTGGTCGCCGCCCGGATGCAGCGCCCCGACGGACCAGGAGCACCACTGCTGTGAGCATGCCGTTCTACGTCGCCCCCGAGCAGCAGATGAAGGACCGGGCGGACTTCGCCCGGAAGGGGATCGCCCGCGGTCGCTCGGTCATCGTGCTGCGCTACGCCGACGGCATCCTGTTCGTCGCCGAGAACCGGTCGCAGGCCCTGCACAAGGTGAGCGAGATCTACGACCGGCTCGGGTTCGCCGCGGTCGGTCGCTACAACGAGTTCGAGAACCTGCGGACCGCCGGCATCCGGTACGCGGACCTGCGCGGCTACAGCTACGACCGGACCGACGTCACCGGGCGGGGGCTGGCCAACGCGTACGCGCAGCTGCTGGGCACCATCTTCTCCTCCGGCGGCGAGAAGCCGTACGAGGTGGAGATCGTCGTCGCCGAGCTGGGTCCGACCGCGGAGACCGACCAGATCTACCGGCTGACCTACGACGGCTCGGTGGCCGACGAGAACGGCTACGCCGTGATGGGTGGCTCGGCCGAGGCGATCACCGAGACGGTCCGCGCGGGCTACCGGGCGGGCCTAGGGCTCGCCGCCGCCGTCCAGCTGGCCGTGCGGTCCCTCGCCACCGACGGCGGGCCCAACGCGGCCCCGCGCGAGCTGGGGGCCTCGGCCCTGGAGGTCGCCGTCCTCGACCGCAGCCGAGCCCTGCCGCGCAAGTTCCGGCGGATCAAGGGCGACTGGCTGACCCGGCTGCTCACCGACGGGACCGTCCCGCCCGATCCCGGCCCCGAGGCCCCGCCGGCCGTCCCGCCGGCCGAGCTGCACGAGACCGACCTCAGGCAGCCCGAGGGGTGACCACCGGCCGACCCGACCGGCCGGCGCCCCCCACGGACCACCCCCGCGTGATGGTGGTCGGGGTCGGCCTCATCGGTGCCTCCATCGGCAGCGCCCTGACCGCCCGGGGCTGGCCGGTCCACCTCCGCGACGCCAAGTCGAGCCACGCCCGGGTGGCGGAGACCCTCGGCTCCGGCTCGCTCACCCCGCCGCCGGTGGAGCACGTGGACCTCGTGGTGGTGGCGGTGCCGCCGCGGGCCCTGTCGGTCGTCGTCCGCGAGGCCCTGGAGACCTACCCGAACGCCACGGTCACCGACGTGGGCTCGGTCAAGGCGGAGGTGCTGGCCACCGTCTGGGGTCACCGCGACCTGCACCGCTACGTGGGCTCGCACCCGATGGCCGGCACCCAGCACTCCGGCCCGACCGGCGCCCGGGGCGACCTCTTCGCCGACCGGACCTGGGTGATCACCCCGCACCGGCGCTCCGACCCGGACGCCGTCCGCGCCGTCACCGCGCTGGCCCTGGCCTGTGGTGCCCGCACGGTGACCATGGACGTCGACGACCACGACGCCGCGGTGGCGCGCGTGTCGCACCTGCCGCACCTGATGTCGGTGCTGACCGCCGGCCACCTGACCACCGTCGGCGAGCAGGATCTGGCCCTGGCCGGTCCCGGGCTGCGCGACGTGACCCGGATCGCCGGCAGCGACCCGGGACTGTGGGAGCAGATCCTGACCGCCAACGCCACAGCGGTCCTGGCCGAGCTCCAGCAGGTGCGCGACGACCTCGCCGCCCTGATCGGCGCGATCGAGCAGGGAGCGGCCACCCCGCCGGACGGCCACCGCGACGCCGCAGCGCTGCGCACCCGCCTGGCCCGTGGGGTGGCCGGCACCCGACGGATCCCCGGCAAGCACGGAGCCCCTTCGGTCGCCTACCGTCAGGTGGTCATCGAGATCCCGGACGCCCCCGGTGCCCTGGCCCGGTTGTTCGCCGACGTCGACCGGGCCGGGGTCAACGTCGAGGACGTGACCATCGACCACGACCAGAACCGGCAGGTCGGCTACCTGGCGCTGTCGGTCGAGCCCGGGGCTGCCGCCGGGCTGTCCGACCTGATGACCGCCCAGGGATGGGACGTCCAGCCCTGACTCACCTCACTAGCGCCCGCACTCCGGCGCGTAGTGAGCAGCGAGTGAGGACGACCCCCTGGCGAGCGACCGCGAGCGAAGCGCCCGGCTCTCTCTGGACCGACGAGCGAGCAGACACGCTTTTCGTCTGCGAGCCGAGGAGGGAAGTGAGAGCCATCCGGCGCGTAGTGAGCAGCGAGTGAGGACGACACAGGCCCGGTAGTCTGGCGGGATGCCCGACCGTCATGCCCCTTCCGTTGCCCCCGAACGCCCTGAGGCGGTGACGACCCCGCTGGTGGTCGCGATCGACGGCCCGAGCGGGTCGGGCAAGTCGAGCACCGCGCGAGGAGTGGCACAGAAGCTCGGCCTCGCCTTCCTCGACACCGGCGCGATGTACCGCGCCGCCACCTGGCTGGTGCTGCACTCCGACGTCGAGGCGGGCGACACCGACGCCGTCGCCGCCCTGGTCGGGTCCGCCGACATCGCCATCGCGCTGGATCCCGCCCGGCCGACCATCAGCATCAACGGCACCGACGTCACCGAGGCGATCCGTGAGCCGGTCGTGTCCGCCGCAGTCAGCGCCGTGGCCACCAACCTCGCTGTCCGGGCCGACCTGGTCGCCCGGCAGCAGTCGATCATCGGCTCCGCCGCGCAGGGGATCGTGGCCGAGGGTCGCGACATCACCACCGTGGTGGCACCCGAGGCCCCCGTACGGGTGCTGCTGGTCGCCGATCCCCAGGCCCGGGTGGCGCGCCGCCAGGCCGAGCTGGGGGAGCGGGTGACCAGCTCCGAGGTGACCGACCAGGTGATCCGACGTGATCGGGACGACTCGACGGTGGCCCAGTTCACCGAGGCCGCCGACGGCGTGGTGGTCGTCGACTCCACCCACCTCACGCTGTCGGAGGTGATCGACCGGATCGCCGACCTGGCGCCGACGTCGCGACCGACCGTGTCGACCGGCGCGAGCTCCTCGGCGGTGTCCCGATGACCGCCGACGAGGTCGGCACCGCCACCCACGAGATCCCGCCGGTGGTCGCCGTGGTCGGCCGCCCGAACGTGGGCAAGTCGACGCTGGTGAACCGCATCCTCGGCCGCCGCGAGGCGGTCGTCCAGGACGTGCCCGGGGTGACACGGGACCGGGTGAGCTACGACGCGCTGTGGAACGGCCGCCAGTTCGTGGTGGTCGACACCGGGGGCTGGGCCTCGGACGCGACCGGGATGGCGGCCCAGATCGCCGGACAGGCCGAGATCGCCATCGAGCTGGCCGACGCCGTCGTGTTCGTGGTGGACGCCACCGTCGGCGTGATGGATGAGGACGAGGCCGTGGTCCGCGTCCTCCGGCGCAGCCAGAAGCCCGTGGTGCTCGCCGCCAACAAGGTCGACGACCCGCGGACCGAGGCCGAGGCGGCCAAGATGTGGAACCTGGGGCTGGGCGAGCCGTATGCGGTCTCGGCTCTGCACGGCCGGGGCAGCGGCGACCTGCTCGACGCCATCCTGGAGTCCCTGCCCACCGCCCCGAAGGAGACCGACGAGGAGGTCGGCGGTCCTCGTCGGGTCGCCATCGTCGGCAAGCCCAACGTCGGCAAGTCGAGCCTGCTGAACACCCTGGCCGGACGGCAGCGGGTGGTGGTCGACAACGCGGCGGGCACCACGGTGGACCCGGTCGACGAGCTCGTGGAGGTCAACGGCACCGTCTACCGCTTCATCGACACCGCGGGGATCCGCCGTCGGGTCAAGGAGGCGACGGGTCACGAGTACTACGCCAGTCTGCGCACGCACGGCGCGATCGAACGGGCCGAGGTCTGTGTCGTCGTCATCGACGCCAGCGAGCCCGTCACCGAGCAGGACCTGCGCATCCTCACCTCCGTGGAGGAGGCGGGTCGGGCCCTGCTGATCGCCTTCAACAAGTGGGACCTGACCGACGAGGAACGCCGCCGCTACCTGACCCGGGAGATCGAACGGGACCTCGTCCAGTTCGCCTGGTCGTCGCGGGTGAACATCTCCGCCGGGACCGGTCGGCACGTGGACCGGCTGCAGCCGGCCATCGACGAGGCGCTCGGGAACTGGGAGAAGCGGATCTCCACCGGCAAGCTGAACGCGTTCCTCGGTCGGATCGTGGCCGCCCACCCGCACCCGGTCCGGGGCGGGAAGCAGCCCCGCATCCTGTTCGGCACCCAGGCCCAGGCCGGTCCGCCCACCTTCATCCTGTTCACCTCGGGTCAGATCGAGGCCGGCTACCTCCGCTTCGTGGAGCGCCGGTTGCGGGAGGAGTTCGACTTCACCGGGACTCCTGTCCACCTGCAGGTGCGGGCGCGCGAGAAGAGGGGCAAGAAGAGCCGCTGACACCGGCGCGTTCTCGTCAGCGGTCGGGCAGGATGACCGCGTGAGCGACCCCACGGCGACGCAGCACGAGACCGATGACCAGCACGGCGTGGTCTTCCCCCGGGACGCGCAGGGCCGTCGCAGCACCACGGCCGTTGGTCGGGCGGTGGTCGCCGACGCCCTGCGTCCGGTCGATCCCGCCGGCGCCCGGGCCGCCGGGCAGGAGACCGCCTGGCGCAGCGACTACCTGGTGCACTTCCGGCGGCTGGTCGAGGCCGGCGTCGGGGGCGACGCGGTCACGATCGCCCGGGCCGGACTGGACAGCCTGACCTCCCGGCTGGTGTGTCGTCAGCACGACGGCGAGGTGCCGCTGGCCGACTGGCCGATCGACGACGAGCGTCCCGCCACGACCGAGGTGGTCGGGGCGGGGGAGCCCGAGCCTGCGCTCTCCCTGCCCTTCCGGGGTGGGCGCCTGCACGGCGATGCGCTGCGACGGCAGATCGACCGGTGGATCGTCGCCGGGGTGGTGGAGCCCTCCGTGGCCGACGCCGTCGGAGCCGTGCTGGACCACCCGGACTGGCTGCGCCTGGAGGGTCGGACGGTCGCGGTGCTCGGCGCCGGGGCCGAGATGGGACCCCTGGTGCCGATGCTCAGGTGGGGCGCCCGGGTGGCTGCGGTCGACCTGCCTCGGCCGGCGATCTGGACCCGGCTGCTGGACCAGGCGCACCGACGAGCCGGTCGCCTCCTGCTGCCGACGCTCGTCGAGGGGACGGCCGATCCCGGGACCGCCGGCGCCGACCTGCTGGCCGACGCACCGACCCTCGCAGCCTGGCTCGCCGAGGTGGCCGGCGCCGACCAGCTCGTGGTCGGCAACTACGTCTACGCCGACGGCGCGACCAACGTGCGCGTGGCGACGGCCGTGGACGTGCTGAGCACCCGGCTGCTGGCGGAGCGACCCGACACGGCGCTGGCGTTCCTGGCCACCCCCACCGACGTGTTCGCGGTGCCGTCGGCGGCGGTGCGGGCCTCCACCCGCGCGTACGACGACAGGTCCGGCACCGCCAAGCTGGTGGGGCGGCCGCTGCGCACCCTCAGCGGCGGCCGCTTGCTGCGTCGGTCCTACGTGGCGGGCGCCGACCCCGGCATCAACGACAGCCTGATCCCGCAGCAGGGCCCCAACTACGCGCTGGCCAAACGACTCCAGCGCTGGCGCGCGACGGTGGCCCGCCACGATGGCGGGCTGGTGTCCCTGAACGTGGCCCCGCCCACCCGGACCCGCTCCGTGGTCAAGAACCGAGCACTGGCGGCGGCGTACGCCGGGGCGCACCGGTTCGGGGTCGAGGTGTTCGAGCCGGCCACCGCGAACGTGCTGATGGCCGCTCTGCTCGTCCACGACCTGCACACCGGCGGCGGACCCGCTCACGCCGAGCCCTGGCAGGACGAGGCCTACGCGGCCGTGCACGGGGGTCTGTGGCGCACCGCGTACGCGCCCCGGAGCATCCTCGGGATGGCCGCACTGTTCGGTTGGGGCGCGGCGCGACGCTGACGGACGCCGTTGTGGACGTGATCGTCACCGATGTCGGAGACAACTGCGTCCGATAGCCCGTGACCACGGCGTGTTCGGATTCCGCCCTCGGCGGTTCGGCATAGTAGAGTTCCCCCTCGTGGCCGGGCCCGTCCGGACGGCCGCAGCGGGCTGTGGCGCAGCTTGGTAGCGCACGTGACTGGGGGTCACGGGGTCGCAGGTTCAAATCCTGTCAGCCCGACGTCGTGGTGTCTCAGGACATCGACAGGGGTCGGACCCACGAGTTGTGGGTTCGACCCTTCTTCCTGGGTGGTCCGGCCCGCGGGCACCAGGGCCGGAGCCGCCGTCGCCATCAGCACCTGCCGGCGGCGACCCTAGCTTCGCGCGGAGACCACGTGTGAGGACTTCGTCACGAGGCTCCGAAAGAGCTTGACCGACCTCGGCCCTGCTCCAGGTGGGTAGGAATCGGTGAGGTAGACGAGGACAGCACGCGTGTGGGACACCAGCACGATGGTGAGCACGATCGTGACCAGCCAGGTGGCGGACAGAAGCACGAAGGTCGGGCTCACCACACCGGTGGCGGTCCAGGACGCGACGACGGTCGGGGCCGCGATGACGATGAACATCACGAGCCAGCCGGTGAGGAGCAAGCCTCCGCCCAGGAGGTACCAGCCTTTCCGAGGGTCGCGCTCGGTCTTGGCGAGCGTCGAAGCCAAGAAGCCGAGGAGAGCAGCGACGCCGAAGATCGACGGGCCCCCCGCGAGCGTGATCAGGTCTTTGGCCACATCTGCCGTGCTCACTGAGAGCTCGCCGTGGGTAGTTTCGCGGCGGGGAACTCATCCCCTACGAGCAGGAGCCAAGGCCTGCTGGCTTCGCCGAGAACGACGTCGACGTGGATGCCAACCCGTTGAGCGGATGCGAGGAAAGCATCGCGACGATCTTCGGTGGTGAACTCGACGGCGGTTCCGACGAAGGTGTCCCCACGTCGGCGCCCGCGGTTCTTTGCGCCCGTGAGTGACCAGTCGATCGTCAGGTCGTCGGCATCGTCGCTGTAGGTTGCCAGGAGAGTCGTGCGCATGGATCTCGCCTGCGCTGCAGTCACCCTGAACAGGGCCTGGATCTCGAAGTCTTCGATGACGCGATGGAGTTGCCGGCTGATCTCGATCAGGACCGCTGACCTTTCGGCGGTCAGACTCGTCGGGACGGGTCCGACCTGCACGGTGCGAGCGAAGGCGTTCCGCTCCATGGCGGCGAGGTAGGCGGCGACGAGCGCCTTCGCGTCGGCGCGATAGCCGATGCGCCGCCCGACGACGTCCTCGAGGATCTGTCTTTCCTCAGCGCCCAGGCCTGCCATACCCGTGAAGATACTGTGGCCCGGAGATTGATACGTGCTCGGACGCTCGCGCACCACTGTGTCGCCGTGGAACCTCTATGACATCCCTCGGCCCAGGGGCCTAGGAACTCGACGAGCACAACGGAGAACGACTCACGTCAGACGATGGTGAAAGACATGAACGTCGAGGTCCTTGTGGCCCGGACGGCGGCTCAGCCATAGGTCAGCCCGGCGCCGTGGGGGAAGAGCGGGTCCTGACTGTCGTCGGCCACATCGGACTGCGAGGCGCGGACGGCCGCGGTCGAACGTGGGATCTCGAACGGCAGCCGACCCTGGGGGGCGACCGTCCCGGAGAGAACGTCGACGAGGGCGGCGGGCGAGGCGCCGACGTCGGTCAGGATCGCCGCCGCGAACTCGGTGAACGGGGTCAGGATCGCCGGCCGTTCGAGGTTGGCGTCGATCACCAGAGGAGCCACCGCGGCGATGGCCCGGAGCCGTGCCACCAGTCCCGGTCGGTACTCCAGCGAGCCCTGGTGGAAGAAACCCTCCAGGAAGAGGTCGTCGCGCGGGTCGAACGGGGCGGGCAGCCGGACCACGGCTACGTCCGCCTCGGCCGGGTCGGTGACGACCTCGCCGAGCCGGGCGGCCTCCTCGGCGGGCACTCCCTCGACGTAGACCGCCAGGGGCGTGGTCACCGGCAGGGTCGGGACGCCGTCCACGGTGCCGTTGTGCAGCAGCACCATCGACTCCGCCTGCGCGCGCAACCCGGCCCGCACGAAGTCCTCGCGCCCGATGACCTCGGTGGCCACGTCGGGATCCACGAACGGGTTGTCGAACAGACCCAGCTGGAACTTCACCAGCAGCAGCCGCCGGACGGACGCGTCCACCCTCTCGGGGCTGATCAGTCCCTGGTCGACAGCCTGCTGCAGCAGCTCGGTCCGGGCTTCACCGCCGAGCTGGTCGGCGCCCGCGTCGATGATCTTCACCAGCCGGTCCAGCTCGTCGAGGTGCTCCACACCCCAGGCCCGCGCCGGCAGGGGCCGGCCGAAGACGGTGGTGCCGGTGACCAGACCCCAGTCGGTGCAGATCACGCCGTCGAAACCGAGCTGCTCGCGCAGCAAACCGGTCAGGATCTGCCGGTTGAAGCCGAAGCCGACCTCCTCGACCGCCTCGCCGTCCAGCTCCAGACCGATCGGCATGCCGTAGTAGGGCATCAGCGCCGAGGTTCCGGCCTCGAGGGCCCGACGGAACGGCACCAGGTGGTCGTCGAACCGCCCTCCGGGATAGACCTGTTCCCGCCCGTACGGGAAGTGGGCATCCTCCCCGTCGAGCTGGGGACCGCCACCGGGGAAGTGCTTCGCCATGGTGGCCACCGAGGTCGGCCCGAGCCCACGGTCGAGCTGGAAGCCCTCGATGTAGGCCGCCGCCACCTCGGCGACGAACGAGCTGTCGTTGCCGAACGTGTGGAACTGCCGACCCCAGCGCGGCTCGGTGCCGAGGTCGATCTGGGGGTGCAACGAGGAACGGATGCCGACGGCCACGTACTCCTGGCGGGCGATCTCGGCGAACTCCCGGACGCGCTCGGGGTCGTCCAGGGCAGCCAGTCCGAGCGGCTCCGGCCAGGCCGACATCGCCCCGGCCGCGAACGCTGCGCCGCTGTTCTCGACGAACGAGTGGCGTGGGTCGGTGCTGACCGTCACCGGGATCGAGTGCGGGGTGGTGGCCGCCAGCTCCTGGAGGGCGTTG
This sequence comes from Microlunatus aurantiacus, assembly GCF_039536605.1. Classification (NCBI taxonomy): domain Bacteria; kingdom Bacillati; phylum Actinomycetota; class Actinomycetes; order Propionibacteriales; family Propionibacteriaceae; genus Microlunatus; species Microlunatus aurantiacus. Next base: position 378,212 of record NZ_BAAAYX010000020.1, read on the forward strand.
GACCACTCCGCGGACTCCCGGGGCGACGGCAGCGCGTGCACGTTGACGTGGTTGATGAGCTTGTCCAGCACCAGCCGCCGGGTCGAGGAGCGGGCCACCGCACCGTCGCCTTCCATCAGCGTGCCCTGGGGGCCCACCTCGATGATGTCGTGGAAGAAGAGGCCGACCTTCTCCGCCGGCGACAACCGGCCCAGCAGGTCCTCGGCCCGTTCGGCCGGCGTCAGGCGCGCGTCCTCGAACGGCGCCATCCGCTGATCATGGTCGAGATCCCGGAAGACGGTCCCGTCCTCGGCGGTCAGGGTCTTCAGCTGTGGCACAGGCATGTCGTCGTCCTTGTCGGGTGAGGATCTGAGGGGTTCGGCTGAGGATCTGAGCGGAGTGTCACCGTGATCCGAGGGTCGCCGCGATCTCGGTCTCCAGGGCGAACGCCGGTCCGATGGCGGGCTCGTGGTCGAAGATCGCGGCCAGCCGGTCCGGCCCCCAGGTCGGCCAGGGGGCCCGATGATCATGGATGAAGGCGACCCAGCCGCGGTGCATCAGGTCGGCCAGCTGCTGAGGGGGTTCCGGGTGGCAGGACTCCTTCACCTGCGGCGCGTCCAGCAGGTCCCAGGCGAACGGCAGCTCGGCGCAGTGGGCGGCCAGCCCGGTGTCGCGGTGTCGCAGGCGGAAGTCGTACACCCAGGTCGGCGCGTCCCCCCGCAGGTCAGCCCAGGTGACCAGGGGGACCCGGAAGGTGAGCTCGGTGATCAGCTGCGCCAGCACCGACGCCGGGCCGGCGGGGAGGTCCCCGTACGCCGTCAGGATCGGCTGCGTCAGGGGACCGAGGCGCGATGCCTCCAGCACGCGGACCAGGTCGCCGGTGGCCAGCAGCGGCGCGAGCTGGGGACCGGCGCCGGTGAACTCGTGCGCGGTCGTCCCGGTGATCACCGGGACGTCGGTGGCGACCCCGGCGGCCAGCGCCCCGGGCACGCTGCGGTCCAGGACGTCGCCGTCGACGTAGGGCAGGTAGGCCAGACCGACACCGCCGGTGGTGAGGATGCCGTCCACCGCCGCGGCCAGGTCGCTCGGGGGTGGTGCCACCGCGATCGTGTCCTGCAGATCGAGGATCTGGTCCTCGGTCAGCGTGGCCAGACCCGCCCGCGTCCAGGGCACGCCGGCGGCCTCCGCCAGTGCCCGGCCGTTGGCCTCGGCGACGGCGCGCGGCTGGACGTCCAGGGCCCCGGAGTGGCTGATGCCCGCCGCGAAGAGACCCCGGGCCCGGGGCGAGACCAGCAGGGCCCACACCGAGCCGCCCCCGGCGGACTGGCCGCCGATCGTCACCCGGTCCGGGTCGCCGCCGAAGTCGGCGATGTGGCGCCGCACCCAGCGCAGCGCCTCGATCTGGTCCAGCAGCCCGCGGTTGTGCGGGGCGTCGGGGATCCAGCCGAAGCCGTCGAAGCCCAACCGGTAGGACAGCGTCACCGTCACCACGCCGTCCCGGTTGAACGCCCGACCGTCGTACCACGGGCTGGCGGGGGACCCGGCCTTGTAGCCACCGCCGTGGATCCAGACGAAGACCGGCAACCGCGCGTCACGATCGCCGGGGGCGGGGGTGAACACGTCGACGTTCAGGGTGGCATCACCCGGGAGGGAGGGCTCTGGGATCGCGGTCACCTCGGCGAGCTGCCGCCGCTGGGCGGTGGGACCGTGCGCGGTCGCGTCCCGCACACCCGACCAGGTCCCGGCCGGGACGGGGACACCGAACCGGAGCGGTCCCACCGGCGGTTCGGCGAAGGGCAGTCCGAGGAAGGCGGCCGAGCGGGCGTACGGCCCGCCGGGTCCGGTGTCGCGCCAGACACCCCGGGCCGTGCCCTGGACGTAGCTGACGAGGGGATCGGAGACGTCGGTGCCAGTCATCGCTGGCAGCGTACCGGCCCCGGCCGTGCGCTGCAGGTCACACCAGATCAACATTGCGCACAACTGAATTGTGCGCAATCATTCAGACGTGACGACATCGCGGGTGGACGAGCTGATCTGCTTCGCGCTCTACTCGGCCGCCAACGCGACGACACAGGCCTACCGCCAGGTGCTCGGCCCGTGGGACCTGACCTACACCCAGTTCCTGGTGCTGGTCGTGCTCGCCGGGGACGCGCGAACGGTGTCGGTTATCGGCCAGGAGCTCGGTCTGGACTCGGGCACGCTGTCGCCCGTGCTCACACGGATGGAGAGCCGTGGGCTGGTGACCCGACGGCGTCGGGTCGACGACGAGCGATCGGTCACCGTCGCCCTCACCGAGGACGGTCGTCGTACGCACGACGCGGTGGCCGCAGCGGTCGGCTGCCTGACGCCGAGCTTCCTCGGCGCCGTCCCGGATCCGGCCGAGCTGATCCGTCAGCTCCAGGGCCTCACGCGGAACATGAAGCAGCTCACCCACGAGCGACGGGCGTCCTGACCGGGCCCGAACCGTCACACCGAGCACCATCACGTCGATCACGATCAAGATCACGACCACCACCATCACCACGCACGAGGAGAACACCATGGAGACCCTGTACACCGCTGAGGCCCTGTCGACCGGAGGCGGCCGCAACGGTCACGTCCGTTCCACCGACGGCCGCATCGACCTCGACCTGGCCACCCCCACGACGATGGGCGGCTCCGGTGCGGGCAGCAACCCCGAGCAGCTGTTCGCCTCGGGCTACGCGGCCTGCTTCCACGGGGCGCTGCAGGCCGTGGCCCGGGCCAAGAAGGTCGACATCCACGACTCGTCCGTCGGCGCCCTCGTGCACATCGGTCCGAACGGACAGGGTGGCTTCCAGCTGGGCGTCGAGCTCGAGGTCGTCCTCCCCGATGTCGACCCGACAGTGGCCCAGGAGCTGGCCGACGCCGCTCACCAGGTCTGCCCCTACTCCAACGCGACCCGCGGCAACATCGAGGTCAAGGTCAGCGTCTCCGACGACTGAGGACGGCCACCGGTGACCGGGGCGGGTGGCGGTGCGAGAGCACCGCTGCCCGCCCCGTCGCCATCCCCGGCGGCCACAGTGATCATCACCTCGGGTGATCAGACGACGAGACCGATGACCAGGGCGATGATGGCCAGGGCGGGCACGGTCAGCTGCTTGAGGGCCGCCGACGCCTTGGCCGGACTGGAGATCAGCAGCACCAGCCCGGCGGCCACCATCGACCCGGTGCCGACGAAGATCATTGTCAGGCCGACGGTCGGCTCACCGGCCGCGGTCGCCACGACCCCGATGAGGGTGATCACCGCCAGGAACAGGTTGTAGAAGCCCTGGTTGAAGGCCAGCTCCTTGAGGGGCTCGGCCTGCTCGGGCGAGCCGGTGCCGAAGGTGGCCCGCGCTCGCGCACCCGTCCAGGCGAGGGACTCGAGGAAGAAGATGTAGACGTGCACGCCGGCGGCGAGGCAGGCGAGGACGAGTCCGATGACGGTCACGCCAGAATGCTGCCATGCCGATCCTCCACAAGGACATGACGCTCTGCATCTCGCTGGCCGGCCGGCCGTCGAATCTGGGCACGCGCTTCCACAACTTCCTCTACGACGAGCTCGGTCTGCCGTTCGTCTACAAGGCGTTCACCACCGACGACCTCGAGGGGGCCGTCCGCGGCGTGCGAGCGCTGGGCATCCGCGGCTGCTCGGTGTCGATGCCGTACAAGGAGGACGTGATCGCCCTGATCGACGAGCTGGAGGAGTCGGCGGCCGCGATCGAGTCGGTCAACACGATCGTCAACGACGGTGGCCGGCTGTCCGGCTCCAACACCGACTACGAGGCCGTGGCCCAGCTGCTCACCGAGCAGGCCGTCGATCCGCGGTCGTCGGTGCTGGTCCGAGGCTCGGGCGGCATGGCCAAGGCGGTGGTCGCGGCCTTCCGTGGCTCGGGGTTCACGGACCTGACCGTGCTGGCCCGCAACGCCGACGCCGGGTCGGCGCTGGCTGAGAAGTACGGCTACCGGTGGCGGGACACGGAGCCGGCACCGGGCACCGCGGTGCTGGTCAACGTCACACCACTCGGCATGCACGGGTCCGACGCCGCCGCCCAGTCCTTCGACGACGAGCAGGTGGCCGCGGCCGAGGTCGTCTTCGACGTGGTCGCCTTCCCGGCCGAGACCCCGTTGATCACCGCCGGCCGGGCGGCCGGCAAGCAGGTGATCAGCGGCGCAGAGGTGATCGCTCTGCAGGCCGCCCGCCAGTTCGAGCGCTACACGGGGGTGGCGATCAGCCCCGAGCAGGTCGCCCGAGCCTCAGCCTTCTCCCGCCAGGAATGACGCGACTCCCGGGCGCCGAAGGGCACCCGGGAGTCGTCGACGAGGATCAGACCGTGGTCAGCGGGAGCGGACCCGGCGGCTGAAGCTGCTGGCGCTGTGACCCGAACCCGCAGCCGAGCCGGCGGCCGCAGGAGCGCGGTTGCCGTCCCGCGCGGGACGACGGCCACGGCCGGAGCTCTGTCCGCCCGACGCGGCGCCGCCCTGGCTGCCGGCGCCGCCGGCCCGCGGTGCCGACGCCGGTCCCGAGCGGGAGCGTCCGCCGGAGCGACGCCCGCCGCCGTTGCCCGCGCCGCGCCCGTTGCCACGACCGGAGGTGTCGGCCACCGGCGGGGCGATAGGAGCTTCGAAGACGCGCTCGCCGGCGGCGAGCTCCTGCAGGACTGGATGGGCGATGGTGTCCACCACGGTCATGGTCGGCTTGATGCCGGCGGCCCGGGTCAGCGCCCGGACGTCACGCACCTGCTCGTCGGTCATCAGCGTGACCACGGTGCCGGCCTTGCCCGCGCGGGCGGTCCGACCGGAGCGGTGCACGTACGCCTTGTGCTCGGCCGGCGGGTCGGCGTGCACGACCAGCTCGATGTCGTCGACGTGGATGCCGCGGGCGGCGATGTCGGTCGCCACCAGCGTCTGCACCTGGCCCGAGTGGAACGCGTCCATGCTGCGGGTCCGGGCGTTCTGGCTGAGGTTGCCGTGCAGCTCGGTGGCGCGGACGCCGCGGGCGTTGAGCTGCCGGGTCAGCGTCTTGGCCCGGGACTTGGTCCTGGTGAAGATCACGGTGCGACCCGGCGCCGCCGCCAGGTCGACCAGCACCTCGGTGCGGGTGCCGGCGCTGACGTGCAGGACGTGGTGCTCCATGCTGGCCACCGGTGCCTCGGCCGAGTCGGCCTGGTGGATCGCGGGCCGGGTGAGGAACTTGCGGACCAGACCGTCCACGCCGCTGTCGAGGGTGGCGGAGAAGAACATCCGCTGACCGTCCTTGGGCGTCTGCGACAGCAGCCGGGTGACCCCGGGCAGGAAGCCCAGGTCGGCCATGTGGTCGGCCTCGTCGAGGACGGTGATCTGGACCTGGTCGAGGCGGCAGTGGCCCTGCTTGACCAGGTCCTCCAGCCGGCCGGGGCAGGCCACGAGGACGTCGACGCCGCGACGCAGGGCGGCGACCTGGGGCTGCTGCCCGACACCACCGAAGATGGTCCGGCTGGTCAGCTTGGCCACTGCGGCCAGCGGCTGGAGCGCGGTGTCGATCTGCACGGCGAGCTCACGGGTCGGCGCGAGGATGACCGCGCGGGGCCGGTTGGGCTGCGGACGGCGACCGTCGGCGCTCAGCCGGGCCACCAGGGGGAGCAGGAACGCGTACGTCTTGCCGGAGCCGGTGCGACCGCGACCGAGGACGTCCCGGCCCCCGATGGCGTCGGCCAGGGTGGCGGCCTGGATGGGGGTGGGGGTGATGATGCCGCGGTCGGCGAGGACCTGGGACAGGCTCGCGGGCAGGCCGAGGCCGGTGAAGGTGGAACTGGACATGAAGGTGGTCACTCTCGTGGGTGTCTCACCGGATGAATCCGAACGTCGCGGTCGCCATCGACCACGCGAAGAAAACTGGGAGGGGAGGAGCGGAGCTCAACGTCACCGGCAGCGCGGGGTGAGACCAGTGCGCACTGCTGAGGTCCACTCTACGTCATCGCCGCTGCCGCCCCCGCATCCGCGCTCGCGGTGAGCCGCCGGTGGAGCCCGGACCGCGATGGGTGAGGATGAGGCGATCCCCGACCAGAGGAGTTCGTCGATGCCCACGGTGCCCACGGTGTTCGGAGCCGAGATCACGCTGCCCGCCATCGGGTTCGGCACCGGCGGCCTGTCCGGCGCGGCCGGCGTGGACGCGATCGGCCGGGCGCTCGAGGTCGGCTACCGGCTGCTCGACTCGGCGGTGAACTACGAGAACGAGGGCGCCGTGGGGCGTGCGGTACGGCAGTCGTCGGTCCCCCGGGAGGAGATCATCGTCACCTCCAAGCTCCCCGGCCGCCGGCACGGCTACGACGCAGCGATCGCGACCATCGAGGAGAGTCTCTACCGCACCGGACTCGACCACCTGGACCTCTACCTGATCCACTGGCCCAACCCACGGGTGGACCAGTACGTCGAGGCGTGGCAGGCGCTGATCACGGCGCGCGACCGGGGACTGGTGCGGGCGATCGGGGTGAGCAACTTCCTGCCCGAGCACCTCGACCGGCTGATCGACGAGACCGGTGTGACCCCGTCGGTCAACCAGGTCGAGCTGCACCCGTTCTTCCCGCAGACCGAGCAGCGGGCCGCCAACGCCGACCGGGGGATCATCACCCAGGCCTGGTGCCCGATCTACCGCGGTGGGGAGCTGCTCGACCACCTGCTGCTCCGGTCCATCGGCGACCGGCACGGTGTGTCGGCGGCGCAGGTCGTCCTGCGCTGGCACCTGCAGCTCGGCGTGGTGCCGATCCCCAAGTCGGCCGACGACGAGCGCCAGTACGAGAACCTCGACCTGTTCGGCTTCGCCCTGACCGACGAGGAGATGGTCCAGATCTCGGCCCTGGGACGCGAGGACGGCCGGTTGCGCGGACTCGACCCGGCGACCCACGAGGAGCTCTGAGGGCGCGAGCGACCCGCGGGGGAGCCCTGCCACCCGGGCGTTGCGGTGCCGGAGCGCACCGCCGCTGTCGACCGGCGATCAGCCGAGGGCGAACTCCGCCCGCACCTGCACGGGCCGCTGGGGATCCGGCTGCACCAACAGCGTCACCCCCCTCGCCCTGCCACGCACCGGAGGGAAGCCGGCCAGCTGGGTCTCGGCCGCCCGGAGCTCCTCGGCCGGTGCCTCGTGGCCGACCGTGAGGTGCGGCACGGGATCGGGGAACGCACCGCCGAACGGTGGGTACGACGGGAACGCGGTGTGCACCAGTCTCGTCAGCTCCCGGAACGGACGGTCCTCGTCGGGGGCCAGCCACAGGACCCGGTCGTCGAACCACGCCGTCCGGGCGAAGGTGTAGCCGAAGCCGGGAACCCCGGCGAAGAGGTCTCGCAGGGTCGCCAGCACCGTGGTGTCGATGGCCGACGGCGGCAGGAAGGGGTAGAGCACGGTCACGTGCGCGCCCACGCCCCAGGCGGCGTTGGCGTCCCATCGGCGGCGGAGGGGACCGACCACCCGCTCGGCCTCCGGCACCAGCACGACCAGACCGCTGGTCGGGACGTCGGGGAGCATGGGCGGCAGCGTACGGACACCGGCCTGCCGCGGGCGCGCGAGGGGCGATGATGTCGGCGTGAGTGCTCTGCAGGCCGCCCCGGCGACCCGTCGTCAGATCCGTCGCTGGCGTCGCTACCTCGCCGACGAACGGGCGGAGGCGTCCGTCTACCGCACCCTGTCCGGCCGCAAGGAGGGCACCGAGCACCAGATCCTCAGCGCCCTGGCCGAGGCCGAGGGCCGGCACGAGAACCACTGGCTCGACCTGTTGGGACCGGCGGCCGAACCTCCGCCGAGGACCAGCCTGCGGACCCGGATCATGGTCTTCCTGGCCGCCCACTTCGGCACCGTGTTCGTGCTGGCGCTGATGCAGCGGGCCGAGGGTCGGACACCGTACGACGACGATGCGGACGCCACCGACCAGATGGCCGCCGACGAGCGGATCCACGGCGAGGTGCTGCGTGGGCTGGCGGCGCGGGGTCGCGAGCAGCTGTCAGGGTCGTTCCGGGCTGCGGTGTTCGGGGCCAACGACGGTCTGGTCTCCAACCTCGCGCTGGTCCTCGGCATCGGAGCCACCGGGGTCTCGACCCAGACCGTGCTGTTCACCGGGGTCGCCGGTCTGCTGGCCGGGGCGCTGTCGATGGGCGCGGGGGAGTACGTCTCGGTCCGTTCGCAGCGGGAGCTGCTCCAGTCGACGCGTCCCGATCCGGGGGCGCAGGCCGCGCTGCCGCACCTCGATCTCGACGCCAACGAGCTCGCGCTGGTCTACCGGGCGCGGGGGATGGATCCGACCGCGGCGCAGGAACGGGCCGGTGCGGTGCTGGCCAGCCAGGTGCTGGACGCCGACTCGCCGGACGCCGCCGGCGTCGACCCGCACGAGGCGGTGGGCAACGCGTGGTCGGCGGCCCTGTCCAGCTTCTGCTTCTTCGCCTCGGGCGCGCTCATCCCGGTGCTGCCCTACCTGCTCGGCGCCACCGGACTGGTCGCCATCGCCGTCGCCGCCGTGCTGGTGGGTCTGGCCCTGCTGGGCACGGGCGCGGTGGTCGGTGTCCTCTCCGGCGCCTCGCCACTCAAGCGCGCGCTCCGCCAGCTGGCCATCGGCTACGGCGCCGCCGGGGCCACCTACCTGCTGGGCCTGGCCTTCGGGGCCTCGCTCGGCTGAGCCGCCCGAGCCGTCCGAGCCGCCCGTCGGCGGCTCAGCCGCCGCCGACCTCGGGTCGCCGGATCACGTACCCGTCGGCCGCGGCGATCACCGGCCAGCCCTTCAGGGTCTCCGCGGTGCGGCGGCTGAAGCCGCTCGCGGTGCTGAACCGGACGGAGATGACGGCGTCACCGGAGCGGTAGTACTCCAGGGCCAGCGCCTGCCAGTCCTCGTTCTTGCGCCGGGACTCCTGGTGGTACGGGCTGTCGACCAGGTAGTAGCTGTAGCCGCCCAGGTCCACCACGAAGCGACAGCCCCGGTCGATGTCGGTCTGCACCAGATCCATCTGGATCAGCGTCATCGGCCAGTCCGTGGTGGTGCAGCCACCGAAGTCGGCGGCCACCGTCCCCAGCTGCGCGCCCGGGAACTGCTTGTCGCCCAGATGGACATCACGGAGCGGCCAGGCCAGCACGAGCGTGCCGAGCACCGCCGACGCCGCCAGGGCGGGCGGCAACCACCGGACCGGACGGGTCCGGGCCATCACCACCGCCAGGGCCCCGCCGACCGTCAGGGCCATCGGCGCCGCCGTCAACCCCGCGTAGTGCAGGAACCACATCGGGGTGGTCATCACCAGCGCCCCGTGCGAGATCATCAACGCCGCGACCACGCGCAGCTCGGAGCGGAGCAGGCAGAGTGCTGTGGAACCGAGCACGATCAGCAGCACAGCCAGCAGCACGGCGGTCCACTGGCCGCCGGCCGCGCTCCAGCCGCGAACCCCCAGCACGTCGTCGAGGCGGCCCGGGACGGGCTCGATCGTCCGTCGCCGGCCCAGCTGGGCGACCACGACCATCCGCCACATCTCGCCCGGCGCCGTCAGGAAGAACGGCAGGCAGAGCGCCGTGCAGGACGCCAGGGCAGCACCGAGGGTGAGCGCGGCCGGCCGCCGGCCCCGCCGGGCGGCGACGGCCAGCACCACGACCAGGACGGCGACCACGCCCCAGATCTTCAGCGCCGGCGACAGCCCGAGCAGCGCCCCGGCCACCAGGTAGTGCCGGTCGCGGATCCCCGAACCAGAGCCGAGCAGCCGGGTGAGCACCAGCCCGAGCAGCAGGACGGTGGTGGCCGGAGCCTCCAGCAGGGTGGTGTGCTCGACGTACATCGCGCCGAACGACAGCGCGTAGAACAGCGCCGCCACCGCCGCGGCCACCCGGCTCAGCGGTCTCAGGGTCAGCCCACACAGCACCGCGTTCGCCCCGCCGAGCACGATCCAGGACAGCCGGGCCGCGGCCATCGCGTTCGGCTCTCCGACCCACCAGGACAAGGCGGCGAACGGGGCGAGGGCGAGCACCACCCCGGGCGGGTGGAGAAGCAGGAAGTCGCGGTACGGCAGCAACCCGTTGACCAGGCCCAGCGCCGCCGCGAAGTGCACGCCGTCGTCGTAGTTGCCCAGACCGTAGAGCCCGCTGCCGCGGAGGGTCCCACCCAGCCGGGCAGCGACCGCGAGCCCGAAGGCCGCGGCGAGAGCGCACGGGAACCACAGGTGCCGTCGGACGACGGGGCCGGCGTGATCGATCTCGCGGGCGATGGTCACGGTGTGTCCTCCCTGATGTCATGAGGACATACGTGCGACGAGCCTCGGAGGTTACCCGGGGCGGGTGGCCGATCGAAGAGAGACGCCGGGCCGGTATCTGAGCGACCGCCGGCGCCTCCTGTCGTCGTCGGGACCTGCCGGCGGTGGCGTGCCGACGCCTGGCCGGGTCGCGAGGTGGGTCGGATTTCTCGTTGCCGCGCAGCCACAGCAGGTCCACAGTAGGAACAGGCACGCCGTCGGGGTGGCGGCGCTCACACGAGGGGGCTCGGGTATGAGGATGGTCTACACGGTGCTGGCGTTCGCGGTCGCCGGCCTGGTGGTGGTGCAGGCGGCGGCGATCGCCTTTGCGGTGTTCGGGCTGAGCGCCTGGATCGAGCAGGGCGGCACGCTGGACGCGGCCGCCATGCAGAACGAGGTCACCTTCCCCGGTGTCGTCGGTTTCATGATCCACGGCATGTTCGGCTCCATGGTGATCCCGGCGGTGGCCCTGTTGCTGCTGATCAGCTCGTTCTTCGCCAGGACCGCGGGTGCGGTGCGGTGGGGGCTGATCGTGTTCGTGACCACGGCGGTGCAGGTGGCGCTCGGCATCTTCGCGCACGGCGTCCCGCAGCTCGGGATCCTGCACGGGATCCTGGCCCTGGTCCTCTTCGGCGCCGCCGTCATGGCCGGACTGCAGGGGCGGCGGAAGGGTGCGGCAGTGACGACCTCGGTCGGAGTCGAGACCGCCGCAGCTCCCGTCGCCCACGCCTGACCCGCTCACGCCGGTGGGTGCCCGCAGGACGACGGTGCTGCGGAGGTGGGTCCCGGTCCTGGCCACCGCGCTGGTGATCGCCCCGCTGGCCGTGCTCTGGCAGGCCAGCCGAGTCCCCTCGGCCTACTCGGTGATGGACATGGGCTACCTCGACCACGGCGGCGGTGCCCAGCCCGGGGCGTCGACGGCGAGCCATGCCGACCACGCCAGCCCGCACGTCGGTCACGTCCTGCGTCCGATCACCGACCTGGTCGTCGACCCCGCCCGGCGGGCCGACGTCCGCGTCGACCTCACCGCCGCAGCAGCGACGGTCGAGGTCGGGGACCAGCGGCTGGCCGGCTTCACGCTCAACGGCGCCACACCGGGGCCGACGATCACTGCGGCCGAGGGCCAGCTGGTCGAGGTGCGGCTGCACAACGCCTCGGTGGCCGAGGGTGTCAGCCTCCACTGGCACGGAGTCGATGTGCCCAACGCGATGGACGGGGTCGCGGGCGTGACCCAGGACGCGGTGCCGGTGGGTGGCAGCTTCACCTACCGGTTCGTGGCCGACCGGGCGGGCAGCTTCTGGTACCACTCGCACCAGGTGTCGGACCCCCAGGTGCGGGGTGGGCTCTTCGGGGGACTGGTCATCCTGCCCCGAGGCCAGCGCAGCGGTCCCCACGATGTTCTCGCCCTGGCCCACACGTACGGCGCTGTCCGCACCGTCAACGGCCGACCGGGTGACCTCACGGTGCCGGCGGCGCCCGGTGAGGTCGTGCGGGTGCGGGTGGTCAACACCGACAACGCGCCGATGCCGCTGTGGACGGACGCGCCGTACCGGCTGCTGGCCGTCGACGGGTCGCCGGTGCACGAGCCGACTGCCGTCCGGGACCAGGGTCTGCTGCTGACCGCCGGCGGGCGCCTCGACGTCGAGGTCACGGCGCCGGCCGTCGGAGCGACCCGGTGGCAGCTCAGCCGGGGCACGGCCGTGGTGATCGGCACGGGCGACGGAGGCGGGCCACCGCCCCAGCCCGTCACCTCCCTGGACCTGCTGACCTACGGCACCCCGGCGCCGGCGGGCTTCGAGCCCGGCGACGCGGTCCGTCACTTCGCCTACCGGATCGGACGGCGTCCTGGTTTCGTGAAGGGTCGTCCCGGGCTCTTCTGGTCGGTCAACGGTCACCTCTACCCGAACGTGCCGATGTACGTGGTGCGGGAGGGCGAGGTGGTGACCATGAGGATCGAGAACTCCAGCGGGCAGGTGCACCCGATGCACCTGCACGGTCACCGGGCCCTGGTGCTGAGCCGCAACGGGGTCGCGGCGACCGGCAGCCCCTGGTGGGTGGACTCACTCGACGTGGCGGACGGCCAGACGTACGAGATCGCCTTCCTGGCCGACAACCCGGGGGTGTGGATGGACCACTGTCACAACCTGCAGCACGCCGCCGACGGCATGGTCGCCCATCTGATGTACGAGGGCTGGGACACCCCGTTCCGGATCGGTGGTGAGCGGCCCAACCGACCGGAGTGATTCCTGTCGACGGCGCACAATAGAACTCGACTCACCGATGGCCGGGGAGCGACACGCCGACTCCGATAACGAAAAGTCTCGACCCTTACTCAACCTGAGCAACAACTAACACTCTCGTAACAGTTGTATCTATGTCGGCGGGTCGACTAGTCTCCGGCGCAGCGCGTGCATCCATCGCACGACCGGGGGGCAAGACCATCAAGGCCGAGGTGCAAGTCACCGCGGTCCGTTCGAGGAGTGTCATGCTTCGTCGCCGTCTCATTGCCCTGTCCGTGAGCCCTGTGCTGGCTCTGGGTCTGGTGTCCGCCGCGCAGCCCGCCGGGGCCGTCAGCACCCCGTCGTCGATCAGCAACGTGGTGGCCGTGCCCGGGGCCAAACCCGGGGAGGTGCGCTTCAGCTGGAGCACCTCGGGCAGCCACACCGACTACTTCCTGCTGGAGACCGGTCTCACCGCGTTCAGCAAGTCCAGCGACTCGTCGCTGCCCACATCGGGCCGCAACGCCAAGACCTTCGTCATCTCCGCGGGGGCGCGGTCCTACACGCTGACCGCGGCCCAGGCCGCCAGCGCGGGGGCTCCGCTCGGTTCGGCCAACTACCTCTACTACCGCCTCTTCGCGGTCAACAAGGAGGGGTCGAAGACGGTCACCAAGGCGTACCCCAACCTGCAGGCGGTGATGCCGCAGGCCCTGGGCACCGACCAGTCCCGGAGCGGGACGGACCTGCGGGTCGCCACCTTCAACGTCAGGACCGTCAAGGCCACCAAGGACAAGCGGAACTGGCTGCTGCGGGTCGACGACGTGGCCAAGGAGATCCTCACCTCGCGTGCTGGGGTGGTCCTGCTCCAGGAGATCTCCCCCGGGCGCGCGGACGGCAAGGGCGGGTCCACCGCCAAGGTCGGCCGCCAGACCACCACGCTGCTGGCCCAGCTCGCCAAGCAGGGCGGCAAGTCGTACGACTACCGGATGAACCGGACCACCCTGCTGGTGAAGACCGGGGAGAAGCGCGGCACCCAGGGCGGTCGGGTGCTCTACGACAACAAGCGCTACAAGATGCTCAGCTCGTGCCCGGAGAAGACCGGCAAGACGACGTACAACGCGTCCTGCTCGTTCGCCCTGCCCATCGCCTCCGGGGACAGCGAAAGCAAGCGTCGCCGCGGCAGCTACGCGCTGCTGCAGAACCGCAAGACAGGCCAGAAGTTCTGGGCCTTCTCGGCGCACCTGGACGAGCGGCACAGCTCGAGCAAGACCACCGGGGCCAAGTACGACAAGCTGCGTGGCGACCAGGCGCGCTACCTGGTGAGCCTGATCAACAGACTGAACACCAAGAAGTACCCGGTGGTGTTCGGCGCCGACATCAACACCTGGCAGAGCGACAAGTCCGGCTACTCCGGGCACAACGTCCTGGTCGCCGGCGGCTTCTACGACACCGCCGCCGCGAAGGTGAAGGTCAACGCCGACTACAACACCTCCAACGGCTTCGCGACCACGCTCGGCCGCTCGTCCCACGGCTACGGACCGCACCTCGACGTGGTGATGGTGCAGCGCGGCAAGGGCGGCGCCGACCGCTGGGTCAACATGCTGCAGAACCCGGATGCGGACCGTCCGTCCGACCACAACCTGGTGTGGGCGGACGTCAGGATCTGAGTCAGGTCGAGTAGCAGGCCTGGTCGGCGCGTGGTGCCTGTCGGACGATGCGGAGGGCGAGGCCGGTAACCTTTGCAGTCAGCCCGGCCGAGCCTTCTCGACCTCCTCGCGCAGCTCGGGTGCGAGGTAGGCGGCGAACGTCGCCGTCAGGTGGTTGACGTCGCGGTAGACGAGCAGGTTCCCGACGATGATCGGACACGTACGGGTGTCACACAGCGCGGGAGTCAGGTCCACGTACGCGGCACCGGCCGACACCGTGACGGTCCTCTCCGCCATCGTGAGCGTCGGATCTCGAGCCGATGCGGGGTCTCCGGCGCAAGGCCTGGTGTCCTGGACGTGGCTCGAGAGACAGATTGGCGGGGCGGTCGGGAACCGCGGTGTGTCGGCCACCACGAGCACGGAGCTCCCCGCCGCCAGAACCTGATCGATGGTGCGTCGCAGCCCAACGCTCCACTCGTTCCTGCGGTCGGCGCCGGTGGCGCCGCTGGCAAGCGGGTGAAAGGCGTACGACGACACGACCACGAGATCAGCGGGTGCCGATGTCAACGTCGCCAGCACCTTGGTCCGCCATGTGTCGCAGGTGGCATAGGGCTGGTTGTTGAGGGAGATGGTGACTGAAGCGGCCGGGCAGGAACTTTTCGTGTAGCTGGCGATCGCCAGGTCGCCGTCTTCCCGAGAGAGGCGCTCGAGGGCCGGCAGCCATTGAGCCGCGTGGGAATCCCCGAAGACGGCGACCCGGAACGCCCCGTTCACATCCCCGAAGCGGCAGTCCTGGACTTCGGTGCTGAGCGTGTCCAGGTGGCATCCAGGGCGGTCGTACACGCCCGGGACGTCGCGCTCGACGGCGGTCAGCGCAGGTGTCAGGTTCGTCGGCACCTCCGTCGTGGCCACCGGGGGGTGCGCCGGACGATCGGGGGTGCGGGCGCTTCGCCCCCCGCCGTGATCGTCCGGCTACTGGACCAGGTGAGTCCGGCGACCGCGCCGAGAGTCATGAGCACGGTAGCCAGCGCGGCCGCGATCAGAGTCAGCCGTGGTGGCCGTGACGTGAGCCCTCGCGGCGAACGCGTGGGCTCTTCGACGAAGCGGTGGAGCAACCACCCTGCGGGCACCGCCAGCACGATGCCCAGACCGAGGCGCTGCCAGAGCGGAAGGCCCCCGACTCCTCCCGGCACCGACATGGACGGCAGCGCGAGCAGGGGCCAGTGGACGAGGTAGAGGGCGTAGGACATCAGACCGATGCGCTGAACCGGTTCGATCGACAGCAGCTTGGTAGGTCCGAGCGGTCCACGGACGGAACCGAAGTAGATGACGGCAGCGGTCCCGAGGACCGGTACGGCGGCCGCGGTACCGGGGAAGACGGTACGCCCGTCGAACATGACGGCGGCGGCGACCACAGCGAGCAGACCGACCCAACCACCGGCCACGACGATCCATCGGGGTGCCCGGGGCGGGCGATCAAGGACCAGCGCAGCGACAAGACCGCCCACCAGGAGCTCCCACGCTCGGGTCGGCAGCCAGAAGAAGGCGAGCGGTTGGTTCCAGGGCGTGGCGATGAGACCGAGGACGAAGCTGGTCACGGCGAGTCCGGCGATTCCCGCCACGACCAGGGCGCGCCGCCCACGCGCCAACAGGACCAGACCCAGCAGAGCCAGCGGCCACAGAAGATAGAACTGTTCCTCGACGCCCAGAGACCAGTAGTGCTGAAAGGGCGAGGCGGCGTGATCGGCGAGGTAGTCGGTGTCCTGGGCGGCGAACCAGAGGTTGGGCACGTACAGGGCCGTGGCGATGGCCGCCTTGAACTGCCCGGCCAGCGACAACGGAGGAGCGAAGATCGGCAGGGCCAGGGCGGTGAGCGTGAGCACGACGAGCGCAGCCGGCAGGATGCGGCGGGCCCGCCGGGCATAGAAGTCAGCGAAATGAGGGCGCCCGTCGCGCTCGATCGAGGTGAGCAGGTGGCCGGTGATGAGAAAGCCGGAGATCACAAAGAAGACGTCCACGCCGACGTAGCCGCCGCTGAACGGAACCACGCCCGCGTGGTACAGGAGCACCAGACCGACAGCAACCGCTCGGAGACCCTGCACGTCAGGCCGGAAGGAACCGGACCGACTCGCCCCGGCCTGCCGCGTCGTCTTCGAGTGCTCCAGCGTCCTCATCCGTTGGCGAGGGCGGCTGGACCTTCTTCGCGACGGATGTCGATGATGTGTCCGGTCTGCCCGGACAGCAGCACATCGAGGGACTGCTTCGCCACCTCGGGCGAGGACAGCAGGGTGCCGGGCGGCTCCGCGCCGAACGCCTTCGTCCTCATCGGGGTCCCGGTGCGTTCGGGGTTGATGCAGTTGACCCGGACCCCGGTGCCCGCCCACTCGTCGGCCAGCGCCTGGGTCAGGTTCACCACGGCGGCCTTGGCCGAGGAGTAGAGGGAGTAGCCCGAACGTCCGCGGGTGTAGGACGACGACGTGAAGAGCAGCAGCGAACCCTGGGTCTCCACCAGGTGAGGGTAGAACTCCTGGGCGATGAAGATCGGCGCCAGATAGTTCACCTCGGTAGCCGCGTAGATCGTCTCCTCAGTCGACTCCGCCAGCTCGCCCCGGGGGAGCACTCCGGCGGTGTTGACGACGAAGTCGATCCGACCGGTCTCGGCCAGCACCTCACGGCAGGCGGCGACAACGTCCTCGCGACGCTGGACGTGGGTGTTGGTGGCGGAGCGCGAGAACGTCTTCACCGTCGCGCCGTAGGACCTGGCCAGGTCGGCGATGTCCCCGCCGATCCCGTACGACCCACCGAAGACGACGAATGTCTTGCCCTCAAGACGCTCGTGGTAGTCCTGCTCGGACAGCGGGGCGGGGTGGTCGGCGGAGGTCAGCTGGAAGAGCTTGTCGGCGATGTAGACGTCGATCGGCTCGGTGACCTTCATGTTGCGCTCGTGTCCCTGGACGACGGCGATGGGCACCTCGGGCAGGTAGCGCAGGACGACCGTGCAGTCGTCGGTGGCCTGGAAGTCGGGATCCTCGGCCGCCTTGGCGTACGCGGCCCGGATGGTGGAGAGCCGGAACGACTGCGGGGTCTGCCCCCGACGGAGCAGGTGCCGGGGCAGGACGTCGGTCATCCGCGGTTTCCCGTCCTCGCCGGAGACGGCGTCCACCTGGATCACCGTGTCGGCCGAGGGGATGGCGGTGTCGACGGCCTGGTAGGTCTCCAGCGCCTCCACGTTTGCGGCGATGATCGTCTGGGAGACCAGCGGCCGGACGGCGTCGTGCAGCAGCACGTTGCAGTCGTCCTCGCCCAGCGCAGATAGTGCGAGCGCGGTGGTGTCGTTCCGGGTGGCGCCCGGACCGCCGGCGCCCTCGAGGATATGGGTGACCTTGTCGTAGTCGCCCTTCTTGACCACGGCACGCACGTCGTCGAGGTAGCCGGGAGCCATCATCACGATGATCTCGTCGATCAGCGGTGAGGCCTGCATCGTCGCGATGGTGTGCTCGATGATGGGCTTTCCGGCGATCTTGATCAGCTGCTTCGGGATGTTCAGACCGACTCGGGTGCCGGTACCCCCGGCCAGGATCACGGCGACATTACGCAGGCGAGACACGCGCGGAATTCTAGTTGTTCACGTGCTGTCGCGCCGGTCTGACATGCGGCCCTTGGTGACGAAGGCGCACGCAATGGCCGACGGCCGCTGATGCGATGGGTTTCACAGCACTGCGCGGACGATCGGCACATCGCGTCACTGCACACGCCCTGGCCCCGTGCAGCGTCGGTGCGGCAAGGGCCCGAAGATAGTGGTTCCGCCCCGAACGAGAACGAGAGCGCACACGTCAGCGCGGCAGGTCGATCTCGGTCGCCAGGAACTGGCCCATCAGGCGCGAGTACTCCTGCGACATGTGTGACCGGTCTCGGAAGACGGGGATACCGCCGACCTGCGCATAGCAGGTCCGGCGGTCACAGAACGACTCGGTGAGATCGACGACGTCGACTCCCTCGACCCCGTCGTCGACAAGTGCTCGAGCCGTCGCTGCCTGGATGTCGGGGGTGAGCGCCTCCGAGCGTGGCCAGTTGCACGCCGTCGCATCTGCTTCAGCTTCGAGGCAACTCGGGACCGACCGCTGCGGCGTGGGTGTGTCCCGGACGACGTGCACACGCTTGCCCTGCTCGAGCAGTGGCCGCCACACCTCGGTGAACCCGTCCGAGGCAGGGTCAGCGAGCTCCTGGCCGTCTGGCACGGACTGCCAGGTGTAGGAGCTGCTGAATGCGCTCGTCACCACGTCGCGGATATCGGTGTCCTGTCGAAGTCGCTGCATCACGTCCTGGCGCCACCGCTCGCACGACAGCTGGCGAGCGTCGCTGGTCTCGCTGGCCAACACGCGGCGAGCCTGAGTCAGCGGGCAGCCGCTCTTGGCGTAGATCCGTACCGAGAAGCCCTCGGCCCTGCCCTGCGCGTCCATAGCATCGCGCCACATGCCTGCATGTGAGTCGCCGACCAGGGCGACGGTGGCCTTCCCACCAGGTTGGCCGACAACACAGTCGAGCACGGTGACCATGGTCAGGTTGGTCTGGCAGTCGAACAGTCGCGCAGCCGAGGCCTGGGCCTTCAGGGACTCAGGCGCCACGAGCGTGCGGGCCCCCTCGACGCCGCCGCACGCCGCGGGATCCGCGAGGGCTCGCGGGCCAAGACATGGATCGCCACTCTCGAGGACAGATACAGCAGCCGCGTCCGCTAGATCGAGACGTTTCTGGTGGACGGCGCTCGTGACGCCCACCCCACCAACGACGAACGCCATCCCGACGACTGCGAACACGTAGGCCCGGCGGGGGCTGGCGGCGAGCATCGGTCGCTGGCGCAGAGGGTCTTCGACGTAGGTCTTCGACACCCAGGCGAGCACGACCGTGGCCGCGAGGATCGCCACCTTCTGCAGCAGTGTCAGCGAAGACCCGGTCACAGCAGGAACGAGCACGATCAGCGGCCAGTGAATGAGGTAGACCGAATACGAGATGTCGCCGACGAAGGTCGCAGGACGCCGGGCCAGCCACCAGCCGGCAGTACGAGGTCCACCGTGACCGGCGAGGATAACGGCCACCGTCCCGAGCACGGGGACCAAAGCGATCCACCCGGGGAAGGCGCTGCTGTCGGTGTAGGACCAGCCGGCCCACAGCATGGCCACCACACCGAGCCAGCCGAGGGCGATTCGGGCTCGAGCCCCCAGCCGGACGGTGACGAGCGCGGCCACCGCTCCGGCGGAGAACTCCCAGGCTCGGGTGAACGTGGACAGATAAGCGATCGGCTGATCCTGACTGGTGGCGTACACGGACCAGGTGAGGGACACCAGGCCGAGGAGGCCGAGACCGACGAGCAAGATACGTCGTCGTTCTTCCGGTGAGGTCGCCGGGGATCGCCTTCCGGCCAGGGCGGTGCTCCGCCGGTACGCCCATCGCTGGAACTGCAGCAGACCGACGATGAGCAGCGGCCAGACGAGGTAGAACTGCTCCTCCACCGACAGCGACCAGTAGTGCTGGGCGACGGTCGGCACGTTGTCGGCCGCCATGTAGTCGACGGCGGCGGCGGCAAGGGCCCAGTTCTCGACGTACAGGGCGCTGGCCACAACCTGGCGGAACGTTGTCGCCCACTGAGTGGACGGGAGCCACAGAATGACGGCGACCGACGACAGTGCCAGCACCAGCAGGCTGGCTGGAAGCAGGCGGCGGATGCGTCGGGCCCAGAATCGGGTCACCTGCAAGCGGCCGGAGACGGCCGACTCTCGGAAGATGTGCGAGGTGATCAAGAAACCTGAGATGACGAAGAAGACGTCGACCCCGACGAATCCGCCGGTGAGCCGGTTCGGCCACAGGTGATAGAAGACCACCAGCCCCACCGCCAGCGCTCGCAAACCCTGGACCTCGGGACGGAAGGGCGTCTCGGTCGCCGCTTCGGCAGAACTCACCGCATCGGGCCCCCAACGAGCGCGCTCGACAAGAGGTCGGACAGCGGTGCTCATCCCGGCTGAGTTTACCAGCGCGGGGCGGCCGGTTGGTCGCCTGCTCCGGCTGTGCATAGGCGTCGATACACTGAGGCGGGCCTCGTCGGGGGCGACACGGAAGTGGCTTGAGGGCGGAGGACCGACGGTGCGGGAGAGGGTACGTCGGCTCACCTCTGCGCTGGTCTCTCGGATCAGCCGCAACCGACAGCTCGGTCCGTCGGGGGTCTCGGCGCCGGAGCCGCCGAACGACAGCCCTCTGCTCAGTGTGGTCGTCGTCGGCGTCGGCTCCGCCGCAGCTCAGCACCTCGCCGAGTGCATGGACAGCCTGAAGCGGCAGAAGTTGCGACGTCTCGAGATCATCTTGGTGGCGGACGCGCTCGGCGCAAGCAGCCCTGAAGTGGGTGTCTTCGCGGCTCGAGATCCGCGGGTGGTGGTGCTCACGGCACCGTCGGTGACCGTGGGAGCCGCACGGAACGCCGGGGCTGCGGGCGCAACCGCTCCGTACCTCGCCTTCCTGGACGCGGCCGACACCGTCCCGGCCGACGGTTACCAGCTCCTGGTGGATGTGCTGACGCTCACCGGGTCGGACTTCGCGGCCGGTGCCGTCCGTCGAGACCGGAACGGCCGCCGCTCCACCCCGGCCTGGAGCAGCTCAGCGCACCGGGAGCCACGGCTGGCCACAACGGTCGAGGCGACACCCGTGGCCCTGCAGGATCTGTTCCTGGGCAACCGGGTCTTCCGTCGCGACTTCTGGCGTGACGCGGTGGGTCCGGTGCCGTTGGTCGTCTTCGACGACAGGGTGCCGAGACCTTTCTGGAACGAGCGGATGGCCCCGTACGGCGAGGGCGTCGCCTACGACGACCACGTCCCGGCCCTGGCGGCCTCGCTGCGGGCCAGCACCTTCGACCTCATCACGCCGGTCACCTGCATCTGGCGGGTGAGTGAGCGCGCCGGGCACGTTGGCACCAGCCCGGAAGAGCTCGGTGAGCTGACGGCACGCGCGACCGTCCTGCACGAGGCTCGTCAGCTCGTCGAGGCGCAGGGCACCGCACGCGCCGCCTCCGCCTGGACCGCCCGGGTGCTGGGAGTCGAGCTGCCGGTTCTCGTCCGTCACGCTCTGGCGGCGGGCGACACCTATCGATCGATCGTCAGTGGGGAGGCCACGGACCTCCTCGCCCGGGCCGATGCATCCGCGTTGGCCAGCACACCGGTCGACCGCAAGCTCCTGGTGGCGCTCGCCGCGGCCGGTCGCTGGGACGAGGCCGACCGGCTGCTCGAGACCGTCCGCCTGGACGGGCCTATCCCGCCGACCTCAGTCGTCGACGGTCGCGTGTACGCCGACCTGCCGTTCGGCTCCGGGTTCGCGTCAGAGCTCTACGAGCTGAGCCAGGATCAGACCCGGTTGGCTGTGGTGATCGACGGCGTCAGCTGGGACCGGGCCGGCACGTTGACGATCGACGGCTTCGCTCTCGTCCGCGGTGTCGATCAGGAGGATGCCTGTCCGGACGTTGAGATCGTGCTGGTCCCGGTGGGGGACAGCGAGGACATCATCCGGCTCGATGTCGCACCGCGGGCCGCTCCCGATGCGACCCTCTGGGCCGACCATCCCTGGCAGTCCTACGACCGGGCCGGTTTCCGCGTCCACGTCCCGGCGACCGCGATCCACCCGACGGAGCCCGCTGGGCCTCGCTCGGCTGCGCGCCGGTGGCAGCTCCGGGTCAGGGTGCGGGTGCGCGACGTGGAGCGCGAGGGTGTGGCGCGAACCCTGACCCGGTTCGGCACCGCGGACAGGATGCCGTCCTCGCCGGTCACCGATCCGTTCGATCCCTGGCGCATCTTCCCCTCGTTCGACGATGACGAGGGCTTCACCCTCCAGGTCCGATCCGACGTGGCGCGGGCGGTCACCCTGGCGTCGACGCCGGACGGCGCTCTGTCCGGTGTGATCCGACTTTTGAGTCCGCTGACGAAGGCGCCGGCTGGCGTGGCGCTGGCGGACGCTCGCGGCAGCGACTGGGCGCCCGTGATCGAGGGTGCCGATGGCACCTTCGCCTTCAGCTTCGCCACGCCACCCACCGGACCTGGCACCCGTAGCCTGCGGCTGATCACCGAGCGCGGCCGAGCTCATCGGGTCGGCTGGCCCCAGGACGACACGACTCCGCCGCTCGTGCGCGCCGGTGACCGTGATCCCGGCTGGCAGCGGTCCCCACGGGGCAACGTCCAGGTGCTGGCTCCCCGGCCACGCTGCCAGCTCCAGGGCATCGAGCTGACGGGCGAGCATCTCCGGCTGACGGTGACGACCGAACAGCTGACCGCGGCTGACCTGCAGACCGCCGCGTTGGTCACGTCGGTCACGACGATCGCGGCGAGCAGCGTCGAAGGGCAGGACGGTCGCTGGCTGATCGAGTTCGCCCTGAGCGCTCCCGCTTGGCCGCGGGGGTCCGTCCGTCCGCTCCCCAGCGGCCGGTACGACCTGACGGTGCAGCGGGGCGGTCGGGCGTTGGCGGTCACGGCCGGGATCGAGCTGCTGAATCGGCTGCCGATCGAGCAGCTCGGCGCGTGGCACGGTCTGACCGTCCACCGAGCCCCCCGCTCCACCAGGATCCACCTCAGCGTGCGCGCACCGCTCGCCGAGGGCGAACGAGCCCGAGTGGATCAGCACCGGCTGCAGCGGCGGTACGCCGGCACCGAGCACGAGCTGGTCGAACAGGCTTTCTTCCAGTGCTACCGAGGCGAGTCCGTGACCGACAGCCAGCTGGCGCTCCACACAGAGCTGCGCCGGCGGGACGCAGCGGTGGAGGTGGTCTGGGGGATCGCCGACTGGTCGGTCGAGCTACCGGACGGGGCACGGGGCGTCATCGTCGGTAGCCGCGAGTGGTACGAAGCCCTAGGGTCCTCGCGGTACCTGTGCAGCAACATCGAGTTCGACCGCTTCCTCCGCCGCCGACCGCACCAGCGCTACCTGCAGACGTTCCACGGCTACCCCTTCAAGTCGATGGGCATCCCTTTCTGGCGCAGCAAGGGCTTCAGCGAGCGCGCGATCTCCGAGGAGTGCGACCGGCGGAACCGGGCCTGGACCTCGATCGTGGTGCCGGCGCCCTTCTGCGTGGACCTGTACCGCGAGTGCTACCGCTACGAGGGCGAGATCCTGGTGACGGGCTACCCCCGCGATGACGCGCTGGTGCGACCCGATCCCGGAGTCCGTGACCAGGTGCTGACCCGCCTCGGGGTCCCCGCGGGACGACGGGTCGTGCTCTACGCACCGACGTGGCGCGAGTCCGACGCCATCACCGCTCGCAAGGCCAAGCTGTTCGACGAGCTGGAGGTCGATCGCCTGGCCGACGCGCTCGGAGCCGATCACACCATCCTGCTCCGCGGTCACACCCGTACCCGGCACACCAGCGGCGCCGGGCCGGCTGGCCGCGCCGAGATCCTCGACGTCACCCGCTACCCCGAGATCAACGACCTCATCCTGGCGGCCGACGTGGCCGTCCTGGACTACTCGTCCCTGCGCTTCGACTGGCTGCTCACCGGCAAGCCTGTGCTCTTCTTCGTGCCAGACCTGGAGTCCTACCTCGCTCAGCGGACGGCGTTGTTCGACTTCGGCCCCACCGCCCCCGGACCCCTGCTGGGGACCACCGCCGAGGTGATCGACGCGTTGCGCGACCTCGAGCGGGTCTCGGCCGCGTTCGTCGCGCAGCGGACCGAGGCCAACGCGCGGTTCAATGCCTTGAACGACGGGTTCGCGGCCGCCCGCGTCGCGGACGCGTTCTTCGCCGATACGGTCTCGACCAGCGACTGATCCCGAGCAACCAAGCCCGACCGAGAGTGAGACAAGCAGTGTCAGCAGTCATCAAGCCCACCGCCCAAGTGGCCGACAGTGCGACCCTCGGGGAGGGCACCACAGTTTGGGAGCTCGCCCAGGTGCGCGAGGACGCCGTCCTGGGGGAGGGCTGCATCATCGGCCGCGGTGCCTACGTCGGCACCGGCGTGCAGATCGGCGACAACGTCAAGCTGCAGAACTACGCGCTCGTGTACGAGCCTGCGGTCCTGGGTGACGGCGTCTTCGTCGGACCGGCGGTGGTGCTGACCAACGACCTCAACCCGCGCAGCGTGGATCCGTCGGGGCGGCGGAAGTCCGGGCACGACTGGGAAGCCGTCGGCGTGACGGTGGAGACAGGAGCGTCCCTGGGCGCTCGCTCGGTGTGCGTGGCTCCGGTCCGCATCGGCCGATGGGCCATGGTGGCTGCCGGCGCCGTGGTGACCAAGGACGTGCCGGACCACGCCCTCGTCGTGGGTGTCCCGGCTCGCCAGATCGGCTGGGTGGGACGGGCCGGCGTACGACTCACGGAGTCCGGCGACGAGTGGACCTGCCCGCAGACCGGCGAGCGCTACCTGACCGGTGAGGGCAGCGGGCTCGAGTTGGTGACGTCCGACTGACGCCGGCTGCCCTGCGGAGATGCCTCGGGCCGCCGCCGGGTCAGCCGCCGATGACCACCCGTCGCACGTCGGTCCAGGCGGCCGGGTCGGTCACCCGACGACCGTCGACGAGGGTCCGCACCCCTGGCACGTCCGCCGGCTTCAGGGTGCGGTACTCCGCGTGGTCCGCCTGGATCACGGCCGCGTCCACCGGTCCGCCGTCCCAGCCGGGCAGGCCCAGAGCCTCCAGCTCGGAGGCGGTGTAGAGCGGGTCGGTCACGGCCACCGAGGCGCCGCGCGCCAGCAGCTCCGTCACGGTCGGGAACACCCCGGAGAAGGCCGTCTCCTTCACGCCGCCCCGGTAGGCGGCGCCCAGCACGAGGACCCGCGCTCCGGTGAGGTCACCGTGGGCAGCGGCGAGCAGGTCGACAGCGTAAACGGGCATCGCCCCGTTGGCGGCCCGCGCGGCCTGGACCACCGTCGCGTCCGGGTCGTTCCAGAGATAGATCTGGGGGTAGATCGGGATGCAGTGCCCCCCGACGGCGATACCTGGCCGGTGGATGTGGCTGTACGGCTGGGAGTTGCAGGCCTCGATGACCTTGAGGACGTCGACGCCGATGGTGTCGGCGAACCGGGCGAACTGGTTGGCCAGGCCGATGTTGACGTCGCGGTAGGTGGTCTCGGCCAGCTTGGCCATCTCCGCCGCCTCGGAGGAGCCGAGGTTCCACACGCCGTTCGGCCGGGGCAGGTCGTCGCGCTCGTCGAAGTCCAGCACCGCCTCGTAGAACTCCTCGGCGTGAACCCCCGAGGGCTCGTCGATGCCGCCGACGAGCTTGGGGTACTTGCGCAGGTCCGCAAACACCCGTCCGGTGAGCACCCGCTCCGGGCTGAAGGCCAGGTGAAAGTCGCTGCCGGCTTTGAGACCGGAGGCCTCTTCGAGCATCGGTGCCCACCGGGTCCGGGTCGTTCCCACTGGGAGCGTCGTCTCGTAGCTGACCAAGGTCCCCGGTGTGAGACCGGCGCCGATCGACCTGGTTGCCGCATCCATCCAGCCGAAGTCGGGGACCGCGTGCGCGTCTACAAACAGCGGGACGACTACGACCACCGCCTCGGCGGAAGCCACAGCCGTGGTGGTGTCGGTCGTCGCCGCCAGCAGTCCGGCTCCGACCACCTCGGCGAGTGCTTCCTCGAGCCCCGCCTCGTTCGGGAACGGCGCGACCCCGGCATTGACCAGCTCGACGGTCCGCATGTCCACGTCACAACCGATCACCTGGTGACCCTTGCGAGCGAACTGGACCGCCAGCGGAAGTCCGATCTTTCCCAGTGCTACGACGCAGATCTGCATCAGTGCTCACTCCTCAAGGCGGTGGATGGTGGTGCTTCGCGCGGCGACCGCGTCCGGCTCCCGGCGTAGACGTCTCGTCCAGGCGCGGACTGCCCGCGCGACCGGCAGCCGCTCGATGGACAGGACGAGCGCGCCGGTCCGGTCGGACCGCAGAGTCGTCTGCCAGACGTGTAGGGCGGATCTCACGATCCGCTGCTGACCGCGGTCTCCTGCCGGGACGGGGAGGTCGTAGCAGCCAGTCGTCACTGGGACCCTGAGACGCACGGAGTACCGCTGCTCTCCCTCGTCGATGCGAGTGGTACGGAGAGTCGGCACGAGCGGCAGCCGGACGGCGAACTCCGAGGCGGTGCCGTCGTCGCCCGCGGTCAGCGTCGCGGCGACCTCGGCCGGCGGGTCGGGCTCGTCGGTGAGAATGCGCGTTCCTGGGGGCCCGTCCCGGTCGTCGGCGAGCGGCATCAATGCAAGCCGCAGACCGTCAGCCCGATCGGTGGTCAGCCCGATCCGACCCACCAGCTCCAGCTCGTCGGCGATGACCTGGGCTGCGGTCAGCTCCAGGGAGGCAGCCAGGTAAAGGTGCGGCTTGCCAGGACTGAACACGTACCATCGCGGGTCGACCGACCAGGACCCGAGACCCGGTGACCACAGGTGGACGACGCCATCCCGCACCGCCAACGGTGGTTTGCGATGCATTCTCTGGTAGCCGACCACCTTGAGAAGCAACTCCAGTTGCCCCGTCTGCGCCAGCCGGAGCCGGAGCCGAGTCCGAGGTCCGAGACGTGCGTCCAGACCGGGGGTGTCGTAGAGCTCGAACAAGGCAGTCACGCTGGTCAGTAGATCGTATTGCTCGGTCCCAGCGAGGGTGGGTAGATCGCGGGTCAGCAGCTTGCTGATCTCCCAGGTGAAGTGACGGGTGTAGACGGCATCGCGGAGCGGACCCGGCTCGACCACGTCGGCGATGTGGGCCATCACGTCAGCGATGTCGGCCAGTCGCGTACGCCAGTCCATGGTGTAGGTGATGTTGCTGGCGTCGTCGCGCTTGACGGCGTGGTAGTACACCTGATCATTGAGCACCGAGACCCGTCGAGCGTGGATCAACGCCTCGACTGTGAAGGGCTGGTCGCTGCCGACTCGCAGATCGAGGGCGTACCTGATCTGGTGCTCGTCCAGCAACGAGCGGCGGAAGAGCTTCGTGTTCGACAGCGCGTAGGGCAGCGGAGAATCGAGAAAAGTGATGTCTCGGCGAGTGCGACGGTACATCCGCTGATCCACGAACCGGCCGCTCTCCCCACGCATCGTGCCGAAGATGACGTCGGACCCCCAGGCGTCACCCCGGTCCACCAGACGAGCCAGGGACGTGGGGGACAGGTAGTCGTCTGCTCCGAGGAAGTAGACCCAGCGTCCGGTGGCCAGCTCGAGGCCACGGTTGCAGGGCAGCGCAGGCCCACCTGAGTTGGGCTGGTGCAGGACGGTGAAGACGTCCGGGCAGGCGGCGGCGACGTCGTCGAGCAGGTCGCCGCCCCCGTCAGAGGATCCGTCGTCGACGGCGACAACCTGGAGGCGGTCGAGCCCGATGGTCTGGCCCAGGACCGAGTCCAGACACCGCCGGAGGTAAGGCATCGCGTTGTAGACCGGGATGACCACCGTCACGTCGGGAGCCGTCCGGTCCGGGTCGGGCTCGCTCACACCGACATCAGCGACTCGTCGAGATGGTCACGCCCTGATCCGCGGAAGCCAGGATCGCCGTCGAGATCTCGACCGTCCGCAGTCCTTCACGAAGCGTGACGATGTCGTCGCTGGTGCCCAGCAGCGCGTCGCGAAAGTGCTCGTGCTCGACCATCAGCGGTTCGCGGCGGGGGATCGCGAACCGGGTGACATCGCCCTCGGACACGCCACGGAAGTTGCGGACAGCCTCCCACTCGCTGCTGACGGCGCCGTTGGCGTAGAACGAGAGGTCGGCGGTGAGGGTGTCGGCGACGAACGCGCCCCGCGCCCCGGTGACCACCGTCTGGCGCTCCTTGAGCGGGCTCAGCCAGTTCACGAGGTGGTTGGCCACGCTGCCGTCGGAGAGCTCGGCCACCACGGCGACCAGGTCCTCGTGCGCGCGTCCGCTCCGTCGTGACGTCTGCGCCGCGACCGAGACGTAGTCCTGCTTGGTCACCCAGGCGGTGAGGTCGATGTCGTGGGTGGCCAGGTCCTTGACGACGCCGACGTCGGCGATCCGGGCGGGGAACGGGCCCTGGCGCCGGGTCACCACCTGGTAGACCTCACCAAGGTCACCGTTGGCCAACCGTGACTTCAGGCTGCGCAGGGCTGGGTTGTAGCGCTCGATGTGACCGACACCGGCCACCAGTCCCTCCGCCTCGAACGCCTCCGCGAGTCGTCTAGCAGCCTCGTCGGAGTGGGCCAGCGGCTTCTCGATCAGCGCGGACACCCCGGCGGCGGCCAGCTGTAGGCCGACCTCCTCGTGCAGTCCGGTCGGGCAGGCGACCACCGCGTAGTCGATGCCCAGAGCGATCAGCTCCTCGACCGTCCGGACCACCGGGGCCGAGCTGTGGGCGCTGCCCTCGATCATCGGGTCGGCGATGCCGACCAGATCGACACCGGCGAGCTGACCCAGCACGCGGGCGTGGTTCCGCCCCATCGAGCCCAGGCCGATCATCCCGGCTCGCAGGTGAGCGCCGCTCACGCCCGGCTCCCGACGGCAGCAGCCACGGACCCGACGATGCGGTCGATGTCGCTCTCGCCCAGGGCGGGGTGCACCGGCAGTGACAGAGCCTCCGCCGCCGCCCGCTCGGTCTCCGGAAGATCCCAGCGCGGGTCCGGCGCCCCGTCGGCAAGGAACGGACTCAGCCGGTGCACCGGGGTCGGGTAGTAGACGGCGTTGCCGATGCCCAGCTCGGTCAGCTTCGCCGAGACGGCATCGCGGTCGTGGGGCACCCGGATCGTGTACTGGTGGTAGACGTGTCGCAACCCCTCGCCCACCAGGGGCACCACGACCCCGTCGATCTCGGCCAGGCCGGCGTCGAGGGCGGCCGCGTTGGCCCGGCGCTGCTCGGTCCACCCGTGCAGGCGCTGCAGCTGGGACCGTCCGATGGCGGCTGCCACGTCGGTGAGTCGGGTGTTCGTGCCCACGACCTCGTTGGCGTACCGCTGCTCCATCCCCTGGTTCCGGAGCAGCCGGAGCTGCCGGGCGAGCTCGGCGTCGTCGGTGCTCACCATGCCACCCTCGAGCGAGTGCATGTTCTTGGTGGGGTAGAAGCTGAAGCAGCCCGCCTTGCCCCAGGAACCGACGGGGCGATCGCCGATCGCCGCTCCGTGGGCCTGCGCGGCATCCTCGACAATGGCCAGCCCGTGCCGGTCGGCGATCGCGGTCAGGGTGACCAGATCGGCGGGCAACCCGTAGAGGTGGACGGGCATGATCGCGGCCGTGCGCGGTCCCACCAGCGCCTCGACCGCCGCGGGGTCGAGGTTGAACGAGTCGCGCCGGATGTCGGCGAAGACGGGCTCCGCACCGACCAGTCGGACGGCGTTGGCGGTGGCGGCGAAGGTGAAGGACGGTACTATCACCTCGTCACCGGGGCCGAGCCCGAGCGCCAGCAGAGAGAGATGGAGCGCCGAAGTGCCGGAGTTGACCGCGACGCAGTGCGCGGCTCCGGTCACCGGGGCGAACTCCTCCTCGAAGGCCTTCACCTCGGGGCCCTGCACTACCATGCCGCTGCGCAGCACGCGCACGGCCGCCTCGATGTCGGCCTCGGAGATCTCCGGCTTGGCCGCCGGGATGCGCGCGAGATCCTGAGTTGTCATCACTTCTCCTCCATCAGACGTGCGTAGACAGCATCGAGTCGATCCGCCGCCGCGTCCCAGGTCCAGCCGTCCAGGAGACCAGGTGCCCCGTACGCCTGCCGGTAGCGAGCGGGGTCCGCGAGCACGGCAGACACGGCAGTGGCGAACGATGCCACATCATCAGCGACGAACACCTCACCTTGCCCGGTCTGTCGCACCATCGCCGACATCGCCTTCACGTCGCTGACCACGATCGGCAGCCGGGCGTGAGAGTACTCGTAGAACTTGGTGATCAACGAGATCTCGTGGTTCGGGTAGTGCTGGATCGGGATCAGGCCCACGTCGGCGCTGGACAGGAACGCAACGATCTGATCGACCTCGACGTACGGCAGCAGATGGAGGCGGTCGTCGACGCCGAGCGTGGCGGCGAGGGCCCGGAGCTCGAGAACGTGAGGATCGGTGTGCTTGGCCTGCGATATCACCAGCGCGAGATGCACGTCGGGCAGCCGCCGGAGTGCTTCGACCGCAGTCATCAGCCCGCGGGCAGGGTTCACGGCGCCGCTGTAGACCAGCAGCGGCTGTTCGGACGTCAGTCTGCATGACCGCCGGACGCTCGGCTCGTCGGCGTGGGTCAGGTCAACGGGCGTCACGGCGAGCTGCGGCGTGTTCGGTACCACCGTGGGCTGGGTGGTCAACCCGTGCTCGGCCACCAGCAGGTCGGCCAGGTCCCCGGACACGGTCACCACCGCATCCGCCGAGGACACGAACTCCTGCTCCAACGCCACCTGCGCGCGGTGCCACCGGGGGTGGGTGTTCCAGGGACGGATGCCGGGCAGGAACTCGTGCGCGTCCCACACGAGCCGGACCTCGCGACCTTGCGCGCGGGCCCGCAGCTTGGCCCGAGCACCCACTGACAGCATCCGGAAGTCGTTGGCGTGGATGAGGTCGGGCCGGAGCTTGTCGATCACCGGACCGTAGGCCAGCTCCCACTCCCAGAGCCCGGGATCCAGCACGCGCCACGAACGAGAGCCCAGCACCGCGCCCCAGACGCCGGTGGTGAAGCGGTCCAGGAGAGTAGTCATCGACTTCCGTCGCGCGAGCAGCTCGGTCGTCCGCCGCACCCGCAACCGGGTCCAACGACGCTGTCCGGCCAGCAGGACGCGCAGCGTCCACAGCCGACCCGCGGCCCACGGCCGAGCGACGCCCGACGGCGGATCCGCAACCAGGGCAGCGCGGGCGGTACGAACGTCGACCGCCTTCGCCTTCATCAGCTGCTCGCGAAAGGCGGCCTGGGCAGGGCGGGAGTAGGCCAGCGGCGACCGGAACCGGCCACTCCGCCGGGCGTCGTGCCGTCGCGACAGCACTTTGTCGACCTCGAGCAGTCGCACCTGGGCGTCGCCGATGCGCCAGCGACGCTTCGTCCCGGCGCGTTGCTGGCCGAGCAGGATGACGTCCCAGCCGTGAGCAGCAGCGGATCGAGCTTGCTTCTGCACCCGCGAGTCGGCAACCACATTGTTGTCGACCAGCATTACGACCCGACCGCGAGGAGCCATGTCGTCGGTGCTGCCGTCGCCTTCGGGTCGGACGCCACCGTCAGACTCCCCGGACAGCCCACAAGCCGACGGGGTGAACGTCACGCTGAAATCTCCTGAGCAAAGCGGCGATGTTGCCGGGGCCGACAACGACCGTCACATTACTATCGTGCAGGCCGTAGACCGCTGAACGACAGCACCGCTGTCGCTCACTTCGCTAGGAGTCACCCTTGTCCTCCCGCCCTCCGCGTCTCGCGGTGATCGTCGCGAACGGCATCACCGGCGACTCACGGGTCCAAAAGATCGCCCTGTCCGCCGCCCACGACGGCTGGGAAGTGCTATTGATCGGCCGCTCGCTGACCGCGAAGCTCCAGCGATCGCGCATCGGCGAGGTGAAGGTGGTTCGTGTGCCCGTCGGAAACGACATGATCCGGGCAGAGAATCAACGCCGCAAGAGCGGCACGGGGATCTTGCAACCGGGAGCAGCCTTCCCTCGCGGAGCAGAGGCCTGGCAGGCGACCTACGAATCGCGCGGTCGGATGCGTTCGGAGCGGGTCAGCCGGCTCGGCGAAGTTGGAGGTCCATTGGCCTCGGCCGCGCGCCTGGGCTTGCGGGGGGTGTCGTACCTCGATCGGATGTCTCATCGGGCCCGCAGCAAAGCGGCTACCTGGGATCTCGAGCGGCTGCCAGACCCGACGCAGCCGGTCGGCGACTGGCGCCACGACCAACCGAACCTGGTGGACCTCGACCTGGCGTTCGGGCCTGTCATCGAACGGTTTCGTCCGGACGTCATCCACGTGAACGACATCACCATGCTGAACACGGGGGCCATCGCCGCCGCGCGCCTGCGGCGTCGGGGCCACCCGGTCAAGTGGATCTATGACGCGCACGAGTATGTCGCCGGGGTCGACTGGCCGACGGCGCGGACCATGAGTGCGTATCCGCAGCTCGAGCGCGAGTTCATCCGGCGGGCGGACGCAGTGGTGACGGTGTCGCCCGAGATCGCCGAGATCATCCGCGACGACCACGGGCTACCGGCAACGCCGTTGGTAGTGCGCAACACGCCCGTACGCGAAGCTGTCGGCCGAGGAACCGGAGTATCGGTGCGTGCGGCCGCCGAACTCACCGATGAGACACCGCTCATGGTCTACTCGGGCTACATCCACGCGGAACGTGGTCTAGACACCGCGATCGATGCACTGCCCCTGATGCCTGAGGTGCACCTCGCCATCGTGGCTGATCAGAACAACGCGCTCCTGGCGAAGCTCCTACGTCAGGCGAACAGGGTGGGGGTTGCCGATCGTGTGCACCCGGTGCCCTATGTCGCGCCGCAGGACGTGGCTGACTATCTCGCTTCGGCGGATCTCGGCATCATCTGTTCCAAGAAGACGATCAACTACGAGCTGTCGCTGCCAACCAAGTTGGCTGAGTACCTGCACGCTGGGCTCCCCGTGGTGGTCAGCGACGTCAAGACGCTCAGCGCCTACGTGCGACAGCACAAGATCGGCGACGTGTTCGAGGCGGGAGATCCGGGGTCCTTCGTAGACGCGGTACGTTCCGTGCTGAGCGACCGAGTGGCCGCCAAAGCCAACATCACCAACGATATCCTGGACGATCTGTCCTGGGAGCATCAGACGGTCGGGTTGCTGGCGCTCTATCGGAGTCTCAGTGGCTTGGAGCCGACCCCCCGCCCAGAGCTGGGCTGGGACGTCTCGGAGACCGTGCGTCCGCCGCGGCGACCGACGGCCTCCGTCGGCCGAGACCCCTCTATTGGCGACGATCTCCCCTGGCGTCCGCTGGGCAACACCAGGATCAAGCTCGGGCTGGGTATGGCCAACAGCGCGGGCCAACTGGCGGCCTTGGCGCAGGCCGTCACGACAGCGGACCTGAATGTCTCGGCCGAGGTGCTCACCCGGAGTAGCGGTCACGGCTTCGGGTACCCCTCGGATGTGTACGTTTCGAGCAAGGCGCTCCGCACGCTCAACGTGCAACTCGATCTGGTGAGACGGGTGCTCCCGCGGTACACCCACTATCTCTGCGACGCGTTCACCCCGGTCTTCGGGCAGCTCAACGGTTCTAGCATCTCAGGTGACCTGCCCGCGTTGGCCAAGGCGGGAATCAAGACAGGCCTGCTGTGCCACGGCTCCGAGATCCGGGACCCGGACCGGCACCTTGAGCGGATGCCGTACTCGCACTTCCGGCAGGCGCCGGCGGATGTGCTCCAGTCGCTGAGAAAGCAGGCACACGACAACGCCAAGATCATCGATGAGGTCGAACTCCCCGTCTTCGTGACGACTCCAGACCTGTTGGCCGACGTCCCCCGAGCGACCTGGATCCCACTCGTGGTGGATGTCGACGCCTGGAACAGCGATCAGCCGGTCCTGGCACGATCGCGCCCAGTCGTGCTGCACGCACCTTCCAAGCGATGGACTAAGGGCACTGATCTCTTCTTGGCTGATCTGGAGGAAATGGACTCTCGCGGTCTCATCGAGCTCCGGGTGATCGAGGGTGTGCCGTGGGCTGAGATGCGGGACGAGGTGAAGTCCGCCGACATAGTGGTCGACCAGGTCGCCATCGGCTCCTACGGCACGCTGGCCTGTGAGGCGATGGCGGCAGGCAGGCCGGTGGTGGCTCATCTGACGGATACCGTGATTGCTGCCTTCGACGGCCCGCCTCCGCTCGTGAACACGGATCCCACAGGGGTCAGGGCCACGATCGAACGACTGCTCGATGACCGGCCAGGAACCGCGGAGATCGGAAGGCAAGCGCGCGACTTCGCCCGCCGAGTGCACGACGGCCGTCGGAGTGCAGAGATCCTGCTGCCGTTCCTTCAGGAGTGATGGCCGCCGGCCGGGTCGACATGCGGACGAGTGGGGACACGATTCAATATCGTCAGCATCCGAGGAGAAGCCCTCAAATGCCGTGAGGCGAGGTCACTACGTGAGGGCTACATGGCTCTCAAGTTCCCGGACCACGGCCTCGGCAGCTCGTCCTGTCCCATAGGGGGCGGCAGCCGTCTCCGGACACGATCGCGTCGGCGTGTCCAACCATTCCTGATGTCCGAGCAGGTGCGGGTCCGGTACCAAGGAGTTCCAGCCCTCCCGTACGGTCTCAGACCACTCGGTCTCCGTCCGCAGGGTCGTGCACGGGCGGCGCAGCAGGAAAGCCTCTTTCTGGAGTCCACCGGAGTCGGTCACCACCCCGGAGCTCCCGAGCACGGCAGCAACCAGTTCCCGGTACGGAAGAGGTCGCTCGATGGTGATCGAACCGCGCTCGAGCACGACCCCTGCCGCGGCCGCTCGCGCAAGCAGGCGAGGGTGTGCAAGCAACCGAACCGACAACGGCAGCTCGGCGAGGGCAGAGACCAGATCCTCGAGCCGACGTGGGTCGTCGGTGTTGTCCGGTCGGTGCATCGTGGCAAGCAGGTACGGCTGATCGCTGGCCGGGACCTCGTCGGCCTCGAGCACCTGATCGCGGACACGGAAACACACGTCGACCATGACGTCACCGACGAGGCGCGTTCGAGCCACCAGGCCCTCGCGCTCGAGGTGACCCACAGCGATGTCGGAAGGCGCGAGAAGCAGGTCGGCGGCGTGGTCGGTGACGACACGATTGTGTTCTTCGGGCATCCGCCGATTGAACGAGCGCAGCCCGGCCTCGAGATGCGCCACCGGAAGATGTTGCTTCACCGCCGAGAGCGTGGCTGCCAGGGTCGAGTTCGTGTCACCGTAAACCAGCACCCAGTTCGGCTGCTGGGCTTCCAGAATGGGATCGAGCGCAGTCAGCATGGCACCGGTCTGGCTGCCGTGACTGCCTGATCCGATTCCGAGATGCACCTCGGCTGCTGGAATGTCCAGACCACTGAAGAACACGTCGGACAGATCAGGGTCGTAATGCTGACCGGTGTGAACGATGACGTGCTCATGCGACGTGCCGGCCAGTGCGGCAGCGATGGGAGCCAACTTCACGAACTGTGGTCGAGCCCCGACCACACTGAGAACCTTCATACTCACACTCCAAGATCTTGTCGACCGGGCGGTACCCGGGCCCGGGTGACCCGACACCGGTCCTAGTTTCGGGTGCCCGGCACGGTATCAATCCCTCGCCGCGCCAGATCCGATCAGCCGAGCGTGTCGGTAGACCCAATCCGGGCCCGAGGTGCGTCCTCAGGTCTATCGTGCGTTGCACCGTTCACCGGGGGTGCTGCATGGACTACTCATACAAGGACTACTGGCGCGATTTGCACGAGCGTGCCGACCTCAGTACGGTCGGCCACTCTGCGCTGCCACCGAACATCAACAAGTGGATCTACCGATCGCTTCGGAGGAACCTCCGCCACTTCGTCAGACGTCATGGCCTCATCGGTGGCGCCGGTGGCCGACTCTTGGAGGTCGGAGTCGGAACTGGCTACTGGGTTGACTTCTGGACCGGACTCGGTTGGACCGTGGACGGGTGCGATCTCGTTCCGTCCGCGATCACCCGTCTCCGTGCAGCACGCCCAGGATCTCGCTTCTGGGTTGCGGACGTCAGCGCCGAAGCGGGAATCCTCGCCGACTCGGGCGGTGCGGCCTACGACCTGGTGACGGTCCTCAGTGTTCTGCTGCATGTGACACGCGATGATGCCTTCGAACAAGCGCTCGCTAATGTTGCCGCCGCCACCAAGCCCGGCGGTCATCTCCTTCTCATGGAGCCGGCACTGACTGTCAAGAAGACGCAATCACCATTCGATCCGACTCGTAGCTCCAGGGCGCGGGTTGTACGCACGTACGTCACGCCGCTCCGGAAGGCGGGGTTCGAACTGATTGCCCTCGAGGCTACGACAGTCCTGGCTGCGAATCCGATCGAGGGCGGGTCGCCCCGCCGCCGAGCGGTCT
Source organism: Microlunatus aurantiacus (assembly GCF_039536605.1). Lineage (NCBI taxonomy): Bacteria > Bacillati > Actinomycetota > Actinomycetes > Propionibacteriales > Propionibacteriaceae > Microlunatus > Microlunatus aurantiacus. Next base: position 414,226 of record NZ_BAAAYX010000020.1, read on the forward strand.
ACGGCAGGTGGTGGCAGATCGTGTCGGCAACGCGGCAGCGTCCGGGCCTCGCCCGATTCGTCGGCCCGGCGATGTACATCGGCGATGCGCTGCTGATGCGAACCAAAGACATGCCGACGTCGAAGCTCCTGCTGTTCCGGAAGACTGAGGCGGTCACCTAGGTACGCAGGATCGATGCTGCATCACGTGAGGACCTGACCCTAGATGTCCGTCGGAGGAGAGAGGAAGACCTCTAGACTCGGGCCGCCCGAAGGGCTTCCGAACACGTTCCCACCGCGAGGACCCGACTGATCCATGGCTGACCCCGAGCAGACCCAGGCGTACCGGTTGATCGTCAGTGAGCTGGCGGTGGACCTCACTGCCATCGCCGCTGGAGCGACGGGCTTGGGGACGCTGCTGCTCGGTGCTCGAATCCCGGGACTGGTCTTGCTCGTGATCACCCTGGTGGCGATCATCGTCCGGGAGGTCTGGCGCGGCCGTGAGGCGGTCCCGCCGGGCTGGCAGCTGGGACTCGTCCTCGTTCCCCGGACCCTGCTGGTGGTCGGAGTCGCGATCGCCCTGACCCCGCCCCGTGCGCCCACTTCCGCAGGCCTCGCGGCCGGGATCGGTGCTGCCTTGCTGGTGGCCGTGCTGGCCAGCGAGCCGGTGCTGCGGCGGGCCGCCAGCCATCGGGTCCGCTTCGTCGCCCATCTACCCGGGGTCCCGGCCGATCGCCCGCAACGAGACCTGGTCACGCCGACCATCGGCGCCAACCTGGCAGCGGCGGGCGCCGGCTGGCTCCTCGCCCTGCTGGGCGTCTCGCCGTGGTGGTGGACGGTGCTCTGCGTCGTGGCGCTGGTCCCGGCGGCAGTGCTGGCTCTCGACGGTCGACGCAAGATCCTGGAATCGCGCCGGCTGCGGGACAGCGTGCCCTCCGCCGTGGCCGCGTACGCGCCGGAGTTCGTGGTCTACACCTCCAGACCAGACGACGCGTCTTACCAGATCACCATGTGGCTGCCGTACCTGCAGCGGGCAGGACGGCGGTTCGTGATCATCACCCGTGACCGGGTGCCGGCCGAGGCCCTCGCCGGTCTGACCGACGTACCGGTGATCGAGTCCCGGCGGATCTCCGACCTCGACCCCATGGTCGTACCGTCGCTGCGGGCCGCGTTCTACGTCAACGCCTCCTCCGGCAACGGCGCCTTCGTCCGGTACCACCAGCTGACTCACGTGTACCTGGGCCATGGTGACTCCGACAAGCCACCGTCGTACAACCCGACGCACGCCATGTACGACCAGGTGTTCGCCGCCGGTCCCGCAGCCACGCGCCGCTACGCCGCCCACGGGGTGCGGATCCCGCCGGAGAAGTTCCGCGTGGTCGGGCGCCCGCAGGCCGAGGACGTCACGCCGGCGACCCGCGCCATCAGCGAGGCCGAGCAGCCGGTGGTGCTCTACGCACCCACCTGGAAGGGCCACGTCGAGGAGACGATGCTCTACTCCCTGCCGGTGGGGGAGACGATCGTGTCGGCTCTGCTGGCCCGGGGTGCGTCGGTGATCTTCCGGGCCCATCCGTTCAGCTACGAGGACCCGACCGACGCGGCGACCATAGTGAGGATCCAGTCGCTGCTCGCCGCCGACGCCGCCCGCAGCGGTCGCCCGCACCGCTGGGGGCCGGCAGCCGAATCCGAGCTCGGCGTGCTGGACTGCATGAACATCTCCGACGCGATGGTCACCGACGTCTCCAGTGTGGTGTCGGACTACCTGTTCTCCGGCAAGCCCTTCGCGATGATCGCCGTGCCGTCGGAACCGGAAGCGTTCCGCGGCGAGTACCCCGTCTCCCGCGCCTCGTACGTCGTCCGGGGCGACCTCGCCGACCTCGAACCGACGCTGGACCAGATGCTCGGGGCGGATCCCGTCGCTCCGGAGCGTCTGGCCACCCGCTCGGACTACCTCGGTGACTTCCCGGCCGAGACGTACGCCGACGCGTTCGTGAACGCGGTGCGCGAGGTCGCCACGCAGCACGCCGGCGGCTCCGGTCCGGCCGACGACGAGGAGGTGCGCGACGCCTCGGAGTCCGAGATCTCGGGAACTGGCGAGCCGGACGCCGAGGACGCCCCCACCGCTGAGGTGCGGGCGGGGCTGGCGACACGGCTGGCCGGCTACCGACGCGCCCTCGAGTCGATCGTGCTCAACCTGGCTGGCACCGGGTTCGCTCTGATCGCTCTGCTCTGTGCCCTGGTCGGAGCACCGGTCCTCCTGGTGGGTCTCCTCGGGCTGGCCGGTCTGGTCATCGGCTTCGCAGCATCACGCAAGGACCTGGGCGACCGAGCCCGGTGGGAGCGCCTGCTGGGACGGGCCGGGGTCACCCGGGCCGTGCTCCTCGGGCTGCTGCTCGTCGTCGCCCACCGAGAGGAGTCGGGTCTCGTCGTCGTCGTCGCCGTCGTCATGCTGACCGCAGCGTTGGTGGCGGAGAGCTTCATCGCCCGTTGCTGGGGTCGGCTGGGGCTGGAGGTCCGCGACTTCCCCCAGGTGGAGGCCGAGGTGACGGAGAAGCTCCCCCGGGGGTGGGTCATGGTCAGCGGCACCGGCGCGCTCGCCCTCGGCCTGGTCTTCATCACCCTCGGACTCCCGGCGCTGATCACCGGGTTGCTCGCCCTCGCCGCCTTCGTGATCGCCGTCGAGGCCCTGACCCGTGGTCTCACCCGAGCGGGTCTCGTGGTCAGCGCCGACGAGCGGCTCCCCGCCGCTCTGCGGGCGTACGCTCCGGAGTTCGTCGTCTACTTCTCCTCCACGGTGGGGGCCGCTTACCAGGTCGACATGTGGCTGCCGTACTTCCAGCGCATCGGTCGGCCCTACATCTTCGTGACCCGCACCGTTCCCATGCTGCGCGAGATCGCCCAGATCACCGCTGCTGCAGGTGTGCAGGTGCCGATCATCTTCCGACCCACGCTGCGGAGTGTGGAGGAGATCGTGGTGCCGTCCCTGAGCACGGCCTTCTACGTCAACAACGCAGCCAGGAACAGCCACCTGGTCGAGCGGCGCGAGCTGACCCACGTCTGGCTCAACCACGGCGACTCGGAAAAGCCCGCCTGCTACAACCCCGTGCACGCGATCTACGACCTGCTGTTCGCCGCCGGTCAGGCTGGCGTCGACCGCTACGCCCGTCACGGCGTGACCATCCCGATGGAGAAGTTCCGGGTGGTGGGCCGGCCGCAGGTCGAGGTCATCACGCCGGCCCGTAGGCCGGTCGAGGCAGCGCAGCCACCGACCGTCCTGTACGCCCCGACGTGGCAGGGACCGTTCTCGGACAGCCGGGTTTTCTCACTGCCTTTGGGACGCCAGATCGTCGAGGCGCTGCTGACGCGCGGCGCCCGGGTGGTGTTCCGGGCGCACCCCTTCAACTACCGCTACCGGGAGTGCGTGGCCATGATCGAGGAGATCGGCCGGATCCTCGCCGCCGACCGGGCAGCGACGGGGCGCGACCACGTGTGGGGCGCGGCAGCGGAGCAGGAGATGACGGTGGAGGACTGCTTCAACGTCTCGGACGCGATGATCTCCGACGTGTCCGCAGTCGTCTCCGACTACCTGCGCTCGGACAAGCCGTTCGCGATCGTCTCGGTCGGCCGGACTCCCGACCAGCTGCTGGCCGAAGCCCCCGCGGCGCGGGCCGCCTACGTCCTCCAAGAGGACCTGAGCAACCTCGCCGACGTCTGCGACAAGCTGCTGGGCGTTGACCCTCTGGCCGACGTACGTCAGGAGACGAAGGTCTACTACCTGGGTGACTTCCCGGAGCCGTACGCAGACGGCTTCCTCGACGCGGCTCGCGCCGTGGTCGACCGTCGTGACGGCATCTCGACCGGCCTCTGACGTCGTTCCGCGGGCGGCGTCAGAGGCGCGTCAGTCGAACCCCAGCCAGCCCGCCCAGACCCCGGCCTGCGGCCCGACGTCCAGCTGACGACCGTCCAGCTCGGTGACCGCGACCACCCCGCTCAGGCTGCTCGTCCAGACCACCGACCGCGCCGCAACCAGGTCCGCCGGCGTCAGCGGCGTGATCTCGATCGGCACGCCATGGTCTGCCACGACGTCCAGCAGAGCTCGCCGGGTCACGCCGGGCAGCAGGTCCTCGCCAGCGGGAGGTGTCCGCCAGACGTCGTCGGCGCCCAGGACGGCCAGGTTCCCGCGGCTGGTCTCGGCCAACCGGCCGGACGCGTCCAGGAAGTAAGGCAGCGCGGGTTCGGTCTGCTCCTCGGCGGCGGACAGCTCGGTGCGGTCGGCCCACTTGTGCCGCCACGCGACCACGCTGCGGGCGGCCAGGGCGAGGGTGCAGCTGGCCAGCCGGGGCCCCAGCAGTCGGGCGCTCACGGCGACCTCTACGCCATCGAGGCCGGCTGGCCGGACCACCACCCGCACCGCCGACCGCGCCTCGCCGGCCCGCTCCTGGGCGGCCGCGGTCACCCGGGCCGGCAGATCGTCGGGCAGGTCGACGTCGTACAGCTCCCGCACCGAACGGGACAGCCGGGCCAGGTGGTCGGCCAGCCGCAGCGGACGCCCGTGCTGGGCCAGGATGCTCTCGAAGACACCGCCGGCCAGCAGCTCCGGCGGCACCGGGGCGGGCCGGTCGTGCAGCCCGGCCACCAGTGCCGACCCGGCGGCCCGGGCCAGCGGCTCGGCCTTGTGCAGGCACTCCCACCACTCCCGGACCGGCACGCTGTCCACCGTGATCCCGCCACCGACACCGAGTTCGACCGCTCCTTCGGAGGCCTCGAAGGTGCGGATCAGCACACTGAGCTCGGCCCGGCCGTCGGGTGTCAACAGCCCGGCGGCTCCGGTGTAGGCCCCGCGCGGCTGCCGCTCCTCCACGGCGATGGCCCGCACGGCGCTCGACTTCGGTGCCCCGGTCACCGAACCGGGCGGGAAGGTGGCCGCCAGCAGGTCCGCCGCCGCCACCCCGGGGGCCAGCTCGCCGGTCACGGTGGAGACCAGGTGCCACACCCCCGGGTGCGGCCGAACCTCCAGCAGACCGGTCACGGCCACGCTGCCCGGCGTGCACACCCGCGACAGGTCGTTGCGCATCAGGTCGGTGATCATGACGTTCTCGGCCGCGTCCTTGGCCGAACGCCGCAGCCGCGAACCGTCGGGATCCTCGCTGCGCTTGGTCGTTCCCTTGATCGGCGAGGTCGTGACCCGGCCATGCTGCAGGGTCACGAACCGCTCCGGACTGAGACTGATCAAGCTCGTCCCGGCGCCTGTGGGCAGAGAAGCACCGTACGCCGGCCGGGTCGCGCTGACGGTCCGGACGAACAGCTCCAGCGGCTCCACCAGCAGCTCGCCGGTCAGCCGGGTGCACAGGTTGAGCTGGTAGACCTCGCCCGCCCGGATCCGTCCGATCACCCGTTCCACCCCGGCCAGCTGCTCGTCGGCGGCGGCGACAGGTGAGCCGCCGACCGGGGCGAGGGGACCGATCGCGGGTTCGCTCGGGACCGGCCTCAGACCCTGGCCCGCCTGCTCCAGGGCCGCCTGCTCCAGGGCCGCCCGGGCGCGCACGAGAGCGGCGGCAGTGGCGTCCTCGCGTCCGGTCAGACCGAGGCTCTCGAACACCCAGGTCCCGTCCGGACGACCCCGCAGCACGGCGTCGGCGAAGGCCAGCCACGACGTCCCGGGGTCGTAGCCCAGCGCGACGAACCAGCCGCCGCCGACGCTGACGGTGAGCGGGCGGCTCAGGTGGGGCCAGGTGCGCAGCGGGTCCCAGCAGTCGGCGGCGCTCAGCCCATCCCGTTCGACCAGGGGATCGACGGCGATGATCACCTCGTCACCGAGCCAGGATCCCCAGAGCACGATCGGCCGACTCCCGGTGCCGTAGGCGGAGATCAACGTCGCCGGATCGAGACGAGGCCGGTCTGCCCCCGGATCGCTCGCCGGGGTCAGCTCGATCGCGTACGGCTGCCCGCGCGCCGTCCGCAGCCGGTCGAGCTCAGGCCAGTCCGGCAAGGACTCAGGCCAGTCCGGCAAGACTCGCCACGACCCGGTCCGCGCTGCCGCCCAGGCCGTACCGCTCGGTCAGCGCGGCGAAGCCGTCGGCGTCGACAGGGGCGGTGGGCAGCCGCAGCTCGTCGACCTGAACCCCGAGGTCGATGTCGGTGGCCACCCGCACCACCGTCGGCGCCACGGCCAGGTAGTCGATGGCCTGACCGAGCTTGGACCGCACGCTCGGGCTGATCGCGGTCGACGACTCGCTGGCCGCGGCCAGGATGTCGTCGAGACCGCCGTAGGAGTTGATCAACGACGCGGCCGTCTTCTCCCCGATCCCGGCCACGCCGGGCAGACCGTCCGAGGCGTCCCCGCGCAGCACGGCGAAGTCCACGTAGTGCGCCGCCGGGATCTGGTACTTCGCCCGCACCCAGGCGTCATCGACCCGTTCGTGCTTGCCCACACCGCGGGCGATGTAGAGCACCCGGACCTCGCGGTCGTCGTCGACCACCTGGAACAGGTCACGGTCGCCGGTGACCACGTCGACCGGCATCGTCGCCGTGGCGGCGAGGGTGCCGATCACGTCGTCGGCCTCGTAGCCGTCCGCGCCGACCACGGCCAGCCCCAGGGCCCGCAGCACGTCGACGATCACCGGCACCTGCACGGCGAGGTCGTCGGGCGCTTGCTCTCCCGCCGTCGAGGCCGAGGACGCCATCTCGTCGACGACGGTGTCGCCGGCCCCGGCCACCCGGTGCGCCTTGTAGCTGGGGATCAGCTCGACCCGCCACTCCGGTCGCCAGTCGTTGTCCCAGCAGCAGACCAGGTGGGTCGGCTGGTAGGTCTCGACCAGTCGGGCGATGAAGTCCAGCAGCCCACGGACCGCGTTGACCGGTGTGCCGTCGGGAGCCCGGAAGCTGTCGGGCACCCCGAAGAAGGCCCGGAAGTACAACGACGCCGTATCAAGAAGCAACAATCTTTGCGATGCCACGAGGAGATCCTGGCACGATACGTGCCATGGAGCCCTTGGACCGCCGCATTCTCTCGCTTCTCGCGCGCGACGGCCGGATGTCCTACACCGACATCGGCAAGGAGACCGGCCTGTCCACCTCCGCGGCGCAGCAGCGCGTACGACGGTTGGAGCAGCGCGGCGTGATCAAGGGCTACCGCGCCGTGCTGGACCCGGCGCAGCTCGGTCAGCTGGTCACCGCGTTCGTGGCCATCAAGCCGTTCGACCCGAGTCAGGCCGACGACGCGCCCGACCGGCTGCAGCACATCGAGGAGATCATCTCCTGCTACTCGGTGGCGGGGGAGCCGAGCTACCTGCTCAAGGTGCAGGTGTCGACGATGGCGGCCCTGGAGTCGCTGCTGGCCCGGATCCGCGGCGAGGCGAAGTGCTCGACGCACACCACCACGGTGCTGTCCACCGCGTACGAGAACCGCCCCGAGATCATCTGAGCATCAGCACGTACGGCGTTTCGGGCTAGTGACCTGGTGGCGAGGTCTAGAAGATACGCCGCAGGACGGGAGTGCGCCGCGCGACCAAGCTGATCAGGAACGAGACCACGACGACGGCAACGTACATGAGGGTCTTGGCCACGGGGGCCGGATCGGCATAGAAATCAGGGAACGTCACCCGGATGACGGCGATGACCAGCAGATGCACAAGAAACACCCCGAATGTCGCCTCGCCGAGTGCCCGCAGGGCGAACTGGACCTGGCTGGAGGGGCTGCGGCGAGCACACAGGTCCACCACGCACACGAAGAGGCAGATCGAGCAGATCATCACGAGCGCACCCAGATAGCTGACCGGCGACAGAGCCTGAAGGAGCCGAGGATCCGGGCGAGCGGTGTACTGCCAGATCTGCGCGGCTAGCAGGAGGATCGCCAGCGTCCCGGTCCAGATCCAGCGATGTGACCGGCTCGAGGCCTCACGCCACGCGTAGCCGGCCACGAACAGACCGACGTACGAGACCCACATGGTCAAGGCTCCGTCGGACCGCGGCCGGGGAGTCCCGAGCAGGGCAGTCACTCCCGGAACAGCGATGACGGTCGCCGTCCAGGCGCACGCAGCAAGGGCTGTGACTCGTGCGCGCGTGGCGCCTCCGCCGGCGAGGAACGCAGCGAGCACCGGAGCCACGCAGTAGAGGCCGAGGATCAGCCACAGGAAGTACAGGGCGGTGTAGACCCTGGCGTCGACGAAGTTCACGAATACCGCTGCGGGCTCGAGACGACCTCCCAGGAGCAGCCAGCGCACCCCGAACAGGTAGACCAGGTGCCAGACGACGAGGGCCGGCAGCAACCTCAGCACCCGGCGACGCAAGAAGGGTCCCGGTCCAGCAGCATGGGTGCGCGGGCCGAGCAGCAAGGCCCCGCTGATCATGACGAAGATCGGTACGCACCAGATGCTGCCGATATCGAGGATGACGCCGAAGTACCAGGTGGCTGTGCCCTGAAGTCCCTTCTCGCCGAGGATGAGCCCGAAGACGTGGACGGCGACGACGCCGAGGATCGCCATGATCCGCAACACATCGAGGTCCCAGCGATAGCTCTTGGGAGGCTGGACCGACGAGGGTGGGGGCGACTCGGACACCGAGCGCAGCCTAATGCCTGTCGGCGGTTTGGCGGGCAGGCGAAACGCTCTGATTGATCGCGGCGCCTGAAGTCGGCTCGATCGAGGGACTGACCAGCCCAGGCTTGCTCCGGGCCCACGACGGCGTCATTCCCGGTTCGACGACGGGCGGCAGCCTGCATTCCCGCCGGATCGCCACACCTGAGTGATTCGATGCCAACTCTGGCCGGTCTCGGGCGGCTTCCACTGCATCGGTGGCGCCGCCGTCCCTGGACCGTCTCGTCCTCGCTGCCGCCTTTGAGCTCGGGACCGCGGCCCGTACATGAACGTGATCAACCTAGGCTCACCCTTCGCTGACCCCCACACCAGCGCGAGCGCCCCGGGATCCCGTTGTCCCCGATAGCGTTGTCAGGTGCGAGGTGAGCAGGCGAGCCGGCGAGCCGTCTGCCGGGTGCTCAGACCGTCGCTCAGCAGCTGGAGCACCGCTAACGCGACCGGTCAACCCCAGGTCCTGGCCCTTACACGGGGTGGAACCCGAACGGCCCTGCAGCGCCACGGTCTGGCGGTCCAGCGTAACCCGGGACCACAGGACGTAGGGCGCGACCGCCAGGTCGTCGTCGTCGAAGGGCCGCCGGTCCGCGCCGCCACGAAAGACTGACCGCCGACCCTGGTCCGGCCCCAGCTCGGTCTCGTTCACCGTGAAGGTCTCCTGAGCCGCATCAGCACCCGGTCGACCGGCATCGCGGTGAGCGCTTCGCGGAGCCAGGTCAAGACGTCGTCCAACCAGTCACCACCTGCGACGTCGAAGCCGTCCCGGTAGACCTCCGACTTGATCAGGACCCTTCTGAGCCAGGTGACCGCAATTCTTCAGGATCCGCATCTACGGGATGCCCGAGGCTGGGGCGATGACACGACGCGCACTGGTGACCGGGGTGGGACGGCTGCGGGGGATCGGCGCCGGCGTTGCGGCCGGGTTGGCCGAGGACGGCTGGGACCTCGTCCTGTCCTCCTGGCAGCCGTACGACGCCCGGCTCGGTCTGGTCGGCGAACCCGACGACCCCGAGCAGCTGGCCGACCGGTTACGGGCCGGCGGGCGACGGGTCGAGCTGCTCGAGGCCGACCTCGAGCAGCCCGATCAGGCGGCCGGACTGGTGGACCGGGCGGCCGGCCTGCTCGGACCTCTCGACGCGCTGGTCATGTCGCACTGCGAGAGCGTCGACTCAGGTGTCCTGGACACCACCGTCGAGAGCTTCGACCGGCACTACGCCGTCAACGTCAGGGCCACCTGGTTGCTGACCGCCGCCTTCGCGCGCCAGCTGCCGGACAGCGGCGGCAGCGTCATCGCCCTGACCAGCGACCACACCGTGAACAACCTCCCGTACGGCGCGACCAAAGGTGCCCTGGACCGCCTGGTCCTCGCCGCCGCCCACGAGCTCGGCGACCGTGGCCTGCGGGCCAACGTGATCAACCCCGGCCCGGTCGACACCGGCTGGATGGACGACGCGATCCGGGCCAGCGGTCTGGCCTCCCAACCCCTCGGCCGCCTGGGCACCCCCACCGACGTGGCCAACCTGATCCGCTTCCTGCTGTCCGACCAGGGCAGCTGGATCAACGGCCAGCTCCTCTACAGCAACGGAGGCTTCCCGAAAGGCCACATCCCCGTCTGAGGGGTGTTCCGCGATGCGGCCCTTAGTTCAACGGGTCCGCCCTTGCTCCTGTCACTGGGACCGGGCGTCCTGGACACGCACGTCGGCAGCAGAGCGGTGGGCGTGGGTGGGTGCGTCGAAGGGCCGTGGATGGGTCTGGCGGGAGCCCGAGCTTGCGAGGGCGGATGGTTGGCCCGAGACCTCCCACCCACCCCCACCGCGAACCGGACCACCGCAGAACCGGTCACCGCAGTCGAACAGCACGCCGGTCATCGACGTCCCGTCGCCACTGGTCCCGGCCAGTAGGATCTCGGGGTGTCCACCGCCCGTGCCGACGTGCTCGATCCGGGTCCGGTCGACATCCCTGATCGCTTCGGCTGGCGGCACAACCGCTGGCTGCGGGGCCTGGCCGCCGTGCTCGCCGGGGCGGTCACCGGGCTCGCCTGGCAGCCGTACGGGCTGTGGCCGCTGCTGCTCATCGGTGTTCCCGCGCTGACCCTGCTGGTCCGGGACGGCGACACCACCCGTCCGCGGCGGTCGGCGTTCGGGGTCGGCTACCTGTACGGACTCGGCCTGCTCGGCGTGTCGATCAGCTGGATCCACGTCCTCGGCAGCTGGGTCGCCGTCCTGCTGATCGCGTTCGAGGCGCTCTTCCTCGGTCTGCTCGGCCTTCTGCTGCACCTGACCTCGGCGCTGCGCTGGTGGCCGCTGGCCGCTGCGCTGTGCTGGTCGCTGATCGAGTTCCTGTACTCGCGGATGCCGTTCGGTGGCTTCGGCTGGGTCCGGCTCGCGTACGCGGCGGTGGACACCCCGTTGGCCGGCTTCCTGCCGCTGATCGGGGTAGCCGGCGTGTCCTTCCTGGTGGCCGCGGTCGCCCAGACGGTCGCGTACGCGGTCCAGCTGACCCTCCACCGGACCGCCGGGCTGACCCGTCGCCTGATCCCGCTCGGCGTCGGTCTGCTGGTGCTGGTGCTGCTCGGGGTCGGCGTCCGCGCCGTCCCCCTCAGCGCCCCTCCCGCCGACGGCTCCGTCCGGGTCGGCATCGTGCAGGGCAACGTGCCCGGCAAGGGGATCGAGGCGCTGGGCCGAGCCCGCTCGGTCACCAACAACCACCTCAGCGAGACCGTGAACCTGATGGTGAAGGCCCGCCTCGGCCTCGTGCCGATGCCGGACTTCATCCTCTGGCCGGAGAACTCGACCGACATCGACCCGACCCTGGACCCGACCACCGGCCGCACCGTCCAGGCGGCGGCCACCATCGCCGGCCGGCCGATCCTGGTCGGCGCCGTGATGGAGGGACCCGGCGTCGACGAGCGGCAGACGGCCGCTCTGTGGTGGGACCCGGTGGCCGGCATCCTGGCCCGCTACAACAAGCAGAACCTGGTGCCCTTCGGGGAGTGGATCCCGTTCCGGACCCAGCTGCTGCCGTTGGTCCCGATCCTGGCCGAGGTCGGCGCCCAGTCGGTGCCCGGCACCTCTCCGGGGGTGCTGACCGTCCCGCTGAACGGCCGCACGATCAAGGTCGGCGACATCATCTGCTTCGAGCTGGCCTACGACTCCACGATCTACTCCACCCTGGCCAACGGCGCCCAGGTGCTGGTCGTGCAGAGCAACAACGCCACCTACGGCGGCACCGGTCAGATCGAGCAGCAGTTCGCCATCACCCGGGCCCGGGCGATGGAGAGCCGCCGGGAGATCGCCGTGGCCACCACCAACAGCGTCTCGGGTTTCATCGACGCCGACGGGCGGGTGGTCCGCCGGACCACCGAGTTCACCGCCGCCTCGCTGGTGGTCGACATGCCGCTGCGCAGTGGGCTCACCCCCGCCGTGGTGGTGGCCCCGTGGCTGGACCGGGGGCTGGCGCTGGGCGGTCTGCTGGCGGTCGTCCTGGGGCTGGCCGCACTCGCCGGCCGGGCTCGTGGGCGGACAGCGACGGCCCGCGTACGGCAGGATGAGTCGTCCTGGCCGGCCGGTCAGGGGAGTCCGGACCCGGAGGCAGCAGGCAGATGAGCGACGACCTCGGTCGGGTGTTGGTGATCATCCCGACGTACGACGAGCGGGAGAACATCGACATGATCACCTCCCGGCTGCGGGCCTCCGTGCCGGATGCGCACATCCTGGTCGCCGACGACAACTCACCCGACGGGACCGGACAGCGGGCCGACGAGCTGGCCGCCGCCGACGACCACATCCACGTGCTGCACCGGCTCGGCAAGGAGGGTCTCGGTGCGGCCTACCTGGCCGGCTTCGCGTGGGGACTCGAGCAGGGGTACGGCGTGCTGGTCGAGCACGACGCCGACGGCTCCCACCAGCCCGAGCAGCTACCGCTGCTGCTGGAGGCGCTGCGGGACGCCGACATGGTCAAGGGCTCCCGCTGGGTCCCCGGTGGGAAGGTCGTCAACTGGCCGAAGTCGCGCGAGATCCTGTCGCGGGGCGGCAGCCTGTGGACCCGGATGATGCTCGGTGTCCCGCTGCGCGACGCCACCGGTGGGTTCAACGCGTTCCGCGCGGCGACGCTGCGGGGGATCAGGGTGGACGAGATCGCCTCGGCCGGCTACTGCTTCCAGATCGACCTCGGCTGGCGTGCCCTCAAGGCCGGTTTCCGCGTCGTCGAGGTGCCGATCACCTTTGTCGAGCGGGAGTACGGTCAGTCCAAGATGAGCCAGAAGATCGTGGCCGAGGCCCTCGTCCGCACCACCTGGTGGGGTGTCAAGCACCGCGCCGGGCAGCTCCGGGAGCTCGTCGGCCGACGACGGCGGGAGCTGACCTGAGATGGCGACGGTGACGCAGCCACGGCCCCGCGGCGGCGGGTGGATCCTGCCGCTGGTGATGGTGGGCATGGTGGCGCTGCCGTTCCTGGAGATCTACCTGATCATCCAGGTCGGCCAGCTCATCGGCGTCTGGTGGACGCTGGCCATCCTCGTCGGCGAGGCCCTGCTCGGCGCGTGGTTGATGCGTCGCGAGGGGACGCGCGCCTGGAAGGCGCTGAACGGGGCGTTCGCCAGCGGCAAGATGCCGACCGGTGAGCTCGCCGACACCGCCTTGATCCTGGTCGGCGGCGTGCTGCTGGTGATGCCCGGCTTCGTCACCGACGTCTTCGGGTTGCTGTTCCTGCTGCCGTTCACCCGGCCGCTGGCCAGGAAGGTGCTGGCCTACGCGGTCGCCCGGCGGATGAGCCGACTCGGCATGCCGACCGGGTACGCCCGCCGGGACGGCTCGGTGATCGAGGGGGAGACCGTGCCCGATCCCTCGACCGGTACCGCCGAGGGACCGGTGGTCATCTCCGGCGAGATCGAGGACGGCCCCGGCCGGCCGCCCGGTCAGCAGCGCTGAGCTCGCGTCCCCGGTCACGGGCAGGTCCTGGTCGGGGCGGAATGCCGTGGCGGCCACCCGGGCCCAGACACACGTCTGGCACCTGATCCGGTGGGATCACGTGCCAGGGACGTGCTCGAGCGGGCCGACCCGGTGCGGGTCAGCCGTGCTCAGGCGCTCTTGCGGGAACGGTTCGAGGACGCGTAGTTCGGACCCAGCGCGCCCGACCGCAGGAGGTCGAGCCGCTCGGCCAGGAGATCCTCGAGCTCGGCGATGCTACGACGCTCCCGGAGCATGTCCCAGTGCGTCCGCACGGGCTTCTCCTCCTTGGCCTCGGCCCGCACACCGTCGGAGCGCAACGACTCGGCACCACAGCGGGGGCACTCCCACGCCGCCGGCGTGTCCGCCTCCGCGGCGAACATCAAGGTGAAGTGGTGGCCGCGAGAGCAGTCGAAACCGACTTCCTGGCGCGCCGCGAACTCGACACCCGCTTCGTCCTCGAAGCTCTTCGCACCGAGACCGGTGCCTCGCAAAGAACGATCTGCCATGTCTGCCTCCCGACTGCTGTCAACCTGTGTGGTTTCTTTTCCCCGAGAGGTTCAACTATCGATGCATCGTGAATGTTCCGCCCCACGCTAGCGAAGATCCGCCGTCTCCGCAGAGCGGCGCCCGGCGGGGGGACGGACGAAGACCAGGCAGGCACCACCGGCGAGAAGCACGACCGCGATCCCGAGGATACCCATCCGGTCACTGGCGAAGATGCCGCTGAACAGCGCGAACAGCCCCGGGGCCAGAAAGGACACCGCGCGGCCGGTGGTTGCGTACAGGCCGAACAGCTGGCCCTCCTGCCCCGGCCGGGCGAGCTGGGCCAGGAACGAGCGGGAGCTGGCTTGGGCCGGTCCGACCCACAGGCACAGGGCGAGACCGAAGATCCAGAACATGGTCGGTCCCGACCCGAACAGCAGCACGACGGCGGCCACGACCAGCCCGATGAGCGACACCAGGATGATGGGCTTGGGTCCGACCCGGTCCTCCAGCAGCCCGCCGGCGAACGCCCCGACGGCGGCCACCACGTTGGCCGCGACCCCGAAGATCACCACTCCGGACGCGCTCAGGCCGTACACCGACACCGCCAGGACCGCCCCGAAGCTGAAGACCGCGGCCAGGCCGTCGCGGTAGATGGCGCTGGCCAGCAGGAACCACACCACGTGCCGGTCGGTGCGGAACAGCGTCCGGACGTCGGCGATCAGCTTCTGGTACGAGGCGAGGTAGCTCAGTCGTGTCGACCGGGTCGCCGGCACCTCCGGCACGGTGACCAGGACAGGGATCGCGAACACGGCGAACCAGACGGCGACCACCACCGCGAGCGCCCGGTAGCGCAGTCCGTCGGCATCGGTCACGCCGAACAGGCCCACCTCCGGGGAGATGAAGAGCAGGTAGGACGCCAGCAGCACCACGATCCCGCCCAGGTAGCCGCTGCCCCAGCCGAACCCGGAGATCCGGCCGATGGTCGCCGGTGTGGAGATCTGGTGCAGCATCGCGTTGTAGGAGACGTACGCGAACTCCATGAACACCGACCCCGCCGCCATCAGCACCAGCCCCAGCCACAGGTAGGCCGGCGCGTCGCGGACGAAGAACAGTCCCAGGGTGCTGACGATCACCAGCGCGGTGAAGACGCCCAGGCTGGCGCGACGGCGGCCGCCCTCGTCGGCCCGCTGACCGGTCACCGGCGCCAGGACGGCGATCAGCACGCCCGCCACGGTCGTCGAGATGCCCAACCAGGTCGCCCCGGACAGCCCGAGAGCGGCGTCGGGTCCGCCGACGGTGTTGGCCAGGTACGGCGCGAACACGAAGCTGACCACGATGGTCGAGTACGCCGACGACCCCCAGTCCCACGAGGCCCAGGCGACGACGGCCCGACGGCGGTGCGTCGTGACCGCGGAGCGTGGAGCGCGACCATCGGACACGGTCACCGGCGGAGCCTCTCGGGAGTGCAGGAGCGATTCCGGGCGACACGCTCCTCGTCGTCCGGAATCGTGACGAACGAGCGAGACGTCGCGGAGCTGGTGACCGCAGAGCGCGGAGCGCGACCAAAGAGCACGGTCACCGGCGGAGCCTCTCGGGAGTGCAGGAGCGATTCCGGGCGACACGCTCTTCGTCGTCCGGAAGCGTGACGAACGAGCGAGACGTCGCGGAGCTGGTGACCGCAGAGCGCGGAGCGCGACCAAAGAGCACGGTCACGAGCCGACCTCCGGGGTCTGGTCGCTCGTCCAACGTCCGTGGCGCTGCAGCACGCTCCTGAGCGTGTCAGGTCGATCGGTGAAGATGCCGTCGACACCCGCAGCGAGGAGCTGTTCGATCTGCGCCGCGTCGTCCACGGTCCAGATGTGCACCTGCTTGCCGTGCCGGTGGACGGTGGCGACGAGCCGTTCGGTGAGGATGCGCAGGTCGCGGCCGAAGACGCGCCGGTCGATCGGCATCTGGAGCACCGGGGCGGGGGAGTCCAGGACGGCGGTGAGCCACGGGCCGAAGCGGTTGATCGCGATGCCGGCCGACGACGCCGCCGAGGCGGTCCGCGGTCCGAGCAGCCGCCGCAGGCGATGCAGGCGTCGGATCCCGAACGAGCTGACACAGACCCGGTCGTACGCGTCGTGCTCGGCGATGGTCCGGGCCAGTGCGGCCACGGCGGCGGCGGACTTCGCGTCGATGTTGAAGCGGGCCCGGGGGAAGTCCTCGAACAGCTCCGAGAGCAACGGGATCGGGTCCTGCCCGCCGATCCTGGCTCGGGACACGACCTCGTACGGCAGCTCGGCGATCCGCCCGGTCCTGTCGGTCACCCGGTCGAGCGCCTCGTCGTGGAACGCGACCAGCACCCCGTCGGCGGTCAGGTGGACGTCGGTCTCCAGGTAGCGGTAGCCGAGCGCCACCGCCTGGGCGAAGGCGTGCCGGCTGTTCTCCCGGTGGAGGTTGGGCGGGTAATGGGCGCCACCCCGGTGGGCGAAGGCGAGGAAGTCGGCGTCGAGGAAGGCGTACTCAGCGGCGCGCATGCCGTCATTCCAGCAGACCGGGGCGTGCCGTGCGCGGACCGGCGCCGCGGGATCAGCCCGCCTCGACCCCGGGCAGGTGCTCGAGCAGGTTGGCCCCCACGGCCGGCATCCAGAAGGGGGGACCGAGGACGACGAGGTAGGTGTAGCCGAACCCGGCGCAGACCACGAAGAAGACGAGCCAGAAGGCGACCTTCCGGCTGGTCGGCCAGGCGCGGAACTTCTTGATCTCGGCCTTGAACCGCTGTCGCAGCCGATAGGCCCACTCGAACTCGCTGGACCAGATGGCCAGCCCCAGCAGCACCAGCGGGATGCCCCCGGGGCCCGGCAGCGGGCCGGTGACCAGGCCGAGGCAGATCAGCAGCAGACCGGCGAACCCGACCCCGACCCGGTACACGCGGAGCTGGTGGGGGTTCTGCCGGATCCGGCGCCGCCAGGCCCAGCGGTCTTCCTCCGACTCGATCAGGACGTGGTGATGATGCTTCTCCGTCGAGCCCGAGGCGCCGCCTTCGACCCCGTCGTCGGCGGCCGCGGGACCGGCATCGGCGGCGGCGGGACCGGCATCGGCGGCGGCGGGACCGGCGGGGCGGTCCGTGGAGGGCGTCCGGCCGGTGTCGACGGGGCCGGGATCGGGCTCGGCGGGAGCGGCGGTCACGGGCGACGTCGGGATCCGGAGCGGCGTCCGAACAGCTGCGTGGCGCGGGTGGCCGTGGGCCAGACCGGTGCCGCTACGCACATCGCGGCTGCTCCTGTCCTCGACGCCGGCCGACATGGGCACAACTCTAGGGGGACGGGTCAAGGCCCGGGAGTGGCCCCGGTCACACGCTGTTGGTCGTCGTCGAGCCGTCTGGGGCCGGCGTCCCGGGTGCCAGAATGACCACCGTGACCACCATCTTGTCCATCCAGTCCTCGGTCGCGTACGGCCACGTCGGCAACAGCGCGGCCACGTTCCCGTTGATGAGGATGGGGGTGGAGGTCTACCCCGTGCTGACCGTGCACTTCTCCAACCACACCGGGTACGGCCAGTGGCGCGGCCCCCTGCTCAGCGCCGCCGACGTCACCGAGGTCATCACCGGGATCGACGAGCGTGGCGCCCTGGACCGGGTGGAGGCGGTCCTCTCGGGCTACCAGGGCGGCGAGGACGTGGGCGCCGCGATCCTGGACGCCGTGGCGCTGGTGAAGACCCGCAACCCCGCGGCCGTGTACTGCTGCGACCCGGTGATGGGTGACGTCGGCCGCGGGTTCTTCGTCCGGCCCGGCATCCCCGAGCTGATGCGCGACACCGTCGTGCCGGCGGCGCAGATCATCACGCCGAACCAGTTCGAGCTGGAGTACCTGACCGGCCGGTCCACCGGCACCCTGGCCGAGGTGCTGGCCGCTGCCGACACCGCCCGGGCCCTGGGACCGGAGACGGTGCTGGTGACCTCGGTGGTCCACGACCAGGCTGCCGAGGGCACCATCGACATGCTGGCGGTGACGGGGGAGGGCGCCTGGTCGGTGACCACCCCGCTGCTGCCGCGGACCTTCACCGGCGCCGGCGACCTGACCGCGGCCACCTTCCTGGCCTCGCTGTTGGCCACCGGCTCGGTGGAGACGGCGGTCGGCCGGACGGCAGCTGTGGTCTACGGGGTGCTGAAGACCACCGTCGAGTCCGGGCTGTCCGAGCTGCAGCTGGTGGCCGCCCAGGACGAGATCGCGTCGCCGACGACCACGTTCGAGGTCCGCCGGCTCCGGTGACCGGCGGCGGGGCCGGTGCCGGTGCCGGTGACGGGCGGCGGGCGGCGGGCCGGGTTTCCCGACCACGGACGACTTCCACCGGGCGGGCTGCGACGCCCCCGCCAGCTGACGCCCCCGCCGGCTGCCGCCAGCTGCTGGCGAGGTCGGCGCCGATCAGTCCCGGAACACCTCGATGTTCGCGCCCAGGGCGTTGAGCCGGTTGGCCAGGTCCTCGTAGCCACGGTTGATGACGTAGACGTCGCGCAGCACGGACTCACCGCGCGCGGCGAGCATGCAGATCAGGATGCAGACGGCCGGACGCAGGGCCGGCGGGCAGACGACCTGCTGGCCCCGCCAGCGGGTCGGGCCCTCGACGATGATCCGGTGCGGGTCGAGCAGCTGCACGTGCGCGCCCAACCGGTTCAGCTCGGTCAGGTAGATCGCGCGGTTCTCGTAGACCCAGTCGTGGATGACGGTCTTGCCCTGCGCGGTGGCCGCGATCACGGCGAAGAACGGCAGGTTGTCGATGTTGAGCCCGGGGAACGGCATCGGGTGGATCTTGTCGATCGGCGACGCGAGCCGCGAGGGGCGGACGACCAGGTCGACCAGGCGGGTGTGGCCGTTGGCGGCCGTGTACTCCTCGCCGAGGGTGAAGTCCAGACCCATCTCCTCCAGGATGGCCAGCTCGATCTCGAGGAACTCGATCGGTGCCCGCCGGATCTCGACCTCGGAAGAGGTGACGATGGCCGCGGTGATCAGGCTCATGGCCTCGATCGGGTCCTCCGACGGCGCGAACTCCACGTCGGTGTTGATCTGCCGCGCGCCGCGGATCCGCAGCGTCGTGGTGCCGATGCCGTCGATCTCCACGCCCAGCCGGGTGAGGAAGACGCACAGGTCCTGGACCATGTAGTTGGGGCTGGCGTTGCGCAGCACCGTCACCCCGGGGGACAACGCAGCGGCCAGCAGCGCGTTCTCGGTCACGGTGTCGCCGCGCTCGGTCAGGATGATCGGCCGCTCCGGCTCGACCGCCGGATCGACCTTGCACAGGTAGAAGCCGTCGGTCGCGGTGACGTCCAGACCGAAGCGGCGCAGCACCTGCAGGTGCGGTTCGATGGTCCGGGCCCCGAGGTCGCAGCCGCCGGCGTACGGGAGCTGGAAGTTGTCGTAGCTGTGCAGCAGCGGGCCGAGGAACATGATCACGCTGCGGGTCCGCCGCGCGGCTTCCAGGTTCATCCGGTCGAGATTCAGCTCGTGCGGGCGGATGAGCTCGAGGTCGGCGCCACCGTTGAGCCAGTTGGCCTCCACCCCGATGCTCACCAGCACCTCGAGGATCCGGTTGACCTCCTCGATCCGGGCGATGCCCCGGATCACCGTACGGCCGCGGTTCAGCAGGCTCGCGCACAGCAGCGCGACGGCCGCGTTCTTCGACGAACGGACCTCGATGCTGCCGTTCAGCTTGGCCCCGCCGCGCACCCGCAGGTGCACCGGGCCGCTCGGGCCGACCGAGATCAACGGCGAGTCCAGGGCCGCCGCGATCCGGTTGACCATCTCCAGACTGACGTTCTGGTTACCGGCCTCGATCCGGTGCACCGCGCTCTGGCTGGTGCCGAGGACGCTCGCGAGCTGGGTCTGGGTGAGACCACGGTGCTTGCGGGCATCGCGAATAAGGGAGCCGATCCGATCCAGTGAAGTATCCGTCACGCGAACGACAGTAACTCATCGGTGAGATATTTTCGGTATCGAGGGCGTGTCGTGTTCCACACACCGGCCGGTGGCATGGCCCTCCACGGCTTCTCTAGAGTAGCGGCATGAGTGACCACTATGACGTCGTCGTGCTCGGTGCCGGTCCCGGCGGCTATGTCGCCGCGGTGCGCGCGGCCCAGCTCGGCTTGAAGACCGCGATCATCGAGCTCAAGTACTGGGGCGGGGTGTGCAACAACGTGGGCTGCATCCCCACGAAGTCGCTGCTGCGCAACGCCGAGGTCGCCCACCTGTTCACCCACGAGGCGAAGACGTTCGGCATCAACGGCGACGTCAGCTTCGACTTCGGCGTGGCCTTCAAGCGCAGCCGCACGGTGGCCGACCGGATGGCCAAGGGCGTGCACTTCCTGATGAAGAAGAACAAGGTCACCGAGATCGACGGGTGGGGGACCTTCAAGGACGCCACGTCGATCAGCGTCGAGGGACCCAAGGGCACCACCGAGGTCACCTTCGACAAGTGCATCCTGTCGGTCGGCGCCACCACCCGGCTGCTGCCGGGCACCTCGCTCAGCGACCGCGTGGTGACCTACGAGGAGCAGATCCTGACCGAGGAGCTGCCGAAGTCGATCATCATCGCCGGCTCCGGCGCCATCGGGGTCGAGTTCGCGTACGTGCTGGCCAACTACGGCGTCGACGTCACCATCGTGGAGTTCCTGGACCGGATGGTCCCGCTGGAGGACCCCGAGATCAGCGCGGAGCTGGCCAAGGCGTACAAGAAGCTGGGTGTGAAGGTCCTGACCGGCACCAAGGTCGAGTCGATCGACGACAGCGGCGACAAGGTGAAGGTCACCGTGTCCCCGGCCAAGGGCGACGGCGACAAGGGCGTGCTCGAGGCCGACAAGGTCATGCAGGCGATCGGCTTCGCCCCGCGGACCCAGGGGTACGGCCTGGAGAACACCGGCGTGGAGCTGACCGAGCGGGGGGCGGTGGCCATCGACGACTACATGCGCACCAACGTGCCGAGCATCCTCGCCATCGGCGACTGCACCGGGAAGCTGCTGCTGGCCCACACGGCCGAGGCCCAGGGCGTGGTCGCCGCCGAGACGATCGCCGGTGCCGAGACCATGCCCGTGAACTACGACATGATCCCGCGGGCGACCTACTGCCAGCCGCAGATCGGCTCGTTCGGCTACACCGAGCAGCAGGCCAAGGACAAGGGCTACGACGTCAAGACGGCCAAGTTCCCCTTCACCGCCAACGGCAAGGCGCACGGCCTGGGGGAGGCGACCGGCTTCGTCAAGCTCGTCGCGGACGCCAAGCACGGCGAGATCCTCGGCCTGCACATGATCGGCCCGGAGGTCACCGAGCTGCTGCCCGAGCTCGTTCTGGCCCAGCAGTGGGAGCTCACCGCCGAAGAGGTCGCCCGCACCGTGCACGCCCACCCGACGCTGTCCGAGGCCCTCAAGGAGGTTGCCCACGGCATCTCGGGTCACATGATCAACATGTGAGGAACGTCTGATCGGCGGCGGCCGGGCCCTTCGGGACCCGGCCGTTCTGCGTCCCGGTCAGCCGGTCTCGCGGACGACCAGGGTGGTGGGCAGCAGGGGCGGTGGCTCGACCTCGTCGCCGTGCAGCAGGGCCAGCAGCAGCTCCGCCATCCGGCGGCCCATCGTCTCCGACGGCTGGGCGACAGTGGTCAGCTCCGGGCGCATCGCGGTGGCGGCGGGGGAGTCGTCGTAGCCGACCACGGCCACGTCGTCGGGCACCGCCCGACCGGACTCGGCCAGCACCCGGAGCGCTCCACGGGCCATCAGGTCGTTGGCCACGAACACCGCGTCGAGGTCCGGCCAGCGCGACAGCAGGGTCCGTACGGCCGCCGCCCCGCCGTCCTCGGTGAAGTCGCCGACGGCGATCGCGTCGGCGCGCTGGCCGGCGGCCTGGAGGGCGTGGAGCCAGCCCGTCCGCCGGTCGACCGCGGCCAGCATGTCGTCCGGACCGGTGATGGTGGCGATCCGTCGCCGCCCCGAGACGACCAGGTGCTCGACCGCCGTCCGGGCGCCCTGCACGTTGTCGATGTCGACGTAGTGGCAGGCTGCGAGGTCGGGGAGCGCCGGTCGGCCGCCGAAGACCACCGGCATGATGTCGCAGAGGTCGGCCAGGTCCCGGTCGGCGGCGTGGTGGGACACCACGAAGGCCCCGTCCACGTTGCCGCCGCGCAGGTAGCGACGGGTCTTCCGGGTCGGGTCGGAGCTGGAGACGAGCAGGTTCAGGATGTAGTCGCTGTCCTCCATCCCGGCGGTGATGCCCTGCACCACCGAGGCGAAGAACGGGTCGTTGAAGAACGTCATCACCCGCTCCGGGACCAGCAGCGCGATCGCGTACGTCTGCCGGCTGGCCAGCGAGCGCGCGGCCCGGTTGGGCACGTAGTTCAGCCGCTCGATCGCCGCGTTGACCGCCTCCACCACCTCCGGCCGCACTTTCGGTGACCCGTTCACGACCCGGGACACGGTGGAGCGGCTCACCCCGGACTCCGCCGCGACCCGCTCCAGGGTCGGAGCACCGGAGAGCTTCGTCCGGGGGACTGTGGTCTCGGTGTCGCTCGCGGTCTTCTCCTCGTCCTCCACGGCCGTCACCGCCTCCTGCACAGGCATCGGTCTACCTCTGTCCTACCTCAACCGCGGTCTCGGCGTGGTCGAGACTGCGGGCGGCGATGATGTTGGCGTACTCCCAGCCGGACGCCTTGACCGTGCGCCGCTGCGTCTCGTAGTCGACGGCGACGATGCCGAAGCGCTTCGCATAGCCCCAGGCCCACTCGAAGTTGTCCATCAGCGACCAGTAGAAGTAGCCCTTCACCGGGACACCCTCGGCGATGGCGCGGTGCACGGCCCCCAGGTGCGATCGCAGGTAGGCCACCCGGTCGCCGTCGTCCACGCTGCCGTCGGGAGCCACCCGGTCGGCGAAGGCGACGCCGTTCTCGGTGACGTAGAGGTCGGTGCCGGCCGGCGCCGCGTACTCGTCGTGGATCCGGTGCAGCAGCTGCCGGAGGCCGTCGGGGGAGATCACCCAGCCCATGTCCGTCCGGGGCACGTCCTGCTCGACCGGGTAGACGTCCCGGACCGCCGGGAACGGGGACCCGGTCACCCGGTCGGTCGGCGCCTCGGTGGCGGTGACCGGTCCGGTCGGCGAGCCGCTGACCACCGCGTCCTGGTAGTAGTTCACTCCGAGCACGTCGATCGGCGTCGAGATGATCTCCAGGTCCCCGTCGTGGATCACGTCCTCCAGACCCAGACCGGCGACGTCGGCCAGCACGTCGTCGGGGTAGCGGCCCCTGAAGATCGGGTCCAGGAAGATCCGGTTGGCCTGCCCGTCCAGCTGGCGTACGGCCTCGAGGTCGGCCGGATCTCGGGGGTCTGCCGGACGGAAGGGGGTGAGGTTCACGGTGAGGCCGAGCCGGAGCTCCTCGTCCGCGGCGCGGAGCTGCTGCACCACCAGGCCGTGGCCGAGCATCAGGTGGTGGGCGGCCGCGAGGCTCTGACCGGCGTCCTGGAGGCCAGGGGCGTGCACCCCGGCGGCGTACCCGAGGAAGGCCGAGCACCACGGTTCGTTCAGCGTGGTCCAGACCCGGACCCGGTCGCCGAGACGGTCGTGGACCAGGCGGGCGTAGTCGACGAACCGGTAGGCGGTGTCCCGGTTCGCCCAGCCGCCGTCGTCCTGCAGCGTCTGCGGCAGGTCCCAGTGGTAGAGCGTCAGCCAGGGCAGGATGTCCCGCTCCAGCAGCTCGTCCACCAGCCGGGAGTAGAAGTCGAGACCCTTCGGGTTGGCCGCCCGGGCGTCGGGCTGGACCCGGGCCCAGGAGGTGGAGAACCGGTAGCTCTGCAACCCGAGGGACGCCATCAGGGCCACGTCGTCGTCGTGGCGGTGGTAGTGGTCGCAGGCGACCGACCCGTCGTCGCCGTTGATCACCGCACCCTCGACCCGGCAGAAGACGTCCCAGATCGAGTCCGTCCGACCGTCGGTGTGGTTCGCTCCCTCGATCTGGAAGGCCGCGGTCGCCGCCCCGAAGAGGAAGCGGTCATCGAATCGGCGCTCGGCCATCAGAAGGCTCCTTGCGTTCGTCGTCGAACCCGTCACTCCCAGGTGAGAGCGCTCTCAACGTAGGAGTGGGCCGATCGACTGTCAATTGTTAGTCGCGTGCAGCCGCTCACGACGGGTCAGGAGCTGACGTACTCCTGCAGCCGGTCGCGCTCGTACTGCAGCGTGGTGATGGTGGACTTGACCACGTCGCCGATGCTGACGATGCCGCTGAGGTGGCCGTCGGCGTCGAGCACCGGCAGGTGCCGGATCCGGTGGTCGGTCATCGTCGCCATCAGCGAGTCGACGGAGTCCTGCGGACTGCAGGTGTGCACCACGTCGGTCATCACGTCGGCCACCCGCGCGGACAGGACGTCGGCATCGGTGGCCAGTCGACGGACCACGTCGCGTTCGGAGACGATCCCCGTCATCGTCGTCCCGTCGGTCGAGACGATCACGGCGCCGAGGTTGTGCTGACGCAGGAGCGTCACCAGGTCGCGCACCGAGGAGTCCGGGGCGATCACCACCACGTCGGATCCCTTGGTCTGGAGAATGTCGCGGATACGCATGACAGACCTCCTTGAGCCCTAGGGGCAGGCTATCGGTCCCGGCTCCGCCTGACCAGGGCGAACGCCTCTACCGCAGGCTGCGTCAGAATGGCGCCATGGCCACCTACCTGACCGGCAACGCCACCGCCGACGCGCTCCTCGACGCCGACCTGAACGCCCTGCTGATCGGCATGGTGCTGGATCAGCAGGTGCCGATGGAGAAGGCGTTCGTGGGTCCCGCGGTGATCGCCGAGCGGATGGGCGGCACGCTCGACGTCGCCGCCATCGCGGCGATGCCCGAGGACGAGTTCGTGGCCCTCTGCGCCGCCAAGCCGGCGATCCACCGCTTCCCCGGGTCGATGGGCAAGCGCGTCCACCAGGTCTGCCGCACCCTGGTCGAGCGGTTCGACGGGCGGGCCGAGAACGTCTGGGCCGATGCCGAGAGCGGTGAGGACGTCAAGCAGGGTCTGCTCGCGCTGCCCGGCTTCGGGGAGGAGAAGGCGACCATCTTCACCGCCCTGCTGGGCAAGCAGCGCGGAGTCACCCCCCTCGGTTGGCGCGACGCGGCGGCCCCGTTCGGGGAGGAAGGGGTGTTCCGGTCCGTCGCCGACATCGTCGACGACGAGTCCCTGCAGCGCGTACGCGACACCAAGCGGGCCCTCAAGGCGGCCAAGAAGGCAACCGCCACCCCCACCGACTGAGCCCCCGCCTGAGCCCCCGCTCCCAACCACCGCCCCCATCCGCCCGCTCTCGCTCGGGATCCTGCGTCCTGCACCAGGTGCAACCCGAGCGAACGGCTCGATCCCGAGCGAGAAGGGACGGGACTCAGGCGGTGAGGGAGAGCCAGGGGGAGATGGGCCGTGGGTCGCGGACCTGGTCGGTCCAGGCGGCGACGAGCCGATCCACCGCCCGGTCGGCGACCTCGGGCCGCTGCGTGTACGGCAGCCGGAGATGCCGTTCCCCACCACCGCCCACGAAGAAGCGGGGCCCCGGGGTGAGCAGCAGCCCGTGGCGCTCCGCGGCCATGGCCAGCCGGGTGGAGGACTCGGTGGGCAGCTCGGACCACAGCACGAGCCCGCCGGCCGGGGTCGGCACCCGCAGGTCGGGCAGCCGCTCGGCGAGGTCGGCGACCAGCCGGTCGCGCTGGCTCAGCAAGCGCAGGCGCTGCTCCGCCAGCAGCGGCTCGGGATCGGCCAGCACGTCGGCCAGGACCAGCTGCTCGAACACCGGAGACGCCACGTCGAGAACGGCCCGCTGCTCGACCAACGGCCGGACGAGCTCGCGCGGGGCGCGGATCCAGCCGATCCGCAGCCCACCCCAGTACGCCTTGCTGGCGGATCCGATGGTGATCGCCTCGGGCGCGGCGACGGCGAACGGCACCTCGACCCGACCCTCCAGCCTCAGCTCGGCGGTGGATTCGTCGATCACCGGCCGCACACCGTGTCGCCGGAGCAGCCGCGCGGTGGCCGCCCGCTGCTCGCCGGGCATCAGCGCCCCGGTCGGGTTGTGGTAGTCCGGCATCAGGTACGCCATCCGCGGCGCCGACTGACGCAGCACCACCTCGAGCCGCTCCGGGTCCCACCCTCCCTCGGTGAGGGGCCACGGCACGCCACGACCCCCCGAGCGCTGGATCGCGTCGACCGCGCCCGGGTACGTCGGCGACTCACACACCACCCGGTCACCGGTGGTCAGCACCGTGCGCAGCACCACGTTGAGGGCGGCCACCGCTCCGGAGGTGACGACGATCTGGTCCGGTCGGGTCGCCAACCCGCGGGCCACGTACCGGTCGGCGATCCTGGCCCGCAGCTCCGGGAGCCCCTCGGGGAGGTAGCCGGGGTCGGCCAGCAGGGGACCCATCCGCTCCAGGGCACGACCGAAGGCGGTGGCCACCTGGGTCGGTGCGGGACCGGCGGCGTACGTCAGGCTGATCACCCCCTCCGGCAACGGGGACGCCGTGGTGGTGGTCGGGACGTTCACCCGGCCGGTGGTCACGTGCCCGGAGCCCCGCCGAGCCTCGACGTACCCCGCGTCGCGGAGCCGCGCGTACGCCGCCGCGATCGTCGTGCGACTCAGCGCGAGGGCCTCGGCCAGGCTGCGCTCGCTGGGCAGCCGGGTGCTCGCCGCCAGTCGTCCGTCGACCAGCAGCATCCGGACCCGGGCCGCCAGGTCCTCGTACCGGGGGTGCGTGAGCGGGGGGGCACCGAGCAGACGGGCCAGCTGCTGGGCGGTCACTCGGGAGGCGATCACCAGGCCAATTCTGGCCCGAACAGGCCACATGCGCGAGAGGCGACCCGAAGATCAGTCCACTTCGTCATGGGTGGCCATGGTTCGGAGACCGCTCCGACACCATGCTGGGCCCGTGACCACGACGACCCTCCGCAGCGGCCTGACCACCCTCGGCCCTGTGGAGCAGCTGCGGGCCGGCCGCCTCGGCCGGCGGTTGCCGCAGCTGTTCTTCGGACTGGTGCTGTACGGGATGTCGATGGCGCTGCTGGTGCGCGCCGGCCTCGGGCTGGACCCGTGGGACGTGCTGCACCAGGGGCTCAGCCACTACCTGCCGCTGAGCTTCGGGACCGTCACCATCGTGGTCGGCGCCGTCGTGCTGCTGCTCTGGATCCCGTTGCGGCAGAAGCCCGGTCTGGGGACCGTGAGCAACGTGGTGGTGGTCGGGGTCGCGGCCGACGTCGGCCTCTGGCTGATCCCGGCGCCGGACCACCTCGCCGTCCAGATCGTGATGATGATCAGCGCGGTGGTGGTGAACGGCCTGGCGGGGGCGATCTACATCGGCAGCCAGCTCGGGCCCGGGCCCCGCGACGGTCTGATGACCGGTCTCGCCGCCAGCACGGGCCGCAGCCTGCGCCTGGTGCGGATCGGGATCGAGCTGACCGTCCTGGTGATCGGCGTGCTGCTGGGCGGCACGATCGGGGTCGGCACCGTCCTCTACGCCGTCTCCATCGGCCCGCTGGTCCAGTTCTTCCTCCGGTTCACCGTGGTCCGGCTCCCGGTGGACCAGCCAGACCTGCGCTGACCGACCCCGCGGGGGGAACGGCGGCGCAGCCGAACGCCGACGGTGGACGGTCCGGACGTTGACGTCGGGCCGGTGGCGGTGTCGGATGGGCGCGTGCCCTCCGCCGAGCTCGCCAGCCGTCACGGCTATCAGGTCCTGGTCCGCGTCGGGTTGGTGAGCTACGGCCTGGTGCACGTGGTGCTGGCCTGGATCTCCGCCCAGGTGGCGCTCGGCGGCGGTGGCGGCGACGACGCCTCGACCACCGGTGCCCTGCAGCAGCTGGGCCAGCAGCCGTTCGGCCAGGTGCTGCTCTGGGTGATGGCTGCCGGGTTGCTGGCTCTGGTGCTGTGGCAGGGCCTCGAGGCCGTGGCCGGGAAACCCGGGGCCGACGTCAAGGACCAGGTGAAGAACCGCGGTCGGGCGGCCGGCAAGGCGGTCGTCTACCTGCTGCTCGCCCTCACCGCGATCCGGATCGCCACCGGGACCGGGGCGAACTCGGGATCGGGTGAGGCCGAGGAGACGCTGTCGGCCCGGCTGATGAGCGTGCCGTTCGGCCGGGTGCTGGTGGTGGCGGTCGGCCTGATCGTGCTGGCCGTGGGCGTCAGCCAGATCGTCAAAGGCGTCCGGCAGAAGTTCGTCACCCGCGACCTGGCCGGCGGGGTGAGTCGCTCCGTGGTGGTGCTCGGCACCCTCGGTTGGATCGCGAAGGGCGTCGCGCTGAGCCTGGTCGGGGTGCTCTTCGGCTGGGCGGCGGCCAAGCACGACCCGAAGAAGGCAGGCGGCATGGACGCTGCCCTGAGCACGCTGCGGGACCAGCCGTTCGGCCCGGTGCTGCTGCTGGCCATGGCCGCCGGCTTCGCCGCCTTCGGCATCTACTGCCTGGCCTGGGCCCGGAACGCCAAGACCTAGGCGGCCGGCGTACGACCCCGCGCGAAGACCAGATGTCGGTGAGGGCTGCTTGAGTGGCTGCCATGGATGACGAGGCCGGTGCCCTGCTGGCGCGCCTGATGGGCTGGGCCAGGGCCAAGACCAACCAGTCCGGCTTCTCCCGGCTGGTCGGGCGCGAGCTGAGCGGCGTGCCGGACGATCTGCTGGCCGGGCTGGACGCGCTGGTCAGCGCCGACCTCCTCGCCACGGTCGGCCGGCTGTGGGAGCACGGCTGGCAACCGCGGGACCTGCTGCACGTGGCCGGTCGGCTGGACACGTGGTCCTCGGCGCTGGCTGCGGACGTCGCCCTCGAGCAGGTCCGGCGGTCGCCTCGGGCCGGGCTGGCGCCGCCGGCCTGGCGGGAGCAGCTCGACGCGGCCGCCGACCAGGCCCGGGCGGCCGATCTCGGGCGCTGGCCGACCGGGGGCGACTGGCGTGCGGTCGACCGGCTGGTCGCGGCCGGTGTCCCGTCGCTGTCGGCCTGGGCGGGTGCCCTGCGCCTGCTCGTCCGCCTCGGCGAGCTGCCGCCGCTGACCCGCACCCTGCCACCGCCCTCCGCCTGGCGGACCGACCCGACCCCGACCACGACCTCCGGCACACCGCCCCCCGGCACACCGCCCCCCGGCACGCCACCGCCCCGCACCACCGGGTCGCCACCCGGGCCGGGTCCGAGCCGAGACAAAGTGCTCGGCACCATCCGCGCCCTGCTGGCCAAGGCGGAGTCGACCGAGTTCGCCGCCGAGGCCGAGGCCCTGTCGGGCAAGGCACAGGCGATGATGACGCGACACGCGATCGACGAGGCGCTGCTGCACGCGGGCGACCTGGATGACGTCGAGGTGGTCAGCCACCGGGTGCTGATCGACAGTCCCTACCCGGCCGAGAAGGTCCATCTGCTGTCCGCCGTCGGCCGCGCGAACCGGACGCGGGTGGTATGGGCCGACGAGCTCGCCATGGCCACCGTCGTGGGCACACCGGTCGACGTCGACCAGGTGGAGCTGCTGTTCGTGTCGCTGCTGATCCAGTCGACCCGGGCGATGGCGGAGGCCGGGACCGCCGACCCGGGGTCGTTCGACCGGTCCCCCCGGTTCCGGCGGGCGTTCCTCACCGCGTACGCGGTCCGGATCGGTGAGCGCCTAAATGTTGCCGACGCCGAGACGACGGCGGCGTACGGCTCCGAGCTGGTCCCGGTGCTGCGACGTCAGGAGGAGGCGGTCGCGGCCACGTACGAGCGGCTCTTCCCCCACACCCGGGAGATGTCCTCGACCCGCAGCTACGACCGGCAGGGGTGGGAGGCCGGGCGCCGGGCCGCCGATCGCGCCAGCTTCGTCGCGGGCCGCCTCACCGGCTGACGAGACGGCCCACGGCCAGCGGTGTCGACCGACCGGGCCAGGACCGCCCGGCCGGTCGACCCCCAGATCAGGGCACGCGGTCGAAGACGTCCGGGTCCGGCCCGGTCCGCTCGTCCTTGTTCAGCGCGCTGATCGCCGCCACGTCGGCGTCGGTGAGCTCGAAGTCGAACAGGGCGAAGTTCTCCCGCACGCGCGACTCGGTCACCGACTTGGGGAACACGATGTCGCCGCGCTGGAGGTGCCAACGCAGCGTCACCTGGGCCGGGGTCCGGTCCAGCCGCTCGGCGATGGTCACGATGGCGGGATCGTCCAGGACGCCGCCCTGGGCGATCGGGGACCACGCCTCGGTGGCGATCCCGTGGTCCGCCCCGTACGCCCGCACCGTCTCGTTGGTCAGGTAGGGGTGGACCTCGATCTGGTTGACGGCCGGCACCACGGTGCACTCGGCGGCCAGTCGGTTCAGGTGGTGGGTCTGGAAGTTGGAGACCCCGACCGCGCGGGCCCTGCCGCCGGCGTAGATCTCCTCCATCGCCTTCCACGTCTCGACGAAGTCGGTGACGGTGGGCAGCGGCCAGTGCACCAGGAACAGGTCCACGTAGCCGATGTCGAGGGTGCGCAGCGTCTCCTCGAACGCCGCCAGCGCGTCGTCGTGGGCGTGCGCGGCGTTGTTCAGCTTGCTGGTGACGAAGATCTCCGAGCGGTCGATCCCCGAGGCCCGGACGGCTTCACCGACACCGGCCTCGTTGCCGTACATCTCGGCGGTGTCGATGTGCCGGTAGCCGACCTGCAGCGCGAGCGCTGTCGCGTCAGCGGTCTGGTCGGGCGGGATCTGGAAGACCCCGAAGCCGAGCTGGGGGATGCTGCTGCCGTTGTTCAGGGCGATGTCGGGAACTGCTGAGGTCATGGGGGAGGGGAGTCCTTTCTCCGGTACGTTTACCTCTTAAACCGCCAGGCGGTGTTCAACGCCGAATCCCCGGTTCTCCCGAGCCGGCCCCGCCTGAGGTCAGTTCTCGACAGTACGCCACGCTTTGCTGCACCGGCTCTGTCTGCCTCCCGAAGGGGAAACCATGGGTACCCGACGCCTCGACCTCGGCTGCACCTTCGTCCAGTGGTCCCAGCGGCCCGTGCACGCCGTGTTCCAGGTGGAACCCGTGCTCGGCGACATCGCCACCATCGCCGACGAGCAGTGGCACACCGACCCGGCCATCCAGACCCGGAGCTACCGCGACAGCTACGGCAACCGGTGTCGTCGGCTGATGCTCCCGGCGGGCCGCTCGGAGATCACCTTCCGGGCCACGGCCGAGGTGCCGGACGCGACCGAGGAGATCGACCTGGACGCCCCGGAGATCGCTCCGGCCGATCTGCCGGACGAGGTGATGATCTACACGCTGCCGAGCCGGTTCTGCCTGCCCGACGTGCTGGCGAACGAGGCGTGGTCCCGGTTCGGTGGGGTGAAGCCGGGCTACGGCCGGGTGCAGGCGATCTGCGACTACGTCAACCAGCACCTCACCTTCCAGTACGGCACGACGACCGCGTGGAGCACCGCCGCCGACGTGCACGAGTCCGGGTACGGCGTGTGCCGGGACTTCACCCACCTCGGGGTCTCGCTGTGTCGGGCGATGAACATCCCGGCCCGCTACGTCTTCGGCTACCTGCCCGAGATCGAGGTCGAGGCCAAGGACGCGCCGATGGACTTCGCCGCGTGGATGCAGGTGTGGCTGGGTGACCGCTGGTACACCTTCGACCCGCGCAACAACACCCCGCGCAAGGGTCGGGTGCTGATCGGCGTCGGTCGCGACGCCGCGGACGTGGCGATGAGCACCGCCTTCGGAGCGCCGTGGCTGGAGTCGATGGTCGTGGTGGCGGAGGAGTCGACGTCGTAGTCGATCAGCGGGCGGGCCACGCCGGCGGACTCGTCACAGCCAGCCCTTGCGGCGGAAGACGGTGAACAGGATCAGGGCGAGAGCGACCATCATCGCGATCGCCATCGGGTAGCCGAACCGCCAGTCGAGCTCGGGCATGTGGGTGAAGTTCATCCCGTAGACGCCGCTGATCAGCGACGGTGCGAACAAGATGGCGGCCCAGGACGAGACCCGCTTCATCTGGTCACCCTGCTCCAGACTCGTCTGGGTGAGCAACCGGGTCTCCTCGCTCTGCCGCTGGGCGGTCAGGGTGGCGTCCACGCTCAGGGCGTTCTGCAGCAGGATCCGGAAGCTGTCCACCTGGTCGACGATCCGCAGCACGTGGTCCTGGACGTCGCGGAGGTTGCGCTGCAGCTCGATGTCCACCCGGTACTTCTCGAAGCCCCGTGCCAGGTTGTCCATCATGGCCACCAGCGGTTTGACCGCGCGCTGGAAGTCCATCACCTCGCTCATCAGCAGGTAGATGCGCTGGGAGACGTCCGGGTCACCGTCGAAGAGCTGCTTCTCGATCTCGTCGATGTCGTTCTCCAGACCGGCGACCACGGGGGAGTAGTCGTCCACGACCTGGTCGATGATGCTGTACAGGATGGCTTCGGGGCCCTGCACCAGCAGTCCCGGGTGGTTCTCCAACCGGAGCCGGACGCGCGCCAGATCGGGGCGCTCGGCGTGCCGGATGGTGACCACGAAGTCCGGTCCGGTGATCACGTGCAGCTCGCCGAACTCGACCTCCTCCTCGGCGTCGAGGTAGCGCGCCGGCCGCAGCACGGTGAACAGGGTCGTGCCGTAACGCTCCAGCTTCGGTCGCTGGTGCGCCGCGATCGCGTCCTCGACCATCAGGTAGTGCAGGTCGAACTCCTGCGCCACCGACTGGATCATCGTGTCGCTGGGCCGGTAGAGGCCGATCCAGGCCAGTCCCTCGCGACGCTTCTGCAGGTCGTAGGTCTGCTCCAGGGTCGGCGGGGAGTCGACCCGGTAGCCGTCGACGTAGACGGCGTTGTCGACCACCCCCGGCTTCGGCACGGCGTCAGCCTCGCACAGCCGGACGGGCGGTCGACGACACGTTGCCCGGCCGGAACAGGTACGACGTCAGCAGCGTGGCCAGCACCACGAACAGCACCCCGCAGAAGATGTGCAGACCCACGACGTCGAAGCGGGCCAGGGTGAGCTGGAGCGTCTCGACCACCAGCAGGATCGCCCCCGCCAGCACCGGCCAGCGTGGCCCTCCGGACCGACGGTGGGCGACGGCGGTGAGGATGATCGCCACCGTCACCGCGAGCAGCGCGTACGCGTTGACGCCGTGGACCGGTCTGAGTCCGCCCTGGCCGCCGAGGAAGCCGGCGGCCAGTCCGGCCTGGCCGATGGCCAGGCTCATCAGCACCGTGGCTTCGGTCTGCAGCGCCACCAGGAGGCGCGGCCGAGGGGGAGAGGTGACCATGAGGTCATTGTGCCCCCGGGGAGCGTGCGTCGGTCCGGGGCGTGGGGGCAGAGTGGTGCCATGACCGCGAGCCTCGATCCACGGGCGGGGGAGAGCCCGCCCGGCGCAGCCGTGATCGCCCGGCTCCGGCAGGCGGGGTGCGTCTTCGCCGAGGAGGAGGCAGCTCTGCTGCTGGAAGCGGCGGCGGGGCAGCCGAACCGTCTCGAGCGCCTGGTCGCGGCCCGGGCGGCCGGCGAGCCGCTGGAGCAGCTGCTGGGCTGGGTGGCTTTCTGCGGTCAGCGGATCGCCGTCGGACCCGGGGTCTTCGTTCCCCGCGTCCGCACCGAGCACCTGGCCGAGCAGGCGGTGGCCCGACTCACCGGAGCCGACGTGGTGGTGGAGCTGTGCTGCGGTGTCGCCGCCGTGGCCGCGGTGCTGCAGGCCACCGGCCGCGTGCAGGAGCTGTACGTCGTCGACATCGACCCGGCGGCGGTCGGCTGTGCCCGGCGCAACGTGGTCGCTCCCGGCATCGCCCTGGTCGGTGACCTCTACGACCCGTTGCCGGACCGGCTGCGGGGCCGGGTCGACGTGCTGGTGGCCAACGCCCCCTACGTCCCCTCCGCCGCCATCGCCCTGATGCCGCGTGAGGCGCGCGAGCACGAGCCGCTGGTCGCGCTGGACGGCGGAGGCGACGGGGTCGACGTCCAGCGCCGGATCATCGCCGCTGCCCCGGAGTGGCTGCGGCCCGGTGGCGCCCTGCTGATCGAGACCGGGCGCCAGCAGTCGGTGATCACGGCGGGGGAGATGCTCCGGGCCGGGCTCGACGTCTCGGTGCTCCCCGACGACGACCGGGAGGCGACCGTGGTGGTCGGCAGCACCCCGTGGCCGACCACCTGAGTCGCCCACTGGTGAACCGGCGCCGGCGGCGCCAGAATGGCGCCATGCCCACGTACGTGAGCGACAGGTCCTCGTCCGAGCGTGCCGCCGACGTGACCGACGACCAGCGTCAGCGGCTCCGGGACCTCGCCCTGCTCCGGCGGGTCCGCGACCGGATCGACCGGGAGTACGCCCAACCGCTCGACGTGGAGGCGCTGGCACGGGGGGTGCACCTGTCGGCCGGGCACCTGAGTCGACAGTTCAAGCTGGCCTACGGCGAACCCCCGTACAGCTACCTGATGACGAGGCGGATCGAGCGGGCGATGGCGCTGCTGCGGCGCGGGGACCTGAGCGTGACCGAGGTCTGCTTCGAGGTCGGCTGCTCGTCGTTGGGCTCCTTCACCACCCGCTTCACCGAGCTGGTCGGGGTCCCGCCCGGGACGTACCGGCAGCAGCAGCTCGACACGACCGCCGGGATCCCGTCGTGCGTGGAGAAGCAGGTGACGAGACCGATCAGGAATCGAGAAGGCCGGAGCGGGTAGGCGGCGCTAGCGTGGCCGTCATGGACGTCACCATCCACTCCAGCTTCCTGCCCCACGACGACCCCGACGCCGCCCTCGCCTTCTACCGCGACGTCCTCGGCTTCGAGGTCCGCCTCGACGTCGGCTACGGAGACCTGCGCTGGATCACCGTGGGTCCCGTCGGGCAGCCCAGCACGGCGATCGTGCTGCACCCGCCGGCCGTCGATCCCGGCATCACCGACCAGGAACGGCAGACGGTCCGGGAGATGATGGCCAAAGGCACCTTTGCCGGGCTCAACCTGGCCGCCGCCGATCTGGACGAGACCTTCGACCGCCTCCAGGCCAGCGGTGTCGAGGTGGTGCAGGAGCCGATCGACCAGCCGTACGGTCTGCGCGACTGCGCCATCCGGGATCCCGCCGGCAACCTGATCCGCATCCAGCAGTCCCGAGGCGCCTGAGATGGGTCGGGCCACACCCGCGCCCGCCGCCGGAGCGGCCCGGGGGAGTCGCGGCCCCGACCAGATCCGCGTGGTCGGCGCCCGGGTGAACAACCTCAAGGACGTCAGCGTCGAGATCGGCAAGCGCGAGCTGACGGTGTTCACCGGGGTGTCGGGCTCGGGCAAGAGCTCGCTGGTCTTCGGCACGATCGCCGCCGAGTCGCAGCGGTTGATCAACGAGACCTACAGCGCCTTCGTCCAGGGCTTCATGCCGACCCAGACCCGACCCGACGTCGACGTGCTGGAAGGGCTGACCACCGCGATCATCGTCGACCAGGAGCGGATGGGCGCCGACCCCCGGTCGACGGTCGGCACCGCCACCGACACCAACGCCCTGCTGCGGATCCTGTTCAGCCGGCTCGGCGACCCGCACATCGGCTCCCCGCAGGCCTTCTCCTTCAACGTGGCTTCGATCAGCGGTGCCGGGGCGGTGACCACGAAGCGGTCCGGTCAGACGATCAAGGAGCGCCGCAGCTTCAGCATCACCGGCGGCATGTGCCCGCGGTGCGAGGGCCGCGGCTCGGTGACCGACATCGACCTGACGGCGCTGTACGACGAGAACCTGTCCCTCAACGAGGGCGCGCTGACCATCCCGGGCTACAGCATGGAGGGCTGGTACGGCCGGATCTTCCGCGGCTCCGGCTTCTTCGACCCGGACAAGCCGATCCGCCGTTACACCAAGCGGGAGCTGCAGGACCTGCTGCACAAGGAGCCGACCAAGATCAAGGTCGACGGGATCAACCTGACGTACGCCGGCATCATCCCGTCGATCAGGAAGTCCTTCCTGGCCAAGGACGTGGACGCGATGCAGCCGCACATCCGGGCGTTCGTGGAGCGGGCGGTGACGTTCGCCACCTGCCCCGAGTGCGACGGCACCCGGTTGAGCGCCGAGGCACGGTCGTCGCGGATCAGGGGCGTCACCATCGCGGACGTGTGTGCGATGCAGATCAGTGATCTTGCTGTCTGGGTGGGGGAGCTGGACGAGCCGTCGGTGGCGCCGCTGCTCGGGACGCTCCGCCACACTCTCGACTCGTTCGTCGAGATCGGACTGGGCTACCTGAGCCTGGAGAGGCCCGCGGGCACGCTGTCCGGTGGCGAGGCGCAGCGGACCAAGATGATCCGGCACCTCGGCTCCAGCCTGACCGACGTCACCTACGTCTTCGACGAGCCCACGATCGGCCTGCACCCGCACGACATCCAGCGGATGAACGAGCTGCTGCTGCAGCTGCGGGACAAGGGGAACACCGTGCTGGTGGTGGAGCACAAGCCGGAGACCATCGTGATCGGTGATCATGTGGTCGACCTCGGTCCGGGGGCCGGGGCGGGCGGCGGCGAGATCGTGTTCGAGGGCACCGTCGACGGCCTGCGCACCAGCGGCACCCTCACCGGACGGCACCTCGACGATCGCGCCACGGTCAAGCCGTCGGTGCGGACCCCGACGGGGACGACCGAGATCCGTGGAGCCGCGACCCACAACCTGCGGGATGTCGACGTCGACATCCCGCGGGGGGTGCTGGTCGTGATCACCGGCGTGGCCGGCTCGGGCAAGAGCTCCCTGATCACCGGCTCGGTGGCCGGCCGCGACGGCGTGATCACGGTGGACCAGGGGGCGATCCGCGGTTCGCGACGCAGCAACCCGGCGACGTACACGGGGCTGCTGGAGCCCATCCGCAAGGCGTTCGCGAAGGCCAACGGCGTCAAGCCGGCCCTGTTCAGCGCCAACTCCGAGGGCGCCTGCCCGAGCTGCAACGGGGCGGGGGTGATCTTCACCGACCTGGGCATGATGGCCGGTGTGGCCACGGTCTGCGAGGTGTGCGACGGCAAGCGCTTCGATGCGGAGGTCCTCGAGTACACCTTCGGGGGCAGGGACATCAGCGAGGTGCTGGCGCTGTCGGTGGATGACGCTCTGGCCTTCTTCGCCCAGGGCGAGGCCGCGACGCCCGCGGCCCACAGGATCCTCGCGCGGCTCGCCGACGTCGGTCTGGGGTACCTGACCATCGGGCAGCCGCTGACCACGCTGTCCGGCGGCGAGCGCCAGCGGCTCAAGCTGGCCACGCACATGGGTGGCCGGGCCGACATGTACGTCCTGGACGAACCGAC
This sequence comes from Microlunatus aurantiacus, assembly GCF_039536605.1. Taxonomy (NCBI): domain Bacteria; kingdom Bacillati; phylum Actinomycetota; class Actinomycetes; order Propionibacteriales; family Propionibacteriaceae; genus Microlunatus; species Microlunatus aurantiacus. The sequence goes on from NZ_BAAAYX010000020.1 coordinate 451,392, forward strand.
GTCGGGGCTGCACCTGGCCGACGTGGAGCAGCTGCTGGGTCTGCTGGACCGTCTCGTCGACGCGGGCACGTCGGTGGTCGTCATCGAGCACCACCAGGCCGTGATGGCGCACGCCGACTGGATCATCGACCTCGGCCCGGGTGCCGGTCGCGACGGCGGGCGGGTGGTCTTCGAGGGCACGCCTGCCGAACTCATTGCGTCCCGGGCGACACTGACCGGCGAGCACCTGGCGGCGTACGTGCGTGGATAGCGAGGTGGGGCGGTTCAGCCGGTGGACTCGGCGTCTTCGACCTCTGGTGAGAGTTGTCCGATAAGCGACATTATGTCAAGTAGTGGTGGTTGTGCCCGGCTAGGCCGCCATTGATCTCTCCCCGCCGAGATGGCGGCCCCCGGGCAGAGAGTCCACGCTCGCCTGTAGCCACCGGCGAACGTTCAGCGAGATGATGCGTGTCTGTGAACGCAACGCATCAGGAGCAGGTGGCATGACCGAATCCGATGGCGAGTCATCCGGCGCCGAGCCAACGCCTTCGGGACCGCGTCGTTCACGGCCAGACGCGACGGAGGCGGCGAGGCTAGCGATCCCGCTCGGCATCTCGCTGGTCATCGGCGTCTTCGTCGCGCTGGGCGTTCAGGGTGATGCCTTCGCCCGACTCATCAGGGATTCACCGACTGTGGTGGCGTGGTCCCTGGTGCTTGCCGTCGTCGCAGTAGTGGCCCCGCTCGTCGTTGGTCTTGTCGACGTGCCGAGGGCCGAGTTGTGGGGAGGCGTCGTCGGTGCAGTCATGCTGTGCGTCGCTGCGATCGTGGCGATCTCGGCCGGCACCACCGGTATCGCAGCCCGCGAGCAACCAGATATCGGCATCGTTCCTCAGGGAGTCGACAGCGCGAACCGCGCCTCGTTGACCGTCAAGTCCACGGGGCTGTCGTTGAGCTCGGGCGACCACATGCTGCTGAGGGTTATGACGTTTCCTCCGTCGACCTCGCCCGCAGCCGCGTTCAGAGCGTGCCGGGACACCAGGGGGGATCATGTGGTCACTCCCCCGCTGGAGGGCGAGCTCGCCAAGGCCGAGCTCATCTACTGGGGCGAGGGTGGACCGACAGCAACAGGAGCGGTCGAAGCGTCGGTTCCGCTCACCTTGGACAGGACCGCTGTTCGGTACGTGTGCGGGTTGGCCGTACTGAACGGTCGAACCGGGGGTCCGTCCGATCCGGCCCGCTTCAGCACAGTCCTCCTCGATCTCAGAACCGTGCCGGCGACGAAGTAGGCAGGCAGCGCGGCCTGGTCCGCGGATATCGCGCGATTGCTACGGTCTTCGGGTGAGCGGCAGCGAGGAACGGACCGAGTTGATGCGCGCGCTCGACGTGGGACGCCATCACGTGCTTGATCAGTTGGGGAGCCTGAACCGGGCTGACCAGTACCGCAGTCGCGTTCCGTCGGGATGGTCGCCGCTCGGACTGATTCGTCACCTCACGCTGTCCGATGAGCGGTACTGGTTCGAGGTGGTGGTCGCCGGGGAACCCCTCGACTTCTGGCCACCAGGAGACAACGGCGACTGGGTCGTCCCCGACGCGAGCGACCCCGAGCAGATCATCGACGACTACCGACTGGCCATCGCCAACTCCAACCGGATCATCGCCGCGACCGCTCTCGACGCGGCACCGCTCCGGCCCGAGCCGGGGTGGTCTGAGACCGGGGCCTTCGGGGACCTGCGGTCCATCCTGTTGCACACCATCGTCGAGACCAGCACTCATGCTGGGCAGCTGGATGTGGTTCGCGAGCTGGCAGACGGCGGCCAGCACATCGTCGTGTAGGACGGACGAGGAAACAGATTCGTCGAGCATGTCGAAGTCGGCGCTGGTGCTCCGACCTTGCCGTGGAGGCGACCACCGCCAGCCAATGACGCACAGGAGCTGACCATGACCGGACTGACGCCCTATCTCTCTTTTCCCGGCACCGCCCGCGAGGCCCTCACGTTCTACCAGAGCGTGTTCGGCGGCGAGCTGGTTCTGCACACCCTCGCCGACTTCGGCCGCCACGACGGCCCCGCGGACGCCGTTGCCCACGGCATGCTCCAGGGCCCTGTGGAGCTCTTCGGGTCCGACGCCGGTCCGGGTGAGACGACGCTTCGCCTCGACGGGGTGCTGTTCTCCTTGCTGGGCACGGCAGAGCCGTCGACCTTGGAGGCATGGTTCGCCGCCCTCGGCGTGGGCGGGCACGACGCCGATCCGCTCCAGAAGCGGCCCTGGGGCGACCACGACGGCCAGGTCACTGACCGGTTCGGCGTGCGCTGGCTGATCGGCTACCAGGGTTGATCCCTGTCCGGGCACCCCGATCTGGCGCCGTCTCCTGCGCCAGCTCGGCGGCTCAGGAGAGGGGCCCGGGCGCACGGCGGCCACGACGTCGCGGAAGGCCCTCCCCCACTTCCGCCGCCGTAGATCGGAATCGGCCCGCCTCCTCCACTCAGGCCCACTCAGGCGCCCCAGCCGTTGGCTAACTGTGCTAGCTTTATGACTAACGCCATACGCTGGTGCGTTGACACCACCCAGGGGGCAGACATGACCGAGTTCCTGACCATCACGGGGGGCACCCTCGCCTACGACCTGACCGGCACGACAGGTCCGCTCGTGGTGCTCGCCCACGGCATGGGCGACAGCCGGCAGGCTTACCGCTTCCTCATCCCTGCCCTGGTCGACGCCGGTTACCGCGTCGCCGCGGTGGATCTGCGCGGCTGCGGGGAGTCCAGTGCTGAGTGGACGTCCTACACCCGCACCGACATCGCCGGCGACATCGTCGCCCTGGTCCGCCACCTAGGCGGTCCGGCGGTCCTGGTCGGTCACTCCATCGCGGGCGGCGCGGTCACCATCGCCGCCGCGACAGCCCCGGAGCTGGTCACCGCCGTGGTCGAGCTGGCGCCCTTCACCCGTAAGCAGACGATGGGTCTCGGCGACCTGCGGGTGGCCTCCTTCCGCCGCGGCATGCGCCACCTCCTCGGGACCATGCTGCTCGGAAGCGCCAGGCAGTGGGCGAAGTACCTGGACGTGGCCTATCCCGGCACCAAGCCGGCCGACTGGGACCCGCGGATGAGTCAGATCACCACGATGCTCTCCGAGCCGGGGCGGATGAAGGCTCTCCAGGCGATGGGCAAGACCGCCCCCGTCGACGCCGGACAGCAGCTCGGCAACGTCCGCTGCCCAGTCCTGGTCGTGCAAGGCAGCGCCGACCCCGACTGGGCCGCACCCCGGGCCGAGGGTGAGGCCATCATCGCCGACCTACCCACCGGCTTGGGCCGCCTGGAGATGGTCGACGGTGCCGGGCACTACCCGCACGTCCAGTTCCCCGCCCAGGTGGCCACCGCCATGCTGACCTTCCTGGCCGGCGTCGATGCCTAGGGCGGGCCTGGGCACGGACACGGTCGTCGCGGCCGGCGCCGACCTCGCCGACGAGATCGGCTTCGCCGGCCTCAGCATGGGCCAGCTGGCCCAACGGGTCGGCGTGCGAACTCCCTCGCTCTACAAGCACGTCGCCAGCCAGGACGACCTCAACCGCCGCATCGCAGCCCTCGCCCTCACCGAGGCCGCCCAGGCGATCGGTGCGGCGACCCAGGGACGAGCCGGCCGCGACGCCCTCCGAGCCGCAGCCCGGGCGCTGCGCGACTTCGTCCTGGCCCACCCCGGCCGGTACGCCGCCACCATCGCCCTCGAGCCCACCGGCCCGGAGGACCCGATCGCCCTCGCCGCAACGCGGCTGCTCGAACCCTTCACCGCCGTGCTCCGCGGCTACGACATCGCCCCCGCCGACATGACCCACGCCCTGCGCGCACTGCGCAGCGTCTTCCACGGCTTCGCGACCATCGAAGCCGGCGGGGGCTTCCAGTGGTCCACCGACACCGACGAGAGCTTCGAGTGGCTCATCGACCTCGTCGACCACGGCCTGCGACACGGATCCCCCACGGGTTCGGCCGGACCAGCGAGCCGGCGGAGTTCCTGAGCGTGTCCGGGCCGCGGGGCGAGCGCGAGCGCCCGGTGGAGGGGGCGGGTCTGACACAGCCACTGATCGCCACCAAGCTGTACGTCCCCAGGCAGCGGAGGGGTCTGGTAGCACGCCCAAGACTGGTGGAGCGGCTCGAGAGCGGAGCCGAGGCACGGTTGATCCTGGTGTCCGCCCCGGCCGGGTTCGGCAAGACGACCGTTCTGGCGGCGTGGCTGCATGAGGTGACGGTGTCGCCTCGTTGCGTCGCCTGGCTCTCACTCGACACCGCGGACAACGAACCGTCCACGTTCTGGACCTACGTGTTGACCGCACTTCAGAGGGCCGTTCCGAGCCTGGGTGCGAGGGGGTTGCTGGAGCTCCTGGCGGCCACACCCGTGCCGTCTGAGCTGCTGCTCACCACGCTGCTCAACGAGCTGGGTGCCGTACCGGAGGACGTGTGGCTGGTCCTTGACGACTACCACCTGGTCGGCGATCCCGGGGTCGGCCAAGGGGTCGCCTTCTTGCTGGAGCATCTGCCGCCGAACGTCCATGTCGTCCTCAGCACCCGAGCCGACCCCGATCTGCCGCTGGCGCGGTGGCGGGCGCGGCGCGAGCTGGTCGAGATCCGGGCGAAGGACCTGCGGTTCACCTCCGCGGAAATCGCCGTCTACCTCGACGAAGCGAGCGGAAACGAGCTCACCCCCGGAGACGTCGAGGTCCTCGAGGAGCGCACCGAGGGATGGATCGCCGCTCTCCAGCTGGCCGCCCTCTCGTTGCAGGGCCGGGCGGACGTGAACGGCTTCATCACCCGCTTCGCCGGAGACGACCGCTACATCGTGGACTACCTGATCGAGGAGGTGCTGACCCAGCAACCAGCTGCCGTACGCGACTTTCTGATGCAGTCAGCGGTCCTCGACCGGCTCACCGGACCGCTGTGCGACGCGGTCACCGGTCGCCAGGACGGCACCGAGATGCTCCCGGCTCTGGAACGCGCCAACCTGTTCCTCGTCGCCTTGGACGACCGACGCGAGTGGTATCGCTACCACCACCTGTTCGCCGACGTGCTGCGGGCGCGGATGCTCAGCGACCATCCAGACCAGCTGCCGCTGCTGCACCAACGCGCCAGCCAGTGGTGCGAGGACCACGACCTGACCGAGGACGCGGTCACCCACGCCTTGGCGGCCCGGGACTTCGACCGCGCCGCCCACCTGATCGAACGGGCCGTGCCGGCCATCCGACGCCACCGGCAGGAAGCGGTGATGTACGGCTGGCTGCAGGCGCTGCCCGACGACACCCTCCGGCGCAGCCCCGTGCTCAGTGTCTTCTACGGAGATCTGCTGATGCACTCAGGCGACCTCGTGGCGGTCGGACCACGACTGGATGACGCGGAGCGCGCGCTGGCCGCCGTGCCTGACGGCGAAGCTCCGCCCTGGCCAGACACCGAGGAGCTCCGGACGTTGCCGGCGACCATCGCCATCTACCGCGCCTCGCTCGCCCAGGCCCGCGGCGATACGGCCGCCACGGCTGAACACGCCCAGCGCGCCCTCCACCTGGCCGGACCCGATGACCACCTGGCGCGCGGTGGTGCAGCCGGGTTCCTGGGGCTGGCCGCCTGGGCTGAGGGGGACGTACGCAGCGCCCTGGAGACCTTCGCCCAAGCGGTGGCCAGCCTGCACGCCGCTGGCAACCTGCTCGACGAGCTGAGCAGCACGATCCCGCTCGCCGACATGTGGTGTGCCTCAGGCCGACCCAGCAAGGCACGCAGGCTCTACGCGCGTGCGCTGTCGGCGGTCGAGTCCGGAGGCGACGCTTTCGCGAGGGCCGCCGCCGGCCTGCACGTGGGTCTGAGCGAGCTCGACGCCCAAGTCGGAGACCTCGAGAGCGCCAAGCGACACCTCGACGCCGCCGCGGCGCTCGCCGACCGGGCCGGGATGAACGAGGGGCGCTTCCGCTGGTTCGTGGCCAGAGCGCTCGTCGCTCGAGCGGACGGCGAGCCGGAGGCGGCCATCGCCTTCCTGGATCAGGCGGTCGAGCTCTACCGGCCGGGCTTCTCCCCGGAGGTGCGTCCCATCACAGCCATCAAGGCCCGGATCTGGATCGCACAGGGCAACCTGGCGGAGGCCGCGGACTGGGCCCGGGACCGAGGCGTGTCCGTCACCGACGACGCCAGCTATGTGCGGGAGTTCGACCACCTCACCCTCGTCCGGCTGGTCCTGGCCCGGTGCCGCGCACACCAGGACACCACCTCCCTCGTCCAAGCCGCAACTTTGTTGGACCGGCTGGGCGGGTCAGCCCGGACTGCACAGCGCGCCGGAAGCCTCCTCGAGATCCGCCTGCTTCAGGCGCTGGTCCAGGACGCTCAGGGACGTCGGGCGCGGGCTCTGGACACCTTGGTCCACGCCCTGGAGCTGGCCCCCGAGCCCGAGGGCTACCTCCGGCTGTTCCTGGACGAAGGTGCTGCCATGGTGAGCCTGCTGCGCGACGTCAAGCCCGATGGACCCGGCGGCCACCAGGCACGACGCCTGGCCAGCGTCGGCGCAGCGGTCGAGGCGGCTGGGGCAACGAACACAGTCAAGGGCATCACATACAAGGCCACCGAGTCGTTGAGCGACCGGGAGCTCCAGGTGCTGAGGTTGCTCGACAGCGAGCTGACCGGGCCGCAGATAGCTCGCGAGCTGTTCGTGTCGCACAACACGGTCCGCACCCACACCCAGCACATCTTCACCAAGCTCGCCGTCACCAACCGCCGGTCGGCGGTGCTCCTCGCCCGCGAACGCGGCCTCATCTGACGGCTCGGATCCACGAGCGCAAGCACCAACCGCTGCGGCGAGCAGGATCATCCCGTCGGTCACATCGTTGGATGACGCGCGCTCACCCAGCCCGTCCCTAGGTTCGAGTCATCCCGCGGCACCCCGCTCCGGACACTCAAACACCTCGGAGTCACCATGACCATCACCACCACCACACTCACCCGAGCGGCCGGCCTCGCCGCCGTCGCCGGGGGCTTGCTGTTCATCGCCGTGCAGTTCAAGCACCCCCTCCTGACGCCTGAGTTCACCACCACGACCGAGTACGCGGTCCGTGAGACAGCGAAGATCCTCATGGCCGTTCTCTCGCTGGTGGGCATCACCGGCATCTACCTGCGGCAGGTCCGACAGGTCGGCGTGCTCGGCCTGATCGGGTACCTGTTGCTCAGCGTCGGCTACCTCACCATCCTGACCATCCAGGTCATTGCCGTGTTCGTCCTCCCGGACCTTGCGGCCAGCCAGCCCGGCTACGTGAGCGACGCCCTCGCCGTGGCCCACAGCGGCCACCCGGTCGGCGACGTCAGCCAGTTCCAGACCCTCACCAACATCGCGATCACCTACATCGCCGGCGGCATCATCTTCGGTATCGCGCTCTTCCGGGCCGGGATCCTCGCCCGCTGGGCCGCAGCCCTCATGACGCTCGGCGCTGTCGCGACCATCGCCACCTTCCAGCTGCCCGAGCTCACCCAGCGACTGTTCGCCATCCCCGCCGCCGTCGCCCTGATCGGCCTCGGCTACTCCCTGTGGCGTGAGCAGCGCACCGAGGACTCACGGCATCTGACCGGCGACGACAGCCCCCAGCTCGATCCAGCCGGCGCCAGATGACCACAACCGCGGTCCAGCGCTCCAGGCGGTCGGCGGCCAGGACCGGGTTTGTGCCGTTCGCGCTGGTCGCGCTGGTCCTGCTGCCCCTCTTCTTCGGCGTGCTGCGACTGGTCGAGCTCGCGGGCGGTCCGACCCTGATGCCGGCCAACCCGCGGCTGAACGCGTCGCCGGTGCCGGTGATCGTGCACATCGTCAGCGCGGTCGGCTACACCGTCGTCGGCGCCTTCCAGTTCTCCGCCGGACTGCGACGGCGCCGGCCCGGCTGGCACCGGGCCGCCGGGCGGGTGCTCGTCGTGCTCGGCCTGGCGGTGGCCTTCTCGGCGCTGTGGCTGACCCTGTTCTACCCCCGTCAACCCGGCACCGGTGCGCTCGCGTACCTTTTCCGGCTCGCGTTCGGGTCGGGCATGGCCGCCGCCCTCGTCCTCGGTGTCACAACGATCCGCCGCCGAGACGTCGCCCGCCACCGAGCCTGGATGATCCGCGCGTACGCCCTCGCCCTCGGCGCCGCCACCCAGGTGGTCACCCTCGGGATCGGGCCCGCCCTGTTCGGGCCGAGCCAGCTCACGCACGACCTGAGTCTCGGTGCCGCGTGGATCATCAACCTGACGGTGGCCGAGCACCTCATCCGCCGGTCCGCGCACCGGGCCACCGTAAGGGTCGGGTCCTGATGACCCACACCGAGCACCGTCCCGTCGTCTACCGGCTGCGGGTGGCGGGCCGGCTCGACCAGCACTGGTCAGCATGGTTCAACGGCCTCACCGTGAGCCACGAGGACGACGGCAGCACCAGCCTCACCGGGGCCGTCGCCGACCAGGCCGAACTTCACGGGCTGCTCACCAGGATCCGTGACCTCGGCGTCACCTTGATCTCCGTCACGGTCGTCGACCCGGCCCAAGCACCATGACCACGCCGACGCCGGCCGTCGTCAGCCGCCCTTCTCACCTACCGGGCCGGCAGTCCCCGGCCACCAGACCCTCACGCTGGGGGATCCCGGTGCAGCTGGGGGAACGCCGCGTTCTGCACCCGGGTCGTTGGCGCTGGCTGCGGGCGCTCGGCTGGCTGGTGCTGCTGTTCTTCCTGACCGGGGTGGCGTTCGGCTTCCCGGCACAGGCGGCGGTTGATCGGCTCCCGGCGGGAAACGGGGCTCTGCAGTTCGTCGGGCTACTGGTCGCTGCCGCTTCCGCTCTCGGCGGCTACGCCCTCGCGGTGTGGCTCGGCGAGGGACGCGGCGCCTCCGAGCTCGGACTCCGGCCGGCGCTGCCCGGCCTCGCCGCCGGCGCAGCCCTCGGACTGCTGCTCATGGGTTTGCTGATGGGCATCCTGGTCGCCACCGGTGCCTACGACATCGCCGTGGTCGGTGCCACCCCGGCGTGGAGCGGGCTCGGCCTGGCGCTGCAGGCGGCGGTCACCGAGGAGCTGTGGATGCGGGCTTTGCTGCTCCGACTGCTGTGGCGGGCGTTCGGACCCGTCCCAATCCTCATCGTCGCCGCACTGGCCTTCGGTGGCCTGCACGTGGCCAATCCCGGAGCCACCGCGCTCGCTGGTGCCACCGTGGTGATGGCCGGACTGATGTTCTGCGCCCTCTACGCGCTGACCGGGCGGCTCTGGGTCCCGATCGGTGTGCACCTGGCCTGGAACCTCGCCCAGGGCTACGTCTTCGGCGCGACGGTGTCGGGCGGCACCCTCGGCGGTTCGGTCCTGCTCAGCACCGCCCGCCCGGGAGCGCCGCCGTGGTTGACCGGTGGAACCTTCGGCCCCGAAGCCTCCGTGCCCGCCCTCATCCTGGTCACCACGGCGACCGTGGCCGCACTCGCGCTGACCCGAAGGACCGGCAGCTTCGCCGGCCCCTTGCCCTTCACAGCGAAGATCGCCGCTACGACGTCCACCGTGACCGCTGACGACGTCTCCGGTCTACGGTGGGCGGGAAGACGACCTGAGATCCGGTGATCACCGAGACCGCGACCCACTCCATGATCGCGGCGTCCCACGACAGCGAGGAGACCTCACATGCCCGACTTCAACGGACGGCCGATCCTGGTCACCGGCGGCAGCGGCGGTATCGGCGGCGAGACAGTGCGCCAGCTGGTCGCCGCCGGCGCCGACGTGATCGCCGGCGGTCGGTCGGAGGAGGCTCTCGGAGAGCTCGCGGCGGAGACCGGCGCCCGCGCTCTCCCCTTCGACCTGACCTCGGAGGACAGCGTCCGGCAGGCCCTGGAGACCCTCGACGTCTGGGGCGTGGTGAACTGCGGCGGCTTCGGCGGTGAGATCGCCACCCCGATGGAGACCGACATCTCCGTGTTCGACAAGGTCATCTCCGTCAACGCGCGGGGGGCCCTTCTGGTCACCAAGTACGCCTCGCGGTCGATGATCCGGCTCGGCAAGGGTGGCTCCATCGTGAACGTGTCCTCCCAGGCCGGTCTCGTCGCCCTCGGCGGTCACATCTCCTACGGCTCCTCCAAGGCCGCGCTCGACAACATCACGCGCGTCTCGGCCCTCGAGCTCGGGCCGTACGGCATCCGCGTCAACAGCGTGAACCCGACGGTGGTGATGACTCCCATGTCGGCCTGGTACTGGGGACGCCCCGACATCGAGGGACCCTTCCTGGCCGCGATGCCGCTCGGACGCTGGGCCACCGAAGCCGAGATCGCCGCCCCGATCGTCTTCCTGCTCAGCGACGGGGCGTCGATGATCAGCGGCGTCTCGCTGCCCATCGACGGCGGCTACACCGCCCGCTGAGCCGGACCGGACCGGACGGATCGCCGACGCCAGAACTCGGCTTCGGGCCACCGCCGCTCGCGGGCGTAACGGTCGCGGCACATGATCAGGTACCGGGCGAGCGTGCGGTCGACCAGCCGTGCGTGGTCGGAGAGCGCATCGGCGCGGCCGGCCAGCAGGGCCGCGATCGACTCCGCCGCGTGGTAGCCCTCCCCCAGGGCCGCGGCGATGCCGTACGAGGCGAGCGGATCGAAGGCGATGGCGGCGTCGCCGACGGCGAGCCAGTCAGGACCGGCGACCGACGTGAGACGGGCGGTGTGCGCCGGTCGCAGCACAACCTGCTCCCGGCTGAGATCGACACCGGCAGCCAGCACCCGCGTCCGGGTGACCGGGGCCTCCTCCAGCAGGGCTCGTAACCCGTCCGGCCGTCGTGCCCCGGTGCTCGCCAGGAGGTCGGCGTCGGTCATGAAGCCGACGACCAGCCGGTCGCCCGGGAGAGACAGGGAATACCACCAGCCGTCGGACACCGCCTCGACGAGCGTGCTCGAGTCGACACCGGCGACCGGACCCCGGACCTCGCTGACCTCCCTGGTCCGTGCATAGATCAGCGCGCCGACCAGGTGGTCGTAGCGGACCCGTCGCACGCCCAGCAGCCGAGCCACCCGGGCCGCCCGGCCGGACGCGTCGACCACCACGTCCGTCCGGTGCACGGTCGGGCCGTCGTCGCCGACGACCCGGAGATCCCACCCCTGCGACCTGCTCCTGGAGCAGCCGACCAGACGGCTGCCCCACCGCCAGTCCACGCCCGCGTCGGAGGCCGTCGCCGCCAGCTCCTGCTCGAACCGGGCCCGGTCCAACCGCCAGCCGACGCCGTGGGTGCCGAACAGGAAGTCCCGCTCGACGGCGTCCGTGGCGCCCCACACCGACCGGTTGCCGTACGACGGCAGCCCGGCGTCCGGGAGCCGACGAGTGAGTCCGAGTCGGTCCAGCACCGGAGCGGCGGACGGTGGGAGGCACTCCCCCACCTTCCAGCTCGGTCCCGCCGCTGCCTCCAGCACCAGCGGACGGTGACCGAGCTGAGCCAGCGCGATCGCGGTGGCCGCTCCTGCCGGGCCACCGCCGACCACGACTACGCGCTGGATGGGTGGTCCCTCACAGCTCGTCGCGGCCGAGCAGCCGCCGGTGCGACTCCGGCGGCACCTCCTCGTGCTCGGCCGCCAGCGTCCGCGCGGCCCGCTCCGGCAGCAGGACGGCCTCCTCGGCGGGGAGTCCGAGCATCCGCTCGGCGATCTTCACCTGCTCCCACGTCGGGTCGGACTTGGTCAGTGACGCGGCCAGCCCGGTCTCGACCCACAGCCGGTCCGGGACACCCTCCGCGCCCAGGTCGGTGGGGCCGGTCCGGGACGTGACGATGCCCAGCTCCGGCCATCGGGTGATGTTGTCGTTCAGCCTGGTCAGCCGGTCCGGACCGAAGAACCGCAGCCAGTCGAGCCGGTGGAACAGGTGCTTCAACCGTTGGGTGGTCGGGAGATCCGCGTCCATCACCCGCTCGTACGAGCGCTCGCTGAGCACCTGGTTGGGGACCCGGGCCGCCCAGAACGACGGCAGCGGCAGGTAGGTGCCGATCTCGTAACCCGCCAGGCAGCTCGCCTCGTCGGTCTGCCACGGCACCCCCATCCACCAGGTCAGCGTGCCCGGCCCGGACGCCGACACCACGCCACCGGCGCCCAGCGCCTCCGCCGGGGTGAGGGTGACGCCGTAGTCCGTCTTCGGCGTCGCACCCTCGGCGAGCTGGTTCAGCCGGAACGGCGCCTTCCACATCGACGCCACCCGCAGCGTCCAGGTCAGCTCGATGCCGGGATGGAAGGGCCCACCCAGGCAGCTCTCCAGATTCGCCTCGTCGAGCGCCCGAGGCTGCTGGGTGACCGGGTAGTCGGCCAGGGTGGCCGGCCGCCGCCGGAGCGACGGGTCGGGATCGAAGTCACCGGCGGCCCACTGCTGGAGGAACCGGTACTGGGTCGGGGTCACCGCCAGGTCATCCATCCCGAGCTGGCGGTAGTCGCCGAAGGCGTCGCCGTAGAACGGGGGCAGCTTCGCCGCCGTCTGCGGTCCGCCCTTGAGGGCCGGGTCGCGGAACCAGCTCGCGTAGCCGGTGCGGAGTGCCCGGTGCTCCGGGGCCGGGTCCGCCAGCTGCGCCAGCAGCTCCGGCGTGGTCAACCGACTCGGGCTGCCGGGGCCGAAGAGGACGTCGGCCCCGCTGTTGACCCAGCCGGTGTCGACGAGTCGGGACAGCACCGGGTAGATGTGGCGCCAGAAGGCCGGCCGTGCCGGTGGGTCGAGCGCGAACTTCGGGTCACGGCAGAACAGGTCGTAGACGACGTCGTACAGCGTGACGACGCCGTACAGGCCGGGTCCGAAGTTCGGCGGGGTGACCGCGACCGCCGCCGGCTCGGCCTCGAGCTTCTTGCCCCCGATGGTGACCGTCGCGCGCACCCAGCCGTCGGAGGTGTCGTCGTGCCAGCCGTCGTTGTTGGCGAAGGTGGTGGCCGGCTTCTTCAGGTAGGACGACGAGGCGCCGAAGCCGCCGAGGACGATGAGACGGCCCTGGTCGTCGGTGCGCAGCTCGCCCAGGGGCACCTTCGCCCCCATGAACGTGCCGGAGTCGAAGCGGTAGGGCGTGCCCTGCTTGCTGCGGCCGGCGATGGAGCGGGGACCCGGATCGATGACCAGCTTCGTGCGGGCGGTGCCCGTGATCGCGCTGTTGCGACGGCCCGGGGTCTTGGCGTACTTCGTGCCCAGATCCATCGCGTTGAGGAACTGGTACCAGGCGGACTTCCGGTTGGCGAGATGGACGCGCCACGCCACCGTCCCGACGTCGGCGGTGACCTCCGCCACCACCTTCCCCGCGCTGTCGAGCCCGTACACCCGGAACCGGGCGCCCTGCCGCTTGATCCGACCCGCAGGGTCCTTGTAACCACCCGCCGGGACGGGCGACTGACCGGGGGCCTCCGGCCCGAGGTGGTACTGGTCAGGGGAGTTCCCGACCCGGGCGATCCCCAGCCCCGGGTGGATGACGCAACGCACGATCTCGGCCACGGTGGACCATCTTTCTCCGTCCGGATGATTCTCCTGATCCTAGAGTGGCCGTCGCCGAGTCGACAGCCCCTCGGTCGTCGCCGCCACTGGATCGGGCAGGATGAGCCGGTGGCCGGCCCTGGACAGCTGAGTCTCGGCAGCGGACCTGGTGTCCCGTCGGTGATCGAGGTGCGGGGCGCGCGCGTCCACAACCTCGTCGACGTCGACGTCGACGTGCCGCTGCACCGGCTGGTCGCGATCGCCGGGGTGTCCGGTTCGGGGAAGTCGTCGCTGGCCATGGGCGTGCTGTACGCGGAGGGCTCCCGCCGCTACGTCGAGGCCCTGTCGACCTACACGCGGCGTCGGATGGCGCAGGCGGCGCGGGCCGCGGTGGACTCCGTCCGCCATGTCCCGGCCGCCCTGGCTCTGCGTCAGCGACCCGGGGTGCCCGGTGTGCGCTCGACCTTCGGGACCTCCACCGAGCTGCTGAACTCCCTGCGGATCATGTTCTCCCGGCTCGGCTCGCACCTGTGCCCGAACGGACACCGGCTGGCGCCGACCATCGACGTCGCTGCTGGTCTGGACCTCGTCTGTCCCGAGTGCGGCGTGGTCTTCTCCCCGCCCGGGGCGGAGTCGCTCGCGTTCAACTCCGGGGGCGCGTGCCCGGTCTGCACCGGCACGGGCACGGTGCGCGACGTCGACGACCGCACCCTGGTCCCCGATCCCGGGAAGAGCATCGAGGCCGGGGCCGTCGCGCCGTGGGGGATGTTCGGGCTCGCGGTGATGCCGCAGGTCGTCGCCGAGCTCGGGGTCCGGATCGACGTCCCCTACACCGAGCTCACGAGCCGCGAACGCGAGATCGTGCTCGACGGGCCCGCGGAGAAGCGTGCGATCCGGGTCCCGTCGAAGTCGGGGAAGCTGTTCGAGCTGAACTTCACCTACCGCAGCGCCCGCGGAGCCGTCCGCGAGGCGCTGGCCAACGCGACCAGCGAGCGGGGTGTGGACCGGGTCCAGCGGTTCATCACCGCTCACCCCTGTCCGAGCTGCCGGGGCACCCGACTGTCGGAGGCGGCCCGCAGTGCCCGACTGGACGGCCTGGACCTCGCCGACGCCACAGCTCTCACCCTGGGCGACGCCACGTCGTGGGCGCGCAACGTCCCGGAGACCCTGCCGGTGGAGCTGCGCTCGATGGCGGAGATGATCTGCGACCAGTTCCTCGGCACCGGCCGCCGGCTCCTCCAGCTGGGCCTCGGCTACCTCACCCTGGACCGTGCGGGCGGAACCTTGTCGACGGGTGAACGGCAGCGGGCGCAGCTGGCCCGGGCGGTGCGGAACGAGACCACCGGTGTGCTGTACGTCCTCGACGAGCCGTCCATCGGCCTGCACCCGGCCAACATCGACGGTCTCCTCGGCGTCGTACGGGACCTGCTCGCCGGAGGGAACTCCGTCGTGCTCGTCGACCACGACGTGCAGCTGCTGCGCGAGGTGGACTGGCTGATCGAGATCGGGCCGGGCTCCGGGGCCGGCGGTGGCACCGTCGTCGCCCAGGGCACGGTCGAGCAGATCGGCGTGAACCCGGCCTCGCTGATCGGCGGGTTCCTCACCGGGGCAGAACCGGTCGTCGTGCGCACGCCCGTGCCGGAGGGCGAGGTGTTCATCGGCGGGGCTCTCCGTCTGACCACCGCGCCGATCCACACGGTGCACGCTCTCGACGTGACCATCCCGAAGGGTCGGCTGACCACGGTCACCGGGATGTCGGGTTCGGGCAAGACCACGCTCGTCCTCGACAGCCTCGTGCCCGCCCTGGCCGCCGCACAGCAGGGCGAGCCGCTGCCGGCCCACGTCACCGCCCTGGAGGCGGCCGGGATCACCCGGGCCGACGTCGTCGACGCGACCCCGATCGGCACCAACGTCCGCTCCACCGTGGCGACGTACAGCGGCGTCCTGGACGACCTGCGCCGAGCGTTCGCCGCGACGCCGGCCGCCCGGGAGCGGGGGCTCGAGGCCGCCGACTTCTCCTACAACACGGGATCTCTGAAGTGCCCGCGCTGCGCTGGGACCGGCCAGATCGTGCTGGACGTGCAGTTCCTCCCCGACGTCGACATCCCCTGTCCCGACTGCGTCGGCACCCGTTACGCTCCCGCCGCCGACGAGATCTCCCTGGAGACCGCGGCGGGGCCGCGCTCGCTGCCCCGCCTGCTGGCCTGCACGGTCGCCGAGGCCGCGGTGCTCCTCACCGCTCTTCCCACCGTGCAACGGAAGCTGCAGACGCTGGTCGACCTCGGCCTGAGCTACCTCAGCCTCGGCGAGGACACTCCGGCGCTGTCCGGCGGTGAGGCGCAGCGCCTCAAGCTCGCCTCCGAGCTCGGTCGCACCCACACCGGTGCGCTCTTCGTCTTCGACGAGCCGTCGGTCGGGCTGCACCCGCTCGACACCAGGACGCTCCTGCGGGTGCTCGACCGGCTGCTCGAGACCGGCGCCACGGTGATCGTGATCGAGCACGACCTCGACATGATCGCCAACGCCGACCACGTCATCGACCTGGGTCCCGGAGGCGGTGCCGCGGGCGGCCGGATCGTCGCCACCGGCACGCCGGAGCAGATCGCCGCCGACCCCGACAGCGTCACCGGCCGCTACCTCTCCCCCCTCCTGCACCATGATCACGACCCGGCCCCCTGATCGGTTCACCGTCAGAGCCGAGACGAGGCGCAACGTGGCCTCGGCGACCAGTGCTCCGCTCGTGGTGCCGACCCCGCCCGAAGGTCCGTCCAGTCCCGCAGCGGCGCCGTACGTCGAGGGCATCCGGATCTGGTGGTCGAACGGGATCGGGTGCGTCACCTACGAGCTGGCCACCGTCGGCCCCGAAGGGACGTACTCCGCGCCCGTGGAACCTGTCGTGGTTGAGCAGCCGACGAGCTGGATCGTCGCGCAGGCACCGACCCTCGTGTCGACGTGATCACTCGGGTCGGATCACTGCTCGGGTAGGGCACTCGGATCCTGGTTGTCCCTGGCCTCGCGCGCCTGGTTCCGTACGCGGGTGCCGACGACGCGGGTGAAGACGAGGGTGACGATCAGACCGGTCACGACCACGCCGGCGGCGATGGGGGCCATCGTCTGCACCCCCTCCGGGCTCTTGAGGACCAGACCGGTCAGGTAGAGCACCAGCCCGACGGTGAGCAGCAGGAACCCGATGCGCTTCTCCGCCAGCAGCTGCGCATGGGTCGAGACCGCATCGCGCTCCCCCACCGCGGAGCCTTCCTGGCCGATCTCTTCGCGCAGCTCGACGATGGACTCGGCGTTGTGCGCGTGGGACAGGACGCCCGCACCGACGAGGTCCAGGGCCACGCCCCCCACGATCAGAACTTCCACCATCAGTGACACGACAGACCCTCTCCTTAGCGCTCCGGCTGGACGCCGCAGTCACTTCTAACACCGAACGGGCCGTCCGGGTCGACGACGCGAGGGCTGCGCCAGTGATCTCCGGCGAGAGCCGGCGGATCAGGTGGTGGGTGAGGTGCATCGGGAGCACTGTTGGATGGAGGCCATGCACCCACCCGAGCGGTACACCGCGACCAGCTGCCTGAGCGAGCGCCGCTTCGACGACAGCGACGCGCTGTCGGTCCGCATCGACGAGGGTCCGCACGACTGGTACCACGGGGTGCCCGGTCGCGGGTTCGTCGGCACGCACGCGATCCGGTTCGACGGCTCCGCGTCGCACGGTGTGCACTGCGTGGTCCTGCACGGTGTGCACCGCGCGCTCCTCCATGACGTCGACCTGATCATCGCCGACCACACCGAGCTGTCGTACGTGATCGGCTACCGGCTGGACGACGAGCTGCGCTACACGGGTGGCCACGTCGCCGTCGACGTCGTCCTCTCCGACGGCACTCGCGCTTCCGCGTACGGCGTGGTCGACCAGCTCGGCTACGGACTGGAACCGGACGTCCAGGGCACCTCCAAGGCGATGTACCCGCACCAGTGGAATCTGCGCCGCGTCGCCCTCGGGTCGCTCGCCGGTCGGCGGGCGGTCGCGGTCGAGCTGGCCTGGGACGCGACCCCGGGACAGGACGTGACCGGCTTCCTGGACCGGATCCGCCTGGGCGACGCCGGCGACCCGGTCCGGAGCCGACCGGTCGACTGGGTGATCGCCACCCGGGGCACGCTGTCCAACCGGCTCTTCAGCCGCGGCAACAACCTTCCGGCCACCGCCTGGCCGAACGGGTTCGCCTTCTTCACCCCGGTCACCGACGCCCGCACCCTGCGCTGGTTCTATTCCTGGTCCGACCACAACGACGACCGGAACCGCCCGCGCCTGCAGGCCCTGGCGGTCAGCCACCAGCCCAGCCCGTGGATGGGGGACCGGCTGGTGTTCCAGGTGATGCCGCAGTCGACCGACCGACCGCCGACCGCCGATCCGGCGGCCCGCTCGATCGCCTTCGACCATGATCACGAGCTCGCCCGCCCGCACCACTACCGGGTCGAGCTGCAACCCGACGGAGCCGGACCGACGGTCGCCGAGCTGGTCCCGACCGACCACACGACGGCCATCAAGATCACGTTCAGCGGGTCGACCGGACGCTTCGTGCTCGACAACGCGACTCCCGACGGACGGTGCGACGTCGCCGCGGACGGCACGATCACCGGCTGGACCCACTCGCTGCCCGGACCTCGGGCCGACGGGGCCGGGCCGATGTTCGTCTACGGCCGCTTCGACACCGGAGCCGGAACCGTCGCGGTGACCGCGACCGGCCGGCTCGACGACGGCGCCGGGCCCGAGGTCGCCTGCTTCGTGGACCTGGCGTCGACCTCGGGACCGCTCACCGCGATCCTGCGCCTCGGGACGTCGTACCTCTCGGTCGACCAGGCTCGCCGCAACCTCGAGCTGGAGCAGGGCACACCGGACGCCCCGCGTGACGTCGAGGACCTGCGCGAGAGCGCCGCCGACGCCTGGGACGAGCGGCTGGGGGCGCTGGAGATCGACGGCGAGCTGGTCGACGACGAGGCCAGGACCACCGTCGCCTCGCACCTGTACCGGCTCAACCTCTACCCGAACTCCGGGCACGAGAACGTCGGCACCGCCGACGACCCGCGCTGGGTGCACGCCAGCCCCCTGCTCCCGGCCGAGGAGCACACCGACACCCGCACCGGCTCGGTGGTCGTCGACGGGAAGATCTACGTCAACAACGGGTTCTGGGACACCTACCGGACTGCCTGGCCGCTGTACGCGCTGCTCTATCCGCGACTGAGCGCGGAGCTGGTCGAGGGGTTCCTGCAGCACTACCGGGAGGCCGGCTGGATCCCGCGGTGGTCCTCCCCCGGGTTCGCCGACTGCATGGTCGGGACGTCGAGCGACGTCGCGTTCGCCGATGCCCTGGTCAAGGACGTCGAGGTGGACGCCGAGACCGCCTACCTGGCCGCCGTCCGCAACGCCACGGTCGCGAGCGACGACAGCCGGGTCGGGCGCAAGTCGCTCGAGCGGGCGATCTTCCTCGGCTACACCCCGGTCGAGGAGCCCGAGGGGATGTCGTGGTCGATCGACGGCTACATCAACGACTTCGGGATCGCGTCGATGGCGCGCTGGCTGCTCGACCATGATCGTCTGCCCGACGGCTACGACCGTACGCGGCTGAGCGACGAGCTCCGCTGGTTCACCGCTCGGGCGACGGACTACGCGCGGCTCTTCCGACCCGACGCGAAGATGTTCCACGGCCGCCGGGCCGATGGTGCCTGGCGCGTCGAGAACGGCTTCGACCCGGACGACTGGGGCGACGACTACACCGAGACGAACGCGTGGAACATGGCGGTGTCGGTGCCGCACGACGGCGCCGGGCTCGCCGGCCTGCACGGCTCCCGTGATCAGCTCGGGGCCATGCTGGAAACGATCTTCAGCCGACCGGAGACCGGTCGCCACGAGGGTTCCTACCCCCGCAGCATGCACGAGATCACCGAGGCCCGCGACGTCCGGATGGGGATGTTCGGGCACAGCAACCAACCCGCGCACCATCTCCCGTTCCAGTGGCTGCACGCCGGCTGGCCCGACCGTACGCAGGCGGCCGTCCGCGAGGTCCTGCGCCGGTTCCACCAGGGCAGCGAGATCGGTCAGGGGTACGGCGGCGACGAGGACAACGGCGAGATGTCGGCGTGGCACCTGTTCGCCGCACTCGGCCTCTATCCCGTCGCCGTCGGCAGCCCCGTCTACGTCGTGTCGTCACCGCTCTACGAACGGGTGCGGGTGCGGCGGGACGACGGGGTCGGCTGGGAGGTCTCGGCGCCGGGCATCACCCACGACACGGTGTACGTGGCCGGTGTCGAGGTGGACGGGGTGGCCTGGACGCGGCCCTGGATCAGTCACCGTGAGCTCGTCGGGGCCGAGGAGCTCCGGTTCCACCTGGCCGACGCCCCTCAGCCGTGGGGGGCGGGCGAGGCGCCGCCGTCGGTCACCCCCGAGGTCGACGGAGAGGTCACGGCGCCACGGCTGCTCCGCGACACGGCCTCGACCGCGACCCTGACCGGACCGGAGGGCCTGGACGTCGGCTCACTGATCGACGACCACTCGGCCACCGCCGTCGAGCTCGCCCCCGGGACCGCGATCGAGATCGCCACCGGGGAGGCCGTGGACGTCGAGCTGATCACCCTCACCTCGGCGGCCGACGGCGCTGCCCCGTCGGCCTGGAGCCTCGAGGCCGAGACCACGACCGGCTGGACGCTCATCGCGGAGGCGAGCGCCGACACGTTCCGCTGGCCGCGCCAGACCCGGGCGTTCGGGGTGGCCGGCGGCACCGTCCACGCCGCCCGCTTCCGGTTCACCGCCGTGGGCCCCGGCCGACTGGCCCAGCTCGAGCTGCTCGCCCGCGACCGGTCCCGGTGACCTCGTCCAGGGGCCACCGCCTCCGGTTTCACCGTTCCAGATCTGCTGGAGTGGTCGGTGACCAGCGCGACGCGGGAGAAGTCCCAGGCCGCACCTCGCGTGAGCCGCGCGCAGTCCAGCGGTCAGCCAGGAACCCCGGTCGAGGCACGGATGATCAGGTCGGGAGGCAGCACGACGTGGCGCTGCGCCGGCTGCTCGCCGGCCAGCACCGTCAGCAGGAGCTCGGCGGCGACGAGGCCCATCCGGTGGTGCGGCCGCGCCACCGAGGTGAGGGGCACCGACAGCTGCGCGGTGAACGGGATGTCGTCGTAGCCGACGATGGAGATGTCCTCGGGCACTCGGACGCCGTGGGCCAGCAGGCTCTGCAGGACACCGATGGCGAGCAGGTCGACTCCGGCGGCGACGGCGGTCGGGCGGCGGGCGGGTGGCCGACCGGCGAGCTCACGACCGATCTCCAGACCGGCCTCGACGGTCAGCGGTGCCGGGAAGAGCTCCAGCTCGATGCCGTCGACCCGTTCGAGGGTCTGCCGGAACGCGTCGAAGCGGGTGTGGACGGGCGCCTGGGAGGCAGGATCCCCGACGAAGACGATGCGTCGGTGGCCGAGAGCCGCCAGGTGCTCGGCCATGGCGGCGCCACCCGCGGCGTCGTCGACGGCCACGGACATGGTCCCGGAACCGTGCGGCTCGGCCCGGTCCACGACCACCAGGGGGACGTCGCCGTGCAGCTGCAGCTGGGCGGGGTCGTCCACGTGGTCGTTCGGGATGACGATCAGACCTGCCACCCGGCGCGCCGCGTACTCCCGCAGGTAACGCTGCTCGCGCACCGTGTCCCGCGCGCTGTTGGACATCAGCACCGTCCACGGACCGTCCGACGTCCGCTCCTCCACGCCGCGGGCGATCTCCATGAAGCTGGGGTTCCAGGCGTCCAGGAGCATCAGCCCGATGGTCCGGGAGTAGCCCGCCCGGAGATGGCGGGCCGCCTCGTCCCGGACGAAGCCCAGCTCGGCGATGGCCGCCTCCACCCGGGCCCGGGTGTCGGGGCGGACCCGCTCGGGGTGGTTGAGCACGTGCGACACGGTGCCGTGCGAGACTCCCGCCCGCTCCGCCACGTCGGCTCGGCTGACCCGCCGCACCGTGTTTCCGCCGGTCGCTCTTGACACGAGTCAAGCATGACACTACGTTCATTCTCACCGCAAGCTTGACACGAGTCAACGAGTCGACGACGACCTGCAGGAGAACCCGTGCCCAACCGAGCCGCCGTGCTGCCCGAGCCCAACACCATCGAGATCCGCGAGGTCCCGGACCCGACGCCCCTGCCGCACCAGGCAGTGGTCCGGATCGAGGCCGTCGGCGTGTGCGGGTCCGACACCGCCTACTGCACGGTCGGCCGGATCGGCGACTGGGTGGTCGACGGTCCGCTCATCCTCGGGCACGAGGCCGCCGGCCAGGTGATCGAGATCGGCAGTGCCGTGACCGGGGTCGTCGTCGGCGACCGGGTCGCGATCGAGCCAGGCACACCCTGCCGCGACTGTCGTGAGTGCCTCGCCGGCCGGTACCACCTCTGTCCCGACCTGGTCTTCCTCGCCACTCCGCCGCACGACGGCGCGCTGGTCGAGAAGCTGGCTGTCGACAGCCGCAACCTCTACCGGTTGCCCGATTCCATGTCCTACGAGCAGGGCGCCCTGGTCGAGCCGCTGTCGGTGGGGATCTGGGGCTGCCGCCGGGTCGGTCTGGAGCCCGGCGACGACGTCCTGGTGACCGGAGCCGGACCGGTGGGGCTGCTCGCCGCCGCCGCCGCCCGCGCCCTGGGGGCGACCACCGTCACCGTGACGGATCTGTCGGACTTCCGGCTCGATCTGGCCGCGCGGATGGGGTTCGTCACCGAGCGCTCCGACGCCGCCGGCGACAGCACCTACGACGTGCTGCTGGAGTGTTCCGGGGCGCCGGGGGTGCTGGCCGCCGGGCTGGCCAGGCTGCGACCCGCGGGGCGGGCCGCCGTGATCGGTCTGTCCAAGGAGCAGTCGATCCCCTTGCCGCTGTCCCAGCTGAACGTCAACGAGATCAGCATCAGCCTGGTCAACCGCTACCGGAACACCTGGCCGCTGGGCATCTCCCTGATCGCCTCCGGTCGGGTGGACGTCGACCCGTTGATCACCCACCACTTCCCGCTGGCCGAGACCCGGGACGCGCTCCTGCTCGGCCGCACGGTCACCGACTCGATCAAGGCCGTGATCCACCCGCAGCAGTGACGGGATACCTTCGACTCGCCGCAGAATCCACCATCCGCCGACCGGTCACCCGGACGGCGCAATCTAGGGACTGGGCCTCCGCCGTGGAGCCCGGCCGCAGAACGGAGACGACCACGTGAGCAGCGACGCTCAACCGCTCGACGACGACCTGGCCCCCGGTGCCGACACCCGCGAGGTGGCGTTCACCGCGGTCGGGGTGAAGAAGCACTATCCCGGGGTGAAGGCCCTGGACGGGGTCGACCTGGAAGGCTATGCGGGCAGCGTGCTCGGGGTGTGCGGCGCCAACGGCGCCGGCAAGTCGACGTTCGCGAAGCTGCTGGCGGGGGTCGACACGTTGACCGACGGGGAGATCACGATCGCCGGCTACCCCCATCCGGTGCGCAACGCCGCGGAGGCCGAGCAGGCGGGGGTGTTGATGATGCACCAGGAGCCGTTGATCATCGACGACTTCACCGTCGGGGAGAACGTGTGGCTCTACAAGCTGCGTGAGGGTCGGGACATCCGGCCGTGGGCGCAGAAGGTCGACACCAACAACGCCGAGACGCGGGAGGTGCTGGCCAACGTCGGTCTGGGGCATCTGTCGACCCGGCAGCTGGCCCGTGATCTGGGGCCGGGTCAGCGGCAGATGCTGTCGCTGTCGCGGGCGGCGGTCACCAACCACAAGATCATGATCTTGGACGAGACGACCGCGTCGACCAGCGAGGAGCACTTCAACGACATCCTCGACCTGGTCGAGCGGGAGAAGAAGGCCGGCACGTCGATCATCTTCGTCTCGCACCGGTTGAACGAGGTGTTCGCCATGTGCGACCGGATCGCGGTGCTCCGTAACGGCAAGCTGGTCAAGACCCTGGACGCCGCCGAGACCGACGCCGACGAGATCACCTCGCTGATGATCGGTCAGGCGCTCAAGGCGCTGGCCCGCCCCACCCCGGTGTCCGCCGACCCCGACCAGGTGCCGGTGCTGTCGGTGACCGATCTGCACGGGGGCACGGCCGACGGCGTCAGCTTCGACGTCCATCCGGGCGAGATCCTCGGCCTGTACGGGTTGGTCGGCAGCGGCCGGTCCTCGGTGGCCCGCACCGTCACCGGCCAGCGGCCGGCCGTGTCCGGATCGATCAAGCTCCACGGTCAGGAAGTCGATCTGCCGACGCCCACGGCGGCGGTGCAGAAGAAGATCGCCTACCTGACGGAGGACCGCCGGCTGGAGGGGTTCGTCAAGGACTTCGACAACGGGCAGAACATGAGCCTGGTCGCCCTGCCGACGATGGCGAAGGCCGGGGTCGTCGACGCCGCTGCGGAGAAGAAGCGGGTCCGTGAGCTGATCGGTGAGTACCAGGTGAAGGGCGGCACCAAGACCTACACCCGGACCCTGTCCGGCGGCAACCAGCAGAAGGTCGTGGTGGCCAAGTGGCTGGAGACCGACCCCGAGTTCGTGGTCCTGGACGAGCCGACCAAGGGCATCGACGTCGGCGCCCGGGCCAACATCTACGAGATCATCCACGCCGTCGCCGCCCGCGGCAAGGGTGTGCTCGTGGTCTCCAGCGAGGCCGAGGAGCTGCTGTCGCTCTGCCACCGGATCCTCGTGATGCGCAACGGCAAGATCGTCGCCGAGTTCGACCCCGACCAGGCCGACACCGACGACCTGATCCGCACCGCCCTCACCCACCAAGACTGATCACCGCCGTCCCGAGCAAAGGAGCTTTCCCATGGCCACGAGCACCACTGCACCACCGTCGGTTCACCACTACGAGGAGGACCACTCCCGTGGCGGTCAGATCCTCGGCTGGCTGAAGAGCCAGTACGCCCTCTACATCCTGGTCGCCCTGCTGCTGGTGGCCACCATCACCAAAGGCTCCGTGTTCTGGGGCGGCACCAACCTGACGAATCTGCTGCTGCAGATGTCGATCATCGGCGTGGTCGTGCTGGCCGAGCTGATCGTCGTGCTGAC